>PHFL01000010.1:0-2012 GCA_002794105.1 Candidatus Thermochlorobacter aerophilus | reverse complement strand
TTCTTATCGCTGCCAGTGTGCTATGGGTATTGCCAATATCCAGCGCCAGCATTGGCTTAGTAGCGCACATCGCTGACCTCCGTTTGGGCATAGCGCACAGATTTACCCTCTGATTCAATCCACAGATAGCCGACTTCATCGACATCAATCGCTCTGCCAGTGCATATCGTGCCTTTGTGTCGAAAGACCACCACTTTACCCAGCATGGTGCAGCGTGCCTTCCATGCGTTCAGCAGTTCTGCGCTCTGCCCTTGCAAAAAGGCTTGATACTTGGTGTCCAAAATTTTCAGGAGCGTGATGAGCACATCGGTGCGGTCAAACTCTTGCTGGGTCAGCAGTTTGAGTGAAGTGGCATGTAAGCCTTTATTGAACACGGTTTGATTGACATTCAGTCCGATGCCAATGACAGCTGTATGCGTTTCTGTGGAACTGCTGCGCGCTTCGACCAAAATACCAGCAATTTTTTTACTTGCAACCAGCACATCGTTTGGATATTTGATTTCAGTCGGCTGTTGTGTCAGTTGCTCGACGGTTTGCGCCACAGCTTCCGCAGCCATTAGTGAAAGCAGTCCCAAGCGAGCGGTTTCACACTTTGGGTGCAGTACAATTGAGCACAAGAGATTTTTGCCTTTTGCGGCGTGCCATGTTTTGCCGATGCGTCCTCTGCCCTGACTTTGAAATTCTGCAGTCAGCACAGCACCGTCGGGCAGATGCGCTTGCCGAAAAGCTTCTGTGTTGGTTGAATCAATTTCATCGTAACTCTGCACATACTTACCTATGGAGTAATGTGTTAGCGCAGCATGTGCTATGCGGTGCTGGTCTAGCAAGGTTTTTCTTAGATTGAGCGTTCGATTTTGCGATTTGTTTTTTCTGACAGCTGTTGTAGGAACCTTTCAAAGTTAGGCAAGTTTTCCTTGACACTGATAGAGTCGACGCGCATGGAATCAATCAAACCGATGATGTGATAGCTCTTTGGTGGATTGTATGTGAGCGGTTCGCGGTAAATGCGTTGAATATCGCTGTACTTGAGGGCTTTACGTTTACCATTACGCGTCTCATACACTACTTCATTATCCGTTAGAATAATCTTATCTCCTTCATGTGCATGCTCTGCATAGAATTTGGTGTTATACATCATTGGGAAACCAAAGGCAAGGGTAGTAGCTCCAATAATCAGGATAGTCTTCACCAAGCAACCTATATCAATGCCATACCGAAAGTTACCATAGCGGAAAAATAATGCCCATGCAACAGCTAGCATTAACATTGATAGCAGCCAAGTAATTGTAGCATAATTTTCCAACCAAAGTGTGGGCTGAGTTTGTGGGTAAGTAAATACTTCGTTCATGTCCTCACAGCTTTAATGTTCTCTAATTTATGTTCTAAGGTAGGTCTTCTTCAGCAATTCGTTCGTAGTTACCTGTGTTGGTTCTGTCGGCAAAGATAAATCGTTTTTTGATTTCATTGTATGTCCAAATTTCTTGCGTAGGTCGATTGACGGGAAATTCGCGCGTGATGCTTGAGGGCTCACCATACAGGATGTAGGTTTTGCCTCTATCGGTGCGCCAGCCAAATTCGCGTGGAGTGTAGAAATTGAAAAAGGCATAATCGACTCGTCGGTAGTATTCTGCCATCAACTCGTTGTATTCAGTATCTGGTGTGGGGTCGCGCTTTTTCCAGTAGTCTAAAAACTTGCGTCGCTGCTCTTCAGCAGAGCCACTTTGCATTTCGTTAAGGGCTTCCGCAGGCAAGATGTACTCCATTAAGCGAATTGCAAGCGTGATGTCGTAGAGTGCAAAAGGAATGTCAATCCATGCATTTTCAAACTCTTTGACGACTTCGTTGGTCTCTTTGCCACTTTGCGCAATAACTTTGAGTTTGAAGCGCATGTTTGCCAATCGCTCGGCTTGAAAGTCAATGACTGCAAGGTAACGCACTGAGCGGTCTAGTCTTTGCGCCGACAGTGTGTAATTTTTCTCGCCTTTTTCATTTACCTCTATGCTTTTTATAGG
>PHFL01000009.1:8633-10148 GCA_002794105.1 Candidatus Thermochlorobacter aerophilus | reverse complement strand
TGACTTTTTCCGTCTCTCTCGTATTCGCTCGTTTCAGGAAATTGCTTTTGAGGCGGCGCAGTCGCTCTTTCAAGGCGCATTGCTCAATCGCGATTTGAAAGCCATCATTGAGGACGCTATCAACTTCGATGCACCATTAGTTCGCCTTGACCAAAGCACCTTCATGCTTGAGCTATTTCACGGCGAAACTTTGGCGTTCAAAGATTTTGGCGCACGCTTTTTAGCACGATTGATGAAACACTTTCTCCACGATGCAAAACAAGAAACCTTGATTCTCGTTGCTACATCAGGCGATACGGGCAGTGCCGTTGCGCACGGCTTCTTGGGAATGGACGGCTTCAAAGTATGCTTGCTTTATCCGAGTGGCAAAGTCAGCAAAATTCAAGAGCAACAACTTACTACGATTGGCGGCAATGTGATTGCACTTGAAATTCAAGGCACGTTCGATGATTGCCAACGTCTTGTCAAACAAGCCTTTCTTGATGCCGATTTACGAGAGCGGTTTCAACTCTCTTCTGCCAATTCTATCAACATTGCGCGGCTCATTCCGCAGATGTTCTATTACCTTCGTGCGTATTCGCAGTTGCATCATAGCGTTCTTTCAAAGCCGCTCATCTTTTCTGTGCCAAGCGGGAACTTCGGCAATCTCACGGCGGGACTTTTCGCAAAACACATCGGCTTGCCAGTCTCAAAATTCATCGCCGCAACTAACATCAACGACATTGTGCCGAAGTATTTAGAGCGCGGAATCTTTGAGCCGAAGCCATCGCTCCAAACGCTTTCAAATGCAATGGACGTGGGCAATCCGAGTAACTTTGCGCGAATGCTTGCGCTCTACGGCTCTGTCGAAAAAATGCGTGAAGATATTTATGGCGCAAGTTTCACTGATGCTGAAACTTTGGAAGGCATGCGCGAGATTTATCGCCGTTACGAATACATCGCCGAACCGCATACTGCGATTGGCTATTTGGGTTTGGAACACTATCGCAAGCAAGTGGGAAGTGATCATGTGGGCATTGTGTTGGCAACAGCGCACCCTGCAAAGTTCCTTGATGCGATTGAGCAAGCTGGCTTAAAACCTCCTGCCGTTCCTGAACGCTTGGCACAAGCCTTGCAAAAGCCGAAGCAATCGGTTTTACTGACCAATGATTTTTCCGCGTTAAAGGGGTTTTTAATGGCGATGTAAGACGGAGTTAATCCAAATCGAATTGCAGTTCGGAGAACATTCGATATACGCCGTTTTCGCGCTCAATGAGTTCTTCGTGCGTGCCGACTTCTACCACTTCTCCTTGTTGAACCACGATGATTTTATCAGCCGTGCGCACCGTAGAAAGTCGATGGGCAATGATAAACGACGTGCGCCCTTGCATTAAGGTTTCGAGCGCATCTTGCACCAATTTTTCCGATTCAGAGTCGAGCGAACTGGTAGCTTCATCTAAAATGAGGATTGCGGGATTTTTGAGAATCGCACGTGCGATGGCAACGCGCTGACGCTGTCCGCCTGAAAGTTTAATG
>PHFL01000009.1:0-2883 GCA_002794105.1 Candidatus Thermochlorobacter aerophilus | reverse complement strand
GCTTCGACTTGGTCGTGCGTTACATAAATCATCGTTGAGCCAAGCATTTTGTGCAAGCGTGAAATTTCGGTGCGCGTGTGAACACGCATTTTTGCATCAAGATTCGAAAGTGGCTCATCGAAGAGAAAGACTTTGGGCTTTCGAACAATGGCTCTGCCAAGTGCAACGCGCTGACGCTGTCCACCTGAAAGGGCTTTGGGTTTGCGGTCAAGGTATTGGGTTAATCCGAGAATGCGTGCGGCTTCTTCGACACGACGCTTGATTTCATCTTTGGGAAACTTTCGCAGTTCTAATCCAAATGCCATGTTTTCAAAGACCGACATGTGTGGGTAGAGTGCATAGTTCTGAAACACCATCGCAATATCACGGTCTTTGGGCGGCACGTCGTTCATTTTTTCGCCATCAATCAGCAATTCGCCTGATGTAATTTCTTCTAATCCTGCAATCATGCGTAGCGTGGTTGATTTACCACAGCCCGAAGGACCAACCAACACTACAAATTCTTTGTCGTTGACAGTGAGATTAAAGTTATGCACGGTCTTGATACCGCCTTCATAGATTTTCTCGACGTTGCGTAGAACGACGCTTGCCATAGAAAAAACATTGGAAGAGGTTATTGAAACTTTGAACGTGATAATTGCCAGTGAATATACACACGCATTTGTTCGTTGCAAATGCTTGGTGCAGTTACCTGCGTTTTTTTCGGGAAGCCGTTGCGGTTGATTGTTTGTAAGTCTTCATACGTCTGTATTGGCGTCCGTATCGCATCGCACTTGCGCTATCGTCGCTTAAATCGGCTCTTGAAAATGAATAGTTTTTTGCTTCTTCGGCATTCACAGGAATCATCACGACTGCGCCTTTTTGGAGTTTCCAACTTTTCAATCCGTTGAAGGCGTAAAGTTGCTGGGCATCAACTTGATGTTTTTTCGCTAAGGCTTTTACGGATTCGCCGCCGCAGGCTTTGTAAGCAATGAAATATCGGCGTTCAGAAGGTGGCAAGTGTGTCAGCCCAATTTCAAGGTCGTTGAGTTTATCGGCGGGAATCACTAATGGATAGTTCTCATATGCCGGAGGCGTCATGCCTTTGATAAGTTCAGGATTGAGAAGCAAGAGCGTATCCAGCGACATGCGTCCGTAATAGGCAATGGTCGCAAGTGACACGCCTTGTGGCACAGGAAATCTGACCGTCGGAATCGGCTCTTTGAATTTCAGCGGCTCAAAGCCAAAGCGTTCAGGATTCATCGCGATAATTGTAGCGGCAACAAAACGTGGGGCGTATTCTTTTGTTTCTCGCCGAAGGTATTTCCGCACTTTCCAAAAATCTTTAGACTTTGCCCGCTGGATAGCGCGATTGACTTTCCCTGCCCCTGCATTGTAGGCAGAAAGTGCCAAATACCAATCACCGTAGGTTTCATAGAGGTTTTTGAGAAATCGCATCGAGGCGCGGGTTGATTTTTCAAGATTGCGCCGTTCATCAAACCATTGATTGCCTTCAAGGTCATAGACTTTTCCTGTTGGCTTGATAAACTGCCACATGCCAATAGCGTTTGCGCGACTACGCGCATGCGGATTTACGCCGCTTTCAATGATGGCGAGATTGATAATTTCAGGCGGCATACCTTCTTCGGCAATGACGCGCTCAATCATTGGAAAGTAAAACTCCGCCCGTTTCAAATAGCGTTGGAAATACTCCTTGTGGCGCGTGCTGAAATACGTAATAAATTTTTTCACCTCGTTATTAAGCTCCAACGGAATGGTCGTTTTCGGCATAATGAACCCCAAGAACTTGCTTTCATCGACTGTGATTTCATCGACTTTTCCGAATAGGCGTTCATGAATAGCGAGAGCAGGATTATCGCTATCTAATGCTCCAAGTGGCTGAATGTATCGATGATAGGTTTGAAGTGCGTAGAACGCCAAGCCGCAGAGCGTTGAATCGGTTTCGCATTTGTCGCTTTCGGCAAGTTCGTTGATAAGGGAGAAGACTTGTTCGAGCGATTGGCGTGCGGAGTCGAGTGCTGTGTTGATTTGGCTTAACGCTATGTCGTACAGCCGACTGGCTTCGGCGATTTTGCCTTTGCGCTTGCGAGCGGCTTCGCGCAGTTCAGCTTCTTTGAGCCTGATGGCTTCTATCGAATCGCGTTGTGCCAAAAGAGCGAGCGAATCCCGCACTCGCATCGAATCCGCTCTACCTTTTTGTGCGACAGGGCGAAGTGCGTCTTTCGAAGTGGAACATCGCGTCAGTAACGCGACACTTAAACACAGCACAACCCATACTGCCACCCATTTTCCCTTCATTGTTTTGCTGAAAGTTTTTTTGAAAAACAGTCCCGAAAATAAGGCTTTGCATGCGTTTTCTCGAATGAAAAAGTCACGTGAAATTGATGCACGCAAGCTGGTTGGAGACGTTTTGTTTTTGTTTCATTTGCTTTATCTTCAAATTGATTTCATTAAACGCGTCAGTGGAATCACTGCGACTGTTAGTCAGTGTTTGAAAATTTTAATTACAGTTCCTCTCGTTTTTTGCTATGAAAAAAGTTCAAGTTGATATTCTTGGTCTGTCGACCAGTCCGCAAAACAACGGCGCATATGCACTCATTTTGCATGAAATCGGTGGTAAGCGGAAGTTGCCGATTATCATTGGCAGTTTTGAAGCACAGGCGATTGCATTGAAGCTTGAAAATATCAAAGCTCCACGCCCATTTACACACGACCTTGTCCGAAGCATTACAGACACGTTCGGCATTACGGTTACGGAAGTCATTATTGATGAATTGAAGAACGAGACCTTTTATGCGAAGGTCGTTTGCGAGATGTCGGGCGTTGTTCAAGAAATTGATGCTCGCCCCAGCGATGCGATTGCGATTGCCGTTCGATGCGACG
>PHFL01000008.1:31267-69887 GCA_002794105.1 Candidatus Thermochlorobacter aerophilus | reverse complement strand
TTCGGGATGACAGAGAAATGCACGAAACGACCGAAAGAAGGTTTGCGTGTCCTACCTGTCATGCTGAGCGGAGCGAAGCATCCACGCTTGGATTCCTCGCTGACGCCGGAATGACAGAAAAAGCGTTCGGGATAACGCAAAGAAGTGCACAGAATAGCTATGCTCTGGTAAGGGTCTTCATGTGTTAGGAAGCAAGGTTAAATCACAAGGGCAAGAAAAATTACTCCCAGCCCAAACATGACTGCTACGGCTAAAAAAATCGCACCAGCCTGAATACCGCCCTGCGCTTTTGCCCTCAAGGTAGAAAGCAAAGCAACAAAGGCACCTAATGCGATTACAATTCCAGTGACCAAGAGTGCTGAACGCATGTACAATCAATAGAAGCTATCTGAAGGACAGAACATTAAAGGAACATTTCAGGTTTGAGCCGCCGTGTAAAGTAGTGCATAGCCACATTGACCATCCATATCCAGTTGAACGACTTGCCTTTCATACGATACCAGATATTCTTCCATGAGTAGACTTCCTGCTGAATTTTGATGAACGCACGCAGAAATTCTTCGCGCTCCATCTTTGCAGGCTTGTAGATGTAGTGGTAGGTGTCATACTTATCCCAGTTAAAATGTTCAATGCGTGGTTTCATTTCTTCAAACCATGGTGTGCCAGGAAAAGGCGTAGCGATTGTAAAGACGGGAAACTCGATGCGGTTGTGCATGATAAAATCGTATGTGCCTTGAAAACTCGCCATGGTGTCGGTGTCGAAGCCGAAGATAAAATAACCTTGAATCGCGATGCCTTGTTTGTGCACATTAGCAACGACTGCGTCGTAGCGATTGATACGGTTGGAGCCCTTATGCACGTACTTAATGGTTTCGGGAGTGGTGGACTCGAAGCCAATATTGAGAAGTTCGCAGCCAGCTTCTTTGGCAAGTTCGGCGACGCGTGGATTTTCCAAGAAATTCATAGAGATGTTGGCGTTCCATTTGGCGCCAAGACCGACCATGGCATGGAGCAATTCTTCCATGAAAGCAGGTTTGAAGCTGATGTTATCATCCATAAACGAAATATGAATGTCCTTTCTGCCCAGCCGCTCTTGATGAAAACGAATTTCCTCAACTACTCTCTGGCTATCGCGTGTGCGGAAAGATTTGCCATAAATTGTAGGCGTGGTGCAAAAATTGCACCCGACTGGACAGCCTTTGGTGGCAAGCACAGGGATGCGAAAACTATAATTTTTAGCATTTGGAGAGCGCAAAACAATGTTAAAATCAGGTCTATCCATTTCCTGCATGGACTTAAACGCCCCAGCACGATACTGCGGTTTCATGGTGTCGTTTTCGACATCTTGGCGCAGGGCATCCCATACCGACTCAACCTCACCAAAAACGACGCTGGTGGCATGTTCTTTGGCTTCTTCAAAAAGCATGGTAGGATGAGTGCCGCCTAAAATCACGCGCTTGCCTTGTGCCAAAGCTGCGTCAGCAATCTGATAAGCTCTTGTGGCATTGAGCGTACGCGACGTAATAGCGACTACGTCGTAAGGTGAGAAATCTTCGGGCACCTTGTCGCCGATGCGCTCATCAATAAAATCGACATCAAAATGCTTCTGCGCTAGCGTGCCAACCATCATAAGATTGAGTGGGATGCTAACCTTTCCTGAATCAACCATTAAATTGGTGCGGCTCTTTGGCTGAATAAGTAACCAGCGCTTGCGTCGTTTGGGCTTAGAAGAAGCGGCAGGAGGAAATGAGACTTGCTCAAGAGGTACAAAACCGTTCATAGTGACTCTCCTCGAATGTTAAAAGGTGGATTCATTTTTTAAGCAAGATACATAGAAGCCAAGCGAAACTCAAAAGCCGTTCTGGACGCTAATCGCCCTGAGCATGAATTTCAAGCAAGAAAAGAAATTAAAAGTGTAAAATAGACGTTTAGTTAGGTGGTTTAACTCAAAACACCCTGCACAATAGGCTTGCAGGTTTAGTTATCAATGCAGTAAACTCCAAAAGATGAAATACAAAATTGCTGTTCTCGTCGTTACATATGGGGAAGTGGAGCAACTTTCTTTACGCTCGCTCTATCCGAGTTCGTGGCGAATTTTGCAGCTGATTACCTCTCGCATTGCCACTTTGCCCCTACCACTCAAAGCATTTATTGCCCTGCTGCGTAGCCTGCGCCGAAAAAAAGAATGGAAAAAACTTGGCTACCAACCTAAGCTGGCACAAATCAACCGTGCACAAACGCAAGCACTGGCAAAAAGATTAGAGACGGTTAAACAGCTTTCAGGACGCAATGTGGAGTTTGTGGTTCGCGATGCCTACTACTTCACCAAGCCGTATTACGAAGATGTGCTCAACGAAGTCAAAAGGTCGTGCTATGCCGTGATTGTCATTCCCATGATTCCCATTGAGTCGGAATTTGCATGCGGCGTGGGATGCGCGCTGGCGCTGGAGCACTTCGGCGATAGCGTCTTTGAACGCGTGCGCGTCATCAAACATCTCTGGAACAATGAAGAGTTTATCAAGCTCTGTGTCAATCGCATATTTGAAAAGTATGAGCGGCGTCAGGAACGCAAAGTCGGTTTGGCATTGGTGGCGCATGGCACGCTCATTAAGGACACAAAAGGCAGAGAACTGAAAATCAACACAGGCTACAAGGAAACGCTGATGTTCTACGAACGGCTCAAAACTGCAATTGAGCACGATACGCGCAATCGCTTTGCAAGCATCAAGCTGGGCGCCATGAATCACAAATTCGGCGGAATATGGATGCCCCAAACCTTAGAGCGCGCATTGGAAGAATTCCGAGCAGAAGGCATTGAAGAAGTCGCAGTCTTCCCGTTTGGATTTTTAGCCGACAACAGTGAGGCAGACCTTGAAGCGGTCATGCAAGTGCGTGCTGCAGGTTACCCCATGCAGTATATTCCATGTCTCAACGATTCGCCGGGGTTTATGGATTGGCTGGCAAAGCGCGTCATGCTGTCTGCTGAGCATCTGCTGAAACTTCAAGCCTCTACACTGGTGCAAATGCCATTCCAACTCGAGATTGCAACTAACCCATCATCCTAATTGGTGCCATACAAAGACACTGCTGCTGCAGTCAGGCTCTAACTTGCTAAGAGAAAGGATGAGGTTTTATCGCTTAAAGTGATTGCATTATATTGGCGCAAGCGTCCCAATTGCTGGCAACGGGCGATTTAGACCGAGTAACTCTCTAAACAACTGAAAGGTGAGAGCTAATACGGCACAACGGCAATCTCTAACTTGTGATGCGCTTGCTACGATTCTCTTTGATATGGTTCTGTGCCTGCTGCATCGCTCTGACGCTCAATGCACAGGTGAGCGTCGACAACGCTTTGAGTATGTCGGTCGGTGGTGCTGGCTCGGCATACTTTGGCGCCATCCCCGGCTTTGACCTCAATCCTGCACGACTGGCAGCCTACGAGTTCCATGAGCGGAGATTGAGTTTTTCCGTTTTCCCCATTGGTTTAGCGTTGCAAAACAATGCGTTTAGTATTGATAACTACAATCGCTTCTTAGGGCGAGAAAGTCGCAATGTGCCAGCGCCGCGCACAACGACATTTTGGACGGCGCAAGATAAAGCGGAAATTTTAGCGCTCGTGCCTGAAGCATGGCGAGTCAATGTAGGGGTAAGCGTTCAACTCTTTGGCGCGGCGTTCAATGTCTCAGAGCAAGTTGGCGCATTCGGCTTTGCCATTCGTGACCATATTGGCACACGGTTTAGCATTGCAAAACCATACCTTGATTTTACGCTCAACGGCAACTCCAATCTGCTGGGACAGAACATTGAATCGCGCGGCAGCAATGGGCGAGGGTGGTGGCACCGCGATTACACACTGGCATACGCACGCAAATTCAACCTGCCAGAGAGCGTCTCTATCAAAAATTTTTATGCCGGCATTGCGCTCAAATATGTGCAATCGTTTGCATTTGTGCATCTTGATAATCAAACCGCAATTTTTACGTCGCAAACTGGAGATAGCTTAGCCAGCCAGTTGAATTATCAGTGGCGTGCTGCGGCGCCCGAGAGAATCCCACCGTTTCTGACACCAGATGTGGTCGGAAGTGGTTTTGCCGCAGATGTAGGTGTGTCGGCAGAAGTCTATCGCGGGGTGAACTTGGGAATTTCTGTGATGAACCTGGGTAGCCTATCATTTGGCGGCTCAACGGCTTATCAGAGGCTGGCAGACACGGTAGTGAGTTTTACTGGCTTTACTGACCCATTTGATGACCAAAAAACACAGCGTGAGGTCGATAGCTTGCGTAAAGCCATTGAACACACCTTGCCAAGTGTGTTGCCATTTAGTGTGGCGCTGCCGTCGCTCATACGTCTGGGCGCAGCGTGGGACCTAAGGTCGTTTGCCGACATTCCGATGGTAGTGATGCTGGATTGGGTGCAGGGCATCAATTCCAATTTTGGCAACACCACAACACCGCTGGTTGCCCTTGGTGCAGAATGGCGAGGCGTGCCGAATTTACCACTGCGTGCAGGATTGAGACTTGGCGGCAATGAAGCCATAGCGCTCTCGTTAGGACTTTCTTTCGATACGCCTGAAGCCACATTTGACATCAGCACACGCGATGCGCTAAGCTTTTTCTCGTTCAATTCGGCACGGCAATTTTCAGCAAGTTTGGGGGTTCGGTTTCGCTTGCTTAGACCCATAGAGCAATTGCCGCCAGAGCGTTTCTATGCGCCTGTCATTGCTCGTGAAGCCTTGCCCATGATTGAAATTCTGGCAGCACGCAATAGCATTGAGCAAGGCGATTCAACCATGCTGATTTGGACAACCCTCGATGCCGAGCAAGTCAGAATTGAACCAGACATAGGCGAAGTGCCACTCAAAGGCGCACAAGTGATTAAGCCGCAACACACGACAACCTACATCCTCACGGCAAAAAATCGTTATGGTGAATTGGTGGCGGCGGCGCATGTCAGAGTCAATCCGAAGCGCGAGATTCCGCCGCCACCTCCACCGCCACCTCCACCACCACTCAGCAAAATCGGCGATAAAATTTTCATTCGCATCAACTTTGAGCTAAACAAATACCGAATCTTAGATACAGAACGTCCGAAGCTGGATACACTCATTGCGCTGCTCAAAACAAAGGAGCGCGAAAGGTTCATCGTGGAAATTTCAGGGCACACTGACAATACAGGTAAGGGCAAGCTAAAGCCCAAGCAACCCACAGAATCTGAAGAGCAATTTCTCAAACGCAAAGTGGCATTTGAAAACGCACGCAAACTCTATAACCTCTGGCTCTCACTCAAGCGGGCAGAAGCTGTCCGAGACTACTTGGTGAAAAACGGTATTGCCAAAAGACGGCTCACTGTGCGCGGCGCTGGTGAAAACGAGCCAATCGCCTCAAACGACACGGAAATCGGACGTGCGAAAAATCGGCGAATGGAAGCCAAAGTCATCGGAGAGCTCTTGGGCGACATTGAACTGGAGCCAGTACCAGCACAAAATAAGCGTAAAACCATTGCAAAACCTTCAGCCGTGAGCAAACCATGAGAATTTCCCAGAGCCTAAGTGTTCTGGCTCATCGGTAGCAAGTTACGCCTTGTCGTCGCTTGGAGAAACATGGACAGGCTCGAGGCGAGTAATTTCACGCTGCTGGCTTTGCATAGAAAAAAGTGTATGAAATTCCTGCTTTTTCATCTGCCGATAAGCCTCGGGAAACTTGCGAGCCGTAAGGCGATACTCTGCCAAGAGCATGCGCTGAACAAGCAAGAAGCAAGGCATACCCCTTGTAGAGTCGAGCTCGACCGATAAGCCGTGCCGTGTCGGAAGATAGCGCATGAATTGGATGCTTATCCAAAACGAGGTATGAAAGTGGCAGGTCGGAAAGGTCAATGCCCAAATGTGCTTTGAAGTCTGCCCAGCGGGCTTGAGTAAAAGCCTCTTGAGGCGGTTTGGCAAAATGATGACACCAATGCGCACGATGCTCTGGTAGAAGCAATCCACACGCGCCTTGATGCGTGCAAGGCGCCACAATGTGGAACGATGTCCGCAATGCTTCGCGAACCTCAATCAGTTTGCGACTGGCGTAGCGGTCGCCCGATTCCACCCAGAGAATAGCGGCAGCAGAACGAAGTTGAGTAAGCAGCGTATCCAGTGCAGAGTCGCTAAGCTCGGTGATGATGTGGCTAAGTAGCACGATGCCGCAAAATGACGTGCGCTCATCAAAAGGCAAGAGTGTGATGTGGGGAAATTCAGAACGAATTTTTTCTTGAGAAAATTTTAGGGCAAGTGTCGAGCGGTCGTAAAGCGTTACGGAAGATGAGTGGAAGTAACGAAGAAACGTGCGTGCGGCGATGCCTGTGCCACAGCCCCAGTCTAAGAGCGGAAGTGCAGGCGGTTGCCAGCGAAGTTGGAGAAGTTCTGCCAAAACATGTTGCCATTTCCATGCGATGCGCTGCGCAAAGGTATGCTCATAGAGCTCAAGCACTCGCGGGGTAGTCCAGTAGTCTAAATGACCGGCGCGCCGGTCTAAGAACTGCGCGCGCAAATGTTGAAGCTGTTGCCAATCCTCGTGTGAAAAGGTCATAGAAAGCAGTTTGGAATGAAAATTTCTTGCATCAATACAGCACGAAAAAAATGAAACGGCGAGCATTTCTAAAAACCGCGGCGGTGCTAACACTCGGTGCTACTTTAGAATCCTGCCTGAATCCTACTGCACTCGATAAGCTTGCTCCGGCGGCGCCAACTTCAATTCGCGTGGAGGGGTCTTTGAGCTGGATAAAAGTATCATGGGCAGCGGTAACAACCAATAGCGATGGTAGTCCCATCAGCGATTTGCAGGCATATCGGATTTACCGCAGCTTGATTCCAGCAAGTGGTTTCGAGCAAGCAGGGAGCGTAAGTAGCAATGTTACTGCATGGAAAGACACCGCAGTTCGAGCTGGTCAGATTTGGTATTACAAAGTAACCGCCGTTGATAAAAGTGGCAATGAATCGCAGTTTTCGCCAGAGAGTGCGCCAGCCATACTGTCAATTCGTGTGCCACACGCTATTTTGCCGCAGCACGGAGAAGCTTTATTTCTCAACTATGACGGACAAAGACCGCCGCCAAGCGATACGCGCTCCGATATTAGCATAACACGCTTTCAGGGCAGCTTCATCGTGCTCTCGCGCTTTTGTACTCATGCAGGATGTAGCAACATGATTTTCAAAAATTCAGAATGGGAATGCCAGTGCCATGGCTCTCGCTTTTCACAGCAAGGTGAAGTGCGCGAAGGACCAGCGCAGAACGCTCTGAGAGCATTCAACTTTACACAGGAGAGCAACGGCGATTTGATTGTCTCATTTACATGAGCATCTCAAAGTCAATATGCGACAACGCCCGTGCTGAAAGCATGCCATTTCACCTTAGTATTTGCTGGCAGCCATTCTGCTACTCAACACATCATTGGAAAATTTTGGCAGCGAGCGTGGTCGTTGGGTCAGACCAGTAGTATCGGTTAAGGTTTTCATAAAGGCGATGATGTCTTGAATTTCTGCTTGAGTTAAGCCGAGTGTATCGGGTGGCAGAGTTTGGTTAGCTAAATCAATGCCGATACCTTTGCCGCCGCCCATGTTGTAGAAGCGCATCACTTCATCGAGCGTTTTGTAGACGCCGTTGTGCATGTAAGGCGCAGTCAGTTCTATGTTGCGTAGCGTAGGCGTCTTGAACATATACTTATTGAGTTCAATGCCATTGATTGCCATTTTGCCAATGTCGGGGTCGATTTCAGCTTGTTTCCACTTGGCTTCTTTGGGCACGCCAATCACTTCAGCTTCGGTCTCTTGGAAGGTGGGCGGCACTGTGCCATTGAAGAGCGGGATAAAGTGACAGGTTGCGCACTTGGCTTTTCCTGCAAAAAGGTTAAATCCGCGCTGTTCCTGTGCATTCATCTTGGTTTTGTCGCCGCGCATATACTCATCAAAGCGTGAGTTGAATGAGCTAAGTGAGCGCATGTAACTTGAAATTGCACTGACAATATGCTCTGCAGTTACAGCATTCTCACCACCAAAAGCCTCTTTGAAGCGCATGCGATAGTCTTCACTTTGCGCAAGAATTTTGGCGACAGAATCCAGAGAATGATTCATTTCGTCTGGGCTATGAACCACGAAGCGCACACGGTCTTCGAGATAGACCGTTTTTTGGTCGTAGGAAGAACTGGCTTGATAGGCAGAATTGATAACAGTGGGGGTGTTACGCAAAATTTTATCGTTGCCAGTCAGCGTAAGGGCGCGAGGCAAACCATCAGTGAAAGCTTTTTCAGGTTGATGACATGATGCACAAGACCGCTTTCCGTTTATGGACAGCAGCGGCTCAAAAAAGAGAAGATGACCAAGTTCAACTTGTTTCGGATTCAGGGAGTCTTGATAGTTGGGTGTATAGACCAGCGGGTTGAGCGCATCATGGTCGAAGAGTGTTTTAGCAGTGGTGCGAAAGACGCGCTCGGTTTGAAGAATCGGAATACCAAGTGCAAGTTGAGCATCAAAAAGCGCCCGACTCAGTGGATTGGCAAAATCTACGATAAACTCCAAACGGTTAAAGCTGTCGAAGCTGTGTGCGTATGTTGCCAAATACGCAATAGCCTTTGAGAAAAGTGTGTCAAGCTGACGCGCGTATGCAGGATTTTTCTCTTCAAGTGCTTTGGTGTAGGGCGCAAACGCTTCGGCGAGTCCTTCCAAAGCCGCCTTGGCTTCGTGAATGGAGTAGAGTGCCACAGGAGAATCAAAGCCGGTGATGCCAAGCGTGATGACACGAGCAATTTCCAGACGCATGGCATCAAGGATGCGATTATCGGTCAGTGGCTTTTTGATGATAAGCCCATCGAGGCGTTTGCAAAGAGACCGCATGATTTTGACCTGCGCAAGCATAGCTTCTCTCGAGCTGAAATCAACTTCGGGGAAAAGAAATTCTTCCAAGACTTGAAAACCAGTGGGCTGTTCAATCTTGTATTCTTCGCCGACCTCTTCTAAAGCAGGACCGTTCATTGCCTCCGAAGTGGAAGGGGCATAATACTCCAAAAGAAATTCCATGCGTTTGTAAGCCAGACGAGCATGTTTGAATGCTTCTTGCAGCGCCTTGGCATGGGAAGAATCCTCCTTTGCTTGAGCAATCAGTGAATCGAGCACGGCAAGTGAGCGTTCAAACTCGCTCAAGTTTTTGATGAAAAGGGGTTTTACAGCAAGCTCGGCAAGTTCTTGCGAAGTCTCAGGGGCTTGCTGCTTACAGCCGATGAAAGGCACAAAGAAAATGCACAGAATAGCGACAAACTTTACAGCGTAACGCATATTGAAAAAACTTTAGGAAGTTTGTTTGAGCATGAAAAGAGCCGCATCTGGCATGCGGCTCTTTGCGTGGTTCTGATACTTTTCGTGTGTGCGATATGCTTAGCGTGGCACATTGGTAAGAATGAGCACATAGCTACCTTCGCCAAGGTTTGTCGGTCCTTGAGCGGCAGGAAGTGTGCCTCGGTCAGGATTGCGGAAATCTCTGCCGGGGATTTGACCACCTTGTCTCCAAGTGTGAGTTTGCACGCACACAAGGAAAGTGCCGGGACGACCTGTTTCGTTGGAGACATCAATCATGGCGCCATACTCCCACTCGCCAATAGCAAAGCGTCCGTCAGAGCCGACAAACCAGTTAGTAGGTCTGCCATCTGTGTTAATGGGCGCAATATACTTGCGTTGCAACGCACCGCCATCGCGAATCGGTCCAACTTCCATGAACACGGACAGAGTGCTGGTCGGTGAGCCAATTCTCCATTGGTAGATACGGGCATCATGATTTTGACGCTGTGCATCAAAGACGGTGCTGACGCCAGTAAGCTCACCGCTGTTCGGACGATAGCGATTGGCATCTTCTTGAATGTAGACGTAATTCTCGGTCACGCAGATATTATCGACATTCATGAACTCGCGGGCAGGACCGTTAATATCATCGCCGTCAAAGATAACTTCAAGCGTTCCTTCAAGCGGGTTATTGGCATCGAGCATAAGGCGATAGACTCTGCCATACATGGTGCGGTCGTTGTTCGCATTGCGGTTGCCACCCCATGCTTGACCTGTAACACAGAAATAGAGTTCGCGTGCAGCAGCATCCGAACCTTTGCGATAATCAATGTCTTCAACGCGACCAAACAGCAACGCATTCAGACGGCGAGATTCGCTGTTGAATTCAGCCGCAGGACGAGTGGTCGCATTTGTGATTTCTACAAACTCAATGGGGTAGGTTTGACCGACAACCATATCGCGCTCACGGGTGCTAGTGCTGTTCTTACGGCGAGCAACATAAAGCTTGCCGTTGTCAAAGTTGCCCGTGCCTTGTCCAACGTACATAACCAGCTCACCGCCGTTGGCAAAATCATCATCGCCAATGAGAGTTACTGTACGGTTCGGATATGTACCCTTAGGAAGGGTAACGGCATTCTCAGCGCTCCAGTAGCCGAAGCTGGTGAGAATACGGTCTGTTTCACTTGGACGCCCATATGGGTCAACAATGTGTATCTGCGAGTCAAACCCAGACTCACCGCAAGTGATAAACTGCGGACGGGCAACGCCATGGATTTCAGGCGTAACCATGGTGGCGGAGCACAAGCGATAGAGCCCATCATTTGAGGTCATGAGATATTCGCCGCGCACCGGACGGAAAGTCTGGTCAAGTATTACTCGAGACACTGCAAAGTTATCTTCATGGTTGCAAACAAAAGTAAAGGTGCCATCGGGATTTCTAAGAAGCCCAGCGCCATCAGCCATGCCGCCGAAAACAAAGTTTGGAGACTCACGAAGTGTGTCGTCGCTGCTGATAAGCGTGAAAGCCTGAACCCCGCTGGCAAGGCGAGTAACAAAAGTTGGTGTCACCGAATACTGGCGAAACTCAACTAAAGTAGATGAGCCGCTGTCGCTGGTATTGCTGCGGCAGCCTGAAAGAATCATTCCACCTAACAAAAGGCAAGAGAGCGCGCTGAATAAAAGTGTTCTTGGCATGTTTGTCGTTGTGTTTATTAGTTATTTGTGATGAATTTGCAAGGCATTATCAAATCGTCAAGGCATGGTGCTTCGCTCTCTTTTGCGGTTTTTTGACAGCACCCACTTAGAGTGTGAGCGATTAGAGCACACGAAGAAGGAGGAATGAACAAGGGTTTTTTCAAAAGAGACGAGAGACACATAGCCTTGACAATTCAGGCGCAAAGATAGGGCGAGGCTGTTACAGAAGTGTTATTGCAAAATGAAATTAGCATTAAAAAGTCAGAGCAATTGAGTATATGCTTATGAAATGAAAAAGTAGATACGCTATGCCAAGGTATGACAAGAGTCGGGAAAGTTTCTATCAGAAAAAGAAGACTGTGGAAAGTGTGGTCCCTGCAGGACTTGAACCTGCGACCAAGCGATTATGAGTCGCCTGCTCTGACCAACTGAGCTAAGGGACCACTCGTCGTGTTAGACAAAGATAACCTTTGTGCCGTGCTTCTACAAGGATGAGTTGCTTGTAAGTGCAATAGTGGCGCGCGAAGTGTAAATCGGACCTTTGGGCGTAAGGCAACTTTCAATCAGGGCAAAAGAATCGACACGCTGGCGCCCGATAAATGAAGGCGCTAAGGCTTTGACAACTTTGCCAAGACCGCTCACTGTGCGACCCTGTCGCATGCGACCAATGGTAAGATGAGCAGAAAACTGGCGAGCATCTTTCGGAAAGCCAATCGCATCAAGTTGAACCTGAATGCGTTCAGCAAGTGCGGACAGGTGTTGCTGACCATCCTGCACGCCAATCCAAAGAGTTTGCGGTTGTAAAAGTGAGGGAAAAGCATCTGCCTGACCAAAACTAATCTCGAAGGCTGAACTTGCCGCTTCATGAAGCGCTTGTGTAAGTGCTGGAAGGGTCGCTGACGGCACATTGCCTAAAAATTTCAGCGTCAGGTGAAAGTTCTCTGGCTCAACCCACTTGATTGCCGTCTTAGCACTCGGACATGCTGCCGTCAGCTCATCGCAAAAACTTTGCACCGCCGCACGCAGCGAGGGCGCTAAAAAAATGCCGACAAAAGCTCGCATCTTTCTCACATTCACGAACAAGGTAACGATAAAATAAGAGAATTTTGTGGCAACGAAGTATAAATTCAGAGTGAAAATACCCGAGGCGCATAAACACCTTGCTGAAAGCACCTTGCTGAAAGCTCTTCACAGCCTGACGGTGAAGGCAACTTTCCTACAGCATATGTCGCAACATGGTGATTACTGCTTTCAAGAAAAGTAAAAACAGCTAAACATAAATGAACACCGACAAGCTGGAACAACAAGTTCAAACTGCTGAAAGCAAAATTGCACAAGTAGATGCGCTCAATGCGCAGGCGTGGGAAATAAAATACTCCGAGCCAAAACAGGCAATGCGGCTGGCTGAAGAAGCATTGGCACTGGCACAATCAGAGAACTATCTCAAAGGCATCGCATATAGCCTGCGTAACAAGAGCGCTCTTTTGGCAATGTTCTCACAATATAGCGAAGCACTTACGGTATCCCTTGAAGCCGTAGAACGCTTCACAGAAATAAATGACATATCAGGCAAAGCCTCAATGCTAAACATCTTGGGTAACATCTACACAGACCTAAGTGACTATGAAAAGGCGCTCTACTATTATGACCAGAGCATGACGCTCTACGAAGGGATTGATGACAAAAGCGGCGAGATAACAACAATCATGAACATTGGTTCAATCTATCAACAGCTTGGCGAGCATGACCGAGCCTTAGGATACTTCTTGGAGAGCTTGAGTATCAATCAGACACTCAAAAATCAGGATATTGAAGCCAGTGTGCTCAATCGCATTGGGGAAGTCTATGTTGCTATGGGAAAAGCAAAACAAGCCTTGGAGTATTTCAGAAAAGGACTTACGGTAGCGGAGGTTGCTCAACTGCGCCGAACAGAAACGCTACTGCTACTGAATTTGGGCAAAGCCTATATCGCATTAGGTGACCCTGAAAATGCACTCTCATTTATGATGCAGAGTGTGCAGTTTGCACGCGAGTTGGGCGACCGCCGACTTGAAGCGGAGAGTTTGAGTTGTGTTGCCGCACTGCATCGTGGATTGAACGACTTCAAAAAAGCTGAACAGCGTTTTCAGCAAGCATTAAGCCTTGCTCAAGAAATCGGCGCAAAAGATTTGGAATACAGCTATCACTTGGCGTTGTCGGAGATTTTTGAAACCATAGGGGATTTGAAGAAAGCCTTGGAGCATTACCGAGCCTTTCACAGTGTCAAAGAGAAAGTCTTTGGAGAAGAAGCCAGCAAACGCATTCGGCGTATCACCATTGAGCGTGAAGTGGAAAAAGCACAGCGTGAAGCCGAGCTTGTAAGAATGCGCAACTTAGAACTTGCCAAAGCCAACAAAGCCCTCGAAGAAGCCAATCAACTCAAAACTGAGCTACTGGGCATCGCCGCACATGACCTGAAAAACCCGCTCTTCTCGATTATGACCTTTGCCGATATGTTGCTTGACCCAAATTCATCAATAGGCGACAGACAAACACAATTTCTTTCTCTCATCAAAGACCTCGCCTATCGAATGCATCACATTATTGAAGGGTTGCTCAACAACATGACAATTGAAAGCGGCAGAGTCCAGCTCAACATGCGCCCAGTAGATGTTGGTCAGTTAGGCGCCCTGCTGGTGGAAATTGCATCGATGCGCGCTGAACAGAAAGAACAGCGCCTCACAAGCCAAATCGAGTATGGATGTTGGGTCAAAGGGGATGAAGAACGGCTAAGAGAAGCAATCGATAACCTAATTAGCAATGCTATCAAATACTCGCCGCGCGGCAAAGCAATTGAAGTGCGCATTTACCGAAGAGATAAACATGTCGTGTGCGAAGTAAAAGATGAAGGGCAGGGATTTTCGGAAGAGGAAAAAGAAAAACTCTTCAAAAAATTTCAGCGCCTGACCGCCAAACCCACAGGCGGAGAATCTTCAACTGGCTTGGGCTTGGCAATTGTCAAGCAGCTTATCGAAATGCATGGCGGCAGAGTGTGGGCAAAATCAGAAGGACTGGGGAAAGGGAGCACATTTGCATTTGAACTGCCTTTGCTTGAAGCACAAGTATATGAGCAACCTGAGTGAATTGAAAAGTAAAATAGAAACTGCTCACAGCCTTCAAGAAAAAGTCGATGCCTTAAATCAGCTTGCGTCTGTTTTAACCATTGACCACGCAGAGTATAGAGCTGGGCTGGCTACGGCGCAAGAGGCAAATGCTCTGGCAAAATCCATTCAATACGAGCAAGGCATCAATGAAAGTGATTACATCATCACTGTTAGCCTTGCACGGCTGGGACAAAACGAAGAAGCGGCTCGAAGAGCCAAAATCGCAATTGAAAGATATGAAAAGGCAAATGATGAAGTGGGCTTAGCCAAAGCACGACTTTGCTTGGGAACAATCTATTATGCCATCGGTGAGTATGCCATGGCGCTGAGTGAGATGCAAAAAAGTCTCTCGCTCTATCAAAAGTTGCGCGATAGCAAGGGAGAAATGTATCTCATGCAAAACATAGGGAGTGTGTATTTAGAGTCAGGAAATTTATCTCTGGCACTGGAGTGCTTTGAATATGCGCTCTCTGCAGCAAAGAAGCTGAACGACCGTACGCAGCAAGCCATGGCGCTGGGAAATATCGGTGTGGTGCATGAAAAGCTGGGCAATCATGAACAGGCACTGGAGTTTCATCGTGAGTGCATGGCGATTGTAAAGTCGCTCAACTCCATGTATCACTTAGCCGTAGCGCACTGCAATCTGGGGTTAGCCTACTCCAATTTAGGTCAGTTGGATGAGGCAAGTCAGCACTTGCAGCAAAGCTTGGAACTCTCACAAAAAATCGGTCTGCAATACATTGAGGCTTACAGCTACTACGCAATAGGTTGCCTGTCTTCGAAAGCAAAAGATAGCAACGGGTCTGAAAGCATTCAGACGCTGCAGACCGCACTGAAAATTGCCGAAAAAATTCATGCAAAAGACCTCATCGCAAAAATCTATCTGGAACTTGCCGAAAGTTATGCCAAAGCTGGTGATTATGAACAAGCCTTCTTGGCACACAAAGCTTATCATGCGGCAAACCGAGAACTATCGAGCGAAGAAAGCGACCGCCGACTCAAGGTGATGGGAGCCGTCTATGAAGTCGAGCAAGCCAAAATGCAGGCAGAAATCTATCGCTTGCGCAACGTAGAACTCATCGAAGCCAATCAGTTGAAGACAGAACTCATGAGCATTGCCGCACATGATTTGAGAAATCCTCTGCAAGCCATAATCGGATTTTCAGAATTGATGTTGGAGCAGCTTAATAAGCAAAGTGAACTATACCGAATGACGAGCACCATCTACAGTGCGGCGCAGCGTATGCATGAACTCATCTCAGATTTGCTTGAAATGTCAGCGCTGGATGCAGGAAAAATTGTCCTGCATAAAGAGCTAACAGATGTTTCCTCACTGGTAATAAATACCGTGTCAGAATGCAGAGTGCAAGCTGATGCAAAAAAGCAAACCATTGAGTGCTCACTTGAGCCAAATGTAAAAGCCGAAGTAGATGCGGCTAGACTGAAAGAAGTCTTCGTCAACTTGATAAGCAATGCCATCAAGTATTCGCCCTGTGAAAAAGTCATTAGCGTCAGTCTGAAGCACGCTGGCGAAAAATTTCGATTTGAAGTCAAAGATGAAGGGCAAGGCTTAACGCCAGACGATATGAAGAAACTCTTCATGAAGTTTCAACGGCTTTCGGCTAAACCGACAGGTGGAGAATCCTCGACTGGATTAGGTTTGGCGATTGTTAAACAAATTGTAGAACTGCACAATGGTCAGGTCTGGGCAGAGTCAGCAGGCAAGGACAAGGGGGCGACATTCATTGTCGAAATCCCCACTGAATAGCGTGTGCAAGCGAGCCTATCAATTTCTTATCTTCAGGCGAAGAGTGAAATAATAGCATGTAAAAATCTAGAGAGAAAGATGAAACCGCATAACATCATTCTTCTTACGGATTCCTACAAAATCAGTCACTATAAGCAGTATCCGCCAAAGACGCAAAATGTCTATTCATACTTTGAATCGCGGGGCGGTCGTTTCAAGGAAGTGGTGTTTTTTGGATTGCAGTATTATCTCAAAGAGTATTTGGCTGGAGAAGTTGTAACCAAAAAGAAGATTGATGAAGCTGAAGAGTTTTGTGCGGCGCACTTCAATAGCTCTTTTGTATTCAACCGAACGGGTTGGGAATACATCGTAGATGCGCACAAGGGTCGCTTGCCGATAAAAATCAAAGCAGTGCCTGAAGGACTATCGGTGCCCACACACAATGTGCTCATGACGGTAGAAAATACCGATATGAACTGCTATTGGCTGACGAACTACTTGGAAACCTTGCTGGTGCAGGTCTGGTATGGCTGTTCGGTAGCCACACAGTCGCGTGAAATCAAGCGGCTCATTTTGGATTACCTTGTCGAGACAGGCACGCCTGAACTGATTGATTTCAAGCTACACGATTTTGGCTTCCGAGGTGTCTCGTCGGTTGAATCTGCAAAAGTAGGTGCAGCGGCACATCTTATCAATTT
Organism: Candidatus Thermochlorobacter aerophilus; assembly: GCA_002794105.1. Taxonomy (GTDB): domain Bacteria; phylum Bacteroidota; class Chlorobiia; order Chlorobiales; family Thermochlorobacteraceae; genus Thermochlorobacter; species Thermochlorobacter aerophilus. Next base: position 53,300 of record PHFL01000008.1, on the reverse strand, counting down.
CATGGGAACAGATACGCTGGTTGGCCTAACCTTCATTCGTGATTACTACGAAAGTTCGCAGATGTGGGGCTTTTCAATTCCAGCCGCTGAACACAGCACAATTACTTCATGGGGCGAAGAAAACGAAGCACTGGCATACGAAAACATCTTGCGTCAGTATCCGACGGGCACCGTTGCTGTGGTGAGCGATTCCTACGACATCTATCACGCATGCGAACATCTCTGGGGCGAAGTCTTGCGCAAAGAGGTCTTAGAACGAGAAGGCACCCTGGTCATTCGTCCCGATTCAGGAAATCCGAAAGATGTGGTTTTGAGAGTCATTGAAATTTTGGGACAAAAGTTTGGCTACGAACTCAATCGAAAGCAGTTCAAGGTGCTAAATCCGAAAGTGAGAGTCATTCAGGGCGATGGGGTTAGCTACGAAACCATTGAAGAAGTTTTGCAAACCCTCAAGCAAAATGGCTGGTCGGCAGATAACATTTCGTTCGGCATGGGTGGTGCTTTGCTGCAAAAGTTAGACCGCGACACGCAAAGGTTTGCCTTCAAGTGCAGCAGTGTTACCATCCAAAATCAGGAACGAGAGGTTTTCAAACGCCCGATTACCGACAATGGCAAACACTCTAAACGAGGACGCCTAAAACTCATCAAAGTCGGTGAAACTTTCAAAACGGTCAGTCAAAATGATGCTGGCGATGACATCTTGCAGACCGTCTTCGAAAACGGTGAAATACGGCGAACATACTCCTTTGATGAAGTCAAACGGCATGCGGCTTTAACGTTGCCTGTAAGCAGTTTGTAGTTGAGCTAAACTAAAAAGACAACAATCATAGGTTAGGTAATCTCTATCAACGAGCCATGAGTGCATTGGGAATTGTCGAGACAAAGGGGTTTGTCGGAGCGTTAGAGGCGGCTAACGCCATGCTCAAAGCTGGCAATGTGGAACTGGTGAGCAAAGAAGCAATTGGCGGTGGCTATGTGGCGGTGGTGGTCAAGGGAGAACAGCCTGCTGTCAAGCATGCTGTGGAAGCAGGGGCAATTGCGGCGCAGCGCGCCGGCGAACTTATCTCTGCACACATGCTGGAAAACCCACACGAACATCTCTACAGGTTGCTCTCTAAAGTGTAAGTCAGTGGGCATGAGACGCTTCAACTGTTAAAAACTTTTCCATTAGCTCCACGCACCGCTGATTTTCTTTGGGCAACCCAATTGAAATGCGTAGGCAGTGCGGCAAGCCAAAAGCCTTGAGCGGACGAACAATCACCCCGCCGCGTAGCAAGAATTCTGTCAGGGTATTGACACGAGCTTCGCTTTCTAAGTCAAGCATGATGAAGTTTGCCCAAGAGGGAATCCATGTATAGCCCAGTTCCGTGAAAGCTTTGGTCAGAAAAGCATAGCCTTCTTGATTGAGCTGAAGCGATTGTTGCAAAAATTCTTCATCATCCAGTGCCGCAAAAGCCGCCGCCTGCGCCACAGAATTCGGCTCAAACGGTAGTTTAACTTTCAAAAGATTGGTGATGAACTTATCATGAGCAAAGCCATAGCCTACACGCAAACCTGCAAGCCCATATGCTTTCGAAAATGTGCGCAAGGTGATGACATTGTCGTAGCGGTATGACATGGAATCGGGATACTGCGGGTCGAAGGCAGCATACTCAAAATAGGCTTCATCGAGAATAATGATAACGCGCTCAGGTATGTGCTGAATGAAGTCGTCAAATTCTTTGCGTGTGAAAATTGTGCCTGTGGGATTGTTGGGATTGCAGAGGTAAATCACTTTGGTCTGTGGTGTGACGGCATCAGCAATAGCTTGCAAATCGAAGCGATAGCCTTTCTGCAGAGGCACTTGAATGAACGGTGCGCCTTTGGATTGCGCCAGCACTTTGAACCCAATAAATGTGGCTTCAGAGGTCAGAAGTTCATCACGGTCGCCAACAAACGCACGAATGATGTTCGACATGATGCCTTCCGAGCCGGCGCCAACAATCACATTGTCAACTTTGAGGCGAAAGCGAGCGGCTAACTTCTGACGTAATGCCATTGAGGCAGGGTCGCCATAGCGATTAACGTCGGCAATTGCTTGAAGCATAGCTTGATGAGCACGCGGCGGCACCCCAAGCGGATTTTCGTTGGAAGCAAGTTTGTAGACTTCACGCAGACCATACAGCTGCTGAATTTCAGCAATGCTGCGACCGGGTACGTATGGCTCTAACTTTTCATATGCGGCGGCACCAACTGCGACATACAGCATTCTCCAAAAGATAGGTTGCAAAAAACTGCCAGTAAATTTAGCCAAAAGCATAAGACAAATGAATCACGAAAGCAGGCTATTGAGAGCGCCAGCGTTCAGTGGAAGTCAAGGCAAGGTATGCCGCGCGCCGAGCTGGGTAAAGGCTCGCCAAGAAAATAAGCACGAGCGCCGCAACAATCACGGCAAGAAAATCACTACCCATCATAGAAACAGGATAGGCGCGGATGATGAAAGATTCAGCATATGGCAGCGGCACAAGACCAAATTGCTGCTGCAAAAAACAGACCAGAAAGCCGAATGCAACACCAAGCGTAACACCAATGACGCCAATGAGCATGCCTTCAAAGAGAAAAATGCGCTGAAGACTGGCAGGCGTGAGCCCAATGCAGTAGAGGAAGTAAATATCGCGCCGTTTTTCAATGGCGGTCATGGTCAGCGAGCCAATGAGACTCAGTGCCGCAATGATGACAATCAGCAAGAGAATGATGAAACTGCCCCACTTTTCGAGTTTCATCACACGAAAAAGTTCACGAAACTTATCAGAAAGACTCTCGGCACTGTATTGCGCAGAAAGCCCCTTCTTTTCAAGCCACTGCATAAGACGTGCTTTGAGCTCTTCGTCAGAGAAGCCGGGCTTGACGCGTAGTTCAATGCCTGTGACCACATCAGGCGCATAGCCGAACACCTTTTGTGCCGTGCTAAGCGAAGCAATCGTGTAAATCTCATCATATGTGCGGTGTGCAGAGAAAAAGTTTCGAACCCTAAGCCGGGGTAAATCCAGCGAGGAACGCAGCAGTGGGTTTTGAATGGCGGCAAGCCCTTCATCGATGTGTTTGGCGGAGAGCAATCGCACTTCGGAATTGAGCGTGGCAGAAAATTTGTAAGCAAGTGGAAATCCAATCGTGAGCCCATCATCTTCGAGCGGGCGCCGGTGTTCATCCAAGTAGTTTGCCATGTCTTGGTAGGCTTCTGGTTCTATGCCTTTGAGAATGACGACACTACTTTGCTTATCGGTAATCATCAACACTTTTCCCTCAACGAATTTGCGGGCGGATGCGACGCCATCAAGTGAGCGAAGTTCAGAAAGTAGCGAATCCGAGATGCGAATGGTGGCGCCTTGTGCTGCAATCAGTTTAGCTTCGGTATCAATAGCTAAGAAAAGGTTGTAGGCAAGGTCGCGAAATCCGTTCATCACACTAAGCACGATGATAATGGTCGCTGTGCCGATGATAACGCCCAGCACACTTATTGCGGTGATGATGTTGATGATGCGAACTTTTTTAGCGGCGAAAATAAAGCGTGAAGCGACCAGCAAGTTTGCCTTAAGCTGCGAATTTGGGCGATAGGTCGGAGCACTCATAAGCGAATCGCATTGACAGGGTTAAGTCGGGAAGCGCTATGGGCAGGAATCAGCGATGCCAAAAGCGAAATCAGCAAGGCAAGTGCCGACACCACTGCGTAGTGAAGTGGTTCAATGATAATGGGCGCCTCTGAAATGTAGTAGGTTTCTTCAGGCAGAGGAATGAAGTGAAAGCGCTGTTCAAGCAGTGAAAGTGTCAGCGCAAGTGCATTGCCAAAAACAATTCCCAGAATCGACATCAAAAGTGCTTGTGAGATGAAAATGCGGCGAATGTGTGTCGGACTGGCGCCAAACGACATCAGCACGCCGATTTCTGCACTTTTTTCCAAGACAATGATAAGAAGGGTGGAAATAATGTTGAAGGCGGCAACGACAGTGACCATCACAAGTAGCAGGGGCACGACATTTTTTTGCAGACCAAGCCATGCATAAATCGAGGCATGAACTTGATAAATGGTGCGTGCCACAAGCGGAGTTTTGAGTATGTGATTGAGGTCTTGGGCAGTTTGCCGAACAAGGTCGAAGTTTGCGGTGCGCACTTCATAGCCAGAAATGCGCTGGGGCATTTCAAGAAATTTCTGAAGCGCATCAAGCGTCGTGAAGACTACCGTTTCATCGAAGCCTTGCGAAAGACCCGTTTCATAGATGCCGACAACGGTCGCCGTCTCGAGTTTGAGCAAGCGCAAAAGTTCATCAGGGTGCTGCGCTTGAATCGGAAGGGCATCTATGGCAGCAGCGGATGAAAGCACAAGCAGTTCGGAGTGGAGCGAGAGTGAAAGGCGCTGCGCTAATTTTTTGCCGATAAGCACGGGGATTTTGAAGCGGAGGCTATCGGACAGAAATTGTCCTGAAATCACCTTTTCACGCATCGATGAAATATCGGCGGCGGGTATGATGCCTTTGAGCACTGCTGGCTCGAGTAGCGGGTCGCCTGAAAGTGAGCGCGATTTCAAAATAACATTGCGTTGTAGGAACGGAGCTGTGCTGGCAACGTTGTGCACTTGGGCAATCTCTGAAAGAGTTTTGTCATCCTGTTCGAATTCTTTGAGCGAAGCGTGAGTAACCACGATATGCGAGCCAAAAAGTGCAAGTTTGGATTCAATGATGCGGCTAAAGCCATAGACAATTGACAGCGTCAGAATGAGTGCTGCAGTGCCAATGCTGATGCCAAGCACAGCCATGAAGACGATAAATGACGGCTTGCTTTGCCGTTCTGCTCTCGGAAAGGTAAAGCGACGTGCAATGGCGAGTTCAAACTTCAAGTCTGTCTACAGTTTAGCTTGAGTGGTTTGAAGGTCAGCATGGTGCACTGAACGATTGCGACCGCGTGATTTGGCTTCGTAGAGTGCCGCATCGGCAGCACTAAGTAGCCCTTCTTCATCAGTAGCATCAATAGGGAAAGTCGATATGCCTAAACTGGCGGTCAGGTTGCCGCCGGGCTGTTTTTCTTGGTTGATGAAGACCTCATCTTCTATGGCGCGGCGGATGCGTTCAGCAACTGCCTTGGCTTCATCTTTGTCAGTGCGTGGCAATAGCACCGAAAATTCCTCACCGCCAAAGCGTGCAGGGACATCGGTCTCACGGCACTCTTGTCGGATAAGGCGAGCAACTTTCTTGAGAACTTCATCGCCAAGCAAATGCCCATTGGTATCGTTGTAGTGCTTGAACTTATCGACATCGACCATGATGATAGAGAAAGGCTCCTTAAAACGACGAGCGCGAACAATTTCCTGATGCAGTTGCGATTTAAAGTAGCGGAAATTGAAAAGCTGGGTTTTTTCGTCGGTGATAATCAATCGGCTAAGCTCTTCATTTTTCTCATTGATGGCGTTGCCAAACTCGCTGATTTTTCGAGCCAGCATGGCAATTTCATCATTAAATGCGCGCGAGGCACTAAGCTGACGCATATCTGCAATCATTTTGATAATGGTCTGACTTTCATCGACGCGCACGGAGCCTAAGCGGGCACAAATGTCGCGAATAGGCACAGCTGTCGAGCGATAGAGCAAATAGGCAATCAGTATCAGGAATGGCAGAAATACCACAGCCATGCCAATGGCAAGAAAGGTCAGCCTAGAAAGTTCCTCTCGAAGCTGAGAGGAGGCTCCCACCAAGTCGATTTGTGTGGTCTCCAAAAGTAAGTTGAGGTCGCGCAAAATCTGGTCAATGCTTTTCTGCTGGCTTAGAGCAAGTTTGCGTACTTCGCTTGGCGATTTGGAAATTTCATCAACATGATGGAAGTAATCTTGCACAGAAGTCTGCACTCTGCGAAGTTGCGCATAGGTAATCGAATCCATTGGTGAGCGTTTCAACAAATCTTGCAGGTCTTCTTCGATGCTGACTTGGAGAGATTTCATTTTGGAAAAAAGCGAGCGGTCGCCGGTGGCAACAAACTTCCACAAGCCCGAGTCATAAATCAGTAGTCGCGTCTTGATTTCTTTCAGAATGATAAAATCATTGCTCTGTGATGCAATATATCGCTTGAAATCATGCTCAAAGCGATGAAGCAAAAAAAGCGAAATGACAGGATAAGCACCTGAGATAACGATTGCAAAAAGCAGAAGAAATATGATTCTACCTTGAAACGTCATAGAAAACAACTGCTTCAACATCATTGTTTTGGTGATACATCTGCTAATCAGTATAGCCAATAAGCAGTAGAAATTAGCAAGTGTTTTAGAGTATCCAAGCAGGCCTGCGACATGTGAAGGAAAACTGTGTCAGGTGGCAAAACCGATGTCCAAAGCGCTCTGATTGTATCCTGAGTTTGGGTTCATCTGGCAACGGGCAGGGCTTTTTTCTTTGCAAGAAAATAGAGCACAAAGTTCAATCCTCTCTGAAATTGACAATTCTGACGGGCACTTTATACGGTGCGTATCCGTGGCGAACAAATATCTGCTGACCTTCGCGCAAAAGAAATGAAGCAAAGCCAAGCGGTAACTTTTCACCAAGTGGGTAGGCGACATAGACAAAATGTGCAAATGGATACTTGCCTTCATAGACATTGGCTTGATAGGGCATGATAAACTCTGCATTTGTGGAGTCTGCGGCAAGTGCCAGCACTTTAAATGCTGTGGTATCCATTTGCTTGACATTGAGAGCAGGGCGGGCATGTGCTGTGCCAGTATAGGCTAAAAAGTGTTTGGTGCGCGCCATGAACGATTTCATTTGTGCAAATGATGTGCACGGATAGGCTGAGCGTGAAAACTCCAGCGACTTAAGCAACGAATCTTGAAGTAAATCACGCATACCGTCGTTGGGCGTGGTAATCAGCAACTGAATTGGTGCGTCTTTGCCCCCAACTTCAGACCAGTTGGTGATTTTGCCAGAAAGAATATCACGCAATTGCGATAGCCGCAAGGCACGGACAGGATTTTCAGGATGAACAAGAAAACAAACTGCATCGACGCCTACAGGTTTTTTCTCAAGAGTTATGCCAACCTGTTTGATAGCCTCAAGTTCATCTGGCTTTAGGTCGCGATTGATGATGATAAGTCGCACCTTACGCTCCAGCAGGCGCTGAACAACAAGGCGAGTTTGGGCAGATTCACTGCTTAGTGAGGCTTTTGACCATATTCGCATAAACTCCTTCTGTTGGGGTTCAATAGCAGGCGCAAGAGATTCGTCTGAGGCGTAATGCAACTCGCCTTCAGTTGTCGACTCGCTTTTATCGCCAGCAGAGCCGAAGCAGCCCTGTAGCAAAACCAGACTAAAACAAAGGACTAAGCCACACAAAGTGTATGAGGACATGTGAATAAAATTAAAAGTGTTATTGCCTAATGACGATTTTTTGAGTAAATGGCACAAGCCCATTTTTGAAGATAACATCTTGACCTTCACCAGGAGAACCGAACTGCAAAAAGCCAGAAAAACCAGCAGGTAGCAACCCGGGTGTGCGCTGAAAGTAATACACTCGGTAACTGAGCGGATATTCCCCATTTGCCACATAGCCTTGGAGTGGCAAGACAGGCGAAGACTCAAAGCCCTCTCCCTTAACAGCAAGCACTTTAAACTGTGTGGTATCTTTCAAGTCAACGACAAACTTGTCGCCCTCTTGCTTAACGCCAATTGCATCCTTAACATCTAACATCGTCAGGTAGCCTAAGGCGCCGGGCGTGCGCTTGACAGCATCTATCATTTCAGCTTTGGACAGACAGATGACAGAACTGTCTGAAAAACTTGACCCAGCTAGAACACTATCGCGCAAATACTCTGCACGACCATCGTTGCTAAGAAAAATTTTAACAGGTGTAGGCTTTCGGCTTTTATCGACCTCTGACCAATCTTTTACCTTTCCTGAGAGGAGATATTTAACTTGCTGTAAGCCTAACTCGGTTGTAGGATTTTGCGGATTGACAATAAAGCAGAAGGCATCGAGTGCACAAATGCGACGCTGTACTGAAATGTTATTGGAGCGGAAAAGACTGCTTTCAGTGGAAGAACTGTCGCGGATTGTCATGGCAAAACGCAAGCGTCCGTTAGCCATCTCGGCTAATGCCTCGCTGGCAGACATTGGCTCAAGAATAATTTTTGCTTCTTTTCGCTTTTCATTGAAGGCTTTAGCAAGAAGCTCGGCAAGAGGTATCAGAGCTGGGTCGACGCCAACAACCATCTCGCCTTTCTGTGTAGTTTCCTCTGGCTGATTACACTCGAACAAGCCTTGAATGGCGCGGCGATAGGTTCTATCCTCTGAAAGTTTGAGCAATTCTTCCTTTTCGGCAGCAGTCAAGTGATCTTTGAGAAGCAAACTTTGTGAGCTGGCATCGTAGCGTAATTTATTTTGCAAGTTTGCTGGTATTTGCACCCCACTGGGTAGCGCTGGGAGCTTAACCCCATACTCTGGCTGACTGCAAGCCGCCGTAAAGCAAACAAGTGCTAGCAAGAAGAAGTAGAGGCTGACGAAGCGTGATGAAATGAGTGTATGGCATACAAAAAAGGTTTTTGGATTACAAACTTTTTTGACGCGCAACCTTTGCGCACAACTAATCGTGCCTGTGCAGAGCAAAAATAAAACAAAAAGGCGGGAACTCCCGCCTCTCGTTGTTGGAGATTGCTGAAATGGTGCAATGGCGCAGAGCACGCACAAAACCGATGCCGCTACTGGAGCGCTCACTTACCGTTTTGGTAGGCAGCAATTTCGCCCGGCTTACGAAGCATTTTGTTGACCTCCATGATATGGAGCTCTTCATCATGAATCATCTGACGGGCGTATTCTTCCAAGACCACAGACTTGCCTTCAACCAAAGCGAGCAATTCGCGATAGGCGGCAAGCCCAGTCATTTCATGCTCGAGCGACTCGCGCAGAATATCACCAATGTCATGCTTTTCAGTCTCGAGCAATGGACCAATAGCCAGCGAAGGATGCTCGCCTAAGCCCGTAATAAGTTCGCCAGCTTGCTGGGCATGCATCAGCGATTCATTGGCACGATCGCGTAACCAAGAGACAATAGGAATACGGTTGTAGCCGTAGACCATCAAAGAATAGTGCGTGTAGCGGACAACACCAGCAAGCTCTGTTTCCAGAATTTTATTGAGCACTGCAGCAACAGCATGCTTATCAATTTTTTCTTCGAGAACGGTAATCGACGACATACCTTCTTATTGTTTAGAGTGTTGAAGAAAGTTATTTTACTTTGAAAACAAAGCTAACAATGCTACAGCTCTTTCTAGCAATTGTTTTACTTGGCGAAATTAGACCGATTCTAACAACTGCTTGGAAGTGTTCTGCACAGTTGCAAAAAAAGCCAACGCGCCACATTCTCATCAAGAAGAGTGAATGCAAACTCTATCTCTACCGTGGCAAAACTCTCGAGAAAGTCTATCCAATTGCCGTAGGGAAACACTCGGGAGATAAGCAATTTGTAGGCGATATGCGCACGCCAGAAGGCGACTTTTACATTGTGCAAATACAGAACTCCCAGAAATGGACACACGATTTTAAAGATGGCAAGGGCGAAATTGAGGGTGCATATGGACCATGGTTTCTAAGGCTCTACACAGGCGCAGACCGCACCAAGTCAGGTAGAGCATGGAAAGGCATCGGCATTCATGGCACGCACGATGAAAGTTCAATCGGGACGCAAGTTACTGAAGGTTGCATCCGCATGAAAAATGCAGATATTGTGGAGCTAAAATCTTTGGTGGAACTCTATACACCAGTCAAAATCGTAGAATAATACAAGGGCGCTGCGCGCATGAATAAACTTAAACTTGACTTACAGCTATGAAAGCCATTATTCTTTATGATGCACTAACTACAGGCGGCACAACCGACCGAATTATCGACACGATTGGGCAAACCTTAGTAGAGCGAGGTTTTTATGTGGAAAAAGCCAAAACCCCGCCGCGTGCTGATTACAGCTTCTTGGAAGAATTCGATGTAGTGATACTGGGCACACCTATCTACAACCTTGCCATGTCTCCTAATTTTACTGGCGCACTCAATCAGAGCAACTTGCTGGAGAAAGCCAAAAACAAACTTGTAGCATTCTTCATGGTGTTTGGTGGACCGGAGCTGACGGCGCAGTTTCTGTATCGACCGCAACTCAGCCTACGCCTGCTCAATCATCAGGTGATTGCAGAAAAGCTCTTTGGGCTGACTGAAAGAAATAATCCGCAGGCGCCAGTAGACTTTGCAAATGAAATTTATCGCAAAGCTACAGCCATTTTGCAAAAAAATGTAGCATAGCTACAAAAGCGTGCAACAGCTTTGCCTAAAGCCTGAAAGGCATGTCAAACAACTGTCAAGGCGTGGCATGGCAAGCTGTCAGCATGTAAGCCGTGCCCTACTGCATGCCCAGCAAGGTCTGGGCTATCATTTCGCTATGCCGAAAGAGAGCTACTTTGCGCTTTTCCATTCTTCATACCACGCCATCTGAATTGCCTCTAATTTGCTTTCTGTCGATGCCTTTGGGTCGTCAGCAAAACCAGGCAATTCTATCACATAGCGGTGCAGGTCAGTAAAGCGCACCGTGAGCGGGTCAATGTCTGGATATTTCTCTTGCAGAAGCATGCCGATGTCTTCGGCGTCATCCCAAGTCAGTTTCATCGTCTATTGTGTTTGGTTAAGGTAGCACGGCAAAGTTAACACAAAAGGAGATTTCTTGCTCCGGCAGGATAGGTCACTGTAAGCTGCAGCGCGAAGTAAGGAAAGAAGTTGATTCAAGTAAGGCGACAAAGTTTTATTTTCAGACAAGTTAAAATTGAAAAAGGAGGCTTTCTATGAAAAAAAGAGCAAAACTTTTCCCCTGCGTCCTACTTTTGGCACTGCTCCTGAACGTTCCGCTCGTGGCACAAGATGTCGCGCAAGTCTTCCGTGGCGCATTGATTTATCCAATTGTCGGTGAGCCAATTGAGAATGGTGTGTTAGTGGTGCAGGGTGGAAAAATTGTGGCGGTAGGCAAAGCAGGTGAAGTGCAAGTGCCAGTGGGTGCAGTCGAGCATAATGTGGAGGGCAAGGTGATACTGCCCGGGCTAGTTGATACACACTCGCACATTGGGCGCGGCGATGGCGGCGATGCATCAGGTACCTTGCATCCGAGCGTGCGCATCTTGGACGCCATTGACCCAAGGGCGACAAATTTCAAAAAGGCGTTGGTAGGCGGCATTACAACGGTAAATGTCATGCCGGGGTCAGGGCACTTGATGAGCGGGCAGACGGTCTATCTGAAATTGCGCAAGAATGCAAACAAAATTGAAGACATGCTCTTTGTCAAAGATGCAACCAATGATATTGCAGGCGGGCTGAAAATGGCAAATGGTACCAATCCCCTGCGACCAGCGCCCTTTACAGGCACGCGTGGCAAATCAGCGGCAGTAGTAAGAATGATTTATCTCAAAGCACAAGACTATCGCGAAAAAATCAAAGCGGCAGGTGGCGACAAAGAAAAACTCCCAAAGCGTGACCTTGATATGGAGTGCTTGGTGCAGGTCCTCGAAGGCAAACGCATTGTGCATTATCACACTCATCGGCATGATGATATTCTGACCGTGTTGCGTGTGGCAAAAGAATTTGGTTTTCGTGTCGTCCTGCATCATGTCAGTGAGGCGTGGAAAGTTGCCAAAGAAATTGCCGAAGCCAAAGTGCCCTGCTCAATTATCGTGCTCGATTCACCGGGCGGCAAATTGGAAGCCGTCGACATTCGCTTTGAGAACGGGCGTGTCTTAGAAGAAGCCGGGGTAGATGTGGCTTTTCATACCGATGATGGCATTACTGACTCACGGTTCTTTTTGCGTTCGGCTGGGCTGGCAGTGCGGGCGGGCATGTCGCGCAAAAAAGCTTTGGAAGCTCTCACACTGGCAGGCGCACGCATGCTGGATTTGCAAGACCGCATTGGCTCTTTGGAAAAAGGCAAAGATGCCGATTTCATCATTCTCTCTGGCGACCCCTTCAGCGTCTATACGCATGTGTTGCAAACTTGGGTAGAGGGACAAAAAGTCTATGACCGCGCCAATTCCGACGACTACAAATATGCTGTCGGCGGCTATGGTGTCTATCGCGGCGCTGATGCCTTAGATGATATCGGTCAATCAGAAATGGGAGGAGAAAAATGAACCGCTTACTGCTAAGTCTGGCATTTGTATTTCTGCCGCTCACACATGCGGCGGCACAGCTGGCGGTGCAAGCCGAGATGCTCTATACGATGGCAGGTGCGCCGCTGAAAAATGGTGTGGTGCTCATCAAAGATGGCAAAATCGAAGCCGTCGGGGCAAACCTGACCATTCCAAACGGGTATCGCACACTCAAAGCAAAAGTGGTCACACCGGGATTGATTGATGCGCATTCGGTGGTCGGATTGGCAGGCATTTTGAACTACAACCATGACCAAGACCAGCTGGAGCTCTCTGAAGCCATTCAGCCTGAACTGCGTGCCGAAGATGCCTATAATGCCGAAGAACGGCTGGTGAAATGGATTCGTGACCATGGCGTAACCACCGTGCACACAGGACATGGACCTGGCGCACTGGCAAGCGGACAGACCATGATTGTCAAAACCGATGCAAATACCGTAACCGAAGCTATTGTGCAAACCCCAGCGATGGTGGCTTTTACGCTGGGCACATCGGTCAGCCAGAACTACAAAAAGCCGGGTACACGAGCCAAAGGCGTAGCCATGCTGCGAGAAGAATTTCTCAAAGCACAAGACTATGCCAAACGCATGCAGGCAAAGGACCCCAGCAAGCGACCGGCACGCGACTTGCGGATGGAAATCCTCAACGAAGTCTTAACAGGGAAACTGCCAGCGCTCTTTACCGTGCATCGTGCCACGGATATTCTGGCGGCATTGCGCTTGCAAAAAGAGTTTGGTTTTAAGTTAGTGCTCGATGGTGCCGCCGAAGCCTACTTGATCATTGACGACATCAAGAGAGCAGGGGTGCCAGTCATTGTGCATCCGCCCATGATGCGTACCGTTGGCGATGGCGAGAACGCTTCGCTTGAAACCGCCGCAAAATTGCGCCGAGCTGGTATCAAAGTAGCCTTGCAGTCAGGCTACGAAAGCTATGTACCCAAAACACGCGTTGTGCTCTTTGAAGCGGCAATTGCGGCCGCAAATGGACTAAGTTTTGAAGAAGCGCTGCGCACTATTACCATCGATGCCGCAGAGATTCTTGGGATTGCAAAGCGCGTAGGGTCAATAGAAAAAGGCAAAGATGCAGACCTTGTGCTCTTCGATGGCGACCCCTTCGAGTACACTTCGCATGTCTGCACAGTAATTATCAACGGCAAAATCGTCAAAGAGCACTGTAACTGAAGTTACTGCAAATCCGACACTGGCAAGATGAGGGGCGCTGGTTAAAAACGCATCTTTCAAGACATCAAAGCTGAAAATGCGTCGAGCCATGCGGCGTAGAGCAAAAAAGCGTGTCTATATTGCCTACACAGGCGGCACAATTGGCATGAAGCGCACAAAAAAAGGCTATGCGCCCGCAAAAGGATTCTTAGCAGAACAGCTGACGTCGCTGTCGCTGTTTGCCGCACCAGAGTTGCCCAATGTGACTATTCATGAATATGAGCCGCTTTTGGATTCGGCAAACATGACGCCGCATGAATGGATGAAAATTGCGCACGATATTGAGGCGCACTACGCCGATTTCGATGCGTTCATCATTTTGCATGGCACCGACACGATGGCCTACACAGCCTCGGCGCTTTCTTTCATGCTCGAGAATTTGGGTAAAAGCGTCATTTTGACAGGGTCGCAACTTCCGCTGATGGAGTTGCGTTCTGATGCGCGTGAAAATTTGATTGGTGCGCTCTTGCTGGCCGCCAATTTTCAAATTCCCGAAGTAGGGCTGTATTTCAACGGCAAACTTCTGCGAGGCAATCGCGCCGTAAAGGTCAGTGCTAAAGGGTTTAGCGCATTTGAGTCGCCAAACTATCCGCCGTTGGCAGTAGCGGGCGTAGAGATGACGGTCAACTGGAAAAACATCTTGCCAAAACCGAAAGGCGCATTCAGGGTGCAGGCACTAAAGCCGGTGCAAATTGGGGTGATGACCCTTTTTCCGGGCATATCGGCGGAAGTGGTCCGAAATTTTTTGCGCTCGCCCGTGCAGGGAATGGTGCTAAAAACCTACGGTGTTGGAAATGCACCTGACAATGACCCGCAACTTCTCGAAGCCTTGCACGAGGCTACCGAGCGCGGGGTGTGCATCGTCAGTGTCTCGCAGTGCTTGGAAGGGAAAGTAGATATGCAAAGTTATGTCGGCGGCTATCGACTCAAGGAAGCTGGAGTAATATCAGGTCATGATATGACAACTGAAGCAACGCTGGCGAAACTTTTTTATCTTTTGGGCAATCCGTCGCAAAGCCCAAAAAGTGTAAGACGTAAAATTGAACAAAACCTACGCGGCGAACTGACACCATGAAAAAGTAAGAAAGGACAGAGAACCTGTGGAACACAATCACGCTATTTATCTGGAGCGACTGCAAGTAGGAAAATCGGCACTACAAAGTCTGGGACTGGCTTCCCTCGTTACCACAACGATTTTTCTCATTGAGCTTGTTGGAGGGTTGCTAAGTGGCAGTCTGGCACTGCTGGCAGATTCAGGGCACATGGCAACCGACGTGTTAGCATTGGGCTTAGGCTGGTTGGCAGTCTGGTTTGCCAAAAAGCCAGCGACGCCAGAACGCACCTACGGATACTATCGCGTCGAAATTTTAGCAGCGCTAGCAAATGGCGTCTTGCTGTGTGCTATGTCGGTTTTGGTATGCTATGAAGCTGTGCAGCGGCTCAATCAGCCCAAAAGTATTCATGTCGAGGAAATGTTCGGCTTTGGGGCAGTAGGCTTGTTGGCGAATGTGGTGTCGGCGTTACTGTTGCACAAAACCAGTCGCACCAGTGTCAATGTTCGAGCGGCATACCTACATGTCATTGGCGATTTACTTGGCTCGGTCGGCGTGGTCGTTGGCGCCGTCGCAATTTATTTGACAGGCTGGCTCATCTTAGACCCCATCATCAGCATACTCATTGCTATGCTGATTGCAAAAAGTTCGTGGGGTATCATTACAGAATCAGTCGATGTGCTGTTGGAATCTGTGCCAAAAGACTTGGATATCAACGAAGTAGAGCAAGCATTGCGTCAGATAAATCATGTGCGGGATTTGCACGATTTGCATGTATGGTCCATCACTTCTGGTGTGAATGCGCTGAGTTGTCACATTGTAGTCGATAGGTATGATTGCAGTGAACATGTGATTCTCGCGATTAACAAAATGCTCAAGGAGCGCTTCAAAATTGAGCATGTAACGGTGCAGTTAGAAAATTTCAGGGTAAAGGCTGAAATCAATCATCGCCCGCTGGCGGAAACCGTGGAAAAAAGAGACCACAGGGGATGTGCACATCACCACTAAACTAAAGTGGGTAAGCACACTACGGTTTTGTCATGCTGAACGGAGCGTAAGCGCAGAGAAGCATCCACGATGGATTCCTCGCTATTGCTCGGAATGACAATGCGGTTGTCATGCTGAACGAAGTGAAGCATTCATAGTGGATGTGGATTCCTCGCTCTGCTCGGAATGACAGGGGCGTCCTCGGCTTACTTCCAACGCATGCGCACTGAACCGACGCCACTGGAGACATGCATCTCGAGCACGCCTTTGACCTGCGAAAAGTTACCGCTGTAGAACCAGTCGCCGTCTTGTGTAAAGTCGTCAGGGAGTTTCAGTGAAGAAAAGAAGTTATCGTTGTATTTAATTTTCACGCCAGCGTGCTTTGGCAGGAGGATGCGAACGGAGCCTGCGCCAATGGAGATGTTCACTTTTGAAGAGCGAATTTCGCGACCACTGAAATCCAGTATAACGTCAGAAGCGCCGCCATTGAATTCCATTTCCTCGAAATTGGCATTGCCGAGCCCTTCCACAGTCAGCTTGGATGCCCCAGCCGAGATGCGGAGTTTTTTCATAGGAATCGGGTTGGGAACGCTGAAGCGCAATTTCGTAGCACAAGCGCCAGCAGTCAGACTGAGGTCAGAGACTTTCAAGCCCGACATATCTAAGTCATTGTATCCAGCACCGATAGAAAAGTCAAAACTGATGGGAATTTCAGATGGAAGCAGAAGTTTCAGGCGAGACCGCCGAAGCGTGTCCTCTTCTGGTTCATCGCCGCCAAAAAGTGAGCGCCAGTCAAGACGGATGCGGCGCCGACGCGGCTCTTCGCTAACCTCTTTATGATGCAGAGAAAGATAGCCCACATTGTCGCGAACAGCATAATCCAAAATCAGGCTGGCGGTATCGGGAGAGTGGAATTCATACTCAAAAGCATGGCGAGTGGGCTGTGAGCCCAGTTGAAGTTTAAGTGTGCCTAATTCAAGCTGAACAGAAAGTGATTTTTCGGTCGTAAGAGGCACCGCATAATGTGAGACAGGAACTTGTGACTGTGCAGCTTTCAGAAAAGAAAGAGCGGCAGCAAGAAAAAGCAGGATAAATCTAAGTTCAGAAAAAGAAAAGCGTAAAGTGTGCCGCATTTGTAAGTGATGTTATGGATAACAAATCCACTCTAAAAAATTTAAGTTGTACCTAAGGTTCTAACAAGTTCTTACCTTGCTTAAAGCGAATATGTTTCAGTTTACTTGATTGCCCAATCTACCAGCCACGAAAAGTAGCTGTCTTGCAATAGGCGTACTAAAAAGTATAACAAGGTAAAAAGCACACCGGGCGAGAGCAGAAAAGCACGTAGCCATGCATAGAACGAGATAGTTACCTCGGCGGTTGAACTGTTCAAGGTATCCATAGTTCTTGTACGGTTACGCTATCCGTTTGTGTAGACAGGTCCGCCACCACCTTCTGGCACTTTCCAAGTAATAGCTTGATAGGGGTCAGCAATGTCGCAGGTTTTGCAATGCACACAGTTAGAGGCATTGATGTGAAGTTTCTTCGTCCCCATCAAGTCGTTAGTGGAAACCATTTCATAAACATTAGCTGGGCAGAAATGCTGACAAGGGTTGCCGTATTCGGTGATGCACTTTGTGTTGCAGATGTCTGCAATCACTTCGGGGCGGATATAGAGATGACAGGGCTGATTTTCTTCGTGTGTAGTTCGGGATTCATAAACATCGCTGAGCTTGTCGAAAGTAAGTTTGCCGTCGAACTTAAAGTTTGCTTTCTCGCGCAAGTATTTTTCGCGCCACACTCTTGAAAAGCGCGCCATGTGAGTATGGTCAGCCTCAAGCGGCAAGCGGTCTTTGAGAATTTTGCCGCCCAGAAGCATTTGTGCCCCAGCGCGTATCATGCCAAAGTAAAGTCCGTAGTTGAAGGCTTGCCGGAAGTTGCGAGAGCGATAGAGCTCTTTTTTTGCCCATGAGGCTTGAAACTTTTCGTCGTAGAGCTTGAGCGTTTGAGCAGAAAAGTCATTGCGTTTAAGGGCTTCGAAGATGGTTTCGGCAGCCAGCATCCCCGATTTCATAGCAAGGTGGATGCCTTTGAGGCGCATCATGTTAAGGAATCCGCCTGATTCACCAGTAAGCAGTAGTCCATCTGCGTATAGGCGTGGCATGGAAAAGTAACCGCCACCTGAGATGGTTTTGGCACCATAGCCGACCATTTTACCGCCCTCAAGTAGGCGGCGCACAAAAGGATGGGTTTTGAACTTCTGCAGATTAAAATGCGGGTCGTTTGTAGGGTCTTCGGCATCGAGGGCTGTAACGAAACCGACAGAGAGTAGGGTATCGCTCATGGCGTAAATCCAACTGCCGCCATAGATATCTGCAGGCAATGGAAAGCCTATGGTGTGAATCACAGTGCCTTTCTTGATGCGCCCAGCAGGAATTTCCCAGAGTTCCTTGACGCCTGTCTCATACGATTGAGGGTTACAGCCAGAGTCAAGATTAAGTCGGCGTACAATTTCTTTTGTCAGCGAGCCACGTGGACCTTCGCCCAAGACAGTAACTTTGGCGCGAATATTCATACCCGGCTCAAAATTAGGCTTGGGTCGCCCGTGCTTGTCTAAGCCTTTATCATCGGTGCGTACACCAACGACTTTTTGGCCATCAAGGAGCATCGCTGCGCCTGCAAAACCTGTGAAGATATTGACCCCGCGCTCTTCGGCAAGTTTGCCCAGCCATGCCCCGAACTTGTTGAGCGAGATGATATAATTGCCATGATTTTGCATCGGAGGGGGCACAAGAGGGAACCGAAAATGAAACCTACGAGTAAGAAAATAAAGCGACTCTGCAGTAACCTCAGCTTCAATCGGGCACCCTTGGTCTTTGAAATCAGGCACCAGCTCGCGTAAGGCAATAGGGTCTAAAATTGCGCCTGAGAGCAGATGGTCACCCACACGCTGACCCTTTTCAAGAATGGCAATTTGCGGTTCTAATTTCGAGTCTGACTGTGCATTATGGGCAGCAATGAGATTCTGAAGATGGATTGCTGCGCTAAGGTTTGCTGGACCAGCACCAACAAACAGCACATCCATCTCAAGCGTCTCGCGCTGGATGTCTAAGTCTGCCATAGCTGTTGAGGAAAATTGAAATTGATGACTGTTCCCAAAAATGTAAAGATAGAAACAGATATGGGCTTTAAAAAAAGATTTATCATAACTTTTTTATATTTCTGCTCAAAAGCTTTTCATAACCGCAAGCCTGTCACCGTACATGATTAGAAAGATGTTGCTGGCTGATGATGACCGAGATATTCACTACTATGTTCAGTCAGTTCTGCAAACCTCATGGCTAAATATCAAGTCTGTCTACAACGGCAAGGATGCACTCAAGGAATTTGAGACGATGGACTATGATATGATTCTGACCGACCTATCAATGCCCGAGATGAATGGTGTGGAGCTTATCAAGGCGCTATTTCAGTCAAAGTTCAAGGTGCCGCCTGTGGTGGTGCTAAGCTCAATGGCAGACACGAGTTTGATTGTCAAGTGTCTTAGTGCCGGTGTGGCAGACTACATCATCAAGCCAGCAGAACCAGCTCGAATTCGCAAAACTGTCTATGGAATTCTGCATCTTGATGAATCAGGCAACCCAATTGTGCAACGCTCACTTTCGAGCTACATGGGGGAAATGACCATGATGAAAATCACTGGTAAGCTACTCTTAGACGATGGTAGAAATACAGGTGTGATGTACTACGAAGAAGGTAAACTCAAGCAAATCCAGTTTGCAGGTCTGTCGGGATTGGAAGCACTCGAGGCCGCAAAGCGCTCGAAATTTCTTAATGTCAGCCTCGTAACGGGTAACACTGTGGACAATAACTCAACCCCGTAAGTGGGCGGGAAGGTGTAAACTTGTCGCATGTGTTAAAACAGGTATGCACAAAATTCTTGTCGCTGATGATGAAGAAGAGGTGCATCTTCTCATCAAAGCTGCACTAAAGGATTACGACATACAAATACACAGTGTCTACAACGGCTGTGATGCACTGGACGAGATATATAGACATCACTACGACCTTGTCTTGCTCGACATTCTGATGCCGAAAGGGAGCGGTGGTGATTTTATGAGAGCGACACTGGGAAGAGCAACCTTGCCTCCTATTGTGATGATAAGTGCAATGAACGATGCCACTCTAATTAAAAATGCACTGGGAATAGGAGCAGCCGCCTTCATTGTAAAACCCATCGATACTACAGAGCTGCGTAGCACTATAAAAAAGCTCCTAAAGTGTTAGTTGCCTCTGAGATGTATCATCTGCACGAATAGATAAAACCTACTCAACAGACCAAACAAGCCAGTGGAAACCAAGAAAGTATGAGAATTGCAATCGTTACGGATTCTACATGTGATTTGCCGCAAGACCTTATCTTCCAGTACAACATCCGCGAAGTGCCCTTGCGTGTTATCATGCAAGGTAAAGTCAGCTACGATAATCGGTATGACTTCGACCGCAGTGATTACTACAAGCAACTGTTGAATGGAAAGGAACAAGCCCGATTTGAGGCACCAACCGTCGATGAATTTGTGCAAGTCTATAAAAAAATCTGCTTGGAAGCTGATGCAGTGCTCTCCATCCATGAGTCGAGTCGGCTAAGCGATACTGTCAAAAATGCCCGTGCAGCGGCATTGCAAGCAAAGGACAGTATCAAGAAAATGCGAAATCAAAAGAATATAGGAATACCATTTCAGGTATCTGTGATTGATTCGCAGGTTACTTCTATTGGAACAGGACTGATTGTTTTGCGTGCAGCCGAAATAATTACACGGCAGGTATCATTTCGCAGACTTTCAAACGCACTGGAAAAATTAGCAGAACAGATTTTTTTCTATGCCATACCGAGCGAACCTGCCTACCTGCGAGCAGCTAAAGAGATTACCAAAATTTCTCTTTTGGAAGCAGGTATTGCCACCTTTACAGACCAAAAGCCTATTGCCATGATTCACAAAGGGCAGTTTAAGTTGCTCGAAAAAGTAAAAGGCTACGACGCAGCAATTGCTGAAGCCAGCAAACGGCTACTTACACAACTGCAGGAAAGACGCTCCTACGAAAAAGTAGGGTTTGTCTTTAGCGGAAACACGAACAAGTTAGATGAAATCAGCGCAGTACTACAAGCAAAAACAGAGCTAGCTAGCATGGGACTGGGCTCAGTAATTGGCACCATGAACCCCACCTTAGCCCGATACCTCGGACCAAATGCCATAGGAATGAGCATCATCAACGATGACATCAGCGTAACCGACCTTGCAGAGATTAAGTAACTGCATCGCCCTGTTGAGCCGTAACACAAGTTCCCCGTAAAAATTGCCCTCAAACATAGAAAGCACAGCAACTGCGTGCAGAAACAACCGTCATCTCTACAAAGTCATAAGCGTTCAGCAGACGAACTCGAGCGGGAGCGCAGCGAGAAACTTGACATTGCACATTAGCGTTAAACATTGCTTAACTCTAACTCTAACACCATGCAACTTTATCGTTTAGTCTATTACAGCGAAGCGGCGGAAAATCTTACCCTTCAGGATGTCAAGTCCATTGCCGAGAAAGCCAGTATCAAAAATGCCACGCTTTTGATTTCAGGAGCTTTGCTTTACTGCGAAGGCAAATTTTTACAAGTGCTTGAAGGGGGCATTCGCCCAGTCAATAAGCTCTTTGACACCATTCTGCAAGATAAGCGACACAAGAACGTCAATCTCATCTACTTCTCACGCGTAAGCAAGCGCGAGTTTGAAGGCTGGAATATGTCGCTTGCATTTTTTCCTACTTCACGGGACTTTTTCCCCGAATACATCAAGTACAGTGGCGACCTGTCATTTGACCCACTAAGTTTAGACGGCGAGGTATGTGTAGAACTTCTTCGCCGATTGCTGGAGCGCAAAAAGCATGCTGTGCCAACAACTTAGAGATGGCATCTCTTTTTGCAAGCAAAATCTTCTTGCTATTTTTGTGTAGCAAGCTGATGTGCTGAGTCGCTTCAACACACCAAACACAATCCGGTGAACATGTTTTCGCGCCTTTCGCTTCGCACAAGTTTTTTTTTGCTTTCTTCGCTTTTGCTTGCTGTGTCGCTTGCAGTGGTTTATGTATTTGTGCGTCCGCAATACGACCAAGCCTTGCTCACCGAGCGCACAACCATCGTGAGCGAACAACTACACTATGCCATCCAATCGGCTGACCATGAATTCAGTAACTGGTTTGGCATTGCAAGGTACCTTGCAACGACATTCTCGACTCGCCCCACGCAGTTCGAAACCGCACTCCGAGACCAAATCGGCACGCACCCTGACCTTATCCGCATTTCCGTGATTTCTCTTCAAACTGGTGATGAACTCGAAGCGCAAAACAGCAACTACCCTAATCGCAACTATCCAATTGCTGAAAGCGCTTGGCAAGCCTTGCGTATGGATTCATCACTGTCTGTGGCGTTCTACCGCATTGATTCTGCCGAAGTTGTTTGTGCTGTGCGCTCGCAACATCGCTCATGGCAAAGCCCTATCTTCTGACTTGCTTCTTCGATGCCAGTCACACTTGCGCACTTTGCTTTCACTGC
>PHFL01000008.1:24261-31247 GCA_002794105.1 Candidatus Thermochlorobacter aerophilus | reverse complement strand
AGTTGGCACAATGAACCCCACCTTAGCCCGATATCTTGGACCAAATGCCATAGGAATGAGTATCATCAATGATGACATCAGCGTAACCGACCTTGCAGAGATTAAATGACCACATCCCCTACTAAACCCCATTAACACAATTTCCCTACAAACTTTCACAAATGCGGAAAGTGCAGTCGCGGCGCAGAGAAACAATTGTCATCTTTACAAAGTACAAGCCATCGTACACTGCCTCAATAGAGACACATTGAGAAACTTGCGATTATACATTAGTGTTATGCATAATCTAATTCAACCCTAACACCATGCAACTTTATCGTTTGGTCTATTACAGCGAAGCGGCGGAAAATCTTACCCTTCAGGATGTCAAGTCCATTGCCGAGAAAGCCAGTATCAAAAATGCCACGCTTTTGATTTCAGGAGGTTTGCTTTACTGCGAAGGCAAATTTCTGCAAGTGCTTGAAGGCGGTATTCGCCCAGTCAATAAGCTCTTTGAGACCATTCTGCAAGATAAGCGGCACAAAAACGTCAATCTTATTTACTTCTCACGTGTCAGCAAGCGCGAGTTTGAAGGCTGGAATATGTCGCTTGCATTCTTCCCCACTTCACGGGATTTTTTCCCAGAATACATCCGCTATAGCGGCGACTCATCGTTCGATCCAATGAGTTTAGATGGCGAAGTGTGCGTCGAGTTTCTGCGCCGATTGATAGAGCGCAAAAAGCATACGGTGCCAACACCTTGAGCATGGCTCCTACATGCACAAGCGGACGCTTTTTGCTATTTTCAGTGCTAAACCACTGATGTAAAAAACGATTTGAGCATGCCAAAATGATTGGCACAAGCATAGTTTCGCGTCTCTCGCTTCGCACACGATTTTTTCTACTCTCTTCGCTTTTGCTGTTTGTGTCACTGGTCGTGGTTTATGCGTTTGTGCGCCCGCAATACGACCAAGCCTTGCTCGCTGAGCGCACCACGATTGTCAGCGAACAGCAACGCTATGCCATTCAAGCCGCCGACCGTGAATTAAGTACTTGGTTTAGCATTGCGAAGTATCTTGCAACCATGTTCTCCACGCGCCCCGAACAGTTTGAAACCGCACTCCGCGACCAAATCGGCACGCACCCCAACCTTATTCGCATCTCCGTCCTCTCGCTTCAAACAGGCGATGAACTCGAAGCGCAAAACAGCAACTTCCCCAATCGCGACTATCCGATTGCTGAAAGCGATTGGCAAGCATCGCTCATTGATTCATCAATTTCTGTTGCCTTCTGTCGCGCTGATTCGGCTGAAACTGTTTGCGCCGTGCGCCTAAACACTTCGCTTCTCGAGAAGCCTTACCTGCTCACTTGCCTCTTTGACGCAAGTCAACTTTTCCGCACCTTGCTCTCGCTACCGTTGAGCGAAGAAACGGAACTTGCGTTGTTTCTGAATCGCGCGCCAATGCCTACGCTTTTGGCTTCAACATCAAATTTCAAACTTGTTTCAGAACTATCTCTTTCATCGCTGTCGGAATCGCGCCTGATTACGCACGAGGGAAAAGCGTATTTGCTGATGGCGTCGCCGTTTCAGACCGTTGCAATGCACTTTGTAACGCTCATTCCGCGCGAAGTCATTTTAGAGCCAGCCAATCGCTTAATGATTTTTTCGCTTTCGTTCATTGGCACGGTGCTCGTCATCATGTTTGTTGTCGGTTGGGTAGCGTCGGCGCAAGTGACAAAGCCCGTTCAAGAGCTTGTGGACTCCGTCAAGCCCATGCAGTCGCTTGATTTCTCACAGCCTGTTCCGCCATCTTCGCTTCCTGAACTGCGCACGCTTTCGCTCACGATTGACTCCATGCGCCAAACGCTTGACCGCTATCAAAAACTCAATGTCGAGAAAATCATCTTCGAAGAATGGAAGAACAAACTTTTGATGACTTACAGCGAAGACCTGATTGGGATTGCTGGCGGCGACGACCGATTCACCTTTCAAAACAAACGCTTCGCCGAACTGTGCCACGAACTCGGCTTTCAGACTGCGCCCACACGCGACGAGTTCTTCCGCCACCGCAGCGTTAAAATTGTGAAGCGAAGCAAATCCACTGAAAGCCTCGCCACATTTGAAGCCGAACGCTATCAAAGCGAACTGGAAATCACATTCGGCGAAACCGTGCAAGCCTATCGCACGCAAACCGTTGCACTTTACACAGCAGAAAAAACTTTGGTCGGTTCATTTATCATTCTGCACGACCTTACGCAGGAGCGAGAATTGGAGAAAATCAAAGCCGAAACGATGAACATCATCGTTCATGAACTTCGCTCGCCGCTCAATAGCGTCATTGGCTTTTCCGATTTGCTCTTGCAACCGATGGAGTTCGACGACGCGCAACGCAAAGAATTTATCACCTTGATTCATCAAAGCGGACATCGTTTGCTCAAGCTGGTCAATCGCTTTTTAGATGTGATGCGTTTGGAATCAGGGCGACAGGAAATTATTCGTCAGCCTGTTGATTTGCCAAGCATCGTGCGCTACTTGATGGATTCGCTTCAAGCCCAAGCGCAAAAAAAGTCCGTTAATTTCTCATTCAAATGTAGCGAGCCTTTCCCCACGATTTATGCTTCCGAAGACTTGATAACCGAAGCGATTCAAAACCTGATGACCAACGCCATCAAATACGGCGGCGAAAACCGAACGATTGAAATGGAACTACGCGCCGATTCCGACAATGCCGTATTTTCCATCACTGACTACGGCTACGGCATTCCGCCCGAAGCACAATCCAAACTTTTCACCAAGTTTTATCGTGTGCCTAACTCGAAGTCAAAAGAAATCGGCACAGGGTTAGGCTTAGCCTACACGAAAGAAATTGTCACACGGCATGGCGGCACTATCTCGCTTGAATCCAATCCAGAAATTGGGTGTTGTTTCACCATCACTTTACCGATAAGAGCAACTTCTCCCGTTGAACTTCAATCAGCCGCAACATGACGAAGAAAGCCTTGCTGTTTTTTTTCTTTTGCCTCATGCCGTGTATGCTTTTTGCACAACAGCGTGAGCGTGGGTATGTGTTCAAAGCAAGCGACTTAGTGCAGGTTTCTCAACGACTTGCAGGCGATTCGGCAGCGTGGCAGATTGTGGTGGCGTCGGCAGAGCGGCGCACCAGCACCAATGAATTTGTGCTTTCCACTACTTCACAAAAAATTCTGCGCACCTTTTCAACCTTACGAACGAAGGTCAATCGCGAGCGTGCAACGCTGAGCCGCTTGGTCAAACGCGGTGCCCCAATTTTGGCTGAACAAGAATTTTTGAAAACCAGCAAAGCCCTTCAAGCGCACGACCAAGCCGTCGCTAACGGCGAAATTGCCAAAGCCCTGCAAGAAGGCGAATCGTTTTTGCTTCTGCTTTCAACGCTCTCCAAAGTCGTAGAAGCACGCCGCACCGAAGCCGTTGAAGCCAAATTGAGAACAAAAACTGGCGATGTCGATAAACGCAAAGGCTTACTTGGCTCATGGCAACAAGCCGAAATCGGCGACCTCTTTGCCGAATCTGACGGCATTCGCACCGGCGCAAACAGCACCGCCGCACTTGCCTTCATTGACGGCAGCCAAATCGTGATTAACCAAAACACCACTGCTGTCGTGCGCACCTCGCGCATCGATAAACTCGAGCGCACTGCGCAAGCCAATATCGCCCTCATCAAAGGCAGTCTCCTCTCTCAACTGTCAAAGCAAGCGCAAGAATCAGGCGCCTTCAAATTGAGTGCAGGCAAAGCAGAAGCAGTTATTCAGTCAAGCAAGTTCTGGGCAAGTGTCAATGAGGCGAGCACAACCAGAATCGCAAACTATGAGGGCATAATGAAAGTCAGAGCAGGCAAAATAGCTGTTACCTTGAAGAAAAATCAAGGCACGGTGGTCTTGAAAGGCAAAGAGCCAACGCCGCCCGTTGAACTTCTGCCTGCGCCACGCCTGCAATGGAACGCTCTCGATACGGTCATCTTTCGCAATGAGCTTCTCCTGCAATGGAACCCTGTTGCAAATACAACGAAGTATCAAATTGAAGTCAGTTCCGAACGCAATTTCAGTCAAAATGTTCAAACCTATTCCACATCAGCGACTTCATTTTTGCTGAAAAACTTGCCTAATGAGACGCGCTTTGTTCGGCTGCAAGCGTTTGACAAACTTGGTCTGCGCGGTGTCGATAGCCCCACTTATCGCATCTTGCGCAGTCCCGACACCGAGCCGCCGTTCATTTTCGTTCAAGATTTTCCTATTCAAAAAGGCGACACGCTCACGCGCTACATCACGCTCTCGCAACTTGACATTCAAGGCGAAACTGAACCCAACGCCACACTGCTCAAAGATGGCACGCCGATTGAAGTTGCACCAAACGGCACCTTCCAATTCTCGGTCTCGTTAGAGAACTTGTCGGAAAAATCCATCTTACTTTCTGCGTTTGATGCCGCCAAAAATCGCCGCAACCTTGTGCTTCGCCTTGTCTCCATTCGCCAAGAACGACTGGTGCAAATGAAATGGAATTGTGCAGTCGTGGGCGATACGCTGATTTCAAACGGTCTGCCAATTCAAGTCTATGGCACAGCCTATCCAAATTTATTGTTATCTTTGACGCACGGCAATCGAACCTATTCTGCAACGGCTGATGCCAAAGGCAACTGGGCAATTGCGCTGGAGCCGCTTGCCAATCAAACCTTAACCGTTTCGTTCGAAGCACCTGACACGAAACGACAAACACCAATCCGAACCTACTTTGTCAAATGAAGCAGTTGCGATGGCTTTTTGTGCATCTCTTCATGCTTGGGCTTAGTGCAGTCTTTTCGGCACTGCATGCACAAGAATTTTCGCTCTCCATTTCAGGCAAGTCGTCAAGTAGCCTTAGCGGCGCCGCTCGCGATTACTTTGATTACTGGATAAAACCGCACGCTGGCGCACGTTCGGCAGCCATCCGTATCTACGACGCCTCAATTTTGCCCCAAACTGGCGATGTGATTTATGGCAAAATCGACACGAAAACTTCGTTTGAACTTTTCCGCTTCTCTGACCTTTATGCCTTTTCAGATAAACGCTTGACCCCTAAACCGGCTGATGAGGCTAAACCGCTGGCATCGCTATCGGTGTTAGACGAAGAGCAATACCGAAAGCGATGGACGCTCTTTGCACAAGTTGAGCCAGACTCACTTGGCTACATTGTGCGCGTGCGTGCTTCCGAAGGCAACGATGTCAATGCGTTCAAATTAGCGGCAACCGACCTTAGTGAGCCTTCTCTCCAAAGCGACCAGTGGGATTTGATTGGGATTGATTTATCGATTGGCACCATCAGCCTGCCTGCCAATTACGAAGTGCAACTCAAGCCTTACTTCGATGATGAGCCGCCGCCCGCGCTGGATGTTGAAGGCGAAGAAGGCGCCACGATTGTGCTGAAAGATGATTTTGGCAATGCAATGCCGATTTCAAACCCAACGCCGCTGTGGAAGCCTGTCGTTTCAGGCGAAACAAATCACTGGGGACTTTCGATTTCGCGCTCACGGCAATACAACTACCTCACTGTGGTGGGCATCAAAGCACCTGTGCTGTGGAATTTGCGCGCCAATGTCTCGGCAATTCAATCGCCGCCCAAAGTTTCCATTTTGCAATTGCCGGGCAACGCCTGCGATGAAGTGCGTTTCACACTTAGCGAAAAACGCTTTGCCTACACTGCGGCTCAAGCACTTACTTGGATTGCGAAACTGCCCAACGGCGAAAAACGCGCCACCGGCGACACGGCTTTAATCGCCTTCGGCAAACCGGGCACCTATGATGCTGAACTCTGGATTCCGACGCAAGGCAAGTATTTCCCAAAAGTCTGGATTGAGCCGTTCAAGGTGCGCATCAATGCGCCGCCGGTTGCCAAAATCACTGCCGACCGACTCGTGCTGGCGCCAAACGAAGTTGCCACGCTTAGTGCTGAAAACTCCTTTGACCCCGACGGCAATAGACTGCGCTATGAGTGGTTTGTCGACGGCGCAATCCGTAGCACACAACCGACGTTTCGCTTTTCAAGTCCAACGCCCAATCGTTATGCGATTGCGTTGCGCGTGACTGACAATGCAACAAACTCGCCGTGCATTTCTGCCACCGATAGCCTTGTTGTCAGGGTCAATTCCCAACCTTATGCCGAAATTGATTACGAGCCTGAATTTGCCGTTGAAGAGCCTGTCGAATTCAAAGCAAAGAATGTGCAGGATAGCGATGGCGATTCGCTTCGCTACGAATGGAGTGGCAAAGGCATTGTAAGTGATGCAACGAAAGAATCGGTTGAGATTGTGCATAATCAGCATGGCAATTACAGTGTGTCGCTGCGTGTGAGGGATTTTTCAGGCGTGGCGAATTCATCGTATCAGACGTCGGCAAGTTACCGTGTGAATGCGCCGCCTGTGCCGCGCTTTACGCTTCCCAAACTTGCCGCACCGGGCGATAAAATTCGCCTCTCTGCCGCCGCCTCAAGCGACCCCGACGACCGAAACCTCTCGTATTCATGGACAATTTCAGACGGTCAAGCCTACGACGAGCGCGATGTAACGATTGAATTTGCACAGCCCGGCGACTACACCGTTACGCTCACCGTTGATGACGGACACGGCGTTTCTAATTCGGTGCAATCGCTCTCGCAAGAGATTCACATCAACTTTCCGCCTGTTCCAAAAATTGATGCCGTTGCAAAATCTACCGTTGCACGGCAAACATTTTCGGCACGCGCCACCACCGATGGCGACGATGAAAACTTACGGTATCGCTGGGATTTTGGCGATGGGTTCACCGCCGAAGGCATTGAAGTTACGCACACCTTCCAAAAAAGCGGACGCTACACGATTACGCTCACGGTCGATGACGGTCGCAAGCAATCCAACAGCGTGCAAAAGACGACGCATGAATTTCGCCTGTTTCGCTATCCAACCGCTCGATTTGACGCGCCAACCGTCGCTGAACCCAACAAGCCGATTTATGTCGATGCG
>PHFL01000008.1:14082-22786 GCA_002794105.1 Candidatus Thermochlorobacter aerophilus | reverse complement strand
CGCTTCAGATGCAGATGGCGATACGCTTCGCTTTTCGTGGTTCATTGATGGCAAGCCTTATAGTGATGAGTTCGTGCAATTTTCAGCAGGGAGGCACCTTGTTCAACTCAATGCCGACGACCAGCGCAACCTTGCCAACTCACGTGATTCGCTACTAATGGAAATTCAAGTGCTTCCGCCGCCGCCTTTTCCAACTACGCTTCCTAAACATATTATTCAAGGTGCAGTGATTGATTTGCGAAAAGCGTTTGAGCAAGATAAAATCGGTTTCGTTTCATCGAGTTTTATCGCGCCGACTTTTCAGGCAAATGCGATGGGCACACAGGAACTCAAATTAGGTTGGCAACCGCGTCAGGAAATTCTGAAAGTTGAGACTTACTCGCTAAGCGTTTTAGAGCCTTTGAAGTTTCTTGAGCAACCCACGCCTGTGAAGTTGATTTGGAATCCTGCCAATCCAACAACAATTCTTACGGCGCCGAAGGTCAATCGCCCTGACGAGTGGAAAGTGATTTACAAATGGACGAAAGGCAAGCAAGTGCTGGGGTTTGGCAAAACGCTGGAAGTGCCGTTGCGCAAAGGCGAAAATGTTTTCACGGTTGAAGCCAGCGAAGAAGGCGTTGAAGGTTCAAAGGCAATTACCACAACTGTTGTTGTTATTACCCAGTAATTTTATGAATCACGCAACACGCTCTGCACTTTGGATTGTGCTGATTGCGGCACTGACATTCATTCCGTTTCTTGGTTTTAGGCAGCTCTTTGATTGGGACGAAGTGAACTTTGCGGAATCGGCGCGTGAGATGGTTGTCTTCCGAAAGAAACCGCCGACAAATCCGAAATCTTCCGACCTTTGATTGGCTCTTGAACGGCGAGATTGACAAACCTGCTTACTTTGTCTCCAGAATTACACGCGCCGATAAGTTCCTTAAACACCTGAACTTAGAAGTCCTCAAAATTGAAGCCGGTTGAGTTTATTTCCGACGGCTTCCGAAGTAAATCGCTCAAAACAAAAACGTTTTGAGTTCGGTTTGCATTTTGTTAGCCGACCGACGGGTCGGTCAGTTTTTCAAACCCCTAAAGTTTATGGTGCAATGATTTCTGAAACTGAAATCAAATCCATGATTCTGAACATTCTTTCAGAAAACAACGCCATTAGCCTTGCCACAACGGGCGGCGAATACTCGCCTTGGATTTTGGGCGCATACTTCGCCTCCGATAACCTCACGATTTACCCCTTGCTTGAAAAGTCAGGAAAAACGCTCGCAAACGTGAAACAGAATCCCGAAGGTGCGCTTATGATTTCTCAAAACGATGCGATGAAAGATTTTCTCCAAGTGCAACTCGATGCCACACTTCTGCCCGATTCCGATGGAGTTCGACAAATGCTCGTTGCGAAAATGCCTTTGTATCAGACCTACACGCCTTGCGCGCCAGTTCGGCTTGATGTTTCAAAGTGGTTTGCGAGTTCGCTCGTGCGACAATGGTTTCCTGAAAAAGTGTTTCGTCCTCAGTCGATATCGAATTATTCATGCGGCTTGAATTGGCAATGTTGGACGGTGTTTTCCTTCAATGGATTGTGAACGGTAAGGATGTTCACTTCGCGATGCTTACAAGTTCCGACAATCGCTTGTCGGCGCAGGTTTGATGACCAGCGCACTTCGCAAAATGATTTCACCCAAAACAGACAAATGCTTAAAACGATGGTTCTTAAAATCCAACAAGAAAACAAAATGAAACAGGCATATCTTCTTCTCGCATTTTTCTTTCTTTCTTCACCTCTTTTTGCGCAAACCGCTACGCTCAAAGGCAGAATCACAACCGTTGATGGTGATGTTGCCGTCGGCATTTCCGTTTTCATCAAAAACACAAAGATTGGCACAGTCTCAAAAGCCGATGGCACATATCGTTTGGAAAAAATTCCTACTGGTGCGCAAACGATTGTTGTTTCAGGCATCGGCTACAAGCGCATTGAACAGACAATTGAACTTTCGCCCAACGAAGAAACCGTTGCAGACTTTGTGCTTGAAGTGGAAGCCGTCAAAGCCCAAGATATTGTGGTCTATGGAGCGGCGCGACGCAAGCAGAAGCTCACTGAAGCCCCTGCTGCCGTCAATGTCATTACACCTGCCGAATTAGAGCGCAGCTCGATTCACGGTCAGCTCGGTAAAGTCTTGGAGCATCAGCTGGGTATTGATGCTGTGCAATCAGGTGCAAATGACTTCAACATTAACGCACGCGGGTTCAATAGTTCTATCAATCGGCGCATGCTCGTTTTAATTGATGGACGCGACCCTTCAACACCGCTTCTGAACTTGCAAGAGTGGAACTCGCTTGCAACGACGCTTTCCGATGTGCAACAAATTGAAGTGGTGCGAGGTCCTGGGTCTGCGCTCTTTGGCACGAATGCTTACAATGGTGTTATCAACATCACGACCTTTGCGCCGCGCGATGTCGTTGGCACTCGTGCCGCTTTCACCTTCGGCGAATGGAACACCTATCGCGGCGAGTTCCGATATGCACAAACCTTCGGCAACTTTGCCTTCAAAATCAACGGCGGATTTGCACGTATGCGCAACGTTACGCTTGTCTCTCGCGATACAGCAACTGGCGGACAATTAGAATACCCCGGACTCGTACCTGACCGCAGACCGCTCCAAGACGAATGGCTTAATAGCTTCAATAACATTCTCACGATTCGCGGCGATTATGATTTCAACGACCAAGAACGACTCACGCTCGAAGGCGGCATTTCCAACAGCGGCAACGAAGTGTATGTAAATACGATTGGACGCATCTTGATTCCGCTTGTCAACAAGCCCTTTGTGCGTGTGGCTTACAACTCGCCTCGCCTCAATGTGCAAAGCGTGTGGAATCGCCGCTTTACGCCCTTCCCGCAACCTGTCTTGAACACGCCCGCCGCAAACTCTGCCGAAGATTCGGACGACATCACCACCGAACTGCAAGTCAATGATGTCTTTTTCAACAATCAGCTCCGTGTGATTGCAGGCATTTCTCATCAATGGCAACGCATTGAGACGGCTGTCTCAGGTGCACAACCGTTGCTTAGTGCCAATTCACTCACACGCAACAATTTGCACAACACATTCACCGGCGTTTATGGTCAACTTGAATACAACTTGCTTCCGAACCTTCAACTCGTTGCCGCAACGCGCGTGGATTTTTCAACATTGATTGAAACGAAGGTTTCGCCGAAAGCGGCTATCGTCTATTCGCCCTTTGAGCAACACACGTTCCGCTTCACGGTCAATCAAGCGTTCTTGCGACCAAGTTATCCTGACTTTTATCGCCGCTCGCAACTTGGCGCACCAATTAACCTTGCCTCAACAGTTCGCGTTATCAACGATTCGCTCAAATTACTTGGCATTAGAGACACGCTCGCATTCTCTCAGCTCGACCGCTTCTCGCTTGGCAATCCGAACATTCGTCCCGAAGAAGCCCTCTCGTTTGAAATCGGTTACAAAGGCGTGCTTTCAAAATCGCTTTTCATTACGGCTGATGTGTATTTGAATCGTCGGCGGAATTTCATCTCTTCGCCGCTCAGTACGAATGCGCCGCTTGTCTTTACGCCGTATCGCTACAACAGCGCAACGCCTGAAATCAACGACTATGTCAATCGCCGATTGGCACAAGGGATTCAAGCCGCTCGTATCAATCCCGTTGAACTTGTGATTGCTGAAAACCGCCCAATGCTGGTGCAAACGCCTATCAACATTGGCTTGATTGAAGAATTCGGCTTTGAGCTTGGTGTGAATTATTACTTCAACGATAACTTGCTTTTCACAGGCAGTTACGCTTACATCGATGCGCGCGTGTTGGAAAACGCCGTACCTGCGCAACCGATTTTCCCAAACACCTCGCCACACCGCATCAATCTTGGCGCAACTTACTCCGTGCCAAACAAATACGATGTCTCGGTAAACTTTCGCTACGTCGAAGGCTTCCCTTGGCTTGCGGGCGTTCAACAAGGATTCGTTCCAGCATATGCAGTGTTAAATCTCAACGGCAGTTATTATGTGATGCGAAATTGGAAAATTGGCTTTAATATCTTTAACGCACTTGACCGACGGCATTACCAAATTTTCGGCGGTACGATTCTTCAACGACAAGCCACGATTTCGACGAGCGTAACTTTTTAAAGAACATCAACTTTTGTTGCTAGTATGCACTCGCTTTTGCTCTTGCTCTCGGCAGTCTATCTGACTTATATGCTCGACTACATGATTATGCCTGCCTTGACGCAAGCCTTTGTGAAAGCCTTTGATTCCTCGACACGCGAGCTTGGCATACTTGTTTCCGCATACAGTTTGAGTGCAAGCATGTTCGGCATTTTGGGCGCGTTTTACCTTGACCGATTCAATCGCAAAAACGCACTGCTTGTGCTTTACGGTGGATTTGCGGTTTCGCTCTTGCTGTGTGCTCTTGCACCTTCGGCGACTTACTTAATTCTCGCAAGAGTGATTGCGGGTGCATTCGGCGGCTTGATGGTTGCTACGATTTTTTCCATCATCGGCGACCAAATCGAGCCCGAACATCAGGGCGTGGCATTTGGCACGGTGTTGAGCTCATTTGCGATTGCTTCCGTTGTTGGCGTTCCGCTGGGTTTGTTCCTTGCGGAAAAATTCAGTTGGAACGCCATCTTTTATTTCAACGCGCTGTTGAGTTTTCTTGTATGGATTGCGTTACTCGTGCGGTTGCCTTCTATGCATGCGCATCTTTCACTGAACGGTGTTACAAATGGTGCTTCACAAAAAATTTCCGCACAAGCCAAAGCAATTCTCACTTCACGAAGCAACTTTTCAGCGTTTCTTGTTACGGCACTCATTGCGATGGCAAGTTATGCGGTGATTCCCTTCATTAATCCGTTTCTGGCAAGCAATCGTGGACTTTCAGATTCCGAAATTCGATTGCTTTACATGGTCGGCGGCGTTGTAACTTTTCTTATGTCTTATCCAACGGGTTGGCTTGCTGACCGCTTCGGTAAGTGGACGCTCTTTTTTGGAATTAGTCTCTTGCTGGTGCCACTCACGCTTCTTTTTACAACGATGCCAACGAGTTCATTTGCGCTAATGATGTTTATTTTCGTGGCGTTTATGTCGCTTTCGCGAGCGCGACGTATTCCCGCATTAGCACTCATCACGTCAAGCGTTCCACCAACGGTGCGCGCAGGCTTCATGAGCGTGAATGCTTCGTTTGAACAACTCTTCTCAGGGATTTCCGCCTCGCTTGCGAGTCTGCTTGTGGTGCGATTGCCGAGCGGTGAAATTCAAGGATTTTTATTTGCAGGGATTTTGTCGGCAAGCGTTGCAATGTTGGCGGCAATTCTTTTACGCTTTGTAAAGCCAATCGCAGAGAAAGAACCTTCGCTGATTTCATCAATCGCTCACGCTGAAGCGAAGTAGCGGCGTTACATTCGGACATCGCAAAAAGCCTTCGCAAAATGCTTATCCTTTAGAAGACGAACTTCCAAAAACAGGTAATGTCTGAAGCAATGCAAAGTTTTTCTCTTCACGCGTTTAGTGACCTTTTCAACACACCTTTTCTCTCTCATCTTGAACGAAAGCTTCTGCCGCAATACCTTGAACGCCAACAGTGGTTCGCCTCAAAAGCCTTGACCATCAAGCGATTAAAGGTTATTGAGCATTTTATTCCGTCCGATGCACACTTCGCTCTTCTCATTCATGAAACCGAACTTTCAAGGCAACACATGGAGCATTACTTTTACCGCTCTCGCTCAAACTTTTGACTCGCTCCAACAAGGTTACTCACAAGTTTCCTAAAAGCCTTATCGCTGAGATACCGTTTATGATGATGACTGTCGCATTACTGTTGCTGTTCTAAAAGAAGCGCGGCTAATTTTTCGCGTTGGTAATCTCTCTGTTCAAGACGCAAAAGTTTTTCTTTGATTGCCGAAGGATTGCGAAAATTTCCGTTGAAAAATTTTGCTGTAGAGTGTTGCGTCTTTGCGTTGTTGGAAGCGTAATCAGCGAAGAGTGAAGGAAAGCGTTTGCCTGTGTGCGTCAGCCGCTCGTAGGAAAGTGCGTAAGCGTTCATCGGTTTAGGTTAGAGTGAAACGGGTTCGCCGAGTTTTTCGGACATCAAGTCGGACAAGGCTTTTTCGAGCGTGATGCCGCGCTTGTCGCAAATCCACTTGCCGTCTTTGAAGTCAAATTTCCAGCCGCCGCCGGGTTCAGCAAGCCAGATTTGATTGGTCGCACTCTGGCGGCTCACGATGAACTTTGTGCCATCTTCAAACTCAATCGTAAGTTTGCCTTCAGCTTCTTCGTATTCAAAATCATCGCGGTTGAGTTTATCTAATGCGCTTGAAAGGCGCGCCATCGTTTTATCAATTTCAACGAGAAGGTTCATGGGTTTTCGTTTGAGGTTGAAAAAATGGTGAGAGGAATTTCACGGATTTGGCGCACAGCATCTTTGGCAATGTCGGGATTGAGTTCGTAGCCAATACCGTTGCGCCCAAGCTCCGCCGCTACGACGCAAGTGGTGCCAGAGCCTAAGAACGGGTCAAGCACAGTTTCGCCAACGTAACTAAACGCCTTGATAAGTCGGCGCGGCAATTCTTTCGGAAAGGGTGCCACGTGTGTTCGATTCTGTCCGCTCTTTTCAGGCTTCATCAGCCATACATCGCTGTTTTTAATGCTAAGCCAAAAATCCTTATCCAACTTGGATTGCTCTTTTTGCTCTTTTGTCAGATGTCCGTATTTGTTGCTGCCAACTTTCTGCGGTTTATCAAATTCCAAAATAAACTCGTGCATATTGTTGATGAGAATGCCGCCGGGATAGGGATAGGTGCCAAAATGCGCGCGCACGCCGTTGGTTTTGTGCCACACAATATCGCGCTTGAAGATAAAGCCGATGCTTTCGCAAAGGTCAATCGTTCTGCCCACGAGGTTGAGCGTGCGATAGCCGCCGCCGTCCAATCGCACGGGCAAATTCATGATGTTGATGAATAGTTTTCGTCCCGGTTGAAGCACACGAAAGCACTCGCGCCAGACCAAACCAATTTTCTCGAGCCACTCATCAAGGTTGTGAATATCGCCCAAGTCTTCTTTGAGCGGCTCACGCGCATACATCTTGGCATTGAAATACGGCGGCGATGTTACAATCAAATGAACAGACGCATCAGCAAGTTCTTTCATCTGGGTTGAACTGCCCACGATAACGGTTTGTGTCGTGCCATGTTGCTCAATCACATTGAGGCGTGAAGGCTGTGGCTTGTGAGCTCTTCTGCTTCGCTGTGCGTCCAATGCTTTGAGGTCTGAAAGAGAAAATCGCCTTTGACCGCTTGCGGCAATCGTGGTTTTGAGTTTTCCGCTTTTCACAAATTGCTCGAGCGTTTTCACTGGAAGGTTCAGATACTTTGCCGCTTCAATCGCCGAAAGATATGTGCGCTCTTGATAATCTTTCATGCTCAATTGCTCAGCGAGTAGTTTGGCGCTTCTTTCGTGATGAAAACGCTATGCGGGTGCGATTCGCGCAAACCTGCGTTGGTGATTCTTACAAACTTCGTCTTCGTTTTGAGTTCCTCGATTGTTCTGACACCGCAGTAGCCCATTGCGGCACGCAAGCCACCGATGAGTTGATAGACCACTTCGCTCAAAGCGCCTTTGTAAGGCACTCTGCCTTCAATGCCTTCGGGCACAAATTTCTTGACATCATCTTCGGCATCTTGAAAGTAGCGGTCGCTACTGCCTTCGGCTTCGCTCATTGCGCCTAAACTGCCCATGCCGCGATAGGATTTGAACTTTCTGCCTTCGTATAAAATCGTTTCACCCGGCGATTCATCAACGCCAGCAAAGAGACTGCCAATCATGACGCTATCGGCACCAGCGGCAAGGGCTTTGACAAAATCGCCTGAATACTTGATGCCACCATCGGCAATAATTGGCGTGTCGGTCTTGACGGCTTCTTCGTAGCAGTTCATAATGGCTGAAAGTTGCGGCACACCAACGCCTGCTACGATGCGCGTCGTGCAAATGCTTCCCGGTCCAATTCCAACTTTGACGCAATCGGCACCGGCGGCGACCAAATCTCTCACGCCTTCGGCAGTCGCCACATTGCCCGCAATAATTGCCAGCGTTGGAAATTTTTTTCTGACGGCTTCAACCATTTTGAGCACGGCTTCGCTGTGTCCGTGCGCAGTATCCACGACAATTGCATCGACACCAGCGTTGACTAATGCTTCAACGCGCTGCAGCGTGTTGGCACGAATCCCCACTGCCGCCGCTACGCGCAGTCGCCCTTGCTCATCTTTGCACGCATTGGGAAATTTCTTTTTCTTTTGAATGTCTTTGAAGGTGATGAGTCCTTGCAGGTTGCCTTCTTTATCCACGATGAGCAATTTTTCGATTTTGTGATGCTGTAAAATTTCTTCGGCTTCATCGAGCGT
The DNA here is from genome assembly GCA_002794105.1 of Candidatus Thermochlorobacter aerophilus. Taxonomy (GTDB): domain Bacteria; phylum Bacteroidota; class Chlorobiia; order Chlorobiales; family Thermochlorobacteraceae; genus Thermochlorobacter; species Thermochlorobacter aerophilus. Next base: position 14,364 of record PHFL01000008.1, on the reverse strand, counting down.
GGTGCCGACTTCGGCGGTGATGAGATTTTCTTTGGTCATGATGTCGGCGATTTTCTGATGCAGGTCGGGTTTGAAGCGCAGGTCGCGGTTGGTGATGATGCCGCGCAGTTTTTTATTGGGAAGATTCGCCGAGCCATTCTCGACGACGGGAATGCCAGAAATAGAATAGCGAGCCATGAGTTCGAGCGCGTCTTTGACGGTTGCATCCTCGGTAAGCGTAATCGGATTTTTAATCATGCCGCTTTCGGAACGCTTGACGCGGTCAACTTCACTTGCTTGCCG
>PHFL01000008.1:12020-13671 GCA_002794105.1 Candidatus Thermochlorobacter aerophilus | reverse complement strand
TCAAATCTTCAACTATGGACAAGCAAAAAGAACTTGAACTCAAAAGTCTTGCGCTGAAAGTGCGCGAGCATATCATTCGAATGTCCGGCGAGGGCGGCTGTTTTATTGGTGCGTCGCTCTCCTGCGCCGACCTTATCGTTTATCTCTACAAAGAAGTCTTGGGACTAACACCCGATAAACTTCACGATGAAAACCGCAACTACCTTTTGCTCTCCAAAGGGCATGATGTTCCCGCGCTCTACGGCACACTTGCCGAACTCGGCTTTATCGAGCGCGAGCGTTTGAAAAATCATCTGCACACCAACGATTCAATTTATTGGCACCCGAATCGCGCCATTCCGGGCATTGAGTTTCATTCAGGGTCGCTGGGGCATTTGCTCTCGGTCTCAATGGGCATTGCTTACGACATCAAACTGCGCGGCGGAAAGAACAAGGTTTATGTGATTTTGGGCGATGGCGAGCTTAACGAAGGCTCGATGTGGGAAGGCTTCCTCGTCGCAAAGGCTCTTAAGCTCGATAACCTCATCGCAATTGTCGACCGCAACGAGTTCCAAGCCAATCTGCGCACCGAAGACTTAATTCCGATAGAGCCGCTCGAACCCAAATTTGAAGCCTTCGGTTGGAATGTCAAACGCGTCAACGGACACGATTTTCATGCACTTGAATCTGCCTTTCAATGGATTCCGCAAAATGAGTCGCCAAGCATCATCATCGCTGATACCGTGCGTGGCAAAGGATTGCCCAGCATTGAGCGGCGCGCCGACCGATGGTTCGTCAATTTCAAGCCTGAAGAAATCGAGCAACTGCTTAAAGAACTTCATGGCGAAGCCCAAGCCGAACTGACTTCCGAAACCTTGATGGTGAGGTGAAACAGAAGCGAGAAGTGAGGGGTGAGAAGTGAGGGGCGAGAAGCAAGGAGTGAGAAGTAAGGAGTGAGAAGCAAGGAGTGAGAAGTAAGGAGTGAGAAGCGAGGGGGCGAGGCGTGATGCAATTTTTCAACCAACAAAACTTTTCGGACTATGAACAAAGCAACTCGTTTTCAAGACCTTATTGTTTGGCAGAAAGCACATCAGTTTGTCTTGAAGGCGTATCAGATGACAAAACACTTGCCCAAAGAGGAGTTGTTTGGACTTTCATCTCAACTGCGTCGGGCGGCAGTTTCTGTGGCGGCAAACATTGTTGAGGGCTTTCGCAAGCGTGGCAAAAAAGACAAAATGCGATTTCTCAACATCGCACAAGCCTCCGCCGATGAATGTTCATACTTCTTGATTTTGATTCAAGATTTACACTATGCTCAAACTGAAGAACTCTTGCACGAGCTTGACGAAGTTTCTCGGCTACTGCAAGGCTACATCAACGCTATTTCCAAATCATAAACAATGGAGCAAGGTGAGCATTACAATTCTCAATTCTCGCCCTTGCTCCTCAATGCTTAATTCCAAACACTATGACCTACGAAGACGTCCTAAAAGAACTTGCTCAAACGAGCGACAAACTTATCGTGATGACAGCGGAAAACCGCGCCGCAATTCGCAACCTCCCGCCACACTTAGGCAAGCGATTCATTGATGTTGGCATCTGCGAGCAAACCATGATTGGCATGGCGGCAGGCTTAGCCTTGCGCGGACGCTTCCCGATTACGCACGCACTT
>PHFL01000008.1:6558-11661 GCA_002794105.1 Candidatus Thermochlorobacter aerophilus | reverse complement strand
ATGCGCACCTTGCCAAATGTGATGGTCTTCTGTCCCAGCGATGCCGAAGAACTTGCACAGGGAATTAAAGTCTTGGCGGAGTATCCTGCGCCGTGTTACATCAGGCACAATCCGCACCCTGCACCGATTGCACACCCTGCACCGTTTGAAATTGGCAAAGCCGAAGTGCTTTCCGATGGCAATGATGTGGCGATTCTCGTCTATGGCTTTTTACTTCGCGAAGCCGTTAAAGCAAAAGCGATTTTAGAAGCGCAAGGCAAATCCGTGCGCCTCGTCAATATCCGTATGCCGAAGCCGATTGATGAAAGTGTTATTTTGAATGCGGTCAAAGACTGTCATTTGGTCGTTACGCTCGAAGACCATTTCTTGACAGGCGGACTATACAGCATCGTTGCCGAACTGTTGCTCAAACATCGGCTCACGGGCAACGTGCTTCCGATTGCGCTTGAACACAGGTGGTTTAAGCCTGCCTTACTGGATAGAGTGCTGGAGTACGAAGGCTTCACAGGCAAGCAAATTGCGGATAAAATTTTGAACGCTTTAGCCTAATCGTTATGTCGACCGTTGAACAAGATGTTACAAACCTGAAAACCGATATGGCAGAACTGCGCGCCATTGTGCGCAAACTGGCACTTTCTCAACAGCGCACTGAAATCGAACTGCAAAACTTTAAGGAGTTTGTTTTGACTTCACAAGCCAACTAGGAACAGCGCTGGGCAAAATTGGAACAAGAACGAAAGATGGAACAACAAGAACGGGAAAAAGAACGACAAGCCTTGCTACAATTCCAACAGTCTGTATCTGAATTCCAGAAATCTGTATCTGAATTCAAACAGTCAGTATTGGAAGACAGTCAAAGATGGGAAAAAGAACGCCGAGAGATGAACAAGAGGTGGGGCGAGTTGGCAAACAAGATGGGCACGCTTGTGGAAGACATTGTTGCGCCAAACATTCGCCGTGTGGCAAAAGAGCTCTTTGGCGTTGAGGAAATTGATTTCAGTGTGCGCAGAGTGGTGCATCATCCTACTGACAAATCGCGTCTCAAAGACTTTGATGCCTTGCTCATTGGCGCGGATGCGATTGTGCTCAACGAAACGAAATCCACTGTGCGGCAGTCTTACATTGATGATTTTATTGCCTTCATTCCGACGGTGTTTGAATACTTGCCTGAACACACGGGCAAGCGGGTGATACCTGTCTTTTCATCGCTCTACATTCCTGAACAGTTTGTGCGATACCTGACGGCAAACAAGATTTACGCAATGGCAATGGGCGATGACACAATGGAAATCCTTAACTACAACGAGATTCCGAGACCGTAATATGGCAACAGTTGAACAAGACATCGCGAACTTGAAGACCGACACAGCAGAGCTGCGCAATCTGTTGCGGGTCTTGGGCGAAGAAATCCGTGAGTTCAGAGCTAATGTAGATGCCGTACAAGCCAACTGGGAACAACGCTGGGCAAAATTGGAACAAGACCGTGAAAAAGAGCGACAGGAACGCGAAAAAGAACGCCGAGAGATGAACAAGAGGTGGGGCGAGTTGGCAAACAAGATGGGCACGCTTGTGGAAGACATTGTTGCGCCAAACATTCGCCGTGTGGCAAAAGAGCTCTTTGGCGTTGAGGAAATTGATTTCAGTGTGCGCAGAGTGGTGCATCATCCTACTGACAAATCGCGTCTCAAAGACTTTGATGCCTTGCTCATTGGCGCGGATGCGATTGTGCTCAACGAAACGAAATCCACTGTGCGGCAGTCTTACATTGATGATTTTATTGCCTTCATTCCGACGGTGTTTGAATACTTGCCTGAACACACGGGCAAGCGGGTGATACCTGTCTTTTCATCGCTCTACATTCCTGAACAGTTTGTGCGATACCTGACGGCAAACAAGATTTACGCAATGGCAATGGGTGATGACACAATGGAAATCCTTAACTACAACGACATCTCAAAACCTTAAATTTTCCGACAACAATGAGCGAACTTGGTCAAATGGTTTCTTTCCCAGCCAATGGCAAAACGGCACAAGGCTATCTTGCCAAAGCCACATCAGGCAAAGGCATTGGCGTCATTGTCATTCAAGAATGGTGGGGGCTGGTCGACCACATCAAGAATGTGTGCGACCGCTTTGCACGCGCTGGCTTTACCGCACTTGCGCCTGACATGTATGACGGTGCCACTACCAAATCGCCCGATGAAGCAAGCAAACTCTTCATGGCACTCAACATCGGCGAAGCTGAAAAGAAATTGCGTGGTGCCATCGATTTCTTGCTCTCGCACGAAGCCGTTTCATCAAAAAAAGTCGGAACGATTGGCTTCTGCATGGGCGGACAACTTTCGCTCTTTGCCGCTACGCTCAACGACAAAATCGGTGCCTGCGTCGATTTCTACGGTATTCATCCAGCCGTGAAGCCTGACTTTACTAAACTCCATGCGCCAGTCTTAGGCATCTTCGCCGAAAAGGATGAAATGGTCAATGCCCAAGCCGTTCAAGCCCTTGAAGCGCAACTCAAAGCGGCAGGCAAACGCTACACCTTCCACACCTATCCAAACACGACACACGCATTCTTCAACGATACGCGCCCAGAAGTCTATAACGCCCAAGCCGCTCTCGATGCGTGGAACAAAACGCTTGAATTTTTCAAAACGGAACTTGCCAACGCTTGAACCAATGCTGACCAAAGCCAAACGCACACGCCCCTTGAAGCCGAAATATCACGGCAAAAAAATGTCGCTCGAAGAGTTTCTCGAGTTCAGACCCGAAGACGGTTTCAAATACGAGTGGGATAGCGGCTTTTTAGAGGCGAGCGAAAAAATGATACAACCATCTGAACTCTACATTGTTGAATAATCTCTTGCGCGCGTTTGAACACTTCGACTTTCAAACAGAGGGGGGATGCTGTTTTCCGAAGCTGTGTGCCCAATTTCGGAAGGTCAGTATCGTGTGCCTGATATTTCTTTTTTCACAAAGGCTCAAATTGACGAGGGGCGAGAGGGCAAGTTGCCAGTAGCGTCATTTCTCATTGAGCTTGTCTCTGAAAACGATACGATAACCTACTACGACCAAAAGTTAGCGGAGTATTTTTCGGCGGGGGTGAAGTGCGTTTGGCTGATTTTTCCAGAGAGTCGGAAAGTGTGGGTGTTTTCGTCGCCGAAGGATGTGAGAATCTGCGCAGGTGATGATAGTTGCTCTGCTGCGCCTGCCTTGCCTGATTTTCAGCTTTCTGTCAATCAAATTTTCAGTCAGTCATGATGGTGCTGGTGAGTGTGCTTCAAGCTCGCTTCAAGAAGCGACCTGCTCCAAAGCCCCTGCACGACGGCAAGGCGATGTCGCTTGATGAGTTTCGCAAGTGGTCGCCCGAAGACGGCTTCAAATACGAGTGGGATAGCGGCATTCTCAAAGCCGTTTCAGGTGTGAAAAACACTGAACGCATGATTGTGGCTCGCTTGCTGCGGCGATTTAGCGAAACAAACGCCTACAAAAGCGGCGACGCACTCCTGCCTGAAGCGGAAACATTTTTTCAAGCCCTGAATAAATTTCGCATTCCAGATTTGGCGTATTTTACAAAAGATGAGTTGCTTCGTTCTGAACAAGGCGAAGAACCAATTCCAAAATTCATCATTGAAATCATTTCGCCGACCAATACTGTGGATGAACTGCAAGCCAAACTGCAAGATTACTTCACAAGCGGCGTTCAAGTGGTGTGGGAAATTTTTCCAAAGTATCAACTTGTGCGTGTGTATGCGTCGCTCAAAGAGCTTAAAATTTGCACCGATGAAGATATCTGTTCTGCCGCGCCAGTCGTGCCCGATTTTACGCTCAAAGTCAAGGATATTTTTCAATCGTAACTTTTACTCTTCAACTTTTCAATTTCAAGATATGCCAAACAAAGTTGCCTTCAACGAAAACTATCCGACGATTACAGAATCTGAAAAACTTTACGCACGCGCCACAGGCTTAATTCCCGCCTACACACAAACGCTTGCCAAAGGACCAGGGCAATATGTCAAAGGCGTTGCACCGATTTATCTCCAACGAGGTAAAGGCTCTCACGTGTGGGACGTCGATGGCAATGAATACATTGACTACCAAATGGCAATTGGACCCCTCTCACTCGGCTATTGCTACGAAAAAGTTGATAACGCCATTAAAGCGCAGTTGGCTGATGGTATTACATTTTCCCTTGTGCATCCGCTTGAAGTGGAAGTTGCCGAGCTCATTCGTGAAGTGGTGCCGAATGTGGAATCGGTGCGATATAGCAAAACCGGGTGCGATGTTACTTCGGCAGCCGTGCGCTTGGCACGCGCCTACACAGGACGCGAAAAAGTGCTTTGCTGTGGCTATCACGGCTGGCACGATTGGTATATCGCCGTAACCGACCGCAATAAAGGCATTCCCGAAGCCGTTAAAGATTTATCCTACACTTTCAACTACAACGACATTCAATCCGTCATCGACAGCATTGATGAAAATACGGCGTGCATCATCTTGGAGCCGATGGTCTTTGAATTTCCGAAAGACAATTTCCTGCAAAAATTGCGTGAAGTCTGCGACCAAAACGGCACGCTTCTCATTTTTGATGAAATGTGGACAGGTTTTCGTTTCGCGCTGGGCGGCGCACAAGAACTGTTCAACGTGCGTGCCGATTTGATGTGCTTCTCAAAAGCCGTTGCCAACGGTATGCCAATTAGCATTCTTTGCGGGCGCGCTGATGTGATGAAACTTTGCGAAAAAGATGTGTTCTTCTTTACCACCTTTGGCGGCGAAGCCCTTTCGCTGGCGGCGGCAAAAGCCACGATTCTGGAACTGCGCGAAAAAAATGTGCCTGCTTATCTCGCCGCACAAGGCAAAAAATTGCGCGAAGGCTACAACCAAATCGCCAAAGAACTCGGCATGGACTACACGACTTGCATCGGACACGACGCACGCACCATCGTTACTTTTGCCTCAAAAGATGGAAGCAATCCGCTCGAGATGAAATCGCTTGTGCAGCAAGAAATGATAAAGGCGTGGTGTGCTCTGGGGGCGGTTTTCACAACATGAGTTTTTCGCACACCGATGCTGATATTGAACACACACTTGCCGCTTATCGCGAGG
>PHFL01000008.1:5454-6533 GCA_002794105.1 Candidatus Thermochlorobacter aerophilus | reverse complement strand
AGCGCGTCCAGCAAGGTTTCTATTTCATATGGCTTCGGCACGATGCAAGAGACCCCCTCGGCTCGTAGTTCCTTTGACAGATTGGGCTCTAAGTATCCCGTCGTCAAAATGACTTTGGCATCAGAGTAACTGTGTTTGATGTGATGAAGAACCTCGAGCCCATTGACTTCAGGCATGTTGATGTCCAAAATCACCGCATCAAAGTTTCCGTGTCCCGCTTCAAAGAGGGCAATGCCTTCAAATCCGTTGGATGCGGTATAGACCATGTAGCCGTGCTCTTTGAGTAGCATGGAGACCGATTCACGAATTTCGGTTTCATCTTCGATGAGCAAAATTTTATGCGCTTTGGCTGTTGCCGGACGAACAGGCTTGCCAGTTGCCGCAGTGGAAGCGGTTTGGGCGCGCTGATAAGCTGGGAAAAATAAGTGGAATGTGGTGCCAACGCCCATCGTGCTATCCAAGAAAATGTAGCCCTGATGATTTTTCACAATGCCATAAACGGTGGAAAGTCCAAGCCCGGTGCCTTTGCCAATTTCTTTAGTTGTAAAAAATGGGTCAAAAATTTTGGACTGAATGTCTTGCGGAATGCCAGTGCCATTATCGCTGACGGCAACATGCACATAAGCCTGCGAGCGAGGCAGAGCATACTTTTCCAAAAGTTCGGGAGTGGCACGCTCAAGGCGAAAGGCAATGTGTCCGTGTGAGCGCGTCTCGCCCAAAAGCGGCACAATGGCATCGCGAGCATTGAGCGCCAAATTCAGCAGCACTTGCTCCATCTGTCCCTTATCGGCTTCAACCAGAGGAACATTGGGTTGCAAATCAACTGAAACTTTAATGCGCTTGTCCAAAGTTGGCTCAAAAATTTGAATGGCGCCCGAAATGCAATCACGTAGATGCAAGGGCTGGCTATTCATTTTCGTCTGGCGGGCAAAACCTAACATCTGTTTTACAATCGCCGCTGCACGATGCACATTGGCTTCAATACGGCTGACTTTTTCTTGCTCGACACTGCCTTGAAGCCGATTGCGAAGCATGGTAGCATAGCCCAAAATGCCTTGCAAAATGTTGTTGAACTCGTG
>PHFL01000008.1:0-3595 GCA_002794105.1 Candidatus Thermochlorobacter aerophilus | reverse complement strand
CGCGTTCGCAGCGATGTTTAATCTCATCTAAGAGCGGCGGCGCAAGAATCTGTGAGAGTGGCACAGCCGATTGTGCATCAAATGCCAAGTTAAACTTTTCTAAAAGTTTGCCTTTGCTAAATGCCAGGCAGCATTCTCCATTGTTATCCTTGCGAATGAGCGCCACTCCGCCATGCAGCGTGCCAAGCGTCTCGAGCAGCGGCTCGAGAGAGCAGACATGATGGTTTTCGAGCTGGGCGGCGCGCTGGCTAAACTCGGAATTGATGAGCGCCACAGCTTTTTGAAAAGCAACCTCATCTTTGCATAGGCTGCGCAAGGTAGTCAGAAAATGATGATGAAACTCAGCAACTGTATCCATACCGACAAATCAATTTTTTATTGAAGATACTGTATTACTGCACTTACCACACTGACACTAAAATCATGTTGAAAAATGTTCAGGTGATGAGTAAAAATTTGTTCAGTCGTGTTCATGTTGCGTGCATGTTAGTAAGCTGTCATTTGCTTGATATTTCGGCGCCAGTGGTGGAAAAGCCACTGACCGGCTAAGCCGGGATATGGTGTATCGAGCAATTTTCGTGCCGCTTGCGCCAAGTGTCGGTATGAGCGTGCCGTCAGGGTGTAAGTAGGCGACACCAGCCCAAACCATTCCGCCAAATACTGCCGCACGTGCGTATCGATAGGAAAGGCATCATGATGTTGCAAGCCAAATAGGCAGATGCAATCGGCGATTTTTTCCCCAATACCATCATACTCCAGCAAGGTTTGACGCGCCTGTTCTAAGGTGCTGTGCGGTGCTGAAAGGGTCTCGAGCCGAAGTGCGCCATCGGCAACAGCTCGGGCGACCTGACGAATGTGGCGAGCACGCTGTAAGTTATTGTTGGTGCAGCGCCGCAATCGATGCAGCGGTGCCTCCGCCAGTTGAGCTGGGGTCGGAAAAAGGTAAAAGTGCCTATCCGTATCTGGCATAGAGATGAAACTCGGCTTAGTGGAAAGAGCAATCCTATCCTGCTCTGAGAAATCCCCTTCTGCGTTTAAGGTCGTAACTCGGGCGAATGTATTAACGTCAAGTTTTGTGCCAAATTCTTGAGAGAGTTGCTGAATTTGTCGGCGAATCAAGGCAATGCCAATGCCTTGAGCGCACATAAACGAGATGAGGGTTTCAAATGGTGCCTGACGCAAGAGCCGTAGCCCAAAATACATTGAAGCCCCTTGAACCACGTGCGGATACCGAAGGCGAAATGAAGGGCTGAATACGGCATCCAGCTGGTCGGAAAGCCCTAAGTAATGCTCAACGAACTGTGTCAGCGGTTGATGCTGAATTTGAGGGGCGGAAGAGAAAATGTAAAGCGTAGAGCCACGCAAGCCCAGTGCAAGAATGGCGTGATGAACCACAGCAAAGTAGTCGTAAAGCGGATGCGGCGCAAGTGCCTGCCAGCGGAAGGCCTGTCCGCAAAAAAGCGTATCATGCAAATTAAGCGGTGAAGAAAGCGAGAGCGTGGCGGTATAGCCCGTTGTGATGTGTAAAGAAGTCATTACTGTAGCGTTGACAAATGAATGTGCGGGTTTGCTACAATTCCGCGCTTCTCTTTTTTCATTCCGCGCACTCTTTTCTGTCATTCTCTCCGTTTCCATCATTCCGCGCACTCTGTTTCGTCATTCCGAGCTCTCTTTTTTGTCATTCCGAGCATACTTTTTCTGTCATTCCGAGCGTCAGCGAGGAATCCAGCGCATGGATGCTTCACTTCGCTCAGCATGACAAGACCAGCCGTGCCCAGCACTCTTTTTTTCATTCCGCGCACTCTTTTCTGTCATTCTCTCTTTTCCATCATTCCGCGCACTCTGTTTCGTCATTCCGAGCTCTCTTTTTTGTCATTCCGAGCATACTTTTTCTGTCATTCCGAGCGTCAGCGAGGAATCCAGCGCATAGATGCTTCGCTTCGCTCAGCATGACAAGACCAGTCATGCCCAGCACTCTTTTTTTCATTCCGCGCACTCTGTTTCGTCATTCCGAGCTCTCTTTTTTGTCATTCCGAGCATACTTTTTCTGTCATTCCGAACGCAGCGAGGAATCCAGCACATAGATGCTTCGCCTCGCGAAGCATGACAAAGGGTGCTGTCGTTCTAAGCGTCTGTGAGGAATCCATATCTGAATTCTTGTAATTGTCAGCACAACCTAAATTGCACAACGCATATTGCTTGGAAACTCGGAAATTACAGATGAAAAACCGACTTATAGAAGAGCCGCTACGCAAATTACCGTTGGATTTTTATGAGCAACCGACACTGGAGGTGGCTCAAGCGTTGCTGGGGCAGTTATTGGTGCGAAAAGTAGGGGAAAAAGTGATGGTTGGAAAGATTGTCGAAACGGAAGGCTACATCGCTAAAATTGATGCGGCGTGCCATGCGTATCGTGGCATAACGGAGCGCAACCGTGTGATGTTTGGCGCGGCAGGGTATGCCTATGTGTATTTTGCCTACGGCAATCACTTCATGCTCAATGTGGTCACAGAACCAGAAGGCGAAGCCGCCGCTGTGTTGATTCGTGCCCTTGAACCAGTTGCAGGCATTGACATCATGCAAAGTTTCCGACCTGTAAAGCGCCTTGTAGATTTGCTAAGCGGGCCGGGCAAACTCACGCAAGCCATGAACATTACACGAGCGCTCAATGGACAAAGTTTTCAAAGCGATGAGCTTTTCATTGCACACGGTGAAAGTGTGCCTAAAAAATGCATTGGCATCTCGGCGCGAGTGGGTATCAGTCAGGCACGTGACTTGCCGTGGCGATATTTCATCAAAGACAATCCTTTCGTCTCAAAAGGTAAACCATCGGCGTAGTGCGGTTGCGCTACAAGGACTTTTGTTCTAACTTCACATTGCAAAAAAAATCTGGCAAAGGAGTATTAGCGTGTTGAAGTTCGTCATTACTGCTCTCTTCCTTGTGCAATCGGCACTGGTGTATGCACAGGCATACACAGCAAGTGAAGAAGGGCACAATTTTCAGTCAAAAATTTCCCCCGATACACTCATCAAACACATTCGGATTTTAGCCAGCGACGACTTTGAAGGCAGAGAAGCAGGCACAAAAGGCGGCGAACTTGCCGCAAGCTACATTCAGAACTATTTCAAATACTTGGGCTTAAACGCATTCAACGAAACCTATCGGCAAGAGTTCTGGGTGCCGAAGGCACTACGATTGGGTAAGGATAATTCTCTGACGTTCCAAACTGCCAAACGCCAAAAAGTGGTCGCAAAGCTGGAAAAAGACTTCATCCCGCTTGGGTATTCCTCATCAGGCAGGGTCAGGGCAAAGGAGGTGGTCTTTGTAGGCTACGGTTTAGCCACAGAAAAATATGATGACTATCGCGAGTGTGATGTGAAAGGCAAAGTGGTGGTGATGATGCGCCAGACGCCTGACGGCAACAATCCACATAGCGAGTTTTATGAAGGAGCGTCACTGTATCGCAAGCTCGTGCTGGCGCGTGAGAAAGGTGCAGTAGCCGCTTTGATTTTTTCAGGTGCAGTCGACTTCGAAGACGATGCGCTGATTGAACTCACACGTGATAGACTTGCCGCCGATGCAGGCATTTTGGGG
>PHFL01000007.1:21411-195727 GCA_002794105.1 Candidatus Thermochlorobacter aerophilus | reverse complement strand
CAAGCAGAAGTAGACATCAAAAATCAGCACACATACAAAACTCTCGGATGAAGCATACTTACATCTACTCAGGCTCTGCTTAGCTTGCTCTTTTTTTGCTTTATGTTGGGTGCTCTTCGCCCAGTGCCGTCGTTAAACTTGACCCTCCAGAAGAGACGCTTTTGGAGCCAGCACCCGTTGACCCAGTCAAAATCGCCTATCTTGATTCGTTAAGTCGTGCTCATGCTCTCGAGCGCCAACAAGCCATTGCCACACTTATTCGCCTCAAGGAAAAAGAGCAACGCAAAAGCAAGGCTTTTAAGCTGGCGCGCGTCAAATTCCTTAGCGAACTGGCTGAAAAGCAACATCAAGAAAAAAGCGAGGAGCTTGCCGCCACGCTCACCGAAGCAATCGAACTCATTGCCGAGCTATTAGAACATGAAGAGCTAGAGCGCGATTTTAATTTTTGCTGGATGGCGTTTCGCATTCTTCAGCTCTATGATGAGCATGTTCTTCCTCTTGCAAAGTTGGATACCGACAATCCTGCCTTAGCTATTCGCGAACGCTTGCTTTGCAATCCTGAGCAGATGTCTGTCGATGAAAATCTCTTTGCTGGTATGCTTTTACCGAAGACGCAGATTCCGCTTGTGCTCAATGCAGAGGTCAAAAAGTTTATCACCTATTTTTCTACTTTTCCGAAGGTGAAGGAGATTTTTCAACGCTACTTGCATCGTGCGGCGCTGTATTTTCCGACCATTGAGCGCGTCATTGCCGAAGAAGGTGCTCCACCTGAACTGATTTACCTTTCTATCATTGAAAGCGGTGTCAATCCTCATGCTCGCAGTCGTGCTAACGCAGTTGGCATGTGGCAATTTATCAAGGAGACAGGTCGGCTGTATGGGTTAGCTGGCAACAAGTGGTTTGATGAGCGGCGCGACATCATCAAATCGACACGCAGCGCTATGCGTCATCTCAAAGACCTCTATCAACTCTATGGCGATTGGTATCTTGCACTTGCCGCTTACAATGCCGGTTCTGGGCGCGTCAATAGAGCTTTATACAAGTCTCCACATCAGCGCGACTTTTGGGCACTGCGTAAGTATTTCCGTCGTGAAACCCAGCAATATGTGCCGCGCTACATCGCCGCTACGATTATTGCGCTCTATCCCGAACGCTTTGGCTTTGAGCCCATACGCTTTGCCAAGCCCATAGAGTATGATGAAGTTATCGTGCCAGATTGCATCACGCTCCCGACGCTTGCCGCATACTCTGGTATCGATGTGGATACACTTCAATTTCTGAATCCCGAACTTTTCAAAAACATGACCCCTCCTGCTTACAAGGGCTATGTGCTTCGTGTTCCAAAAGGGCGCGGTGCCGATATGGCGGCAGCGATTGAAAAAATTCCAGCTGGTGAGCGGCTTTATTTCATTGCACATAAAGCCAAGCGAGAAGAATCCTTACTGGCGCTTGCCAAGCAATACAAAGTTTCTGCTGATGTCCTCAAGCAGTTCAATGAGCTGAAGACTTGGGCTGTGCCAAAGGGCAGTGTGGTCATGATTCCTACTACATCAGAAGTATTTCAAACAGTCAGTTACGCTTTGTCCGACCTGTCTGATGATAGCCGTGAGGTGCGCTATCGCGCTCGCTACCGCAAGCGGTATGCCCTGCGCAAGCGCCACAAAAAGGGTCGCTCGACAGCGGCTATATCTTTGCCTGCTTCTGCATCCATTTGTTAAGCACTCGTAGCAGAAACTTGCCCTTTCGGATTTCAAGAAAAATTTAGATTATAGGGCTTTAAACCTAATGTCAGAAGTGTGAAGCAATTTGCGCACGATGGTTTCTGCAAAGCCCTTGTTTTTCTGATGCTTTCACTTGCCTTAGGTGCGTGCAGTCCCGATGACAAAAGTCCAATTGCACAGTTCTATCATGAGTTTACGGCATACTTTAACGCCTACTACAATGCCACGGTCGAGTATGAGAAAGGCTTGAAAGCCATGAAAGGCTCAGTCAGTTATGAGCGCAACGCTCGCCTGCAAATTTTTATCTCGCTTGAAAATGCCGCACAAGGCAAGCAGTTTTTCGACCGTGTTATTGAAAAAACCGCTCTCGTTCTCAAAGCGCACCCCAATAGTTCCATTGCCGACAACGCTCTGCTGCTCATGGGCAGAGCCTACTACTACCAGCGCGAGTTTGAAGCGGCTGAACGCAAGTTCAAAGAAGTGCTTTCCAACTACCCCGATAGTGATGTGCTCGATGCCGCCACGTTTTGGTATGGGCGCTGTCTTGCGCAGCAGCAGGAAACCAGCAAAGCCAAAGAAGTTTTGGGCTCAGTTATTGCTTCTCCCAAAACCAGCAACGCCGTGCGTGCCGATGCTCATTTTGCACTTGCTGAGCTAGCTATTCGTGAAGACAGGCTCTCAGAAGCTATTGAGCAAATTGAACTGGGTTTAGCCCTCGCTACAGATGTTGAGCAGAAAGCTCGCGCCACTTTCGTTTTGGCACGCATCTACGACCGACTTGGCAATTTCAAAAGCGCTGCTTCGTACTACCAAGCCGTGCTTAATCTCAACCCTGATTTTGAGCTGCAATATGCCGCTATGCTAAGCTATGCACTCGATTTGCGTGAGCAAGGTCACTACGATGATGCTGTACGCGCGTTTCAGCGTATTCTTAGCGATGACAAATACCTTTCCAAATTTCCTGAGGTGCGCTATGAACTGGCGCAGTGCTATGAGTTGCAAGACCGCTTGGGCAAGGCATTAGACCTTTATTTTGAGATTATTCGTCGCCACCGGCGGACGGAATTTGCGGCGCGCAGTTACTTACGCCTAGGATATATCAAGCAAGAGATTTCTCGCAACTATGCCATGGCGCTTGCTTTTTATGATAGTGCCAGAGCCGAGTTCAATCAAGGCGAGGTAGGCGAACTTATTGCTGCCGCATCGCAGCGTATGGAAAAAATCCTGAAACTCTATGAAAGTCGTCAAGCTCTGGATAGCACCTTGCGGTTGGGTATCGTTAGCTCGGAGCGCAGTGCCACGCGCAGCCGACGCCCCGACACCAGTGTTGTGCGAGACAGTCGCACCCCGTTGCAGCGCACTCGTCGCGATTACCGCCGCAGCGTCTTTCTCGAGCTTGGCGGCATAGAAAGCTTTAGCGATTCTACCGAGACACGCACAACAATTCAGCGCTCTAAAATCACCTTCGAAGCCGCACGCGATACACAGACCTACCTCAATTACAAACTCGCCTACATTGACTACTCTGCCGCAATTGCCAACTTTTACCAAATAAACTTGTTCATTCCTGATTCTGCCAAAGCGTGGTATCATCTCACACTCAAACTTATTGATGACAGCCTACACACTTTTCCTGACTCTTTGAAGCAGAAACTACACGCTCAAAAGGCACCGCTACTCTATGCTCTGGCTGAAGTCTATCGTGCTGAAGGACAAACCGCATTGCAAGATTCACTCTACAAGCTGATTTTAGACAAATTTCCTAACAGCAAATATGCTGACCGCATCCGTGAATACTTTGGCTTACCACCGCTGGTAAAAGACACAACAGATGAAGAACGGCTCTATGCACTTGCAGTCTTAGACTTCGAGCGCAGCAGAGCTACACTGGCTTTGCAAACATTAGATTCGTTAATGCGTGCTTTTCCCAATTCTACACTGCGCCCCAAAATGCTTTTGCTCAAAGGATTTATCTTCGAGAAGGCTTTTGCTTTGCCTGATTCTGCTATATCGGCTTATTCACTTTTGGTGAAACTTTTTCCAGACTCTGAAGAAGCTAAGTCTATTCAAGAAAAGCTAAAGCTCGCCCTGCAAGCAAAGGCGGCAAAAGCTGATTCGCTTTCAGCCCCTGTCAAGGGCACCAACCACAGGATAGGCTCTGAAAAAAAGATGCAACATTAGCTCTGCCAAATCCGAAATGGACACTGCGCATGAAAAATTAATCTGGCTATGGCATCATATTCTTCTTCACTTGTGCGCGATGAGTGCTTAGAAGTGGTAGATAATCAACATCTGACGTCCAGCATTAGCATTCTTTCACTGCATGCGCCATACTTTGCATCAGTATTGCGGGCTGGTCAGTTTTTGGAAATTCGAACAAGTGATTCATTTATACCACTGCTACGCCGCCCATTCAGCATTCACCGTGTAGTTGGCGAATACATTGAGATTATGGTTAAGGTTTTTGGCATCGGCTCACGTCAGCTCTATCATGCTCGCAAAGGTGACAGATTTCAAACCCTTGCGCCGCTTGGTAATACCTTTAGCTATGAACGTGATGACTTTGATGTTGCGCTCTTGGTCTCCGGCGGCATTGGTGTAGCACCCATGCCGATGCTTGAAGAGGCATTGCGTGCTCGTGGCAAAGTCGTCTACAACTTTGTTGGCGCTCGCACGGCTGAAGAGGTCATCACACGCTACCTTTCCAATGTTTTCGTTGCCACCGACGATGGCTCATTGGGCTACAAAGGCAATGTGGTAGCACTGCTGTCAGAGCATCTGGAACAATTTCGTGGCGCACGCATTAGGGTCTTTGGTTGTGGGTCGAATCGAATGTTGGATGCACTCTGTAAGCTTTGTAACGCTCGTCACTTAGATTGTGAAGTATCGCTCGAATCCATGATGGGCTGCGGTATTGGTATTTGCTACGGCTGTCCAATTCGTGTGCGCAATGCAAATGGACATGTGCGTACCGAATTGCTTTGCCAATATGGCAGTGTTGTTGATGCCCGCACGATTGTTTTCGATGACATCTAACTCTATACCTTATGTCCAGCTACATTGCACTATTTATTCCAGACCTGATATTTCGAACTCAGGTCCGACTCGCTATGCAGGATACACCGTATGAACTCAAATTTTGCATTTCGCCAGATACCCTTTCCGAAGCACATCCACCTGCACTAGCTGTCTTTGACCTGAGTTTCGGCGAGCTTGACCAACTTGAGCGTTTCCGCCAACGTTTTCCTAATGTGCCGACTCTTGCTTTCTTGCCACACATGCAAACTCAGTTGTATGAGCAAGCCCGAACCATGGGCTGCACAAAAGTCGTCTCTCGCTTTGAATTTTCTAAGAACATTCGCAAACTTCTTATGGAACTGGCTTCAAACGTTTAGCCTGAGCTTTGGTTTACAAGTGCTGGTAACTTGTCAGACACATTTAGATTGAAAACCCAAAAACACAGGCAGAGCTATGTTTGAATTCACAGAACTTTCAACAGCTACAAAAACTGAGTTTTACAAAGCCCTTACCAATCAACTCTATACCCTTTTGGGCAACGAACATGATTTGATTGCCAATGCGGCTAACCTTTCTTCCTTACTTTTTCACACTATGCCCGACCTGAACTGGGCTGGTTTTTACTTCTACAAGCAGGGCGAACTTGTATTAGGTCCGTTTCAAGGTAAGCCTGCTTGCACACGCATTGCTCTTGGCAAGGGGGTCTGTGGCACCGCCGCTCAACAGCGCAAAACTATCATCGTTGCAAACGTACACGAATTTCCCGGGTATATTGCTTGCGACCAAGCCTCAAATTCCGAAATTGTTGTTCCAATAGTTAAAAGCGGTCAACTGGTTGGGGTGCTCGATCTTGATAGCCCTGTGCTAGCACGCTTTGATGAAGAAGATAAAGCTGGCTTAGAAAACTTAGTGGAGGTATTTTTATCTAGGACTGAGGTACACTTCTTTTGATTGCAACAGTTACAGAGTTTGATATTGCAAGTATTCTTGGTTAGCTTTATGGTTCTTTCCAACGACTGATGAAGATGGGGTTAAAAATGGCTGAAAAACGTATCATACCTCTTTTTCCGCTACCGCTTGTTGTCTGTCCCGAAGAGACTTTGCCGCTGCATATTTTTGAGGAGCGCTATAAGGCAATGATTGCCTATTGCCGCAAAGAGCGCCAGCCTTTTGGCGTCTCGCTGGCGTACAACAATAAGCTTTATTCCGTAGGCTGTACCGTAGAGCTTGAGGAAATTGTTAATGAATATCCTGATGGTCGGTTGGATATTATCACAGTCGGCGTCATGCGCTATAGGATGCTTGAGACCTATAAAGACAAGCCCTACTTGCGCGCCGCTGTAGAATTCTTTGATGACGATGGTGAACCTGTTGACCCAACCCTGCGCCAGCGTGTCATTACTTTGCATCTGAAGTTCATTGAACTGCTTCAGGGCGAGACCACTGTCGAAGACTACGACTTCCACGAGCGTGTCTCGTTTCGTGTAGCGCACTCTGCTGGGTTTGATGTGCTGCAAAAGCAGAAGGTTTTGGAAATGACCAACGAAAACAAACGACTTGAAATGCTAATCGAACACTTTGAGAAAATCATCCCCGACATTGAGCGTACTGAGGAAATTAAACGCCGTGTGCGCTCTAATGGTCATTTCAAAAATCTGCGGTCTTTTGATTTGTAACGCTCTCTACGGAAGCTCATTGAGATGAGTCGCCAAACACTGCTCACTTCAGATGCTTTTGCAGAGTTTCATACCCATTGCGAAACGGAAGCGATTGAGCTTGCAATGCTCGAAGATCTTTACGAGGGCGACCTTACCACGGAAGCCATTATTCCAAAAGCTCATCGCAGTAAAGGCATCATTCGTGCCAAGTCAGACGGCGTGATTGCTGGCGTGCGTGTCATGACACGCATTTTTTCCATGTCGAAAAATCAGATGTCTATTAGCATACGCAAGCACGATGGCGAGCGCGTCAAAGCTGGCGATGTGATTGCCGAAATTACTGGTAGCACGGAAACACTCTTGCTATGCGAACGCACCGTGCTCAATTTTATGCAGCGCATGTCTGGCATTGCCACCAAGACTGCAGAATGGACTGCACTTATTGCACACACAAAAGCCAAACTTTTAGACACACGCAAAACTGCACCAGCCTTGCGCTACTTCGACAAAGAAGCGGTCAGAATTGGCGGCGGTCTTAATCATCGCTTTGGACTATACGACATGATGCTTATCAAAGACAATCACATTGATGCTGCAGGTAGCGTGGCTGAAGCCATTCGGCGTGCCAAAGACTATCGCAAGCGCAAGGGTTTAGATGTCAAAATTGAAGTCGAAGTGCGCTCGCAAGACGAGCTGCAAGACGCCCTGCGCTTCTCGCCAGACATCATCCTTCTTGACAACTTTCCACTTCCCGATTTGAAGAAAGCTGTCAGCTTTGCGCGCTCAAAGTCACCAGCAGTCCTGCTGGAAGCCTCTGGCAGTGTGAGCAAAGAACGGCTTTGCGAGATTGCTGAAACTGGCGTAGACTTCATCTCCGCTGGCGAATTGACACATAGCGTTACAGCAATGGATATTTCTATGAAAATTGTGCCTCTCTCGAGTGCAACGCCATGATGCAGAGATGGCTTTTTTTGGTCTGCGTAGGTGTAACGATTATGCTCTGCTTTTCGTCATGCGGTCAGGGGCTAGAACCTGAATACCGCGCAACTGACGCTCAGGCACGCGGACGATTTCGTGGCACAATTACCTTCAAAAACTTTCCACCACCTGTGCCAGATAGCACGCGCCCCGATAGCTTGCGTGAACTTCTGCTGGTGGTCTATCGCATAGCGCCCAGCCCCGAAACCTTTTTTGACCTCAATATTCTCGCCGATACGATTTTCTTGCGCCCGTTCTATGTTCCGCTGCTGCGCTATGAGCGTGAAATTGCCGCAGGCACATACGAATATGTGGCTGTAGCACAGCACTTTCGTGGCTTTGTGCTCAATCCAAATGACTGGCGTCCCGTAGGTGTCTATGGCGGCAGTCGCGATAATCCGCGTGGCAAGCCCCTCATTGTGCGCCCCAACGCTCTAACCGATAGCGTTGACATTGATGTCGATTTCTGGAATCCGCTTCCTTTCCCGCGCTAATGGCTTGTGTTAAGTTTTTGTTACGCTATTTCGATACCGTGACCTATATGCTAAGTTTGGGTTTATCACTTACGAAGTGATATGCGAAAGTGCGTTTTTTCGATTAGCCTGTTTCTTGCCATTTTTGGTTGTGCTGTTCCAGACCGCCCGATTACGGTGCGCGGGTCCGACACGATGGTTGCCCTTGGACAAAAGTGGGCGGAAATTTACATGAGCAAGTTTCCCCACCAGACGGTGCAAGTCAATGGCGGCGGCAGCGGTACAGGCATTGCGGCACTGATTAACTGCACAGCTGATATTTGCCAATCCTCTCGTCCTATGAAAGCGCGCGAGCGCAAGAAAATTCAAGAAAAATTTGGTCACGAGGCAATTGAAATTCCCGTCGCCAAAGATGGCATCGTCATCTATGTGCATAGGGATAACCCTATTTCCAAAATTTCTATCCCTCAACTTCGCAAGATTTACACGGGCGAAATCCAAAACTGGAAAGAACTCGGCGGCGAAGACCGTCGCATCATTGTCTATGGGCGCGAAAACAGTTCTGGCACGTATGAGTTTTTCAAAAAGGAAGTTCTTAAAGGCGCCGACTTTGCCGACCATGTTCAAACCCTGCCGGGCACAGCCGCCATCGTTAATGCTGTCAGCAAAGACCTTTATGCCATTGGCTACGGCGGCAATGCTTACTCACAAGGGGTGCGCATCTTGCCTGTCAGTCGCACCGATACCTCACAAGCCGTGGAAGCCAATGAACAGACCATCACCACAGGCGAATATCCAATCTCACGCAACTTATACTTCTACCTTGCCAAGCCACCAAATGCAGTTGTTCAGCATTTCATTGATTGGGTTCTGAGCGACGAAGCACAAGCTATTGTCGTTGAGCAAGGTTATTTTCCCATCAAAACACTGGCTTCTTCAAGCCGCACGAAGACGACATCTCAACTCATCTATGAACACCATCTACACGAAGAACGCCAGTCAGGTTCGCGCTGAATGGATTGACCGCATCATGTATGCCATTATCGTAGCGGTTGCCGCCATTGCCCTTTCCATGATTTTTCTCATTTTCATTTTCACATTCAAGGAAGCCAAAGATGTTTTTTTCGATGCAGACACACGCCATGAAGTTCTGCCGACACTCTTCAGCACAACTTGGCAACCTGTGTCCGACAATCCCAAATACGGCATCATTCCTTTGATTATTGGCACACTGAAAACCACCTTGATTGCCATGGTGATTGCTGTGCCGATTGGCGTGCTTGCAGCTCTTTACACTTCGTGTTTCGCACCAGCTTGGCTACGAGAGCTCATTAAGCCAGCTGCAGAATTGTTAGCTGGTTTTCCTTCTGTCGTCATCGGCTTCTTTGCGCTGTTTGTCTTAGCTGATGCACTGCAAGCTCTGACTCAGGCAGAAGTTAGACTGAATGCATTGGTAGGCGGCGTAGCAATTTCCCTGACGGCAATTCCTATCATCTTTACCATTTCTGAAGATGCGCTCTCGGCAGTACCGAAATCCATTCAGGAAGCCAGTTATGGGCTTGGTGCCACACGCTGGGAGACAGCATTTTACATCACTTTGCCTGCGGCGTATCCGGGCATTTTTGCCGCTTCACTTCTCGGCTTCGGTCGTGCAATTGGCGAAACGCTTATCGTGCTAATGGCAACTGGCAATGCACCCATTTCTTCTTGGACACTTACCGACTCTGTGCGCACACTTACGGCAGCCATCGGCGCAGAAATGGCAGAAGTCGTCTTCGGCGACCCACACTACAGTGTGCTTTTCTTGATTAGCACCGTGCTCTTTTTCTCAGCACTGATTTTGAACAGCATCGCAGAGTTCTACATCAAAGAATGGCTTATGAAAAAATTCAGCGGTGAGTGAAATCTGAACAATTGTTCCTGCACCAGTACAAATGAAGAAAAAGCTGTTGGGATATTTTTACACTGGCACTACTGCATTTGCCGCCCTGCTTATTATTCTGATTATCGCTGTCATTTTGTTTGACATTTTTCGCGGCGGCTTGGCAAAGCTAAGCTGGGAGTTTCTCACTGCTCCGCCTCGCGAGGGCATGACTGCTGGCGGCATTTTCCCAGCCATTTATGGCACTTTTATTCTTGTCATTCTTATGTCCATTCTCGTCCTACCATTTGGCATTATCACCGCAATTTACCTTTCTGAATACACAAGCTCACAGAATCGGTTTGCGCGCATGGTGCGCTTTGCCATCAGTAACTTAGCCAGTGTACCTTCCATCGTATTTGGATTATTTGGCTTAGGCTTTTTTGTGCAGTTCGTCGGGGCTGGGCTCGATCGACTCCTTGTTCCAGATGACGAAGTGATTTGGGGCAAGCCTGCCTTGATTTGGGCTGCGGCAACACTGGCTATTCTGACCCTTCCTGTTGTCATTGTTGCTGTCGAGGAAGCCTTGCGCAGCGTGCCGAAAGAGTATCGCGAAGCCTCGCATGCGCTGGGCGCCACAAAGTGGCAAACTGTATGGCATACGGTCCTACCAAATGCAGTCAGTGGCATCCTAACTGGCGCTATTCTTGCTATCAGTCGTGGTGCAGGGGAAGTTGCTCCTTTGCTTTTTACAGGTGCTGCGTTTTTCTTGCCCAAACTGCCTAATTCGCTCGATGACCAGTTTATGCATCTGGGTTATCATCTCTATGTAATGTCGACGCAATCGGTCAATGTCGAGCTGACCTTGCCGATTCAATATGGCACCACGCTAGTTCTGCTTTCTCTTACTTTTGCCTTGAACCTGACAGCTGTTCTTATTCGCTATCGGCTTCGCAAGAAATTGTAGCGCTCCTTTCTCCAGCTTAGAAGCACACCCTATTGCGCCCTGTGCGTTTTGCTTCATAGAGTTTTTTATCGGCGGCGCTGAGCAGCTGGTCAATATTTTCTTGCGAGGTTAGCTCCACGACACCGATGCTAACTGTGATGGATAGGTCAGGATGAATTTTTCGCCAATCGTGGGCTTGAATTATCAATCGCATTTTCTCGCAAGCGGCAACGGCTTTGAGCAGCGGGGTTTCAGGGAGGATGATGACAAATTCTTCTCCGCCATATCTTCCAATAATATCGTTGCTGCGCGATTCTGAACGCAGAATTTCAGCCAATTCTCGGAGCACTTCATCGCCGACTTGATGTGAGAATCGGTCATTGACTTGTTTGAAGAAATCAATATCCAGCATTGCTACGCTTAGCGGTCTTGCATAGCGTTTTGCTCGGTCGAGCTCCTGCTCGAGCTGGATATCGAGATAGCGGCGGTTGAAGAGCTTTGTCAGACTGTCTTCTCGTGCTTGGCGTTCAAGGGCTTGAGCTTGTTCTTGGACTTGCAAAAGCAGCGCAGTTTTTTGCGCATTTACTTCGCGCAAACTTTCCATCAGCTTCTGTAACTCTTCATTGGCTCTAGCAAGCTCAACATTCTTCAGTCGGTAAATTTCTGATTCATGCTGGGCTCTTTCCGCATCGTATTGAATAGACATGGTACGCAACTTCTGTGCAGTCTCACGACTCATTACTTCTTCTTTGAGAGCATGAAATGCCTTGAAGTGAAAAAGAGCTTTTTCCAAGTTACCAAGTCGCTCGTATGCTTGAGCTAAGGCTTCATGAGCTTTGTATGTCCATTCCTTCGACTTGATTTCTTCTGCCAAAGTCAGTGCCGACAATAGATATTGGAGTGCATGCTCGCATTCATTTTTTTCTATCAGCAGCTTGCCTAAGCGTGTTAGCGTAGAAGTTTCGGCGTATTTGTGCCCGACCTCCCTTGAAATGCTAAGGCTTTTCACATAAAACTCTTCAGCCTTATCTATTTCATTTTGCTGCTGATATACCCACCCGATATTAGCCAGCGTTACACTTTGACCGCGCCTATCGCCAATCCGTGTGCGAATATCAAGAGCTTTTTGGTAGTAGTGCAATGCTCGTTGTGTATCACCGATACGCTGATAGGCATCACCAAGTTCATTGAGCGTGTGAGCCTGACCTTGCAAGTTTCCAAGTTCTTCCTTGATGGCTAAGCTCTTAGAAAAGTATGTAAAAGCTTTCAATGTGTCGTTCAGTCGCCCATAGACACATCCTAAATCGTTGTAGGAATATGCCTCTCCTAACCTATCGCCCAATTCTTCTTTGAGCTTGAGACTTTTCATGTAATACTTGATGGCAACAGGATAGTCACCCAATCGGTAGTGAATGTTGCCAATCCAATTCAGCACGCGCCCTTCTAGGACTCTATCCCCCAGATTTTGATAGGCAGAAAGCACATAGAGCAATTCACTCAAGGCGTTTTCATAATCGGCAAGAAGATATTTGCAGATTGCACGGTGATAAAGGCTATGCACTGCCCCTCTTTCGTAACCAAACTTTTTAGCAATGGCATGTGCCACGTTGCTAAGTTCTATTCCACGCTGCGGGTTGATATCTTTGATTTCCCACACATACTCATTGAGCAAATCTACCTTCTCAATACTTTCAGGCGCTAGCTCAAGGCGCTGCTCTATGTTAGTCAATTTTTCCATCGGCTGTCTTTCATTGCTTGCCTAAAGTTACACTCCTTACGCTTACTTCCACGTGATTTATCACACCTATCTTGACCTGCTGATGGAGTTTAGGATTTTCATTTCAAAAAAAATGAGTTATCTTCTTTCGACTCTACATCTCAACCTGTATTTGCAGGTTTAAATCGTAGTTTTGCAATCTTCTTAGTCTAATGACCATGTCAGCCGTAACTACCGAAAAAAACGTCTCTCTGCACGATGCCCATGTGACTTCTGCCCATGATGTTGCCGACATTACCATCATTGGAGCTGGTCCCACTGGGCTTTTTGCTGCCTTTTATGCTGGACTACGCGCCATGCGCGTGCGCATTTTGGAAAGTCTTGCCGAAATCGGCGGACAGCTTACAGCACTCTACCCCAAGAAAAATATCTATGATGTTGCTGGCTATCCGAAAGTGTTAGCCGAAGATTTGGTCAAGAACCTATATGAACAATGCGCACAGTATAATCCCGAAATTATTACTTCAGCGCGTGTCGATAAGCTCGAGTCTGAGAACGGACTATTTAAGCTGACGGTTGAAAATGGTCAGGTGTACTGGTCTAAGACCGTTCTGATTGCCGCTGGCGTCGGGGCTTTTACGCCACGAAAATTGGAATCGCCAGCAATTCAAGCTTGGGAAGGCAAAGGGCTCTACTACTTTGTCAAAGACCCAACAATCTTTTACGGTCGCAAGGTTTTAGTCATCGGTGGCGGTGATTCTGCCATGGACTGGGCAATGGCGCTTGGCGATAAGACCGATATGCTACTTATTCATCGGCGCGATAAGTTTGTGGCGCATGAAGATAGCGTCAGAAAAGTTAAGGAGATGGGAATCCCCATTCGTACCTTTTGGGAGCTTAAATCAATCCACGGAGAAAATGGAAAAATCACCCATGCGGTGATTTTTAACAATAAGACCAAAGAAGAAGACACGATTGAAGTGGATGCTATCTTGTGCAACTTGGGTTTTCACACCAACCTTGGTCCTATCAAAGACTGGGGTTTGGAAATTCATAACAATGGAATTGTGGTTAACGCTCGCATGGAGACCAACATCAAGGGGGTTTATGCTGCTGGCGACATTGCTTGGCATCCTGCTAAATTGAAACTAATTGCAACTGGCTTTGGAGAGGCTGCAATTGCTGTCAATCATGCCAAAACGGTGATTGACCCGCATGCCTCCTACTTCCCAGGCCATAGTAGCAATAAGGATGACAAAAAGGAAGAAAAGCAGCATCAGCCAGTTTGAGTAACCATGAAATCTAACTGTTCCAGACTATGCGTGACGTGTTACCAGCTTCTCCGGTTAAGAGTAACTCTTCCAAATCCAGCGAGCAACGGCTGGCTGATATTCTGGTTGTCGATGACCAAGAAATCATTTTGAAGCTTTTGGAAGAGACGCTACGCAGTGAAGGTTATAGCGTGCGTACAGCGACCAATGGCTATGAGGCTCTCAATGCCATAAGTGAGAAAAAGCCTGACCTGATTATCACCGACATGCTTATGCCGAAGATGAATGGGGTCGATATGGTCGCTAAACTTAAAGAGTCGCCTGATACGCGCCTCATCCCAGTCATCATGCTCACGGGGCTCTTTGACTTCGATAATAAGGTTAAGGCTTTAGAAGTCGGCGTCGATGACTTCCTGGGCAAGCCTTTCAATCGTGTTGAGCTTATTACCAAGGCTCGTGCCCTGCTCAAAACCAAGATGTATATCGATCAGCTTGAGAATGCTGAAACCGTCATTTTCTCACTTGCTCTCGCTATCGAAGGACGAGACCCATACACCAACGGACACTGCCACCGTCTTTCGGACTATGGCATGAAACTTGCCAAAAAAATTGGTCTAAGCGAGTGGGAAATTGATGCTGTGCGCAAAGGCGGAGTAATTCATGATATTGGCAAAATTGTCGTGCCTGATTCGATTTTGCTCAAACCTACTAAGCTGACACCTGAAGAGTATGAAATCATGAAAATTCACCCTGAAGCTGGTGAAAACATTTGCAAACCCCTCAAATCCCTTCATCATGTCTTGCCAATCATTCGTGGTCATCAAGAACGCTGGGATGGATCTGGCTATCCTGATAAGCTCTCTGGCACCAACATCCCACTCACTGCGCGTATTATCGCCATCGTTGACTTCTATGACGCTCTGATGACAGCCCGACCCTATAAGCGTGCACTCGATGTCAAGCAATCCTTGGAGATTATGAGCCAAGAAACGCAAGACCATAAGTGGGATCCTAATCTCATGCGTGTCTTCCAAGAGATGATTATTTCTGGAGAACTTGAAAAGAGCTTTTCAGAAATTCAACCAATCGAGTACGAGTATCAATAACGTGTCAGCATGAAATACAACGTTCTTACGCGCGCAGATCTTGACGGCTTGGTCTGTGCTGTGATTTTGAAGAATACTGAAGATATTGAACGCGTTCGTTTCTCTGAGCCAAAGTTTGTGCAAGACCGCGAAATCGAAGTCTACCCCAACGATATTATTACCAACTTACCTTATCACCCTAATTGCGCAATGTGGTTCGACCACCACGCTGCTAATGTTCGTCCAAAAGAGTTCAAGGGAGCGTTTAAGACAGCTCCCTCTGCTGCACGTGTCGTCTATGACTACTACCTGCCACGCTTTCCGCATCTGACCAAGTATGAGGATTTGATACGCCAGACCGACCGCATTGATATGGCTGACCTGACCTATGAAGAAGTTCTCTCTCCCAGTGGATACCTTCTTCTTTCCATGACTATTGATGGGAAATACCATGAGGATGAGCCATACTGGTTGCATCTGATTGACCTACTCAAGGATAAATCGTTGGACGAGATTATGCAGGATCCTCAAGTGGTGGAAAAGTGCAACAAATTTCGTGAAGATGACCTTAACTTTCGCGATGCGGTTCGCAAGCATTCTCGTGTGGAAAAGAATGTGCTGATTACTGACCTACGCAGCTACGGTGAGAATCTACCAAACGGCAATCGCTACTTTGTCTATGCCTTCCAATCGACCACGAATCTTTCCATGCGCATTACGCCTGACCGCGAACGTCCAGGGATGGTTTCTATTGGGGTTGGATACAACATCTTCAATCGCACGGCAAACATTAATGTCGGTGAGCTGATGAAAAAGTACGGCGGCGGCGGACATAAGACGGTTGGTAGCACCAAAGTCAAAGCCGAAGATGCTGACCGCATCATTCAAGAAATCCTTACATACCTGACACGCTGATTTGCTTTCAGCCTTTCATGTCAAGTCAACTTGAAAAACTGTACGATACACTTCGCTCGCAGTATTCTCTTTCGCAGGCGACCTACTTTATTGGCAAGCATCGCTTCAGATTTCTTAGCGTGGCAAATAGCTACGAATTGCTCGATTCACTTTCCGAGGATTACATTGCCAACGAAATTATGCCTTATTGGGCAGAAATTTGGCCTGCCTCTTTTGTGCTGGCTGAATATGTTTTGGACGACCTGCGCCCTGCTGGCAAAAATTGTCTTGAGTTAGGCGCTGGTGTAGGGGTTGTCAGCGTTGCTGCTGCCAAAGCTGGTGCTTGCGTCTTGGCTACCGATTATGTTGTCGAAGCCCTACCCTTCATTGAGTACAATGCACTTGCCAATGGTACGCAACTGCGCACCATGCGCTTAGATTGGAACTCCTTTACACTCCATGAGCGCTTCGACATGATTTTCGCCGCCGACGTGCTCTATGAACGCCGCAATCTTCTGCCAATCCTTCGGGCGATTGACCGACTGCTCAAGGATGACGGTAAAGCTGTAATTGCTACCCCATGCCGTGAAATTGCTAAAAACTTTTTGGTGTTAGCGCAGGAAAATCAGTTCAATACACTATGCTTTACGAAACCGCTTCTGCTCATGGGCAAAACGTTGCAAATTGATATTTATGAACTTTCAAGAACGAAATAGCTTATGTTTGGACTTCTCAGGAAACGGCTCAAGCCACTTTGGCAGTTTGGTAAGCCTCATGGATGGATTTGGCGCGCACTCTTTGTCGGCGACGACTATCTTCTTTGCGAGTTTCGTCAAAGCACTCAACGCAAAGCATCCTTTTTCTTGCTCGACAATCGTACAGGCACACTGATATGGGATGATTTTATCCTTACAGATACAGTTTCGCAAAAACCCATTGGCGACGGCTGGTGGGTAGGCATGGAAACTGCTTACCATGGCTTGGTGTATTTTCACGGCTACTACAGTCCAAATATCCCTGAACATTTAGGCATCTGGGCTATTGAACCTCTTACGCGCACTCTCAAGTGGGCTCGTCCTGACTTAGGTTATCTTTGCATAGTTCACAACAAAATGGTTGCTTTACGCAATATCATGGTTGAAGGCTATGCTGAACGAGCATTCCTTACCTTAGACCCCATGACTGGAGAGATGCTGGAAGACTTTGGTCAGAATGCCACAACAGTAAATGCATTGCGTCAGCAAGCCCCCAGCCTTTTAGCTGAGCAAGAAGTTGTCTTGCCTGAACACCTGACTGATTCGTCTTCAGAGTTTATGCAGGCTACCAATCTGGTTAGGATGGTTGCCCCTCATGCGCGCATCATCGGTGGGCTTGATATTTTGCCACACCAAGACAAAATCATCTTAGGCTACCATGAGCAGACCAATCAGATGGTCAGCACTCCTGCAGGGACAAAAGTTCTTGGATTGAATTACCACCTTTTCGTTTTCGACCATCAGCGTCATGTAGTGTACAGTGACCTTTTAGGCACACAGATGAGTGGACTTTTAGTGGATGGCTTTTTTGTGCGTCATCATCGGCTCTATTATGTCAAGGAGCGCAATATGCTCTTTGCGATTGATTTATCTTGAAGCTCTACTGATGCAACTGACCTTGATGGTATCAGTAGTACCATGCTTGAAAATCGGAATTCCCATTGTGTAGACAATCACATCACCCGGCTTAACGATAGCCTTCTCAACAAGTTTTGTTTCAATTACGCGGAAACTGTCATCGGTTGAAGTCATGGTCTGTGTGTAGATGGTTTCTACTCCCCATACCAGCCCCATCAGCCGCTGCACTTTTTCATTGTCGGTAATGACAATAATAGGCATAGATGGTTTTTGTTTTGAGACTTTGATTGCAGTGCTTCCAGTATGGCTTAAGACCACAATCACCTTGGCACAAATCTTATTTGCAACATCTACGGCTGATATGGCAATGGCTTCGCCTAAATCCACGTTTCCTGTATGATTTTTAGGCTGCGGCGCAAAGGTTTCACGCTCGGCAAGGAGCAAGTGATGAATATCCTTTGCTTCGACACTGTTGATGATTTCACACATGGTTTTGACTGCCTCTACAGGATACTTGCCTGAAGCTGTTTCCCCAGATAGCATTACTGCATCTGTGCCATCAAAGACGGCATTAGCTACATCGCTGGCTTCAGCTCGCGTGGGGCGAGGGTTTTCCGTCATGGATTCGAGCATTTGAGTAGCGATGATGACAGGTTTGTAGGCGGTGTTGCATTTTTGAACGATGAGCTTTTGTAGCACAGGCACTGCCGCAACATTGATTTCAACACCCAAATCGCCACGTGCAACCATTACAGCATCAGCGGCGGCAATGATTTCATCAATGTTTTCAATTGCTTCTGGGCGCTCAATTTTTGCCACAATCCATGCAGTTTTGCCACGCGAGCGAATAATGTTCGCTAGCTGCTCAATATCTTTGGCAGAACGCACAAATGAGAGGGCAATCATGTCTACATCATTGTCTAAGCCAAAGTGTGTATCCTCAATGTCTTTTTCTGACAATGAGGGGACAGACACGCTGACACCCGGCAAGTTCAAGCCTTTATGCGACTTCAACAGCCCGCCAACAACCACTTCTGTAATGACTTCTCGTTCGTTTTTATCTAACACCTTTACTTCCAACAGCCCGTCATCTATTAAAATTCTATCGCCACGCTTGACATCGTGAACGATTTCTTTATAGGTTGTCGATACTCGGTTATATGAGCCAACAATATCATCAGTTGTGATTATGAATCGCTCACCTTGTTTGAGCAGCACAGTTTTTTCAAGTGCTCCGATGCGGATTTTGGGTCCTTGCAAATCTTGCAGAATTGCAATTTGCTTACCTGTTTTCTGCATCGCTTCTCTAAGCATCTCAATGCGAGCCTTATGCTCACTGTGGCTACCATGCGAAAAGTTTAGCCGTGCTACATCCATTCCAGCATGAATGAGCTCAATAATCTTCTCAAGAGAATCCGTCGACGGTCCGAGTGTGCAAATTATCTTCGTTCGTTTCATAGCTCTGACAGTTTGGTCCTAAGTGCAAGTTTCAAGCCCACCGTGTTATGCTTCACGGAGTTTTAGCTCGTCTTCAACGTTTCTTTGATGCTGGCTTCTTGACATCTGGTTTTTCACTTTGCGGTTTTGCGGGCTGAACCTGCATTTTGGGTTTTTCACCTGTAAGTTCCTCGACGAGTGCTGATGCATCGTAGATGTACTTTAGCGCTGCCACAATTCCGCCGACATGTACTGCCACTGCTCGATTGCTTTCTGTAGTGTAGATGAAAGAGCCGGGCAAACTTTCAATATTTCCATCAAAGATAAGTCCGACTGCCTCAAGGTTTTTGTTAATGACGGCACTACCGCTATTGCCACCGATAATATCATTAGTGGTCACAAAATTGAGCGGCATAGCAAGCAATTCCATAGGCGGTGATAGCCAACGCTTTGGCAACGACCACGGATACTTTTTGTCATGCGAGTAGTAGCGGTCGTAGAGTCCGAAGAACGTGGTCTTCACTGGTGCCTCCGTGCCGTTATACTCATAGCCCTTGACCACACCGTCATTGATGCGTAGCGAAAACGTGGCGTCTGGTGGTGTGTCGGTGCCATAGACGTCGAAGAATAATTTTGCCAAGCGGGCTTTTAAGCCATCGGCTTTTGCAGAGAGTTCAAAGCTTTTGCGATTCGCATCAAGAAAGCGAGGCAGAGCAATTTTCATTAGTTGCATCAGTGGGTCCTGCACAGCGTTAATCTCTGCTGGTGCTTTTGTTACTAAATTTCTCACAAATTCTTGGTCGTAGAGCTTAGATGATGCCACCAGCTGTTCTGCCGCTTCAGCAGGCGATTTATTTTGCAGTGCTGCTTTGACATACTCATCTGTACTGCCAAGATAGTCGCGAGCGATTTCAAGATGTGCAGCCAATAGCGCTGTTTCCAGTGATTTTTCCGATGGCTTAGCAGCAAGTATTAGCGTTTGTACTTGCGCTACTTGTCCAGTGTCGCCAACTTCCTTTAAGCGTGCCAGACGTAGCAGCAAAAATGCAGTCTCCAATCCTTCACCTTGCGGGTTTAAGCCAAAGCGGGTTGGTGCTATTTTGCGCAGTTCAGAATAGATGTTTCTAATCTCGTCCCATATTTTTTCTTCACTTCTCAAGGCTGGGTTAGCAGCCACTTTGGCACGAAATTCTTTTTCGAAAGCCTTCTTACGGGCAAATAGATAGGCATCATGTAGTCCGCGCAGCTGTCCTGAAAATGCCTTGATGCTATTTTCATAGCTGAAGATGACGTTGAGAATGCTATCGCTCTTTGCAGTTTGGTTGTACGCCTTGAGAATAGCTGAGCGTGCACGCAAAAAGCGCAACTGCGCTGGCAGCAGTACATCACGGTTATACTCCAACTGTGCAATTGTGCTTAGCCGCTCCGTGCTTCCGGGATTGCCAACCACAAACACCAACTCATTCTCTCTGACTCCATCTGTATTGAACTTGTAGTAGTCTGGTGTTTCGCAGGGATTACCATTTTCATCATAAGCCCGAAAGAAAGCTACATCGAGCGCATAACGTGGATAAGTAAAGTTGTCAGGGTCTCCACCAAAGTAGCCCAACTGCAACTCTGGCAAAAAGACCAACCGAATGTCAGAATAGCGTCTGAAACCATAGAGTGAGTATTTGGCGCCGCTGTAAAATGTAATTGCTTGCACCACCAAGTTTTGCCACTCCGGCTTTCGTGAATACTCATCTTCGAGCTGTTGCAAGACCTGTTCGCGCAGTCTTACACGCTCGTCGTCGCTTTTGGCTTTTGCCAGTTCTGCTTGCACACGTTCTGTGACATCAGCAATTTTTTCTAACTGATCGACAAACAGCCCGGGCACACGGCGCTCTTCAGCGCGCGAGGCAGCATAAAAACCGTTTTCATTAAAGTTTTCCCCTTTTCTTTCAATTTGCATAACGACTTCACGCGCAATATGATGGTTGGTCATAATCAGTCCATTTGGTGAGACAAATGAGCCTGTCCCACCAGCTTCGGT
Organism: Candidatus Thermochlorobacter aerophilus; assembly: GCA_002794105.1. Lineage (GTDB taxonomy): Bacteria > Bacteroidota > Chlorobiia > Chlorobiales > Thermochlorobacteraceae > Thermochlorobacter > Thermochlorobacter aerophilus. The sequence continues at coordinate 175,023 of PHFL01000007.1, read as the reverse complement.
AAAACGCAGTGCTGCTCGCCTTGCCCGTGCAAGCCACGCTTCGTCTGGTCGAAAGCCATACTCTTTTGCAAAGAACTCTACTGGCGGATTGTCAAATGTCCACATCTTGCCATTATCAAATCGCCCTGCCCTAACCGTATCAGGGTTGAAGGGAAATTGTGCAAATCCGCTGTCAGCAAAGATGAAAAGGAGCGACCAAGAAAGGAGCTGAACAAATACAGCTGTTTTTTTGTAGCGCCACATATTGGAGTTTTGATAGGTTAATTTGTGAGTAAGTTCAATATCTTGCTTTTTACTGGAAGAGAAAAATTTCTCGGCAAGCAGCGTTGCCACTTATCGTGCGGGTTGAGCCAAGAATGTACGCCAGTTTGGGTTTTGCGGCTCGCCCGGTGCTGTTGAGTGCACGAGTTCATAACTTCCAAAGCTACCCCTATCGATGAAGACAAATATCGCTTCGATTTGATTCTCTGAATTGAGATAGGTCCAAATTTCATACGGTCGTGATTGCTGACTGCCAGCCACACTTTCTACCTGCGTGGGTTTACCGTATTTGAGAAATACTCGTCCCCTATCGGTCTCATAACCTCTTCGCACACGCGAAGCATAGAGTCTATCGGCTTCGGCAACCTTGTTCATGAACTCTCGTCGTGCGCTCGCTCCGCCACGCACTGCCCAGAACTGCTGAAAAAATTGTTGCTTGTCACGAAGCGTTCTTAGCGTGTCGTAGACTTTGATTTCCTCTGGCGTCATTAGTGCGGTGACTTGCGTGCGCATTTCCTTAGCTTCTTCTTCTGTAAGCCAAGAAAAATTCTCGTCACTAGTGACTGCTGGTGCATTGACTTTTACTGTTGGATTAAAAATGAAAAACTTTTTGCTCTGCGCTAGCACAGGCTTCATGGCTGAGTCGACCAGCTGGAGATGAAATTCATAACCGCCGCTTGCCAACTTCCCAATAGGCACTCGCTCAATGAATACTACTACTGTCTCGCTGGTTGGCTCGCGTGCATAGAGCCGCTCTGTGCCTGCCAGCATCTGTCCGCTGCGCATCAGAAAAGAGCGTTGAAAAAATTTGCCGTCTTTCGGGAGATGATTCAGGTTGTAGAATTCCGCATAGAAGACTGCAGTGTCAAAACCGGTGCCAAAGAGCGCGCTTGGGTTGGGCACAAATTCATAGCCGTTTTTGTAGAACATGGATTTTTTCATGGTACTGCGAAAGGCTTGTGCGCCGACACAAATGTCGCTCATGGTAGGCTGCGTTTCGCTGAAGGCTCTCACCGTCAGCGGGCGTTCCGTCTCAAGTTGAAAATCTTTTCTGCCTAAACTTTTGAGCGTCAAGACCGCTCGGTATTTTTCTGGCGGCAAGATGAGCCGCACCAGCATGATAAGCTGCCCACTTCCGCGCATGCTTGCACTATCAATGGCACTGGCTTTAACTGCGTTTTTCTGCACCAACTTTTCACCCTGAAATGCTGCTACCGATAGCTCAAGCTGAGTGCGATACAGTTCAGCTGCAACTTCGTCGTATGGTAGTTTCGCTTTGGGAAGTGCAATGGCAAACTCTACGGCAGTTTGCGCCGTGTCTACACGAAACTGCACAACATCGATAGCACTAAGAATTTCTGCGCTGCGCTGCACTTGTGCCCAAGCCAGTGGGAGCGGCAAGCACAGCAGCAGCATGCTCCACAGTCCTTTCAACATCTTCAAAGTTGCACATGTAGGTTATCGAGCAGTCGCACACTGCCAAGACGCACTGCCACCAGTATGTAGTAATCTTGACCCTCATGCAACTGCTCTACTCTTTGAAAGCTCTCAGCATTGACCACCGCCACATAGTCAATCTGCATGATTTTCCCCATAGAGATTATGGACTGGGTAACCAGTTCTTCGAGCACTTTTGCTTGGCGTTCACCTTGTGCAATGTGCAATTCTGCCAGTTGTAAGGATTTGTAAATCGCTGGCGCCAACTGCCGCTCTTCTGGCGAAAGGTAGATGTTGCGAGAGCTCATGGCTAATCCGTCAGGTTCTCGGACAATTGGTGCAGCAATGATTTCAATGTCGAAGTTGAGGTCTCGCACCAAGTTTTTGACTAATGACAGTTGCTGCGCATCTTTTTCGCCGAAGACGGCAATATGCGGCTTGGTGATGTTAAAGAGCTTGGTGACTACGGTTGCCACACCGCGAAAATGCGTCGGGCGGCTCTCTCCTTCAAACCCCTTTGAGACACGCTCCAGCGAGACATAGCTTTCAAAATGCTCACCGTAGAGCATTTGCATCTCTGGCGAGAACAGCACATCGACGCCAACTTGCCTTGCCAGCTCGATATCGCGCTCAAATGGGCGAGGATAGCGCGCAAAATCTTCATTTGGCGCAAACTGCAAAGGATTAACAAAGATGCTCATGACCACCACATCGGCATGGGCTTTTGCTAATCTAACCAAGCTCAAGTGTCCCTCATGCAGTGCTCCCATCGTTGGCACAAATCCTATCTTTTTGCCAGACAGGCGCAGGCGTTCTGCCAGTTGCTGCATTTGCTTCGGCTCACGAACAATTTGCAGTGCAGCAGTCTCACTCATTTTTCAGTTATAGGCTTGCTTAACTCAGTCGGTTTCGACATCGGTGACAAAATCACCACAAATTCGCCCAAAATTTTCTTTGCCGCACACTTTTGGCGAAGTTCGCTTAGCGTACCAACCAAAATTTCCTCATGCACTTTTGTCAGTTCTCTTGCAATCATAGCTTGTGCATCGCCAAAGTATGTGTGCAATTCTTCGAGCAATTTCAGCAATCGGTGCGGCGACTCATAAAATATAATGGCTTCAAGAGAGAGTGAGGCAAGAAATTTTAGGCGACTTTGTCGCCCTTTCTTGTGTGGCAAAAATCCTTCAAAGTAAAAACGATTGATTGGCAGGGGGCACACTGAAATTGCCGCCGTCAGCGCCGAGACGCCAGCAATAGGCACCACTTTTACACCATGCTCAAAAGCGGCACGCACCAAGTAGAAGCCCGGGTCTGAAATCGCTGGTGTGCCTGCATCGCTGACCAGTGCCACATCTCGACCGTGTTCAAGATGAGTCAGTATTTTTTCGGTTGCCGTCCGCTCGTTGAAGGCATGATAAGGAATTAGTTCTTTTTCAGGCAAGTTGAACCGCCGCAAGAGTTTCAGGGTCTGGCGCGTGTCTTCGCAGGCGACAATCGGGGTTTGGCGCAGTGTCTCCAGAGCGCGCAGCGTAATGTCATCAAGATTTCCAATAGGTGTTGCGACAACGTAGAGCGTTGCAGGCTGACTCATTTGATGTTGCTGACGCAAAGCGTTTTACAGCGCGGCTTTGTGCCTTATTTCAGGCTGTTCCATTGGTATGTTCATCGTGGCTTGTCTGTTTCTCGCTCTTTTCCTCTGACTCATCATCTTCTTTTGGCACACGTGCTACGGCGCTGACATAGTCGCCTTCCTCCAAGCGAATTAGGCGCACGCCTGATGTGTTGCGCCCCATGACACGAATATCAGCCACGTGCTGACGATTGATAATGCCATTTTTCGTGACAAGAATGAGGTCGTCGTCATCGGCAACTTCTACCATTGCCACAAGACGCCCGACCTTTTCACTGGCTTTCAGGGTAATGACACCAGTAGCACCGCGCTTGGTCATGCGGTATTCTTCTAATTCACTGCGCTTGCCATAGCCTAAGTCTGTTACAGTCAGAAGTGTGATGTCATTGCGCCGTGTGGTTACCAGCGAGACCACAGCTTCGTCCTTGTCGAGCTCTGCTCCCTTGACACCTGTTGAGTTTCTGCCCATCGGGCGCACATCCGATTCATGAAAACGCACGGCGTATCCGCTATTCTTTGCTAAGATGATTTGATGATTGCCATCGGTCAGCTTTGCACCAATGAGCTCATCGCCTTCCTCGATATTGATAGCAATAATGCCTGTGCGACGCGGATTAGAAAATTCACTTAGTGCCGTCTTTTTGATAATGCCATTCTTAGTTGCCATCACCACGAAGAGGGAATCGCTAAATTCCTTGACATTGATATATGCCATGACTTTTTCGCCCGGCTCAAACTCAATGAGGTTGTTGAGCGAGCGACCGCGTGCCGTGCGTGGCGCTTCGGGAATATCGTAGACTTTTTGCCAGTAGCACTTGCCATAGTTGGTAAAAAAGAGAATGTAGTGATGTGTCGAAGCAATGAACATGTGCTCGACGAAGTCGTCATCTTTGGCTGCTGCTCCAGTGATGCCCTTTCCGCCGCGACCTTGTCGGCGATAAGTATCCACAGCCGTGCGCTTGATGTAGCCATTGTGCGTCATGGTAATAATCACATCTTCTTCCTTAATCATGCTCTCAATGGAGAAGTCATCACTGACCTGATAGACAATTTCCGTCCGACGCTCATCACCATACTCTTTCTTGATTTGAATGAGCTCATCTTTGATGATTTGCATTTGCAACTTTTCACTGCTTAGAATGGCATTGAGTTGCTCAATAGTCTTGATGATTTCTCGGTATTCGTCTTCAATTTTTTGGCGTTCCAAGCCTGTCAGGCGTTGCAGGCGCATATCCAAAATGGCTTTGGCTTGAATGTCAGAGAGCTTGAACTGCGTCATCAAGCCTTCTTTGGCTTCTTCGCCGTCTTTGGCTTTGCGAATGAGTGCGATGATTTCATCCAGATTATCGAGGGCAATTTTCAAGCCTTCGAGAATGTGGGCGCGCTTTTCTGCTTCGGCAAGCTCGAACTTGGTGCGGCGAATGACCACAGTATGCCGATGCTTGATATAGTGGTGCATCATCTCTTTGAGCGTCAGAATTTTCGGACGCCCATCTACCAGCGCCAGCATGATAACGCCGAACGTCTCTTGCATCTGCGTATGCTTGAAGAGCTGATTGAGCACCACTTTTGTATCCACATCTCGCTTGAGCTCAATAACCAGCCGCATGCCTTCACGGTCCGATTCATCACGAATTGCCGCAATGCCCTCGATTTTCTTCTCGTTTACCAGCTCGGCAATGCGCTCTTGCAACTTGGCTTTATTGACTTGGTAGGGCAACTCTGTAACGACAATTGACTCACGCCCATTTTTGTTTTCTTCAATTTTCACCTTTGCCCGAATCGTGATTTTGCCGCGCCCAGTCGTGTAGGCTTCCTTTACACCATCGTAGCCATAGATGATAGCGCCAGTTGGAAAATCTGGCGCTTTTATATGTTTCATTATTTCCTCAATCGTGATGTCAGGGTTATCGATGAGGGCAATGAGACCATCAACGGTTTCGCACAGGTTGTGTGGCGGAATGTTCGTTGCCATACCAACGGCAATGCCCGAAGACCCATTGATGAGCAAGTTTGGAATGGCACATGGCAAGACCGTTGGCTCTTCGAGCGAATCATCAAAGTTTGGGGCAAAGTCGACGGTATTTTTGTCTATATCTCGCAGCAGCTCGCCTGCAATGCGCGTCATTCGGACTTCTGTGTAGCGCATCGCCGCTGGTGCATCGCCATCGATTGAGCCGAAATTTCCTTGTCCATCGACCAATGGATAGCGCAGCGAGAAATCTTGCACCATTCGCACAATCGTATCATAGACGGCACTATCACCATGCGGGTGATACTTACCTAAGACTTCTCCGACCACACGAGCGGCTTTCTTGTATGGGCGCCCAGCTTGCAAACCCAGCTCACTCATGCCAAAGAGCACACGCCGATGCACCGGCTTCAAACCGTCTCGCACATCTGGCAATGCACGACTGACTATCACCGACATGGAATAGTCGATGTAAGAGTCGCGCATCTCATCCTCAATGTTTATGGGGACAATTCTTTCTCGCTGCATACTACATGTGAAACTAAGTTGGATAAAGACATGCAAAAGCTTTCGCAAAAGAGCTCGAATATACTGGATTTGCCCGAAAACTTGTAGGGCTGCGCAGACCAATTTTCTTGCCACTCAAGCGGAATGGCACCACAACTTGCCTCCGCTTGTGCCATGCTGCTTAGTTTCAGCCACGCTGAATCAGCAACACTCCAGCAAATAGCAACACTACGCCCAGCAGTCGCTCTACGCCAGCAGGATGCGGACTGAAGCCCAGCCAACCGAAGTGATCAATTAGCACCGACGCCAGCATTTGCCCAGCTATTGTGGCTGCAATCAGAGTGGCAGACCCCAGTTTAGGCGCTAGTATAATTGAAAGCGTTACATACACGGCACCGATTGTGCCGCCAAACCATGACCACACGGGCGCCGCCGATAGCATGCTCACAGACGGCACAGCGATGCGGCTCAACAGCGCATAGATGCCCAAGCACAGCGTCCCTACGCTAAATGATGTTAGCGATGCCCAAATCGGACTGCCCACACTCTGGCGCAATGTGGCATTCATTCCAACTTGCATGGGCAAAATTGCTCCAACCATCAAGGCAAGAGCCAAAAAAAGTAAATGCTGCATTTCACTATGGATTTGCGTTGTGCGTAGACTTGTTTTGCATGGCACTGGGCAACTGGCAAAGCAAGCCCAGTTAGGGCACTTATCCCGTTGTCCAAAACCCGTAATGCCGTATCTTTGCGAATTATTTTGAAAACTAAACTAAACCCATGCTGACATGCAAACCATACGACTTGGCATCACCGCATGCTCTAAAACTCCCCAATACATCAGCTGGCTACGTTACGGCGAAAAATTTGGCTATCGCATTGAGTGCGTCGAACTGCACTTTGAAGGCAAACCACACGACGAACTTCTTGAAGAGAATCTTGACATCTTAGACACACTCGACGCTATTGTTTTTTCAGGCGGCGAAGATATTGAGCCACATCGGTTTGGCATGCAGCTTAGCCATGAGGAACTGGCGCACTTGGAGGTTGTTTCGGTTCCAGAACGCGATGAGATGGAATGGGCACTGGCTCAAGCCAGTTTGGCGCAGCGCTTGCCGATTTTAGGAATTTGCCGCGGTATGCAACTGCTCAATGTGGTCATGGGCGGAACGCTGCACTTGGATATTGAAAAGCAAGCCATTTCTACTACCACGCACAAGAAAATCAGCCAAGAGCATAGCCGCTATCACACGGTCACATTAGATAAGCCTTCACTCCTTCATGAGCTTATCGGTGTGGCGCATACAGAGTTTGTCAGCTCGCGTCATCATCAAGCGGTTGCAAAAATTGGCGATGGGCTTAAACCTGTCGGCTTTTCGCCAGATGGCATCATTGAAGCGTTGGAATCATCGATGCCAGAGCAACTGCTTTTGCTAGTGCAGTGGCATCCTGAACGCATGTGGCTCGAGTCTGAGCGTGAGCGACGACCCGAGCTCAACAATGCGTTTTCAGAGAATTTGCTTAGAGGTTTTCTTTGCCTTATTGCCGAGCATAAATCTCAACCTATTGCATGAGTGTTGAGGGCACAGTGGAATATCTTTTTGATAGCGGTCATGTTTCTGACGCGCCTGCCCGTTGGTCGCTGGGTGCGTTATGAGCAGTCTTTGCTGGCGCATTGCACCGTGTATTTTCCGTTAGTTGGTGCAGGCGTTGGGGCTTTTGGTGCTGGCGTGCTGTGGTTAGGTGCCATGCTCTTGCCATTGCCGCTTGCTGTGCTGCTTTCCATGCTAAGCACGATTTTGCTTACAGGGGCTTTTCATGAAGATGGGCTTGCCGATAGCGCCGATGGCTTCGGTGGCGCCAGCGACGCTGCACGTGTCTTGGAAATTATGCGCGATAGCCGCATCGGCACATATGGTGCAATTGCCCTGTGGTTTCTTCTGACGGCAAAGTGGACACTGCTGACGCAACTTGGTAGCTTAGACCTTGAGACGGCAATGCTTTCCTTGATTGTGGCGCATACGGCTGGACGCTGGTCGAGCCTTTGGCTTATTTGGCGTTTGCCCTATGTGCGAGCTGAATCGGCCACTTCAAAACCCTTTGCCAGTGCGGTTACGGCTTCACGCTTTTGGCTGGCTCTGCTAAGTTTTGGTGCAATTAGCCTGCTTTGCTTTCGCGCATTTGCTCTTGGCATTGTAGGTTTTGCGTTTCTTGCCAGTTTTCTTTCTGCCAAATTTTCAGCGCGCCGCATCGGTGGCATCACAGGCGATGTGCTTGGCGCCGCCAATCAGATTAGCGAAGTTTCGCTATATTTTGTCATCTTGATTTTCAAAAACGCTCCAAATTTGCAGTTACTGGCATGGACATTTTTTTAGTGCGCCACACGGAAGTTGAACAAAATAGTCAGGCGCGCTGTATTGGTCACACCAATGTTCCACTTTCAGAACTTGGTCGGCGCAATATCCACCTTGTGGCGGCTCGCTTAGTGACACTCAAGCCAGAGCTCATTATTTCAAGCGACCTTGACCGCTGCCTCGAACTTGCCAAAGCTGCTGCCTCTCAACTTGGACTTGAGCCAGACCCTACACCAGCTTGGCGTGAAGTCAATTTCGGTCAGTGGGAAAATCGCACTTGGGAAGACATTGAAACCCATGACAGTATCGTGCTTCAGGCATGGATGAAAGACTTTGTGCGCGTGGCGCCGCCCGATGGTGAATCTTTCCAATCACTTCACCACCGCATCAGTCTGCAAATGGATTTACTTCTGCAACGCCCCGAGCAACGGATTGTGATTGTGACGCATGCTGGTCCCATGCGCGCCGCACTTTGCCACGCTATCGGCTTACCCCTTCAGCGTGCGTTTTCTGTCGATGTCGCGTTTGGGGGCATTTTGCATTTGCAATACACCAATGGTCAATGGTCATTGCATGGTCTTAACAACTAAATCATAGCCTCACTTGCGTCAGGTGCTTATGCTTTCACCTTCACGGTTTTGGCTTAGCGTGATAGTGAGCGCAGGTTTACTCTTGCTTAGTCTTTCGTGCAAAAAAAGTGAAGAGCATGCTTCTGCCAAAAAGCCTGTTGTGATTGCGATTGCTAACGACTTCGACCACCTCAATCCTCTTCTAATTCAGCTCTCGATTTCTCGTGAAGTCTGCATTCAGGTTTTTCCTAAACTTGTTCAGGCTGATTTTGATGAAGCCACAGGCGAGGTGCGTTACTTGCCTTGCCTTGCCAAGCGTTGGGAGTTTTCGCCCGATGGACGACGCGCCACGTTTTACCTGCGCTCTGACGCACAGTGGGATGACGGACACCCCATCACCGCTGCCGACCTGAAATTCTCTTACCAGCTCTATGCGCATCCTGCCGTCGCCAGCACCCGCCAGCAGTATGTTCAAGACCTCGTTCGTGACAAAGACGGCAATCTCGACTTCGAGCAGGGCGTGCAAACCCCGAACGATACCACACTGATTCTCAACTTTAGCAAACCGCTTGCGCCGCTCGTTATCCTGGACCATTTCTACGACCTCATGCCGATTGCCAAACACATCTTTGAAAAAATTGACCCTAAGGATTTGCGCGCCAAAGCTGCCGAACTGCCTATTGTCGGCGGCGGACCGTTTAAGGTTGAAAAGTGGGAACGGCAAAAATCACTGGTCTTGGTCTCTAATCCGCGTTCGGTTTTGCCTCATCCAGCCAAGCTCGAGCGCATTGTGTTTCGTGTCATTCCTGAATACACCACGCGCCTGACCGCTTTCAAGACTGGTGAAGTCGATGTCATCATGTCTGCTGGTGGCATCAGTCCGAAAGATGTAAGCGAAGTGCAGCAAAACCCCAATCTTACCATCCTTCCCGTGCGGTTTCGCAGTTTCGATAGCATCGTCTGGCTCAATATCGATGGCGAAACTTACCGTCGCACTGGCAAAATCGTGCCGAATTTCTTCTTTGGTGATAAGCGTGTGCGCCAAGCCATGACCTATGCGATTAACCGTCAAGCCATCGCAGAAGGCTTCATGGGCAAAGACCATGCCACCATCGTCAATACTTCGCTTTCACCTGCTTACAAAAGCATTTTGCACCCATCCTTACATGGCTACGACTACAATCCTACCAAAGCCCTTGCTTTGCTTGAAGCAGCTGGCTGGAGACGCTCGCAATCGGGGATTTTGGAAAAAGATGGAAAGCCTTTTGCGATTACACTGGCTTACCCTGCTGGCAATCAGCGTCGAGCTTATGCGGCTACGGCAATTCAACAAAACCTCAAAGAAATTGGCATTGAGTGCACGCTCTCAGCAGTTGAGGCAGTGGTTTTCAACGAAAATCAAAATCAACTGCGCTACGATGCTGCGCTGTCTGGACTTTCCGCTGAAACCCTGCCTTTTCAGCTGACGATTTGGAACTCTGACTTCAAAAATACGCCCTTCAACTCCTCATGTTTTCAACATGCGCGCTTAGACACCATCTGCATGCGATTGACCGAACCTCTTCCCACTGATAGCGCCCGCCAGTATTGGTATGAATTTCAGGAAATTTTGCACGACGAGCAGCCACGCACTTTCCTTTATTACTACGACGAACTGCAAGGCTTCAATGCTCGTCTCAAACATGTTAAGGTCAATATGCTGGCGGTGCTCATCAATGCTCACGAGTGGGAAATTCAGTAAGTGCTACAAATGTGACTTTTTCATTACTGAAATTTTAGCTAACTTGCGCCCGACTGTGTTAAAAAACCTACCAGCTACATATTTGGTAACATGGACATCAGCAGTTTCCTCTTTGTTTTCTTAGGTGCTCAGGTTGTTGTGGCATCCGTTGGCACTGTTGTTGCCCGCAATCCTGTCACAAGTGCGCTGTTTTTGGTCTTGAACTTCTTTGCGCTGGGCGGTCTTTACTTGCTTTTGCAGGCGCAGTTTATTGCCGTCGTGCAGGTGTTGGTCTATGCTGGCGCTATCATGGTGCTTTTTCTTTTCACCATCATGCTACTCAATTTGGATGATGAAGCGGCGCTTTCCGAAAATTTTGACCTCAAAAAAGGCTTTGCTGTATTGCTCTCTGCGGCTTTGCTCGTTGAAATGCTCTACATCTTGAGTTTGAAGCTGGATTTGCCAATTAAGCAAAGCACGCTCACTGCGGCTCAAATTGGCGAAGCCAAATTCATTGGGCGTGAGCTTCTGACCAATTTTCTCTTTCCCTTTGAAATTGTCTCTGTGCTCTTGCTTCTTGCTATCGTCGGTGCTGTGGTTTTATCCAAGAAAAAACTCCATACCTCTTGAACAGACATGCAGGTTCATCACTTACTTTTTCTTTTGAGCCTTGCACTTTTCGCTGTCGGTTGTGTACGGAAGAAAGATGGTGCAAAGCTGGTAGAACCTTCTGGTTCAGCGGCATTCAAGGTTGGATTAGTTTTTGATGTGGGCGGCAGGGGCGATAAATCTTTCAACGATGCGGCTTTTGCTGGCTTGGAGCGCGCCGTAAAAGACTTTTCACTTAAACTCGAATACATTGAGCCCGGCGCTGGAGCAGACCGCAAAACTGCTCTTGAACAACTGGCTGCACAGCCCGACGTCAAATTGATTGTCGGTGCAGGCTTTATTTTTACAGACGATATTACCGATGTTGCTTTGGCATTCCCTGACAAAAAGTTTGCCTGTGTCGATTACACTTTAGATAGCACACGCAAAATTCCCGATAACCTGTTACCTATCCTGTTCAAGGAAGAAGAAGGCTCGTTTTTGGTGGGCGCCATCGCCGCGCTGACAAGCAAAACTGGCGTCATTGGTTTCGTCGGCGGAATGGATTCACCTCTGATTAAAAAGTTTGAGCGCGGTTACATCAATGGAGCAAAGTATGTGCGCCCTGACATCAAGGTTGAAGTGGGCTATGCAGGTTTAAGTGGCGAAGGCTTCAACAATCCCGTCAAAGGCAAAGAACTTGCTCTGATTCAATACGGACGCAATGCCGATGTGATTTACCACGCTTCTGGCAAAACTGGCGACGGTGTCTTTGATGCCGCTCGTGAAAAACAAAGGTTCGTCATCGGTGTCGATATGAACCAAGAAGATGCCGCACCTGGGCTAGTACTGACCAGCATGGTTAAACTCGTCGACAATGCTGTCTACGAAGTTGCACGACAGGTTAAAGATGGCACCTTTCAGGGCGGTCGTCCTCTTATCTTGGGCTTAGCTTCAAAAGGCGTCGACTACGTCTATAACGAAAAAAACAAGCCCCTTATCCCCGATGATGTGCGCGCCAAAGTGGAGGACCTGCGCGCCAAAATCATCAGCGGCGAAATTCAACCACTTGGAACATCTTCTCAAACAAACCCATAAAACAAACACGACTATGCAAAAACTTCTTTTCTTTTTGCTTATTCTCGGTCTCTCTGGCTTGCTTGGCTGCGGTCCCAGCAAAGAGCAACTTCAGACGCTTGAAGAGCTCAAAAAACTTGCCAGCGAAGCTGCCTCAACACATGAGACTTTCATGAAAGCACATCAGAAGGAAGATGAAGACCACAAGCGCATGGAACAGCGCTACGACTCACTCAAAGCTGCTGGGAAATCTACGCCTGCTATGGACTCTATGGTTGCCGCACATAAGGCTCTGCTTTCGCAGCACGAGACCGTAATGAACGCGCAAATGGAAAAACTCAAGTCGTTTGATGAAGTTGTCAAAAAATATACCGCCAAAATCGGTGAGCTTGCCGAGATGAAAAAAGCGCTTGAACAAATGAAGAAAGATGTTGAAGAAATGAAAGCAGCTCATGAAAAGATGATGCAAGAGCATGCACAAATTGATGCTGACCACAAAAAGTTCGATGAAATGGCCGCTGCCGCGGCGCAAACACAAACTCAAGCTGCCGCCAAAGGCAAAAAATAACCTAATTAATTTTGTATTTTTCGGGAAAGCATTGTAAAGGAAAAGCCTGAGCACAAAGTGCAGTCAGCCAGCTGTTTTGATTTACAATGCTTTCTCTTTGTCAAACATGCGTTGTTGCGCTTAACTTTTCTCAGTCCGCCGAGACCAACATGAACATGAGAACCACTTACCTTTCAGGGTTTCTTCTTGCGTGCTTGTGCGCTGGAGTTTTAGTCAGTTGCCAACCTCCCGCTGAGAATAAGACCCTTGCTTCTGAAATTGAACAGTTCGTCAGCGCCCTCGAGCAAGACATCGCTAAGTTTGACGGCAATCAAACCTACCTCAACAGCGAGCAAAAAACTTACAACGAAAAAAATGCCGCACTCAAGAAAAAGCTTGGCAAAAACGATTCTGTCTATAACGCCCTTACCAAAGCTCATCAAAAACTTGTCGATGAGCACGAAAATAAGCTCGCTGCACTTAAAGACTTAGCAGAAGCCAGCAAACAGCTCATTCCAAAGCTTTTAGATGGTTCATTTGCCTTTGACAGGCGGCTTATTGAAGAAGATTTCAAGGGCGGTACCCATGAAGGCAAAACTTTTGATGGTTTCAAGCAAAAAGCCGAGAAACTTCGTGAAGAACTTAATGCATTTATGCCCCGACATGAAGCACTTGATGCACAGATTAAGCTTTATGAGCAGAAATTAGACAGCCTTGAGCGCGCTTCTCAAGTTGCTGAAACTGCTTCATCTCCTCAACGCCCAAAACCACGCCGAGCAAAGTAACTTTTAGAGACGCAAGGCAAAACCTTGGTTCTCGCTCTTAAAAATGAACGAACTATCAGTAGCGAGACCCTAACATTGGAAAAGGAGGAAACTATGAGTGTTCTTGTTACAGGCGCCACGGGTTTCATTGGGTCTGCACTTGCCCGACAATTGGTTCGCCGCGGCGAAAGAGTTGTTCTGCTCGTACGGCGACAATCTAAGCTCTATGCTATTGAAGATATTCTTGATTCCGTTGAACTGCGTTATGGCGATGTCACTGACTTGGAGTCTCTGCAAGCCGCTATGCACGGCATAGATTACGTCTACCACTGCGCTGGTAAAGCCTACATCGGTCCCAAAAAAGCTGAAGAACTGTATCGCATCAATGTAGAAGGCACGAAAAATGTGCTACGCGCTGCTGAACGCCACCATGTCAAACGACTTATCTACACCAGTTCCATCTCAGCAATTGGTATTACAGGAACAAAACAGCCTGCCGATGAATCCCAGACATGGAACTTAGACGAACTCAATGTACCATACTACACAACCAAGCACCTTGCGGAAGAAGAAGTGCGCAAAGCTGCCCAAAATCAGCTCGACTGCGTAATTGTCAATCCAAGTTATGTCTTTGGCGCCGGAGACATCAACTTTCACGCTGGACGACTTATTCGCGATTTGTATTATCACAAAATTCCTGCCTATCCCACAGGCGGTATCTGCGTAGCCGATGTGGAAGATGTCGCTGAAGGGCATATTGCCGCTATGGAAAAAGGCAAGTGTGGGGAGCGCTACATTTTGGGTGGTGAAAATTTAACCTACAAGCAAGTGTTCGATATCATCTGCCAAGTGGTCGGTGCGCCCAGAGTGCTCATTCCACTTTCCGAAAGCATTGTCAAAATTTTCATCGCGCTGACTGCTAAAGCGCGCCGCCTGCATCGGATTACTTCACTAGCAAATCGTGAAATTCTACTTTCTGCCAGTAAGTTTTTCTACTTCACTTCTGAAAAAGCCAAACGTGAATTAGGGTTCGATAACCGTCGCAGCGTGGGCGAAGCATTTGTGGAAACCATTGCCCGTTCGTTTTCGTGGTATCGCTCCCGACAGCTCATCTAATGCAGACTTTCGCTGACACTAACTTTCGCTAAGCATTATGCTCAGTGCGTCGCATTTAGCTAGTGCAACCGCTTGATAACAATATCCCAAAGGGATTGATTGAGCGGTAGCACCAAGAGCCAATGCTCAAGCAGTGCCATAAGTGCCATCGTGCCGATGATGGCAAATCCGACACGTCGCCATTGCGGCTCTTGTGCCATACCGACCTTTTTTAGCAGCTGCGCAACCAGTAGCGTGCAAAATGTAATTGAGAACGGAAAAAGCCAGTTCATGTGTGCAATCGTCATGTATTGGGTCATGTCGGCAACTGTATCTGGCACAAACTCTCGCCCTGTATTCATCACCCCCAAAAATATGTTCAACTTGGCAGATTGATGCATAAACCAGTACATCAAAAACGTGTAGACTCCGAACTTATTTTTTGCACCAATACCTAGCACAATCATCAATCCCACTAATCCCAACACTAACCCTTCATGATAGAGACTTCGATGGATTGCTTTGAAAAATCCAATAACCGACGGCCCTACCGTAAAGATGGGACGCACCTGCGGTCCAACGATATAACCCGTGTAGAAACTGACTTCTACAAATGCCCAGACAATTGAGCCTGCTGTAAAAGTTAAAAATGCGCTTGCGACCGTTTCAGATTGCCGATGAGCATAGAGTGTATAGATTGCTCCTAGCATCAATGCTAATGCAATGCCAAAGACAACTGCCCGATAATTCGGCTGAAAATTAAAGTAAATGATAGCTGCTGTAGATAGCCACCAGAATACGACCGAGTATATTACCCCAGAGGCAATTAAGGCATAGAGACGCCACTGCGAGTCATTTAGCCTAACTGAGACTTCTTCGGTAAGTCGTGCAAATGCTGTTTTGTTTTGGGTGGGTTCATTTGGGTTATCATTTGAAATGTCTAATGTTCCATTGCGGTGAGCCAAGCTTGATTGGCGCACAGTCTTTACTGCAGACATACTTTGCTCCTTTCAATGTTCATGTCTTTTTGCAGCACAATAGCTACACGCAATTTAGCCTAAGTTAAAGGCTTTTCAAACCTTGCTTCACTGCTTGCTGCCATAGAACCTAAAAAGCCCGACGGCAAGGGTCGGGCTTTTGTAGGCAGATTTTCGCCTTTGCGCTTAGCTTAAGCTTTCGACACGGACAATTTCTGGCACAGCGCGTTTGATGGCTTGCTCAACGCCTGCGCGCAGTGTCATGGTCGACATTGGGCAAGAGCCACAAGCTCCTACCAAGCGCAAATCTACGGTCATGTCTTCGCGGATGCCAATCATCTGGCAATCGCCGCCATCGGCTTGTAAGTATGGACGAATGTTATCCAACACCTCTTGGACTTTGGCATAGATTGGATGGTCGGAAGGCAGATAGTTTATTTCTGTCGCTTCCGTTTTCGCTTCAACTTCAGGTTGCTGCGGCATTGTCGTATATCCTTTCGTTTGATTCTTGAAAGACTTACTGCTAAGGTATTAAACGCTTATTTGAAAATCAAAATTCAAACTTCAATTTCCACTTTTGCAGCCCCTACACCTGCATTGCGAATAGCAATTTGCTGTGCAAGTTTTTCTGCCGCTTCTTTGAAGAGTTTCGCTTGCAGCGATTCAGGGTTGCGGATAACGACTGGCACACCTTCGTCGCCACCCTCGCGCACCTCTTTAGCAATAGGAATTTCTCCCAAGAAGGGTAGATGGTATTCTGCGGCTAACTTTGCGCCGCCGCCCTGTCCGAAAATGTATTCTTTGCTTCCGTCGGGCAAGACATAGTAACTCATGTTTTCCAGTACGCCCAGCACCGGCACTTTGACCTGGTCGAACATAGCAATAGCTTTGACCACATCAGCCAGTGCCACATCTTGCGGCGTAGTTACGACCACGGCTCCGGTCAGCGGGGCAGCTTGCACCAAAGTCAGCTGGATGTCGCCTGTGCCGGGTGGCAAATCAAACAGCAGGTAGTCTAACTCATTCCACTGCACATCGGTCATAAACTGGCGTATTGCTGATGACGCCATCGGACCACGCCAGACCACTGCAGTCTTTTGGTCAACTAAAAATCCAATTGACATCATGCGCACCCCATACTTTTCAATTGGCACAATGGTCTTGCCTAAAATAGCAGGCTTTTCATTTTTCAAGCCAAACATGGTTGGGATAGATGGTCCGTAGATGTCTGCGTCAATCAAGCCAACTTTTGCACCGCTCTGCGCCAGCGCCACCGCCAGATTGGTCGCCACCGTTGACTTACCAACACCACCTTTGCCTGAACCGACCGCAATCAAATTCTTGACGCGACTTAGCGGATTATTGGGATTTGCCGCTTGACTTGCCATAGGATTGGCACTTGTGACATTTGCCGTCATTTCAATCTCGACCTTCTGCGCATCTTTGACAAAATGCCGAATCGCATTGGTGCAGGCATTCTTGATAAGGTCCTTCAGCGGACAGGCTGGCGTAGTTAGCACAACCGTGAACGAGACATTATTTTGGTCGTCAATTCTAATGTTCTTGACCATATTGAGCGAAATGAGGTCTTTGCCCAAATCTGGCTCAATCACATTTCGAAGCGCATCGACGATTTGCCTTTCTGTGATGGTTGCCATAGTTTGTTTAGGTTAAGTGTTAGTAAAAACTCTTTGTTGCTACTCTATCGTCTTTCAATTCACAATTCTTACAGCTCAGTCTCAGATGGCTCACTGCACCCCAGACGCCGAAACACTCGGAAGATAAGCTCTCGTCGGCGCAACTTCTCAACATGCGTGTTTAGCATCATCGCACTGACAAAAATGATAAACAGCACAGAAGCTAATAGAGCCGGCGTTTGCGGCACCCCTAATTTCACCCACATGAACATCACAGCCACAAAAAGTAACCACACTGCCGTCATCATCCACCGCATGCGCCGAATACGCCGATTTAATCGCTGAAGTTCCTCTCGGACAAACCCCATGTCCAAGCTCTCTTTTAGGTAAATTCGCTCTCGATAATTTAGCGTTCCTAACTCACGCCATAGCAGCGATTTAATCGGCTCTTCATGCATTCGTTTTTCAACCTTGATTTCCCTTGCCAGAATGCTTTTTTCCGCTGAGTCGTTTCCTTCCCGCTTCCAAATTGGCTTTTTGCATGCACTTAAACGGTGCGCATGTAACCCTGTTCAGTCAAGCTGGCTCATTGGAGGTCTTGCATAAGCAGTTCTGCGGCAAACTTGCCCGATAAGGTGACCATAGGCGTGCCACCGCCTGGATGCGCACTACCAGTTGCCAGATATAGCCGTTTTACAAATGGAGAGCGATTTTGCGGACGCAAAAATGCCGCACTGCGTGAGTTGGACGAGATGCCGTAGATCGACCCACGATACGCATTGTATTTGATTTGTAAATCCTGCGGTGTTATCATCGCCTCAAATTCAATGCGGGATTCAATATCGCTGAATCCTAACGCTTTTAGCCGCTCAATTACCACATTGCGGTATGCGTCTTTTTGGCGCGACCAGTCGAACTTATCGGAAAGATATGGGGCATTGACCAGTACGAACCAGTTTTCCTTGCCCCTTGGCGCATGTCCTTCGTCGCTTTTGCAGGAAATAGAAATGTAGATGGTGGGTTCACGTGGCGGAATTTTATGCATGAAAATGTCTGCAAATTCTTTTTCATAGTCGTGGCTGAAGAAGATGTTATGGTGCCAAAGGTGCGGATGCGCTTTTGCAAGACCTAAGCACAACACAAATCCAGAGCACGAAGCCTCTAATCTTCTAAGTCGCCATGATGGCACTTTTCCATTTGGCAAAAGTGTCTGATAGAGGTGCATGGCATCATCATTCGAGACGATGGCATCTGCATAGACAGTTTCTCCATTTGCGAGCTCAATACCAATAGCAGTTTTTTCTTTGAGCAAAATTTGCTTTACATCTTGATTAAGATGCAAGGTTGCACCTAATTCTTCAGCCACACGGCGGTAAGCTTCTGCTAAGCGATAAATGCCACCGCGAATATAAAATCCTCCAAAAGCCAGTTCCACGAAGGGAATGACATTAAGCGTTGCTGGAGCTAAGTAAGGCGAGGCTCCAACATAGGTCGGGAATCGATCGAGAAACTGCACCAAACGCTTATCGCTAAAAAATTTTGCGTTGCTTCGATGTACAGTGGAAAACGCATCGATTTGGAAAAACTGGAGAGGGTTAGTTTTGAAGAGCCTTGAGAATGTGAGCGGGTTGTAGATAAAGTTTTCCGCTGTTGCCTCATAGATTTTCTTGATGTAAGCAAAGTAACGTTCGAAGTTTCTTACCTGAGTAGGGAACACGCGTGCTACTTCTTCACGCAGGCGATTGAGGTCGCAGTATGCGGTAAATTCAGAACCGTCTGCAAAGAAGTATTTGCATGATGCTTCTAACGGCACAAGTGTCAGATAGTCAGAAAGTTGCCTGCCTACATCTTTGAAGAGGTTTTCAAAGACAAATGGCATAGTGATAAGTGTTGGACCTGTATCAAAGCGATAGACGCCGTCGGGGGAAGAGAGCTCTTGCATTTTACCGCCTACTGTGGCGTTGCGCTCAAAGATATGAACCTCGTAACCGCAGTAAGCAAGACGCATTGCCGCAGCCAGTCCGCCCAGTCCTGCGCCGATGACGATGACTTTTTTTCGCACAACTTTTGCCTTAGCGCTTTGTTTTCACCAAAATGTTCTGAAATTTTTCTAAGTTTTCTAAAATTTTACCTGTCCCACGCGCTACAGCCGTTAAGGGGTCATCACCGATGTAGACTGGGAGCTTTGTTTCATAACTGATGCGTTTATCTAATCCCTTAATTAGTGCACCACCGCCTGTCAGGATGATGCCCCTATCGAGGATGTCTGCTGAAAGTTCTGGGGGAGTTGCCTCTAAGCAACGGCGCACTGCATTGACAATTTGCGAAATAGGCTCAGCAATAGCTTCACGAATTTCAGGCGAACTGACATCGCGCTGCTCAGGCAGGCTGGTCACCAAGTTTCTGCCCTTGACAGTAGCGATAAGTTCTTCTTCGAGTTCAAAGGCTGAACCGATTTTGATTTTAATCTCTTCAGCCGTACGCTCACCAATAGCAAGGTTGTAGGTTTTGCGGAAGTGCTGTAGAATGGCATTTGTAATCTCATTGCCTGCTATGCGGATAGATTCACCGGCGGCAATGCCCGAAAGAGAAATCACCGCAATGTCTGATGTTCCACCGCCGATGTCGACAATCATGTTGCCATATGGCTCTTCAATATCCAATCCGTGTCCAATAGCAGCTGCCATCGGCTCAGCCACCAAGTAGACTTCCTTTGCGCCCGCATGTTCCGCCGAATCACGAACCGCACGTTTTTCTACTTCCGTAATGCCAGAGGGAATTCCAATAACCATGCGGCGCAATGAGCCAGAAAAGTCCTTTAGAACTTTCTTTATCAGTCCCCGAATCAATTCTTCTGCCGCCTCGTAGTCTGCAATCACGCCGTCGCCTAGTGGTTTGACCGTAATAATATCGCGGTGGGTTTTCTCGTGCATCTGTTTAGCTTCGTGCCCAATAGCCACTACACGACGGGTGACCCTGTCAAATGCAACAATTGACGGTTCATTTAAGACGATTCCTTTGCCGCGAACATACACCAGCGTGTTCGCTGTGCCTAGGTCAATTGCAACGTCTTTTGACCAAAAGTCGAAGATGCCCACGGCTTTAACTCAAAGGATATGCGCTTGCGCTGAGTTATGCTTTTTGCGTCGCAAATTTAATCCAAAAACAAAGTGTGAGCAAATTTCCCGCATGCTGCGTTCAAGTTTTTTAGAAAAAACGTATATTTGTCGAAGTTCAAGTGGTGAGATAGCTCAGTGGTTAGAGCACAGGATTCATAACCCTGCGGTCGAGGGTTCAAATCCCTCTCTCACCACAGTGCTATGCACTTTCTACTTTCTCTATCATCTTATTTTTTCACGGTTCAGCTCGGTAACCTTTTCTTTGCGGCGCGCTGCAGTTCAGCTAGCGCCTTTTTTTGTTCATGCTGGCTGATGCTCAATGCGCACTTTCTGCTTCATCTTGGCATCGAGTTTTTCTGCCACACTTTTGCCAGAGCGAGCCGCCCCCTCCATTGAAGCCAGATAATCTTGGTAGGTGTAGTCGCCGCAGAGGAAAAAATTCTCAATTGGTGAGACTTGGTCAGGACGGTATTTATCAACCCCCGGCACGGCTTTGTAGACCGATTCAGGAATTTTCACAACAGTTGCTTTCAGCAAGTTTGCCTCACGCGCCTCAGGGAAAAGCATGCGCAGTTCTTCTAACACTCGCTTGACAATGATATCGTTTGGCAACTCCATCAAGTGATGTGCTGGCGCCAACACCAAACTCAACACGCTGCCGCCTGTAGCCGTGCCTTGCCCTGCCTGATAGTCTTCTGGGCAAGTGATAGAGACATCAGCAAATGTGGCAAAAGTGGTGCCATGCGCAAACATTAAATTGTTTGTGTCGGTGATTTTTTTGTCGAACCACAACTGACAATTTGCTACTGGACTTCCCACAAAGTGAAACAGATTGTAGAAATAGTCATGCTTGAGCCATGCTTTTGGAAGGAGCTTTTTCAGGCTATGCACTGGCAATGCCGAAATGTAAGCATCGGCTTCAACCCACCGTCCATCACTTAGCGCCACACTGCAAATTGTGTCGTCTTCATTGAGCTTGAATTCTTTTAGGCGCGCGTTAAGAAAAATTTTTCCGCCCTTGGCTTCGATATACTCTCTCATGGGCGTAATCATGCTTTCGCCCGGGTTTGCCTTGAAAAAGCCAAAGCGCGCATCTTCGTAATTGCGACCGAAGTAGTTGAAAATCGTAATCATGGGTCGCGCCGAAATCACATTCGGCTCAATGAAATTGAGTGCCAGCGAAATTGGTCGCCAGAGGCGATGCAGTGAATGTTCCGTGCAGTGATGACGTGCATGCCATTCGGAGTAGGTGATGTGGTCTTGTGAGCGGAAATACTCTTCATTTCCAAAGAGTAGGAGCGGTAGCAATCCGCGCACAAGGGAGAGTTTGTCGCGCCAAGTGATGATGTTGGTTTTCAAACCGCCGATGAGTTCCGCCAGCGGACTGGGTAGCCCTTTTGCTTTCTCGAAGCGTGTTTGTGCGCCGTTTTTCTCTGCATAAATCAGCGCCAAATCTTTCCACTCAAAGTTGTTTTCTGCGCCAATTTTTTTGAGCAAGGCTTGCAGTTCTTTGTAGCCACCGAAAATGACATGCAGTCCCGATTCAATTGAATCGCCATCATGGTCTTTCCAGACGGAGACTTTACCGCCCAAGACGGAACGCTTTTCGTAGAGTGAGACTTCGTAGCCTTTATCGAGCAAATGGATTGCTGCGCTCAAGCCTGCAATGCCGCCGCCAAAAATTGCAATTTTCATACCTAAGTTGAATGATGAGTTTGGTTTCTCTGCCTTGTAAAAGGTATTTTCGCACCTTTTGGTTTCCGCTGATTTTAGTCGCCTGCTGTTGCCAGAAAGTCGGATAGCACGGCATTGAAGGTATGGGGGTCTTCATCATGCGGGCAGTGGCGTGTCTTTTCAATAATCACTTCTTGAGCTTGCGGTAAAAGTTCTTTGAATTTTGGCAAAATTTTTTCGGGTGGAAAAGCCATGTCGTGCCTGCCCCAGATGATTAAAGTTCGCCCTTTGAAATGGCAAGGTCGTGGCAATGTGTTGAGCATGAATCGTTCTGGGTAGCGCGATGGTGCCAAGTAAGCATACATTGCCCCCGATGAGCGAAGGGGCTTTGCAAACTGCTCGACCAATTCATCCGTTACTTTTGACACATCGTAGTAGTTGGCACTAAGCTTTGGCGCGCGCCGAAAGCATTAGCAAATAAGCCAAACATGGCTTCACCGATTATTGGGCTGCCGACTGCACGATAGAGCAGTTTCTCAAGAGGGTTGATTTCATCAGGGAAAATGCCTGAAGCATCTACCAGCACCAATGATTCAAGGCGCTCGGGATAGTGATGCGCAAACCATACGCTTGTTGCACCGCCCATAGAGTGCCCGACCAACACGACCCTCTCGAGTTGCTGCACCTGCAGAAAAAATCGGATTTGTTCTGCCCAGAGTGGCAAGCCATATAAGGCATTTGGTTTTTCAGATTCACCGAACCCTAAGAGGTCAAGAGCAAACACCTGACGCTGCTTTGCGAAAATGTGTAGGTTATGTCTCCAGTGCTCAATCATGGCACCGTAGCCATGAATAAAGAGCAAGGGCGGTTGCGGAGAGGGTTTGCCCAAAGCCACGTAGCGGAAGTGAGCATGTGCGTTTTCAGCGTATGTCCAGTCTAAAAAATTTCCTTGCATAGTTTTTCCTTGCAAAGTGTTCATTGCTTTGGGCATTTCAAATCAGGCAAGGGCGCTGGGTTTACCCTGCACATAACTTGTGATTTAGCGGGTGGTCGGCAAAGATTTTTGGCGTTCCTTTTCATTTATGCGATTGCGCACGCGAAGTACCGTGCTGAATAGCAGTGCTAAGGCAGCTATATCGTCAGCAATGCCAAAGACCCCAAACATGAGTTCAGGAATCAAATCAATTGGAAGAATGAAGTAGGCGAGCGAGCCGACTAATGCCAATTTTTCCATAAACGAAGCTTCTTGCCAAGTGCTACGAATGAAATTCATGGCTATCACAAAGTTTTAGTTGGTTCGAGCATTAGTTCCTGATATTTGTGTCTTTGTCTTAGCTTATACCGAGTATCCTCGTCAATAAACCCCTTTTGGCTTACTTCGTTCTCTTTGCTGCGGGCTTATCGGGTTCTGCTTTTCTCTCTCCAGCGCTCTCTTTTTCAGATGTGTCTGCAGAAAGTTTCGCATGAACACTCTTGGCGCCCCGGTGCGATTCTTTTACAAAAAAAGATAAGCATCTGTGCTTTCTGCTGAGGTTTTTTGCTATATTGTATTTGGCATGCAAACCCTTTAATCTACTCTACTTAAAATGAAAATCCTTTCGTATGTGCTTCTCCTTATTGGTTTAGTTGGTATCGTTGTTGGTAGCATCCGATACTCTCAGCAAACCGAGTGGGAACATTGGGCACCAAAGTTGGTCTGGCTTAGCGTCTTGGGCAGCAGTATTTTTGTAACTGGCATTGGCGTTGTGATATTTCTTGCAAGTTGATTTGGTTAGTTGACCAAGCTACCTACCTCTTCTCCAGTAAGTAGACGCCTTAGGTTTCCTTCTACGTTCATGTTCATGACCACTATAGGTAACATGTTTTCTTGGCAGAGTGTGATAGCAGTTAAGTCCATGACGCGTAAGTTTCTCTTTAATACATCAAGGTAAGTAATTTTTTGGAAAAACTGTGCGGATGGATTCTTTTCGGGGTCCTCAGCGTAGATGCCATTGACGCGTGTGCCTTTGATGATGACGTCTGCTTCAATTTCAATAGCGCGAAGCGCAGCGGCTGTATCGGTTGTAAAGTATGGATTACCTGTGCCTGCACCAAAAATTACGACACGACGTTTTTCCAAGTGTCGTATTGCACGGCGTCGAATAAAGGGTTCAGCAATTTGTTCCATCTTGATAGCGGTTTGCAATCGCGTATAGACACCTTTGCGCTCCAGTGCATCTTGCAGTGCTAAGGCATTGATGACTGTTGCCAACATTCCCATGTGGTCAGCTTGTACTCTATCCATACGCTCAGCCGCTTTAGATAGCCCACGAAAGATATTACCACCACCGATAACCACTGCCACTTCTGCACCTAACTCATGAGCTTGTACAATCTCTGAAGCGAATCTATCCAAGACCTCTCCATCAATGCCGTAGCCTTTATCGCCCATTAGTGATTCTCCGCTTAGCTTCAGTAGGATTCGTTTGTATTTTAGTGCTGCCATGACTGGTAGGGATTTTTGTTATGTGCTTTATTCAATAAAAAAGGTCTCGCAATTAGCGAGACCTCATACTCTTTCTCCAAGTTGAAATCGCACGAACTGTTTAATTGCCAGTGTCGTATGCAATCGTTCTGAGGCTTCCTTTAGGGATTTCTGTCACAGTTTTGCTGTTGTCCTTGATGAACGGTTGTTCCAAGAGCACAATATCTTGGTACATTTTTTCAATTCTGCCAGAGACAATTTTTTCCACAACGGCGGCAGGTTTCTTGTCATTAAGTGCTTGCTGGCGGTAGATTTCAGCTTCTCTTTCGATTAGTTCCTTAGGTACGCTTTGGCGCTCAAGTGCCACAGGTGCTGCTGCTGCAACTTGCATGGCAATATCTTTGGCAATTGGGTCATCTTTGCCGTTTAGACCAGTGATGTAGACCAAAGAGGCTAATTTTGCACCAGGATGTGTGTAAGCAAATACTGCACCATCGGGAGCTTCCAGTAGAGCCACTCGGCTGATTTCTACTTTTTCGCCTACTTTGCTTACCATGATTTCAGTGGCTTTTGCAATGCTGGTGTTGAACTCACCACCGATGGTCAGTTCCAGCAAATCTTTTAGGTTTTTTGTGCGGTGCTTGAGTGCCAGGGCAGCTACCTCGTTAGCAAAGGCAACGAATTCTTCATTGCGTGCAACAAAGTCCGTCTCACAGTTGACTTCTACCATGGCTGCTGCAGATTTATCTTCTGCTTGCGCCACGGCAATAATACCTTCTTTAGCTTCACGGTCGGCACGCTTAGCGGCAGCAGCGGCGCCACGCTCGCGCAGCCACTTGATTGCCGCATCCATATCGCCACCTGTTGCTTCTAATGCTTTTTTGCAATCTGCCATGCCTGCACCAGTTTTATCGCGCAGGTCTTTGACTAATTTTGCTGAAATTTCTGCCATAACTTTTTTAGGGTTGTCAGATAAAAAAAGAACCGTGAAGGTTCACGGTTCTCCTTGGAGACTAATTTCCCTCTTCTTGAGTTACCTCTTCAGTATCCTCTTCTTTTTGTGCTGTGGTCGCATTGATAATTGCATCTGCCACAGCTGTTGTAATCAGTTCAATTGAGCGAATAGAGTCATCGTTTGCAGGAATGACATGGGTTACCAGCTCTGGGTCGCAGTTGGTATCGACCATTGCAAAGACAGGAATACCTAGTAAGTTTGCCTCCTTGACCGCAATATGCTCTTTTTTGACATCCACCACATAGAGTGCAGCGGGTAGGCGCGTCATTTCAACAATGCCACCTAAGACCTTGAGCAACTTTTCTTTTTCACGCAAGAGCATCAGACGCTCTTTCTTGGTGATGATGTCAAATGTACCGTCATTTTCCATGCGCTCAATTGCATTGAGCCGGCGGATACTTTGTCGGATGGTAACAAAGTTTGTCAGCATACCGCCTAGCCAGCGTTCAGCCACATAAGGCATGCCGCAGCGTTCCGCCTGTTCAGCAATGATAGCTTTGGCTTGCTTTTTTGTGCCAACAAAGAGAATGTCTTTGCCTGTGCTTGCGATAGCTTCAATCGCATTGAGCGCATCTTCGGCCATTTGCACGGTTTTTTTCAAATCGATGATGTGAATGCCATTTTTTTCCATGAAGATGTAGGGTCTCATCTTCGGATTCCATCGCCGTGTCAAGTGTCCGAAGTGTGCGCCGGCTTTGAGCAGATCTTCGATTTGCAGTCTGGGCATAGTTTAGTCCTATTGAGTTTAGTTGAACCTCTACCTTGCTACTATTGAGGGGATCTTATGCAGACACTGCCACTCAATTTTGAAGCGTATGCTTCTGCAAGGTATGCGTGATAAAACACTTCTGCATTTTTCCGCTGCGGCTTTTATGGTGCCAAAGCAGCTTGTTTTAGCGTTTTGAGAACTGGAAGCGACGACGGGCTTTGCGGCGACCGTATTTTTTGCGCTCGACCATTCTTGGGTCACGTGTCAAAAGCTCTTCTTTGCGCAGGATTGGTCTTATGTTTTCGTCATACTCTACCATTGCACGTGCAATAGCCAAGCGCACAGCACCGACCTGCCCGCTCACCCCTCCGCCTTTTACATTGACTTTAATATCGAACTTGCCTATGTTGTCTGTTACAGCCAAAGGCTTGAGCACGTCGTTGCGATGCTCTTCGATTGTAAAGTAATTTTCAAAGGGGCGGTCATTGATAATGATTTTACCCGTGCCCGGTCTTACAAAAGCACGTGCCACTGCTGTTTTCCGTCGCCCCACAGTGGAGATTACTTCCGCCATAGCTTATGCCAGTTCGAGTTTCTGAGGTTTTTGTGCAGCGTGTGGGTGGTCGGGACCGGCATAGACTTTAAGTTTCTTGTAGATTTTTCTACCCAAGTCACTTTTTGGCAACATGCCCCACACGGCCTCTTCGATGATGCGTTCGGGTCTTTTTTGCAACACATCAGCGAACTTTTCCCAGCGCGCACCGCCGGGGTAGAGCGTGTTGTGGTAGTACATCTTCTTTTGTGGCTTTGCGCCCGTCAACTGCACTTTTGCGGCGTTGATGACAATCACAAAGTCACCTGTGTCTACATGCGGCGTATATTGCGGTTTATGCTTACCGCGCAAAATCGCCGCAATTCTGGACGCCATGCGCCCCAGTGTTTTCCCCTCTGCATCGACAAGATACCACTTACGCTCAACCTCAAGCGGTTTTGCCGAGTAAGTTCGAAAACTTTGTGTATCGACTTTCATGCCTTGCGCTAAAGCTTGATTATGAATAGAGCGCGCAAAGATAGGGTATTAGGTTCAAAATGCCAAACCTTTTCGAACTTTTCTTAACGCAAAAGTGTCGACTCTGCACGAGAAACTTCTTTTAGCATGCTTGGAATGAGCTCACGGTCATGCTCTACTTCACGCAGTCCTTGCTCAAATTCTTCTGCAATTTTGACATCCTCTTCGCTTCCGATAAATAGCGGCGTGCGCTGATGCAATTTCTCAGGCACGATATCCAAGATTCGCCTGTATCCGTCAGTGGCTCGACCGCCAGCTTGCTCACACACAAATGCCAATGGATTGGCTTCGTAGAGCAGGCGCAACTTGCCTTCTGGCGCTTTTTTCGTACGTGGATAAATGAAAATACCCCCGTAGAGCAAATTGCGATGAAAATCTGCTACCAGCGAACCAATATAGCGCGCCGAATATGGACGGTTCGTTGCCTTATCTTCTTGCTGTAAATACTTGATATACTTCTTGATACCATCAAAGAAGTAGCGATAATAGCCTTCGTTGATTGAGTAAATCTTGCCGCGCTTGGGAATTGTGATATTTGGATGTGAAAGCAAAAATTCTCCAATCGTTGGGTCTAAAGTAAAACCATGAACCCCTTGACCTGTCGTATAGACCATCATCACAGACGAGCCATAAATTACATACCCTGCTGCCACTTGCTCTGCCCCTTTTTGCAAGCAATCCTGCACTGTCGCTGCTGTCCCTACAGCCGATTTGCGCTTGTAGATTGAAAAAATCGTTCCTACACTGACATTAGCATCGATGTTGGAAGACCCATCTAACGGGTCAAATAGCAGCACGTATTTGCCTGACTTTTCTGTCGGCGGGATAATAATGTCTTCGTTTTCTTCAGATGCCATCACGGCAAAGCGCCCATGCTGCCCGATAGCCTGAATGAACTTTTCATTTGCAAATTGGTCTAACCTTTTGACCTCTTCTCCCTGCACATTCTTCGACCCTGCTGAACCCAAAATATCCACCAATCCTGCACGAATTACCTCTCGCCGTACTAACTTTGCCGCAAACGCTACGTCGTATAGTAACAGAGAGAGCTCACCGCTTGCGCTGGGAAATTTGCGCTGCTGCTCGAGAATATGACGCTCAATCGTAATCAACTCCGCCATGGTGAAGTTCTCCTACTACGAAATTTTTGTGATTCTGGGCTTAGAAATTACACATTTCATACACAACCGCAAATGTGCATGTCTTGTGCTCTGCTACTTTCATGCACTCGGCTTCATGGCTACATCTGTGCCCACATGTCTATCCCAGTCGCTCGAGCAGTTCTTCAATCACAGCACGAATTTCCAATAGTGTCTGCCGCTGCCGTTCATTGTGTTTGGCAGGCAATTTTAGCGGAGGTGACTGCCTGCTCAATAGTTCTTTGGTCTCTTTAATTACATCGTTTGGAGCTGTATAGCCTTGCATCATCGCACGTGCTTTTTCCACTGTGTAGCCATCTTCATAGATAAGTTTCTTGATAGCCAGTACCACAGCAATATCCTTGTAGGTATAGATACGGTTACCCTTAGCATTGCGCGAGGGAGACAGTTGCGGAAACTCATTTTCCCAATTGCGGAGCAAATATGCTGGCACTGAAGTAATCTTGCTCACTTCACCGATGGAATAATACAGCTTTTTTGTCTCGAAAGTCTTCATCGACTGCCTAATTTTTGCAATAGGTTAATTGATGCATTTCTGTGCCTGCTATGTTGTAAGACCACATTTGGGTGTAGCAAGCGCAGCCCTACTGTATGCCCCGTCTTTCGTTCAACACACTGCCTGCAAATTTATACTTCACTATGCACACTTCATACTGCATATACTTTTCGCCAGTCCAGATGCTTCCTTTGCACCACTTTTTATAGTTTGCTTCTACTATGGACCACGCATTTAGTAGTTATTGCCGCTTTTCTATAGTAGCATTGCCATTATCACCGTTCTGCTCTACCTTGATTTTTTCGGCGGTGCGCTTGGAGAATCAGATGCCACAATATCAAGTCTTGATTGATACGCTCTGGCAAGACATCTTACCATCAAAATGTGTCAGTGGAGGGGTTTTTGGTCAGCCTTTTGGGCAACTGGATAGCGCGGCTCAGGTTTTGCATGTGCATCTTGCACCCGAGTTAGGCACAATTCAGCCGCTGAATTTGACCAAAGAAGAGATTGAATCTTTTGCGGATGCTCAAGGGCAAGCACTTCATATACACTACCGTGCCTTGCCACTACAATTAGCTTACGCCCGCTTTGCTCTGCACGTCTTCTGAACTGGCTGGTAGCTCTATGAAAAACGCGGCGCCTTTGCCTTTACCTTCAGATTCTGCCCAAATACGCCCGCCATGTCGCTTCACAATCTGACGAGTAATGTATAAACCCAAACCCGTTGAACTTTCACCGCCAGTTGGCACTGCCGATAAGCGTTGAAATCTACCGAAGAGATGTTTCATATCCTCTTCCGATAGTCCCTGTCCTTCATCTTTCACGGCGATACGAATCCACTTGCCGGTGCCTTCTGCACTTTGCGAACTTGATGTGTCAGGCGTGTCTTTTTTGCAAACCTCAATCCAAATTCTTGAACTTTCGTGAGAGTATTTGATGGCGTTGGAGATAAGGTTTTCTAACACCGATTTGATAAGCGCACTATTGACCTGGGCATAACAATCTGGCTCAATCTCTGCGATGAGCGTCTGCCCTTTCAGCTTGGCTTGTGGCTCAAACTGTGCAACGGTTTGCTCGACCAGTGCCGAGAGATTCACTAAGCTGCGTTCCAAGTGTTGCGCCTGTTCTTCAGCGGTGTTGCGCTCCAAAAGGTCGGCAATGATGTTAAACATGCGCTCGGAATTTCGATAAATGACCTTGTTGAGTTCTTTAATTTCCTCAATAGACTTTGACTCGGCAATCAGATACGAAAAACCGACAATTGCTTGAAGCGGGTTTTTCAAATCATGTGCGGCGATTTCCATCAGCTCGGCTCTCAGCGCAGAGGTGCGTTGCAAAGACTCATTAGCCAAAGCCAGTTCCCAATTGGCTTCGCTGAGCTCACGCAGCAAGCGGTCGCTACGCTGTTTTTCTATGGCAAGGTGTTCGGCTTGTTTGCTTAGTTCTTGCCGCAGCTCTTTTTCCTTTTCACGCAAAGTAAATTCTCTCACAAAGTTGCCATACACCAAGCGAGAAAGTAGGAAAGCCAGCACAACCGAAACCGTGCTATTGACATAATGCGCACTGGCCGTTTCTGCATCGCGCTGAAAGTGCGAAATCCCAAACAGCAAGACCAGATGTGCCGCACCATAGATTGCCACACTGAGACCAATGGAATAGTATTGAGCCACGGCTAAACCAAAGATGGCGATGATATAGACCGTGATTTGTCCGTGAATGCTTTGGTCAGAGGCACTTAGTGCAGCACACCATATCATCATAAATCCAGAAAATGTCAGCGACCAGTAATACTGCGCCGTGGGCGACAGCGGGCGGCAAAACAGCGCCGTCAGCAACAGGCCTGCCAGTACACCCTCCAAAGTAAAGTGCAAATATGCAAGCCGCTCGTAGCCATCATTCTGCCACACACCGTTCTGATACCGTTGTGAAAAGTTTAGCCAGATGAGTCCGATGTGAATGAGTGCCAGCGATAGCGCTAACACGACCGCATATCGGAAATTGTGTTTGGAGAGTTCAGCAAAGAATTTGGGTTGCAGTGCCACGGGCACCGATGCCCAAAGGAATGAGCGCAGCAGATGAAGAAATTTAAAGTCAGTCATTCCCCGCTTGATTGCCCTTTTGTCCGCTTCTTTCGTTAGTCTATGGTTTTAAGAGTTTGGTTCCTATTGAAAGGCGAAAAGTCTTAATATTGCTACAAGTTCCCCATGGGCAGGGTTTTAAAGAGCTGTGCGTGCAAGGCAAACTTATGTGATATTATTCAAAGCGCAGGGCTTCGACAGGGTCGAGTGAGGCGGCTTTCATGGCAGGGAAAAAGCCAAACCCAATGCCAATCAGCGAGCAGACCACGAGACCGATGATTGCCCAATCCCACGGAAATACTGCAGTGGCATTTAACACCATTGCGCCCACGTTGCCACCGATGACACCAAGTAAAATACCGATGATACCGCCTAACTCCGACAGAATCACGGCTTCGATGAGAAACTGCGTCAAGATGTTTTTCTTTTTTGCGCCAATTGATTTACGTATGCCGATTTCCTTGGTGCGCTCCGTAACAGAGACCAGCATGATGTTCATGATGCCAATGCCTGCAGCGATGAGCGCAACGAAACTGATGATGAATGCTCCGATTTTCACTATGCCTGCAATTTCCTCGAATGTGCTAATGAGTGAATCGTTGGAATAGATTTCAAAATCGTTTTCTTCATCGGCTTCTAAGCCACGCACCACGCGCATTGCCCCTATGGCTTTATCCATGGTTTTCTCAAACTCTGCCTGCGACTTGGCTTGGATAGCGACATTGATAGACCGATTGTATTTGCCATAATCCACGAAGTAGCGTGTGATGGGAATGAGTGCAAGATTGTCATCGCTGGTGCCAAATGCACCGCCTTTCGCTGCCAGTACGCCAATTACGCGGTAAGTTTTTCCACCTATTTTGACAAATTTATCAAGAGGACTTTCATTCGGATTTGGGAAGAGCCGCTTTTTAATGTCCTGTCCAATGACGACCACACTGCGCGCAAATTCCACATCTTCATCATTCAAGTTGCGCCCCAGCTCAATATTGTGCTGATTGACTGCTAGAAAATCTTTGTTCGTGCCAACGATGGATAGGTTAGGGTTTGTTTTATAGCCGCCATACACTGCTTGCTTGCCACCGTTAAAGATTTTCGGGCAGAAAGCCTCATACTGTCCTTGCAGAAGTGCTTGCAGCCGTTGCACTTCATCGTAGGTAATGTCGCGCCGATTGGCGTATTTGTCACGGATTGGGCCACCGAACTGAATAGAGGGATACTTTGCAATTTGAAAAGTGTTGGAGCCCAAAAATGATAGGCCGCTCTCAATTGAACTTTGCAAGGCGTTCATGATGGTCATGACACCAATGATACTGAACACGCCAATGGTAATGCCAAACATGGTCAGTCCCGAGCGCAACTTATTGGCGTTCAGCGATACAATTGCCATGGAGAGAACTTCACTCAGTCTCATAATGCACCTGTGAATGTTGCTTATTGAATTGTGCTGTCCTACCGTTCGTCTATACACTACTCGTAGCGCAGAGCGACCACAGGGTCAAGTTTTGCGGCAGAGTAAGCTGGTGCAAATCCCGAAAAAATGCCTGTGAGCACTGATGTAACCATTCCAATCAGCACCAAGTCAAGTGAAAAGCTCATTGGAAAATCTGGTACAGCAAAGGCAATTAGCATACTCAGACCATATGCGAGCAGGAGCCCGATAATGCCGCCAACCAAGCAAATTGCTACTGCCTCGATGAGAAATTGCATCAGAATAGTGCGCTGCCGTGCGCCTAAAGCTTTGCGTGTGCCAATCTCGCGTGTGCGCTCCTTGACACTGACAAATGTAATGTTCATGATGCCAATTGCCCCAACAAAGAGCGACAGTCCTGTAATGAATAGTCCAGCTAGCGCAATCCCAGACTTGATTGGGTCAATTGTATTTTTGAATGCTTGTTGCTCATTGATACTAAAGTTATCCTTTTGGTCGGGCAGCAGCCCGCGCAGGCGTCGCATGATGCCTGTTAGTTCTTCCTTTGCTTCCAGCGCACGTGATTTATCTTTCATTCGCACCACCACTCGGTCGCTTTCTGTCTCGCCGAAATACTTCTTGGAGAAGGCAATCGGCACGATGATTTGTGAATCGAAGCTAAACAAGCCTAAAAACTTGCCTTGCTTGGTGAGCACGCCGATAACTTGAGCTTGTGCATTACCGATTTGCATAGTTTTGCCAATTGGCGACATGCCCGGAAAGAGGGCATCAGCAATGTCATAGCCGATGATGCAGACTGGACGCCCAGTGAGCGACTCTGCTGAACTAAAAAATCTGCCTTCCTGCAAATCCACTTGAGCGACCAGCGGATATTCGTCTGTGGTGCCCATGATAAATGTGCTTTGTATTTGATTTTCACCAAACTTTGCCGTCTTGATGTGCACATTTTGTGGCACTGCTACCACGAGTTCGGTCGTGCGTGAAGACTCAATGATTTTGTTTATCTGCTCAGCATATTCGGTCTTGATGCGTGGACGATTGCGATACTTCCACCAGTCGTCTGCAATTCCCCAGGGCCACTTTTGTACATAGAGTACATCGTAACCAAGCATAGCCAAGCTATTTTCAAAGCCTCGGTCAATGCCATTGATAGCCGTGCCCATGAGTGTGACGGCTAAGATGCCAATGATGACGCCAAGTGCGGTGAGCACCGAGCGCATTTTATTTGCCATAATTTGTGCGTAGGCAATTCTTACACTTTCTGAAAACTCATAAAAAAATCGGCGTGGTGCTATCATGTGCAAGCAGTCTAGGCTTTTACAAAATCTTCTTCGTGTATCATTTTGTCGCTTTCAATTAAGCCATCGCGCAGGCGCACAATTCGGCGAGCGCGGCGCGCAATATCTTCTTCGTGCGTAACGACAATAATCGTATTGCCTTGCATATAGAGCGACTCAAAGACCTCCATAATATCAGCACTGGTTTTGCTGTCCAAGTTGCCTGTAGGCTCATCGGCAAGAATGATGGAGGGATTATTGACCAGTGCTCGGGCAATAGCTACACGCTGACGCTGACCACCCGAGAGCTCGTTGGGTTTATGGTTGATACGGTCGCCCAGCCCTACGCTCTGCAAGGCGGCCAAGGCTCGTTTTCGGCGCTCTTCTGCAGGGACGCCCGCATAAATCAAAGGCAACTCGACGTTTTGCAAAGCCGTTGAGCGTGGCAAAAGATTGAAGGTCTGGAAAACAAAGCCAATTTCTTTGTTGCGGATTTCGGCAAGTTCGTCATCTTCCATCGTCGCTACATCTTTGCCATTAAACTCATACCTGCCTGATGTGGGTGTATCCAAGCAGCCAAGCAGATTCATCATAGTTGATTTGCCGCTCCCAGATGGACCCATGATAGCGACATACTCATTGCGGTAGATGGAAAGCGAGACGCCGCGCAGAGCACGGACAATCTCTCCGCCCATTTTGTATTCTTTCGTTACTCCCTCAATGCGAATGACAAGGTCTCCTTTCGGTCTAATTTGCCGTTCCATGTTTAGCCTTACTTTTTCGTCGTTTCAAATTCACTAATCACCACTATAGAACTATCTTTAAGCTCTCGGCTGATGGCACGGTAGCTCCCTGAGACCACTTCGTCACCAGCTTTGAGATTACCCTTCTTGATTTCAATGTAAGTGTTGTCGGCAATACCTGTTTCTACTGGCACCATTCTTACGATGTTCCCCTGCTTGACAAAGACAACGCGCACTAATTTTGCACGGTCTGCTTTTTCTTGCTGCTGCTTGATTTTTTCGTTTATCAGTTCAACGTCGCCATCGGTCTGCTTGAGCAGCTGGGCGCGCTTTTGCGCCAGTTCTTCAGCGGTCATACTGTTTTCTAAGACCCGTACAGTTACACTCTGAATCGGTACGCTAAGCACATCTTTTACTGTAAAAGTCTCTATGTCAGCATTGCCGCTCATGCCGGGGCGCAAGAGCCCGTTGTGGTCAAGAATGCGGATTTTGACTTCAAAGTTTGTGACTTCTTCTTGTGTTCCCAAACCTTTGGTTTTTGCGGCATTAGCAATTTCGCGCACGATGCCTGTAAATTTTCGGTTTGGATAGGCGTCAATCGTGATGCGTGCCGTATCACCCAGCTTGACATTGACAATATCATTTTCATTGACATCGACACGCATTTCCATGACGCTTAGGTCTGCGACGCGCAAAATTTCTGTGCCTGCCATTTGAATAGAGCCGACGACACGCTCACCGAGTTTAGCCGATAGTACAGTTACTGTGCCGTTAATTGGCGATGTGACGACTGTGCGCGAAAGTTGCTCGCGTGCTTGTTTGAGCTGGCTTTGCAAGCGTTCCACATCAAATAGAGCCGCTTCGGCATTTGCTTTGGCAATCTCTGCGTTGGTCTTTGCTGCTAAGTATTCTGTTTCAGATATCAGCTTTTGTGCAAAGAGTTGTTCTGCACGCCGATATTCTTCAGCAGTGCGCAGTTGCTCAGCTTTGGCGCGTAGGCTTGCAGCCTTAGCAGCACTCAGGGCTGCTTGCGCTTGCTCGACCTGTGTGCGAGAAAGTTGCGGGTTAATTTTGAAGAGCAACTGCCCCCGTTTTACTACATCGCCTTCTTTGACGGGCAATTCCACAATCTCACCGCTGACCTCTGGCGAGAGCTTGACTTCCATCTCTGGATAGACCTTCCCTGTAGCTGACACAATTTGTGTAATGGTGCGAATTGCCGCTTTTTCTACGGTCACGGCAATGGGTTTTCCGCCTTTCTTGGATTGCACAATGCTAAATATCATCAGCAGCATCAACGCTCCACTGCTGCCGATTATCAGCCACAGCGTTCGGCGAGACTTTCTCTTAGGTTTTCGCGGCGCACTTTCAGGCACAGCTGTGCTGCGGGTTGATTTTTCCGAAGGCAGTGTCTCAATTGCCATAGCGCATGAAAGTTAAAGTTTAGCAAAATATCAGAAGGCATCTATATCGACGCTCCCCAAGAAATACTCCAAGATTTTCTTCTGGAAAGTAAAGTTAAACAAGGCTTGTGCTCGGTCAGATTGCGCACGCACCAGTGCGGCTTGCGCAGCGGCAACTTCTACAAACGTCGCTGACCCTACTTCGTAGCGCTTCTGTATGGTCTCGTAGGCTTGCTTTGCTGATAGCAATCCTTTGCTTGTGCTTTCCAGTTGCTTGAGCGCCGCTTGATAATCACCAAGTGCCTGACGCACTTCTGCGACTACACGAATTTTCAAATCCTCATATTGCAGTTCTTGATTGCGGTAGTTGATGAGTGCTTGCTCAGCTCTCAAGTTAGTGCTAAAACGATCGAAAATCGTCCAGCTTAGTTGTAATCCAATGTTGAAGCTAATCTGTTTGTTGAGTTGCTCTCCTACCGTTGGAAGCACAGGATTTGGGATGGTGTTTCCATCAATGCTTTGATTGAAAACGCTGAAGCCATTTGTGAAGAGCGTGAAGTTTAGGTTCAAGGCGGGCAGAAAAGTGCCGCGTGCTTGTGTGATTGCCCATGAAGCGGCTGTCAGGCTTTCCTGAGCAGCTTTGAGGTCAGCACGTTGCTCCTGTGCCACTGCAATAAGCCTTGCTTCATCTTGATACTCTGCACCGAGCAATGTGGTATCAATTGGTGGGCTTTCAAACTTGTATTCTTTTGTGGGGTCTAAACGCGCTTGGCGAATGAGTGCCAGTTTACTATTGCGCAGAGTATTTTCAGCACGAATGACAGCCAGTTCATCTGCGGCTTTTTGTGCTTCTTGCTGATAGAGGTCTGCAATAGTGCGTGCCCCCAAGCGTGCCTGCTCCTGCAACTGGCGCAGCCTTTCTTGTGAAACTTTCAAATTTTCTTGAGCAATAGCCAAAAGCTCCTGATTGAGCAAGATTTGCAAATACGCTTGTGCCACGCTGAAAGCAATATCTTGCTTTGCGCGCTTGAGCGTGTAGCCGGCACTTTCTCTTGCATGAATGGCGTTTTGCAATGCCGCTTGGTCAGCTAATCCATTGAAGAGATTGAGCGATGAATTCAGGCTAAACCCAATTGATGTAGTTTGCTGACCAAATAGCGGGAAAATTACTTGACCGCCGGGTAGAGTTGTCGGATTAATGCGTTGATTGGAGTTCAGCGGGGTATAGGTTGCCGATACCGCCAGACTTGGCAAAAACTGCCCGTAGGCTTGCAATAGCTGTGCGCCAGTTAGCTCATAGTTGTTTTTTGCTTGCGCGGTTGCCACAGCATTCTCAATAGCTATCTTGATGACTTTTTCAAGTGTCAGCGTCTCTACAGTGTTTGCCGCGCCCTGTGCAATAGCTAAGCTGGAAACTAGGCACAGATGAGCGGGAAGAGCTAGCAGCCACTTTTTCATTGTAAAGATGAAAGCTGTGTTTCTAAAAGCTTAGAAAAAATGTACGATTGCAGGGCACTGTGATGAACAGCACATCCTTAGACGACGCTGCAGATGTTGATGTTTCAAAAAATTCTTGTCAGGTTTCAACACGGGGCAGGTTTCTTGGTAACAGTGCTGCTACATGCCCAGCGTGGTTACTTCATTTGTTCGCGCAAGCCATTGATGATAAGGTTGAACAAAAATGCATTGTGCGGTTCTCTCTCCGCCAATGCTTCATAGACCTTGATAGCTTTGGCGTAGGCACCTTGTGCCACGAAAATCTCCGCTAATTGCCGTGTTGGCATTTTAATCTCTTCATTGTCATCGAAGGGTTTTCGTTGTTCAGAAATTGGAGTTGGGTCATTGGTCTCCTGCACAGGCGGAGCTTTGAAGTTAGCCAGTTGTGCTGCCAAGGATTCGAGTTCATCAATTTCCTCTTCTTTTGATGCTCTCTCGGCTGCCTGTGCAATTGATTCTTGTGCGGGCTCACCTGCCACGCGATGAGCTGCGGTATCGACTGCGCCCACGCTACCTACATCAGAGACTGGTGTATCTGTTGAGTAGCGCGTATCAGATTTTCCATTCTCATCAGCTTTGTTCTTATCAGAAGCAGGTGGCGCCGGTGCCAAATGTTCTGATGCTGCTTTACTGGTATCTATATTTTCTTTCAGAGAGAGACGGGAAAGCACTTGAGAGAGCTTGGCACGGTCTAATGTGATTTTGGGCTCATTGAGCTCAATTGCAGGCGGCTCTTCCTTCTGTGCTGGAATTTGCGACAGGTCAAGG
The DNA here is from genome assembly GCA_002794105.1 of Candidatus Thermochlorobacter aerophilus. GTDB lineage: Bacteria > Bacteroidota > Chlorobiia > Chlorobiales > Thermochlorobacteraceae > Thermochlorobacter > Thermochlorobacter aerophilus. The sequence continues at coordinate 136,984 of PHFL01000007.1, read as the reverse complement.
ATACTATCGTATTTCGGCACTGGCTTTGGCTCTGGTGAAAAAGAGATATCTGGCATCTCTTTAGACGATTCTGCTACTCCCGTGCCAAATTCCCCTAGCAACATGCCTTTCTCATCGAAAATGTCGCTCTCTGTCAAAAGTTTTTCTTCTGGTTCCGATGCCTTTGTCTCAGGTGATGTTGCGGTCCGACTTTCAGTTTTGGGCTTCTCTTCGCCTTGCCAGTGCACCATGTGAGCTTTTTCGGCAGGCGACTCTGCCGCAGATGGTAGCGGGGAATCTGATTGCGATTGTGCTTGCGACAAGTTTTCCGCTCGGTGTTCGGGGCGAGACTCTGCCTGCACAGCTTTTGCTTGCTGCCAGTAAGATGAAACACTTGAACGCACCCATGTTGGACTTAATTTCGTAGCCTGCTTTGCTACACCTTTCTCTTTGCTTTGCAGTAGCGTAGGGGCATTGAGACGAATAAGTTCATGCAGAGCCACTTCATTTTGCGGCGCCAGCTGGCATGCTTTTGCCAGTAGGGTTTTTGCCATGGCAGTGTTGCCCATAGCACGATAGGCTTGCGCCAGCACGACATGAAACCGATACGACTCTCGATAGTCAGATTCAAGAGGACGCAGTCGTGTAATTGCTTCTGCGGCTCTGCCTTGTCGAATGAGAATCTCAGCAAGTCTTAGTGTCGCCGATGGAGATGTCTTTGAGCGCTCCAAGAGCTGCCGAATTTGTGCGGCAATATCACCCTCTGATTTGACCTTCATTAACTAGCGCCTCGTTTAATTCCTCGAACAGGAAAAATACAACCCATTCTCTCATCCGTCAATAGCTTTTGCCTTTTTATAGCACCCTAAGGTTTTTTGTCTTCTTTATCGCACCCTTGTGGCGCTCTCGCTTACATAGACTTTCGCTGAATATGGTTTTTTCTCAATTAAGCGAAACACGGGAATCTGATTCATGAATTCATTTTCGTATCCGACTGCAGTCATAAAAAACTTCATTTTCTCTTCTGCCCGCTCATCTTCAGAGAGCGCTGGATTTTTTTCGATTAGTTTTTCATAAATCTCCTTTGTGCGCGGCAAATCAATGAGATTATACTCATACTCTGTGACAAAATCCTTCTCGAAACGAAGTTTGCCTGTCAGGTAGTTGTCAAAATAATTCCAGTGCGCCAGACTGTCATCCGAATCAGGCTCGAGCAGTCCAGCCAACACATTTGCCGCCGGTTGATTCATAGGCACAATGAAGTCATCGATCTGAAAGGTCCGCTCTACGGGCGTGCGCACGACACTAATGGTTACTTCACGATGACCTTGAAAGCACTGCTCAGAGAGCTTAATATCCTTGACATCAAAATACTCTACAGTCGCAGTGAAGGGCTTGAGCAACTGCTCGACTGCAATGCCATGCAGCATAAGTTTTTCAATAATGCGCCGCTCTGACTTTGGCAAAAGATACGCCAAAGGTCGAGGCACACTTCGCACGGGCGTAAACTTGCCAAAGTATGGTACATGATACACTTTTTTTGTCTTGGTAGGCAGATAATACACAGTGCCATCGCGATGGACTTTTTCTTTGACCACATAGCCAATCACGGCATATCGCTTCTCGAAAGGCTGCTTTGCCACTTCAATAGCAATCAAGTTTTTCTTTGGGTCATAACTTTCTCCCAGTGCGATGGTCTCTTTTAGACACTCACGCACCAAAGTTTTGATACGCGAGGCATGACGCGCTGTGTATTCCAGACTTTCTCGCATGAAGTGATAAGCGGCTCTGATGCGGCGCTCGAACGACACATATGAGTAGGTTTCCATCAAGATGGCAATGCGGTTTTGCAGCCCGCCATATGATGCGCCATATCGTGCATGATGCGAGTAGGTTGCCCAACCTTCTTCGGGCTTGCGGAAATTGACAAAATCGCCGTAGTAGAACATCTCAATGCCTGTGTCGCGCTTGATTTTTTGCGCAATGGCAGGAAGCATTACATCGCGTGTAAAATCAATGAGCTTTTTTGGTGCATTCGGATGCTGCGGAAAACCGAATGTGAGGTCGTAGCCATGCCGTGAGCCATCGGTCGTATGCCCATCGATGATGACATCGGGTTGCCACGCCACATAGACGTTTTTGATAAGGCATGCGGTCTCTTCGGCTTCCACTTTCATGTAGTCGCGGTTCAGGTCTAATCCAATCGCATTGGTTCGGATGCCCACGCCATTTTCCGGTCCGAGTTGTGAGAGTCGGTTCGCTTCGCTGATGCGTTCGTTGCCATCGGCGTTGTAGATTGGAATGACAAGGATGATGAGCTTATCGAGCAGCGCATTGAGTTCGCCCAGCACAAGGTCGCGCATCAAAATCATTGAAGCTTCTTTCGGGCAGACTTCGCCTGCATGAATGTTATTTTGCAGCAGCACCACCGGCTTTTCAGACTGCACTGCCTGAATCGGCGAAAAAATTTGCGGTCGTGAAAACACGGCTAACCACAGGTCTCGTCCTTCGGTTGTCTTGCCAAAGGTATGCAAGGTCATCTCTTGCGAGAGCGCCTTGAGCTCAAAGAGAAACTGCTTGACATCCTCATAAGTCGAGGTAGATTTGAAATTGGTTTTTTCCGCCACCGACCACAGCGCGGGCGGCAGATTTGCATGAACTTTTTGCGCTGAACCAATGCGCGTAAAGTAAGATGCCGTTTTAGTGGATTGCTTTGCCATGTTGCGCACTAAGTTTTCGTTCAAAATGTGAAGATACGCCTTTCGGCTTCACTGCGAAACGCCATGCGTTTGCTTGCCTATTGAGCTTTTGTTTTGCATTGTTTATTTTGGACTTCGTTACTAAGTTTGCACACGATAGCGCCATCATCTTCGGGGTGCTAATTGCGCTGCAATTGGCTGAGAACATACCCGAGGAACTTGATGCAGGTAATACTGACGCAAGGAAAGATGAGGCGAAGTATGCACCACTCTTCTGGCAACTTCCTCCTTTTCTTTCATTGCGCCACCAATTTTCAAGCAACCTTAAGCTAATTCTTTGTCATGAACACTTACACACGTCTTCTGACCATTGCTGGCTCAGATTCTGGTGGCGGAGCTGGCATACAAGCCGACCTTAAAACCTTTTCGGCTTTGGGCGGCTACGGCATGAGCGTCATCACAGCACTTACGGCACAAAATACGCTGGGCGTTCGCGCCATTCATAGCGTGCCGCCCGAGTTTGTTGCCCAGCAAATCGATGCAGTGGTTACCGACATCGGCGTCGATGCTGTCAAAATCGGAATGCTTTTTACTTCCGACATCATCGAGACCGTTGCCGAGCGCCTGAAATTCTACAACCTGCGCACCATTGTCTTAGACCCAGTGATGACCGCTAAAAGCGGCGACAAACTTTTGGAGGATAGTGCCATTGAGGCGCTACGCCAACAGCTTTTGCCACTGGCAATGCTCATTACGCCGAATTTGCCTGAAGCTCGCCTTCTACTCGGGCGCTCAATCCAGACACTCGACGAAATGCCAGATGCCGCAAAAGCCTTGCAGCAGCTTGGCGCAAAACATGTTCTGCTCAAGGGCGGACATCTGGATACACTGCGCAGCATGGATTGCCTGCTTACTGCCGACGGTCAGATTCACTGGTTTGATGCCCCACGCATTGCCACCAAAAATACACACGGCACAGGCTGCACACTCTCTTCAGCCATCGCCGCTTACTTGGGAAAAGGATTTACCGTAGCCGAAGCTGTCAAACACGCCAAAGACTATCTGACTGGCGCAATTGAACATGGCGCCACTTACACGCTCGGCAAAGGTCATGCTCCTGTACATCACTTCTATAAACTTTGGAGGGACTAACCATGTCATTTACTCGTGAACTCTGGCGGGCAATTGAGCCCATCTATGCGCAAATTCTGGCGCATCCATTCAATCAAGAACTGGCGTCAGGCACACTGGCGCAAGAGAAATTTCAGTTCTACATCAAGCAAGATGCGCTCTATCTCATGGACTTTGCGAAGGCACTTGCCATGCTTGCCGCAAAAGCCCGAACTGCCGACGAAATTGTGCAGTTTGTCAAGTTTTCGCAAGAGGCTATCGTTGCCGAGCGCGCCTTGCATGAGTTTTACTTTTCGCTCTACAAAACCACGCTGGATGTCAGCTATTCGCCTTCATGCTTTTCTTACACCAACTATATGCTTGCCACTGCATCGCTGCGCAGTTACGAAGAAGGTATTGCCGCACTTTTGCCCTGCTTTTGGATTTATCGTGAAGTTGGCAACACTATTCACCACACCGCTTCCCAGCATGCAGACTATGTTCAACATCCCTACAAGAATTGGATTGATATGTACTCCAGCCCAGAATACAGCGCCCTTGTCGATAAGATGATTCACTTGACCGATGCGGTGGCGGTTGATGCTACACCACTTACGAAAAAGCTCATGACCGAAGCCTTTGTCTATTCTTCACGCTTGGAGTGGCTCTTTTGGGATAGCGCTTACCGCATGGAACAGTGGTTGCCTGTGCTACCGACGCAAGTTGCGGCGTAGGTTTTCCTAGCATTGCTACACTTTTTATCCCCCCACATGCCTTTTTCTTAATTGCTGCACTCTCCCAGTTTGCCAGACATGCTGGCACACTCAAACGCGCTTTGCGCTGAAAACATGCGTCAGGATTCTTATCTTTGCTTTTCAACTCCGAACGCAAACATATGCTCGAAGCACGCAACCTTAGCCTTACTATCGGCACAAAAGAACTTTTGATTGATAGCTCGTTTCGGATTGGCGACCGCGATAGAGTGGGACTTGTGGGCATGAACGGCGCTGGCAAATCCACGCTGCTCAAGTATCTCTCTGGCAATATGCCTGAACAGACTTTGCAGGTCAGCGGGCAAATTCTCAAATCTTCAGACACGACCATCGGCTACCTGCCGCAAGAAATTTCCTTCGATGGCGACCTTGAAAAAAGCGCTCTCGAATACGTCATGCAGGCTAATGAGCGACTCTATGCACTCTCACGCGATATTGCTCGCATGGAAATCGAGCTTACCTTGCCCTTCAACCATGAAAGTGAGGCATACACCAAGCTAATTGAGAGATTTTCCGAAGCCACACATGAGTTTGAGCGCCTTGGTGGCTACAAAATGCGCGCCGATGCAGAAAAAATTCTGGTTGGACTTGGCTTCTCACAAGAAGATTTTCAGAAAAAGGTCAAAGAATTTTCTGGCGGCTGGCAAATGCGCTTGCTGATTGCCAAACTTTTGCTGCAAGCCCCGACACTGCTTCTGCTCGACGAGCCAACCAATCACCTTGACATGGATTCCCTACAGTGGCTGGAAAACTACCTTCTCAACTACGATGGCGCTTACATCATCATTTCGCACGACCGCTTTTTCCTTGATAAACTCACCACAAAGACCTTAGAAATCAGCTTCAAGCGCATTACCGAATACAAAGGCAATTACTCCTTCTACGAGCGCGAAAAAGCTCTGCGCTACGAGCAAATGCAAGCCAAGTATGCCAACGACCTCAAAAAAATTGCTGAATTGCGTCGATTTATTGAGCGTTTCAAAGCCAAAGCCACGAAGTCGTCGCAGGCGCAAAGTCGCATGCGGATGCTTGAAAAACTTCAAGCGCAGTTAGAAGCACCTGAACAAGACCTTTCGCAGATTTCCTTTCGGTTTCCGAAAGCGGCGCCATCGGGCAGGATAGTACTCACACTCAAAGGCGTCTCCAAATCATACACCCTGCCTGACCATAGCGTCAAGACAGTGCTTTCTGGCATTGACTTGGAAGTTGAGCGTGGCGAGCGCATTGCGCTGGTTGGTTCAAATGGTGCAGGCAAATCCACCTTGTGCAAAATCATTGCCGGTGAAATTGATTTTCAAGGCGAGCGCAAACTTGGTCATCAGGTCAGTCTGGCTTTTTTTGGTCAGCATCAGAGTGAGATGCTCAATGTGCATCACACGATTCTTGAGGAAATGCTGGCGCATGCGCCTGATTCAGAAGCACGAAAAAAAGTGCGCGACCTTTTAGGCTGTTTTCTTTTTTCAGGCGATGATGTCAATAAAAAAATTGGTGTGCTCTCTGGCGGCGAAAAGTCTCGTGTGGCGCTTGCCAAAATGCTTCTCCAAGCCTCAAACTTTCTCATTCTCGATGAGCCGACCAATCACTTGGATATGCGCTCAAAAGATATGCTTATCGAAGCGCTCGAAAATTACGACGGCACGCTCATCATTGTCTCGCACGACCGCTACTTTCTGGATAGTTTGGTGAGTAAAGTCATCTATCTCAAAGATGGGAAATTGCGCACTTATCTTGGCAGCTACGCCGATTTTGTGGAGAAGTTAGAGCAAGAGTCAGCACAAGAAGCGGCTGCTAAAGCGGCTATGGCTTCTGCCGTCAAATCAGAGACGTCCAAAGCTTCTGCCAAAGCCAGAGCTTCTGAGCCTAAAACATCCAAGCGCACGCTGCACCAACTCGAGTCGCAGATTGAATCACTGGAGCGCGAAAAATCATTGCTTGAAAGCGAAATGGCAAAAGCCGACTTTTTCAAGCACGCGCAGTCCAAATCCATCATTGAAAAGTATGGCGCAATTAGCGCACAATTAGAGTCGCTTTACCAAGAGTGGGAAAAAACGGTTTCATAACAACCATGCGACACATTCGTTTTGCCACCGCACAAGACACGCCACAGATTTTGGCGTTTATCAAGGCGTTAGCAGAATATGAGCATCTTTCTCACGAAGTAGAGGTTGATGAAGCTCGCTTGCGTCAGACCCTTTTCGGGACGCCCCCAGCCGCTGAAGTGCTTTTGGCTCTCGAGGATGATACCGCTGTAGGTTTTGCGCTCTTTTTTCACAACTACTCGACCTTTCTTGGCAAACGTGGAATTTACTTGGAAGACTTATTTGTCAAGCCAGAATACCGTGGCAGAGGTCATGGCAAGGCGTTACTTGCTCGTCTTGCCGCTCTTGCGCTCGAGCGCGGATGCGGTCGCTTAGAGTGGGCAGTGTTAGACTGGAACACGCCATCGATTGAGTTTTACAAAAAACTTGGTGCAGTACCGATGTCGGAGTGGACCATTTTTCGTGTAACCGGTCAAGCGCTGGCTGACCTTGCAAGTTCATCTACTTAATTTTGCTACTGGCAGTCATCTTGAACTATGCAAAAAACCACAGTCATGAGATTGCTTTTCCTTTTGGGCTTATGCTATGCGGCTTTGACCCTATCGTTTTCTGAATCGCTCCACGCTCAGCCCCGCAAACGCAAAGTCATTGAACCAGTTGACCCTGCGCCAGCCCCTGCCACGAAGGGCACTAAACCCCTTGATGCCAAGCAACTTTACACAAAAAAACAACAAGAGCTCACCAAAAGCCCCGACCAAATTTTGAACCTTGCCATATCGCAGTATCAGGAGAGCAATTATGCTTCAGCAGAGAGTTTGCTGGTGCGCTACATGTCTCTTTCGAGCGATGAGCCAATGGAGCGGCGCGAGTTAGCACAATTGATGCACGCCAAGACACTGACGAAGCTGGGCAAATCTGCCGATGCGAAGGCACTGCTATCATCACTGCGATTGAACACCAGTAGCGCCACAATTCGGCAAGAGGCTGATTTTGATGCGGCAGCGTTAGCCTATCAAGATGGTCAGTTTTTTAGTGCCGCTCGTGCTTACATGAGCGTGGCTGGTGCGGCGTGGTCGCCTGCCGATGGCAATGCGCTTCGGCGAAGAGCCGCTATGCACACACTTACGCTTGCAAATGTTTTTCTCAAACGCCACGAGCTCATCGAACTGCTTACCAGCACCGATAGTCCATATCTTAGCGTTTTGCTACTTGATGCTTTTTTGCGCCGTGAATTGTTGCTGACCAATCCTGCATTAGACAGCCTAAACCTTTTTGCCTCTACACTTGAAGCACGATATGCTTCCACGCTTTCACCTGCCTACCGCACGATGCTTGAGAGCATTCGCCAACAGATTGCGCAGGCACGCTCTGGCACCATGCGTCGCTTCAAGATTGGCGTGCTTCTGCCATTCAGCTTAGACATTTTTGATGGTTTGGAACAACCCAGCCTTGGCGAGAAAATGATGCTGGGCATTCTTCAGGCTGTGGCAGCGTATCACCGGCTTGCTGTGGGCAATCGCATTGATTTGCTGATTTATCCTTGCATGAGCGATGACTCTCTTGCTCTGCGCACCATGCTGACCGAACTGCTCGAGCGAGAGTCCGTGCACCTCATTCTCGGTCCTGCCTACAGCCGGCAAGCTGTGCTTGTTTCTCAATTCTGTGCTGAAAAAGGCGTGCCGATGCTTACGCCCACTGCGACCGACGAACGGATTACACGACACATTCCCACCAGTTTCCAACTCAATCCGACTTACACCGTGCGTGGCAAAGTCATTGCCAACTTCCTTATTGAATCGCTTGGCGCACAGACCTTTGGCGTCTTGGCACAAGATAGCACATATGGGAAACTCATGGCAGAGGGATTTCGCGAAGCGGTTTTAGCAGCTGGTGGCGAGATGAAATTCTATGGCATTTTGCCTACACAGCTTCGTGGGATTTCACAGGCACTTGCCCCTCTTAAATTGAAAGCTCATCCGCAAAAAGGTTTTCCCGAAACGGTCATTGACGCCGTCTATATTCCCATGTCAAATTTCGAGTCAATTGCTATTGCTGTTGAACAGCTCAAATTCTACAACATCAAAACCCGCATCATTGGCTCTGGCGATTGGCACGACCCGCTTTTGCTTCATCAATACCGCAGTATTGGAGATAGCGTTATTTACGCCATTGATAGCCACATTTCTCCTGATGCACCTGAAACTAAGCGAGTCTCGGATGCTTTCGCTGCCATTTGGGGCATATCGCCAGATTTACAGTTTTGGTTTGGTTACGATGCTATGGATTTTATCGTGGCTACGGTCATCGAGAAGGGGATTACTGACCGAGCTGATATCGTGCGTGCCATCCGCAACGCTCCGCCTTACCATGGACATCGTTCCGAGATTTTCTTTGGCGGCGGCAACATCAACCTTAAGATGCACATCATGAAATTCCAGAACGGCAAACTCACTAAATTGCAGTAAATTCAGGCGGTTTGGCATAAAAAAGAGGGAACGACCCACACTGCATCGCTCCCTCTCGCAAACAAAAGAACATCAGAGGTGTTTTGCAGGCACTGTATGTAGAAGGGGACTCCTGTACCTAACGAGTTTTTTCTGCCATTCCGAGCATACTTTTTCTGTCATTCCGAGTGCAAAGCGAGGAATCCATTGTGGATTCTTCACTTCGCTTCGCTCCGTTCAGAATGACAGACCGGTCGTGCCGAGCACTCTGTTTCGTCATTCCGAGCATATTTTCTCTGTCATTCCGAGCGCAAGCGAGGAATCCAGCGCATGGATTGCTTCGCTTCATTCAGCATGATAACTACAGCATGCTCTTTCGGGATTGCTCCTGCGAAAAGTCACTCAACTACCCATGTTTCCTTGCCGCGCAGCAGTTCATCTAAGTTGCCTTCGCCTTTAGCTTGCGCAGATCGAAGTTGCTCCAACATTAGGTCTTCGTAGCACGGTCGCTCTTCACGATAGAAGACGCCAAATGGGCGTGGCATATAGTTTTCAGAGCCCGGCTTATCGAAGAAGCGCGCCAAAATGCTAGCTTTAACGCGGTCGGTTTCGTCATGAATCCACAGGTCGTTGACCGAGACATTTGGGTCATTGAGATTCACCACGACGGGCTTAAAGCCATCGAGACGAATGCCTTTGTCCTGTTTTGCGCCAAAGATGAGCGGTTTGCCATGTTCAAGGAACAGGTCATTTTCTGCCTTTGTGGCTTTTTCCGTGAAGGCTTCAAAGGCACCATCGTTGAAGATGACGCAGTTTTGGTAAATCTCTAACAGTGAGGTGCCTTTGTGTTGGTGCGCACGTTTGAGCATTTCGCGCAGGTGCTTGACATCTCTATCCATGGTGCGCGCCACAAAGGTAGCTTCTGCGCCCAATGCAAGCGCAACTGGGTTTATCGGATGGTCAATGACGCCGTAAGGTGACGACTTGGTGATAAGTCCTTCTTGCGACGTTGGCGAGTATTGCCCTTTGGTAAGCCCATAGATTTCGTTGTTGAAGAGCAGAATCTGCATGTTGATATTGCGCCGTAAGACATGCAGGAAATGATTACCGCCAATGGAGAGCAAATCACCATCGCCAGTCGCCACCCACACATCTAGGTCTGGACGCGCCATTTTCAAACCAGCCGCAATTGCTACTGCTCTGCCATGAATGCCATGAATTCCGAAGGTTTCCATGTAGTATGGAAAGCGTGATGAGCAGCCAATACCAGAGACGAAGACAAACTTTTCGCGTGCCAGACCAAGCTCGGGTAGAACGGTTTGAACTTGCTTTAGGATAGAATAGTCGCCACAGCCCGGGCACCAGCGCACATCTTGCGCCGAGACAAAATCTTTTGCAGTGAGCACAGTTGGCGTGGGCGTGCGAGTCGCCGTTGCCGCTCCAAGATCCAATGCCGACATAGTTACTTCTCCTTTTGGTTAAGAATTTCCAAAATTCGGGCTTTGAGTTCTGCCACCGAGAACGGTAGCCCTTGCACCTTGCTGTAGCCTATGGCGGGCACAAGGAACTTATCGCGAATGAGCCGAATCAGCTGTCCAGAGTTGAGTTCTGGAATGAGAATCGTCTCAAAATTGTAGATGAGCTCACCCAAGTTTTTGGGGAAGGGATTCAAGTAGCGCAGATGCGCATGCGAGACTGTATAGCCCTCTTTGCGCAAATCTCGCACGGCGGTTTTCACAGCGCCGTAGGTAGAGCCCCAGCTGAGCACGAGAAGTTTGCCTTGTGCTTCACCATTATCAATGGTTTGAAGTGGCAGCGTGTCGGCAATGCGCTCAATTTTTTGAGCTCGCAATCGTACCATGAGCTCATGATTTTCGCCGTCGTAGGAGATGTAGCCTGTCTCATGTTGTTTTTCCAACCCACCGACGCGATGTTCTAAGCCTTTTGTGCCCGGAATTGCCCATGAGCGGGCTAAACGCTCATTGCGCTTGTATGGCAAGTAGGGCGGGTCGCTAGCTTCACGCGCAGGCACAAATTGCACAGGAATTTCTGGCAAATCTGCCGTCTGCGGGAATCGCCACGGTTCAGAGCCATTAGCAATGTAGCCATCAGTCAAACAGATGACGGGCGTCATAAACTCAATAGCAAGTTTGCAGGCTTCAAATGCCGTATCAAAACAATCTGCTGGCGATTGTGCAGCAATAATTGGGACTGGCGCTTCACCATGACGCCCGAACATTGCCATCATTAGGTCGGATTGTTCTGTCTTGGTTGGCAAACCTGTCGAGGGTCCGCCACGCTGCACATCAATCACCACAAGGGGAAGCTCAAGCATCACAGCCAATCCTATGGCTTCAGCTTTGAGGTCCATACCGGGACCAGAAGTGCTTGTTACGGCTAAGTGCCCACCGTAGCTTGCACCGATGGCAGCGCAGATGGCAGCAATTTCATCTTCGGCTTGGAAAGTGCGCACGCCAAAGTTTTTATACCTTGCGAGCTCATGCAGAATATCTGACGCTGGTGTAATGGGATACGAGCCTAAGAACAGCGGTAAACCTGACTTTTTCGAGGCAGCAATTAGCCCCAGTGCAGTCGCTTGATTGCCCATGATATGCCGATAAGTGCCAGCAGGTAACTTTGCCTTTTTGACTTCAAAGCGCGTGGTGAATTGTTCGGTCATTTCGCCATAGTTATAGCCAGCTTTCAGCGCACGCACATTGGCTTCGGCAATCTCGGGCTTTTTCTTAAACTTTTCCCGAATATTTTGAATTGTTGGAGCAATAGGTCGGCAGTATAGCCAGTAGAGTAGCCCCAACACAAACATGTTTTTGCACCGCTCAACATCCTTGGTGCTAAGTCCCGAATCCTTAAGCGCATCGTGTGTCAGGCGCGTAATCTCAATTTTATAGACATGATAGTCACTCAGTGAGCCATCTTCGAGCGGATTTGTTTTGTAGCCTGCCAGCTCGAGATTTTTTTCATCAAAGCCATCAGCATTGGCAATGATGAACTTTCCTTTTTTGAGATTTTTCAAGTTAGCTTTGAGCGCCGCCGCATTCATGGCAACCAGCACATCAATTTGGTCGCCCGGCGTGAAAATTTCTTTGCTGCCAAACTGAATTTGAAATCCTGACACACCATGCAATGTACCTGCAGGGGCACGAATTTCAGCAGGGTAGTTTGGGAAGGTGTTGAGGTCGTTACCTAAGAGCGCTGCAGTTTCGCTGAACTGCATGCCTGCTAACTGCATTCCATCACCCGAGTCACCAGCAAATAGGATTGTTACATCTTCCTTGGACTCGAGGAGACGGCTTTTACTTCGTTCATAGTTATTGCTCCTTTCATTTCGTCAAAAACGCACAGTCAACTCAAATGTCTGTGCGAAGCACCGCTTGACTGCGCAGTCGTTCATCTTTCAAAGTTGCTCTAAAGGTATGTAAAAAAAAGGTCTCTTACAAGCTTATTTTTGCTCTACATCAATTGCTCGAACTTTCGTCACAATTCTCCTGCTTTGACTATTTTCCTCGTTCGTAAAACTTTCATTCATGCGCTGGCAAAGTCTCTCTCTGGCTTGCTCAGCCTAAGTCAATTGCCCGGCTATGCAACTTGTCGACCCAGCACTGAAACTTATCATCATTGGCGGCAAAGGCGGTGTAGGCAAAACTACTGTTGCTGCTGCCTTAGCTCTTGCTTTAGCTAAGCAATTCAAAACGATTGTGGTTTCTACTGACCCCGCTCACTCACTTGCTGACAGCTTTGCTCAGCCTATTGGCGATTGCATTGTTCCCATTCACGGCATACCGCGCTGCTACGCATATGAACTTGATGCCGAACGAGCCTTCAAATCGTTCATGACCCAGCATATGCATGAGCTTCAGCTCATCATGGACACTGGCACATACTTCGACCAAGAAGACATTGATATGCTTCTGCAACTGACCCTGCCCGGCATGGATGAAGTTATGGGACTCAAAGCCATTACTGACTTGATTGCGCAAGGTGAATATGACAAGTATATCATCGACACGGCACCCACTGGTCACGCCCTGCGCCTGCTCGCTATGCCCGACTTGTTAGACAGCTGGGTGAAAACCTTCGCCAAACTGCGCTGGAAATACCGTACAGTGGTCTCCACGTTCAGAGGTGAATACTCACCTGATGCTGGCGATGACCTTTTGCTTTCGCTCAAAAAGGCTGTCAAACGCATTGAAGCCCTGCTCAAAAATGCGCAGCAGTGTGAGTTTATTCCCGTTACCATTCCAGCCGAAATGGCAATTGCTGAAACCGAACGGCTCGTTACATCTTTGCGCCAATATGGCATTGCGGTGCGCCGCTTGATTTTGAATCAGGTCATTCTCAATCCCAGCAACGATGCACTGCTGCGTGCCAAGCACGAGGAACATCGGCTTTTCTGGCGTCGTGTGCAGGAGAAATTTCCTGACCTTGAATTGATTACGATTGGGCTTCAGCCCACAGAGGTGCGCGGGCGGGAAAAGTTAGAGCATTTTTCGCAATTTATTTTTCCAGCTTCAGCGCCTTGATTTTGCTTAAACTGCGTTGCAGGTAGATGCGTGTGTCTTTGTAATTTTCATCACCGATTGCCATGAAGTTTTTGTATGCACTCACGAAGTCTTTTTTATCAAACGCCGCTTTGCCAGCTTGGTAGAGCCGTTCTTTTTCTTCTGCAGAGAGCTGCACGGGCTGGGCTCTTTCCTCTTTTTCGCGCTGTGTGGCACGGCGGCGAGTGCGTGCTGCTTCTTCGGCACGGCGTGTGGCTTCCTCGGCTTCTATGCGCCTAGCTTCTTCGTATGCTGCTACAGCTGCAGCTAATCCCTGCTTAGCTTCTTCAGATTCAGGGTATGCGCTTAGCACAGCATTAAATGACGCAATCGCTTTTTGAAAATTTTTTCCTGCTAATGCGCTTTTGCCTGCCGCTAAGTGCTGCTCCACTTGCGTTTGAATTTCAGTCCTGTTTTCAATAAGGAACTTATTGGCTTCAGCATCGTCGGGCACCAAGCGTTGCAGTTTTCGGTAGAAGCCCACTTGAGCTAAAAAATCGTTTTTTGCTTTCGCTTCTGCTATGCTTGCTTGCAAGGCTTGCCTTTTTTCGCGGTAAAATCGCTCGATTTCCAGAATCTGCTTTTTTGCAGGGTCATGCTTGAAGACTTCCGCCAAAAACTCAAAATCTTCTTTGGCTTTTTGAAGGGTCTGGTGCTCGAGCGTCTCTTTGCCTTTTTCAAAATTGCGCAGCGCGCGTTCATAGATGAGCTGAATTTTCTCGTCCTCTGTAAATCGACTCTCCCACCTTGAGACTGAAGTGCAGCCTACCGATAGAATGCCCACAGCCAAGATGAGGAAGGCTGCCTTAATCGACATCATAGAGCACGCGATAAATCGTGACAGCATAAAGTTTATTTTTGAGCAAGAGCGTAAAAGGCTCACTAAGGTCTACACTACCTTTGGGCAGATGATTAACGACTTCTTCACTTACCAAAATTTCATCGGCTCTAGCTATGCTGCATAGTCGTGCGGCAGTATTGACCACATCGCCGATGGCTGTAAAATCCATTCGGTCTACACTGCCGATATTTCCCATCACTGCTACTCCGGTGTTGATTCCAATTCCGATGCGCAGGTGGCTCTGTCCTTTTTCTGCTTTGAAGATAGGTCGCAATTTTTCTTGAATGGCAATGGCAGCAGCCACCGCACGCTGCTCTTTTGCACCGCCTCTGAAAATCGCCATCACTTCATCGCCTACAAACTTATCAATATCGCCCCCATATCGCTTGATAATCTCTACCTGCAGATTGAGCAAGCGATTGAGCTGTGCCACAACATGCTGTGGTTCGTTAAGTTCAGCAAAAGCCGTAAAGCCGCGCACATCGGAAAATAGCACACAAATCTCCTCTTTAATGCCCTCCTGCACTATCTCATTTACCCCAACTCTGCGAATCATGCCCAAAGTAGACTGCGAGACATAGCGGCTCATCATCAAACGTTCTTTCACAGCAGTCATCATTTTGTTGAACGAGTCGGTCAGCTCACTAATTTCATCACTGCCTTCGACTGGCAAGGGCTCAAAGATGCCCTGTATGACCTGCTTTGTGCCCTGGTTAAGTATCTGGATGCGTCTGACAAACAGCGATGTGACCACGCTTAGCACAATGAGCGATACCAAAAAGCTAGTTCCTCCAATCAGTAGCGTTTGTTCCTGTTTGTGCTTAATCAACTCATTGATATGGTCAATGGTGAAGAGCAGCCGACTATAGCCGACAAAAATGTTCTGCCCGTTGGCTTCATAAAAGAGCTTTTTGGTTAGGTAGATTTTGTTGCCCACTTTGACTTTGGTGTGGCTCGATTGCGTTTCAAGAGCTTGCCACAAGCTATCGGTGGCAACGACTGTGTCAGCGATTTCTTCCCCGCTTGCATTTTGATAGACAAAGAAACGCCGCTCGGCATCCAGAAAAAAAAATTTCTTGCAGACCTTCCAGCTTAGAATTGAACACTTCACGCACAAAGGCACGCAAGACCAGCTTATCTTGCTCACCTGTCGAAAGTGCCTCTGCGCCGATGCTATTCATTGTCTGAAATGCCGTCATGAAGTTTTTTTCAGAGAGATGAGTGAGGTCTTCTTTTTCAGTGGCAAATAGTGCAAAGATGATGTAGATGAGGATGATTAGAAAAATGGAAGAAAACGTCAGCAGATATTTTTTTTGAAGTGTCCATCGGATTGACGGTTGTCGCCGTCTGTAGGGCACCTCGTTCAAATTATCTTGCTGACCAACTTCAGCCTCTACTTGCTCTTCGTCAAGCTGCTGTTTTTTCGTTTCCAACTGAGACATGCACGCGGCGCAGATTGTACGCGTTCTCAAAACAATTCACACTTCTTGCTCTTTGCACTTGCTTTCTGGCTCACACAAAATTTTGCTCGGGTTTTGCTACCGAACTCTTAAAATAGTGAATAAATTTCGTCTAAGCACAAAGCTAATTTCGCTGCTTTTTCAGTATGATGAGGCTATGCAATCCAATGAGCTGAACATTTTCAAGGTCAAGGAGGCGCTTGCCAAAGATGTTGGGCGATGTATCGCCCGGCTTGACCCCGAGGATATGAAACTTTTAGGTGTCACTGGCGGCGACATTATTGCACTCCATGGCAAGCGTCTTGCGTTAGCCAAGGTGATGCCCTGCTATGCCGAAGACCGTGGCAAGAAAATCATTCAAATCGATGGGCTACTGCGAGAAAATGCACAGGTCGGACTTGATGAAAAAATCAAGGTCGAAAAGGTTTCTCCTCTGCCTGCTGTGCGTGTCGTCTTGCAACCGCTCTCTGGTCCGATGCGCACAGAAAAAGACGCCTGCTATCTTGCCTCCTTGCTCGACGGTACTCCTATCCTAAAAGGCGACCGCATTAGAACTGTTTTCTTTGGGATTAAACCTTCGGAATTCCGTGTACTTGCCACTCAACCTGATGGGGCTGTGCTCATCACTTCCAACACGACCGTTCGCTTGGAGCAAGAGCTATCGGCTAAGGAGCCATCGATTGGTGTGTCATACGAAGATATTGGCGGTTTAGGGCATCAGATTCAGCGCATTCGCGAAATGATTGAGCTGCCATTGCGCTACCCTGAACTGTTTGAGCGCTTGGGCATTCGTGCCCCAAAGGGAGTCTTGTTATACGGTCCGCCCGGCAGTGGTAAGACGCTCATCGCCCGCGCCGTTGCTAACGAAACGGATGCCTACTTTACCAGCATCTCTGGTCCAGAAATCATGGGCAAACTTTACGGCGAATCTGAAGGACGCTTGCGTGCGATTTTTGAGGAGGCATCGCGTAAAGCGCCTGCCATCATCTTCATTGATGAAATTGATGCCATTGCGCCCAAACGCGAAGATATTGGGAGTGAAAAACAGGTTGAAAAACGCGTGGTGGCGCAGCTACTGACGCTCATGGATGGGCTTTCGGCACGCGGGCAAGTTATTGTGATTGGCGCAACCAACTTGCCTAATTCGATTGACCCTGCCTTGCGCCGTCCCGGACGCTTTGACCGTGAAATTTCCATTCCTATTCCAGACCAGCGCGGACGATTGGAAATTCTTAGCATTCACACGCGTGGTATGCCGCTTGCTGCCGATGTGTCGCTGGAAAAATTAGCTGAGCTGACGCACGGCTTTGTTGGCGCCGACTTGGAAGCACTGGCTCGTGAGGCGGCTATGTCTGCTATCCGCCGAATCTTACCGACCCTCGACTTGGACCAAGCAGAGATTCCATACGAGACCCTGATGTCAATAGAAGTCACGATGGATAACTTCCGAGAAGCCTTGCGCGATGTCGAACCCTCTGCTATTCGCGAAGTCTTCGTTGAAGTGCCTAATGTGAGCTGGGAAGATGTAGGCGGCTTAGAGACGGTCAAGCAGGAACTTATCGAGGCAATTGAATTTCCACTTCGTTACCGGGAAATTTATGAACAACTTCGCATCAAGCCACCAAAAGGCATTTTGCTGTACGGTCCGCCCGGCACAGGCAAAACCTTGCTTGCCAAAGCAGCTGCCTCGCAAACCAGCATCAATTTTATTTCCGTCAAAGGTGCTGAGCTTCTCTCACGCTATGTAGGGGAATCGGAACGGGCTGTTCGCAACATTTTTAGAATTGCCAAACAGGCGGCGCCATCGATGATTTTCTTTGATGAACTTGATGCCTTAGCCCCGCGTCGAAGTGGCAAAAACTCAGATGTCGCTGACCGTGTGGTCAGTCAGTTGCTGACAGAAATGGACGGCATTGAAGAGCTTAGCGGTGTCATTGTACTTGCCGCCACCAACCGTATTGAACTCATTGATTCGGCGCTTTTGCGGAGCGGTCGCTTTGAATTGCAGCTGCAAATACCTATGCCTGACCAAGCCGCACGGCTTGCCATTTTTCAAATTCATCTCAAAGGCAAACCGCTTGAGTCAGAGCATTTACCTATGGAATTATCCCTGAAAACAGAGGGCTGTTCTGGCGCAGATATTGAGTTCATCTGCCGCAAGGCGGCAACATTTGCCGTGCGCGATTTTGTCTCGAATCCTAAACAGTCGGCACCGATTATCACAGCCAGCCACTTCGAGCGCGCCCTGCAAGCCTTGCGGTTCACTGAGCGCATTGAGCAGTAAGAGGCATCTACCCTCGCTCCGTCTTCTTTATCTCTTCAATGATTTGTGCAATTTTTTCGTCAGCTTGAGACACGGGCAACTGGCAAGTCCCTGCGCCGCTATGCCCACCGCCGCCATATTTTGCCATCAGCGCCCCAACATCAGTTTTGGCAGTACGATTGAAAATGCTGTGCCCTACAGCGACAACCACCGTCTCGTTTTGCTTGCCATCCATGATGCGCACGGAGATGTTCGCTGTTGGAAATAGCGTGTAGATGAGAAACCGATTGCCTACTGGCGCCACTACATTTCGAAAATCTGTAATTACCACGCTCTCTTCTTGGCGTGAGTGTTTGAGCAAGGCTTCCTTGAAATTCTGCTCATCTTCTTTGTAGCGCTTGATGCGCTCCTTAACATCTGGCAATTCTAATATCTCTTCCAGCGAATGCTTCTCTATCCAGTCTACCATTTTGAGCATCAGTTCCTTGTTGCTCACTTGGTAATCGTGTTGTTTGCCTAAGCCTGTGCGTGGGTCCATGATGTAGGAAAGTAGCATCCAGCCTTGTGGATTGGTTACATCTTCGGGGGTTAATTGTGCCGAATCAAATTTGTCGACTTCATTCAGCAACGGCTTGAAGCGCTCCAATTTTTCGGCTTTGCCTTGCGCGGCATAGTAATCATAGACCACTCGTGCCGCACTGGGCGCTACTTCACATCGCCCCTTGAAACTGACTTGCTGATTGCGCACTGCCTCACTAGCATGATGGTCAAACCACATGAATGCATTTGGATGATACGGCAGGTTTGTGATAATGTCTTGGTTTGTCACCTCGATTTTGCCATCCTGCATATCCTTGGGATGACAAAACTCTATGGTATCAATTGGCTCAACTTGCTTGAGCAAAACGGCGCAGACTATGCCGTCAAAATCTGACCGAGTAAGCAGTCGCATATTTTTTAGCGTTTGAGTTAAACACTTTTAAGCAATGAAGTTACACACGCCCAGAGTTTCGAATCCAATGTGCTACTGCATGCCGCTTGTAAGCCAGCGCATGCTGCACGCTTATTGCATTTGAGCACTCACGGAATGCGTATGGGCGCAGATGGCAGACTTTCACTGCCAAATCGGTCAATTGTCGTCAGAAAGAGTTCTTGTCCAGAGATTTTTTCTATCTCAACCGATGGGGTGGAAAGATTCTGCCGAATGAGCTTTCGCGCTGTCCCTTGCCACTCATAGAGGTTATACCATCGGGCATCTGGTGATGCATCCCAAGTCAGTTGAAGCATGCCACTTCGTGGTGTGATACGAATATGCTGCGGTGCTTTGGGCAAAGCGTTTTGTTTCCATGTCATGGGCGGAATGAGCGCATAGTTTTCAAATGCAGGCACACTTGCCGTGGCACTATATGGATAGAAGATGAACCCTTCTGCCCCAGCTTGCCGCACCAGCGCCAGTTGCTGCCGCCACTCTTTTTTGACGCTTTCCTTGTAGATACCAATCCCTACATAGAGATGACGAAAATTTTTGTGCGCACTCCAATCTGCGACCAACGCCGCAAAATCTGGATTGAACTGACGCGCCGCTGCTTCTTCAGCGGTTGTTTTCCCAATGTGGAAATAAATCTGCGGCGCTAAGTAGTCGCAGGCTTTTCGGCGCGTCCACTCACGTGAATCTTGATAGAGTGCATAGCCTTCCATGACAGGCTCGTTATCAAGGCGGCGATATACTCCGACTGGTGTTACACCAAACTTGAGATAAGGCTTTATTTGCATGAGGCTATCGTAGACGGCTTCAACGAAGCGTGTAAGTGTCCAGCGCCGCCATTCGTCTATGGGAAGTTGATGCGGGTTATAGCGACGAAATTCCGCCGAGTCAGGGAAAGACGGTGTTGGGTAGCGCAAGTAATCATCAAGCTGAATGCCATCGACATCATAGCGACGCGCAAAATCGGTGATGAGTTTAATCAGATGCGCTTGCACATTTGGGTTAGCTGGATTCAGATAGGCTGTTGGCTCGTTGGGGTTTTGCACAGCGCGGGCATCAATCCACTCTGGATGCCGTTCCCACAGCGATGGCACACCAACCGATTTTTTTGTGGCATTTTTCCCACGCAAAATCATAGTGTTAAACCACGCATGAAACTCCAGCCCGTATTTGCGTGAAAGGTCTAAGGCATACTGCACAATGTCGTAAGCGGGTGCTTTGCCATAGACGCCAGTGAGGTATTCATGATAGGGCTCGAGCTCTGTTTCAAAAATCACATCGGCACGAATTCGCACTTGGAAAAAAACCGCATTAAACTTGCGCGTCTTGAGGTCTTTGAATATCGAGTCTAGATGACGCTTTTGCTCGTTGGGGTCTATGCTTTTTGGGAAATCAATGCCAAATGCAGTGGCAATCCACACGCCGCGTAGTTCATAGAGCGGCTCTACATTCGTGGTATCTTGTGCCGATGCGCACAGCGCGGTGCTTAGCCAAAGTAGCCAGAACTTGATAACTCTTGTTGAGCCTTGCCATCTGCTCATTTTTTGTGCAAGCCTTTTCGCTATGACCGCTCACATTGCCAGCTGATTGTGAAGTGCAAGGCGTCGCCTTAAAATGTTTTCTGCTTCTTGAAGCTGCTCAGGCGTATTGACACCACAAATTTCTTCAGACGATTCAGTTACCAACGCTGTGATAGGCAAGCCATGTTCAAGAAAAACATTGAACACATCTGGCAAGTAATACTCCTTTTGAGCATTGTTGTTTCGGATGCACCTTAGTGCGCTGAACAGCTCACGCTTTTTGAAAACATAAATGCCCGAATTGATTTCACTCACCAGACGCTCTTCAGGCGAAGCATCTTTGTGCTCGACCATTTTGATGATGCGCTTGCCATCTGCACTGCGAATGATTCGTCCGTATCCTGTAGGATTATCAAGATGTGCGCTCAGCACGGTGGCAACGGCTTGCTCTTTTTCATGATGTTCAATGAGCTTTTGCAGTGTGGCAGTGGTCACCAGCGGCGTGTCGCCCGATAGCACCAGCACATTGCCTTCAAAATCTGCAAGGGCTTCTTCTGCTTGCATCACTGCGTGTCCTGTGCCTAACTGCACTTCTTGCATAGCGTATTCTACGCGCGCATAACGTGTTTTTTCTTTTACTGCTTCAGCTTGATGACCGACAATGAGCACAGTTTTTTTGGGCTGTAGTGACTGTGCCGTCTCCAGCACATAGTCAATCATCGGGCGAGAGAGCAGGGGATGCAATACTTTTGCAAGGTCAGATTTCATCCGTGTGCCTTTGCCCGCCGCCATGATGACAACGGCAAGTGTGTGCATTTGCGCAGAGCCTTGCAGCAGTGTTGGGGCGTGCCCGTTAGCTAACATTACAGTATGGTTCAGAGGTTGGTTCTCCAATAAAATATCGATGAGTCAGCCGATTTTCTTTATCGACCAGTACTACTACAGGTTTGTAGTGACGCGCTTCTTCAGGTTCCATATCGGCATAGGTCATGATGATTACTTCATCGCCGACTGCGGCAAGGCGTGCACAGGCACCATTGAGCTGCACCACGCCAGAGCCACGCTGACCTGCAATGATGTAAGTTTCAAACCGTGCTCCGTTGCTATTGTTGACCACCTGCACTTTCTCGTTGGGCATCATGTTTGCCGCATCGACCAAATCCATATCAATCGTAATGCTGCCTTCGTAGTGCAAGTCTGTATGCGTGACAGTTGCACGATGAATTTTGGATTTCAGCAGAAATATCCTCATTGCTGTGGTATCGGAATTTGCCCGTAAGCGCAAAGTTAATAATGTTTTTTTGACAAACAACTGCAGTCGCATCTGCCTACTGTTGCTGGAATGGTATGCCTTTTTTGCAGTTGCAAAAACCCAGCAATTAGGCTATGTTTCGCTAAAAATCGATGCCGTATGCGTAAGACTTTGCACATAATTTTTCCTGCTTTTCTTGCGGCGTGGCTTTTTGGCTATGCCGATTACGCATACTCACAAAAAACTACACCAGACAAAAACATGTCGGCTGTTGAGCAGAAACTTCAATCGTTAGGCATCACACTTCCTGCTGTGACCAAGCCGCTGGCGGCATATACCCCTGCAGTGCAATCGGGAAACATGGTCTATGTATCAGGTCAGTTGCCGCTTGTTAGCGGGGCGCTGGTTGCGCCGGGCGGCAAAGGGAAAGTTGGCGCTACAGTTAGCAAAGACGATGCAAAAGCGGCGGCAAGGGTGTGTGCCATCAATTCGCTTGCTGCACTCAAGTCGATTATTGGTGATTTGGATAGAGTTGTTCGTGTGGTCAAGCTCACAGTGTTTGTTGCCAGCGCACCTGACTTTACTGAGCAGCCGTTTGTGGGCAATGGTGCATCAGAGTTTTTCAAAGAAGTCTTTGGCGAAAAAGGCGAGCATGCGCGCAGCGCTGTCGGCGTAGCCGAGTTACCCTTGGGTGCCAGCGTGGAAGTCGAGGCAATTTACGAAGTGAAGTAATGCGTAGGCTTTCTCATGCGCCTTGGCTGTAAGGCTCGACCGATTGCCACACATTCAGCTGCATGCTTGGCATAGGGCTACATGCGTAGCAGTGTTTCTTTGACGCATTTTGAACCATGATTGCATGATTTTTGTTTGTTCAGTAACCTTTGTTTTCACCTTCAACTCAACATAATGCGCCGCGATTATGAAAACCGCTGCTTCTACATCGACGACAAAATCGGCTAAGAAGAAGGCAACGACTGCTTCGCAACCTGAGTCGAATGCACAGGCACAGGCCACACTGCATCCGTCACACGCACAACATACACAAGCGCTCACTGAGGCAGCCGAACGAATTTTCCGTGAATTTTTGCGCAAGAAGGGCTACCGTGCTACCCCTGAGCGTGACGCAGTGCTGCGCGAAATCTACTCTGACGCTGGGCACTTCGATGCTGACGAGCTTTTCATCCGACTTAAGCAAAAAAAGTATGCCATCTCACGCGCCACAGTCTATAACACACTTGAGTTGCTGGTAGAGTGCAATTTAGTCAGCCAAAACAGTTTTGGTCATAAGCACCTGCACTACGAGCGCACATATGGCTATGAACATCACGACCATATAGTCTGCAACCAGTGTGGCGAGGTTTTTGAGTTTACCAATCCGCAGATTGAAGAACAGCAACAAGCCGTGTGCCGTAATCTTGGCTTTGAAATTCGCCAGCACACACTGCAAATCTTTGCCGACTGCACCAAGCCAGACTGCGAGTATAAAAAACGCATGGGGATGATAACAAAGCCGTAATGCCCGCACGCTCATGCTTGCTGCTGTGCGCGTTTTAGTTTTATTGTTTTGTACATTGTTTTTTAATGAGCCCTCATTGATGCTTTTTGCACAATCGGCATTGCGTGGCGGCTCACTACGCGGTATTGTCTATGAATCTCGCCCCCAGCCTACACGCACTACTCTCTCTGACTCAATTGCTTCTCCCGATGCGCTCATGCCTCGCACGCACACATCTATACCAATTGTTGGAGCACGCATTCAACTGCGCGGCACATCGCTTGGAGCAATTAGCGACATCAACGGCTTTTACCAAATTTCTAACATTCCTCGCGGCACTTACGACATCATCTACTCTGCACCAGGTTACCAAACTTTCATCTTCAAATCCATCACCATTAAGAACGATACGATTACCGAAATCGACATGGCGCTTGAGCCTGTTCTTTCCGAAGCCCATGAGATTGTCATCACTGCCAATCGATACGAAACCAAACTTCAAGAACTTTCACTGTCGGTTTCAATTCTCAAGCCAGATTTTATTGTAGAGCGCAACAGCAATACGCTCGATGATGCCTTGCGCCACATCTCTGGCGTAAGTTTTAACAACCAAACACCGAGTATTCGCGCCTCCAGCGGCGTGAGCTACGGTGTAGGCAGTCGTGTTCAAGTGCTAATCGATAACATCTTGTTTCTTGCACCTGACGATGGAGCCGTGCGTTGGGATATGTTCCCTGTAGATTTTATTGAGCGAGTTGAAGTCATTAAAGGCGCTTCATCGGCGCTCTACGGTTCAGCAGGTTTAGGCGGCACAATTAACATTGTGACCAAAAACGACTTTCAGACGCGCACTTCACTACTGACTTATGCTGGAATTTTTGACAATCCTGCCTTTGACATTTGGCGCTGGTCAGAGCGCGCGCGACTCCAATCTGGCTTTGAGCTCTCGCACGCACAGAACTTCGGCAATCTTTCCATCTATGGCTCGCTGACACGCCGTGTCAGTGACAATTACCGTGAAAACACCGACTTTCGTCGCTGGCGATTTTTCACAAAAGCTGCTTACCAATTTTCTGATGCCATTTCATTAGCACTGATTGGCACATTTGCTGAAAACCAACAAGGCAATAGCTTCTTTTGGCGCAATATAGATGCAGCTTTGCTCGATGGCTCGCCGACTAGACCGCGCATTGCCTCTGACAACCTTGTCATTGCACCGACACTTAACGTCAAGTTCTCTCGCTTCTTGGAACTTATTGTTCGCAGTCGGCACTATCGCTCTCGTTTTGAAGATACCGACGGCTTGAACTCGCTTTCGTCGCAATCTGGCATTGAAACACAGTGGCTTGCCGATTTTGGCAAAGGTCTTGTTCTCAGTGGCGGACTCGAGGGGTTCTATACCGATGTGCGCTCGAACTTGTATGGCAATCACTCGGCAATTGGTGCAGCGCTTTACTTCCAGAGCGATTTGCCGCTTTTGAAGAGTTTTATTGCCAGTTTTGGCATACGTGCCGATGGACTTTCGGTCAATCGCGAACCTCTTGTCGGGCGCTTCAATCCGCGTTTTGGGCTCAACTGGACGATTGGCTCTTATCACTCACTTCGCAGCAATTTTGGCACAGCGTTTCGTAACCCCACCATCAGCGAGCGATTTGTCGCCACACAAACGGGCTTCATCCAAGTTCAACCCAATCCCAGCCTGCAACCTGAAAGCAGTTTGAGCTTTGAGTTAGGCTATCTTTTCAGCTACAGCCGCCCAATTGAACTCCTGCCCGATTTTTCACTAACCAATCTTTCTTTTGACGTGTCGGCGTTCTCCAACACTTATGAAAACCTGATTGAAGTTCGTCCCACAGCGGCAGGCTCATTCTCGTTTCAGAACATCACTTCAGCCAACATCTTGGGCTACGAAATTTCCACTACGCTGGCTTTCAACCAGCGTTTGCTGCTGCTTACGCTCTCTTACACCCACACGAATCCTGTGGACTACACCGACGCCTCGAACATCCGTTGGCTTCGCTATCGCAACCGTCGCCTGTTCTATGTCAATGCCGAAGCCAACGTGAGCATCTTTACTCTTGAGTGGAATTACCGCTTTCTTAGCCGCTTCGATGCTATTGACCCTGAACTGTCGTTGATTGTGCCTGACGGCAATCGCTTGGTTGATGCTCATGTCTCTGATGTTCGGCTTGGCACGCGCTTTGCACTTGGCACAGTCGGCTTTGTAGTCAATTTTATGGTGCGCAACCTTTTCAACTACAACTATGTTGAACAACCCGGTAGCCTTGCGCCCATTCGGCATTTCATTTTGCAAATTCGCACCACTACTATTTAGCTTTGAGCGGTTTGCCACAAAAAATTTATTCTATGCGAACGCTTATTTTCGCCTGTTTCTTTCTAACTTCGTGCCTTGCTTACGAGAATCCTAAACCAGAACTGGAGGGGAAACACTCAATGACACCGCTTACCAATGGAACCACTGAACAGATGACCGTCGGCGGCGGTTGCTTCTGGTGCATGGAAGCCGTCTTTCAGCGCATAGATGGCGTGCTGAAAGTAGAGTCAGGCTACGCAGGCGGTCATGTTCCCAACCCAACATATGAACAAGTTTGTAGCGGCACTACAGGACACGCCGAAGTGGTGCAAGTTACCTACGACCCTCAAAAAATTTCATACAAAACACTTCTTGAAATTTTCTTCCGCACCCACGACCCTACCACACCCAATCGCCAAGGCAATGATGTTGGCACGCAATACCGCTCCATCATTCTTTATCATAACCCAGAGCAACAACGCATTGCCGAAGAAGTGATTCGAGAAACCAATGCGGCAAAAATTTGGCCTAACCCAATCGTAACCGAAGTCGTCCCGCTTACAGCGTTCTACAAAGCTGAAGCCTATCATCAGAACTACTACAACCAGAATCGCACTAAAAATCCCTACTGCATCTTTGTCATTGACCCTAAGGTGCAGAAGTTGCAAAAAGAGTATAAGCATATGCTCAAGAAAGAATATGTGCCATCACAAGAGGGGTAATCTCTTGCATGAGTGAATTTCTTCGTTTGTCGGCACTGTAACTCTCTGGCACGCTTTGCACAGGCATTTTTTCAGCTGGTTACATTTCCTATCTTTTGGTGACAACTTTTTGCATGCAGTAAACCTGCCGAGGTTTCAGCAGGGCGTCCGAGTCTTCCTAACCTTTCCCTTTTATGCGTGCCGATATGTTACGATTTGCGATTTTTTCTCTGCTACTTTTGCCTGTGCATGTTGCCGTGGCTCAAAGCATCGCAGATACGGCTGTCATCGTTAGCGAGGTTATGTACGACCCGCCTTCCGATGCCAATTCCGCTGATGAGTTTGTGGAGGTGTTCAACACCAGTTTTTCGCAATCGTTCAATTTGCGTGGCTGGCGCATTGGCGATGCAGTGGCTCTTCGTAGGATTGCCGATACGACTGCTAACAACGATGGCAATGCCACACTCGCCCCGCGCAGCTTTGCTGTCATTTTTACAGGCACAGATTTTCGCCGTGCGTTTGCATACTACCGCCCGCTGATTCCTGCAGGTACGCTGATTTTGCGCACTGTGGGCAGTCTTGCGTTTAACAACACTGGCACTGAAACTGTCCGCTTGCTTAATGCCAGTGGCGATACGCTCGAGAGCTTTACCTACACTGGGGTTTCATCTAACCGCGGTCGCTCGCTTGAAAAAATTGTGCTCAGTCGCAACAGTGCGGCGTCAAACTTTGCACCCAGCCTCAACATCGGCGGCACGCCCGGTAGCCTGAATTCCGTCTCGCCCCTTCGTTTCGACTTGCGTAATGTGCGGCTTTCTTTCCTACCTGCTGATTCAGTTCTGCAAGGCACCAGCGTTACGCTTCAATCCGTTTTTCAAAACGCAGGCACTGAACCTCTCTCGAATTTTTCAGTGGAATTTTATGAAGACCTCGATAGCAACCAAGTTCTTTCTCCCAGCGAACGCTTTGAGACGCGCACCTTTGGCGGCACACTTTCGCCTAACGACTCTATCCGATTTGAGCTTGTGCTTTCCACGCCAACTGTTGGTGTGCGTCGTTTTGCTACGGTTGCCGCTTTAGCCAATGATGAACGCCGCAGCAATGACACCCTGCGCCGCACGCTCCGTGTTAGTGCCCCTCCACTGCTTACGCCATCGGATACATCCATCATCATTAGTGAAATCATGTATGACCCGCCCGCCGAAGCCAATCCCACTGCCGATGAATTCCTTGAAGTCTATAACACCAGCCCAACGCTTTCCATCAACCTGCGTGGTTGGCGCATCGGTGGAACTGTGAATTTGACTCTCACAGACTCAGGTGCAACAGGCACAGGCAATACTATTCTTGCGCCGCGTAGCTTTGCTGTGATTTTCAGTCCAAGCTATTTCGCATCAGGTCAATTCTATCGCAATCGCATTCCGCGTGGGGCTTTGGTCTTGCGCGCCTCGGGCTCTCTTAGTTTTTCCAATACTAGCGATACTATTACACTCATCACGCCCAATGGGCTTGAAGTTGCGCGCACCTTCTACACGGGCAACGACCGCAACAAAGGTTTTTCACTGGAAAAAATTTTGCTCAACCGTAACGATGCGCCTGCCAACTTTGCACCGAGTTTGGTTCAAGGTGGCACACCCGGCTTTATCAACTCCGTCACGCCAAAAGACCGAGACCTTGCTTTGCGCATTGACGCCCAGTTCTCTACGCTGCCTCAAACGGCAATCACCATTCCATACACTATTCAAAATCGTGGCACGCAGGCTTTCGGCAATGGCGCCGTCACACGTGTCTTTGAAGACCGAAATCGCAACAACCTCGGCGAGAGCGATGAGCAAATCAGCACTTTTACACTTACGCGCAATCTTGCCGCTGGCGATTCCCTACGCGCTACCTTTACCTACACGCCTCGCACATCTGAACCCGTTGATTTTATCCTAACGCTCACCATCGCTGGTGACGAAGACACCTCGAACAACATAGCACGCACCCGCTTGCTTTCTGGCACACCGCGCAACACGATTGTAATCAACGAGATTATGTATGCGCCCATTCAAGACCCAAACGATTTCGTGCCCGACCAACCTGAATACATTGAACTTTTCAATCGTGGCAATACTCCCGTCGACTTGCGTGGGTGGTTTTTGACCGATGCGCCAAATGAGCGTGGGGAGTTCAACCGTTTCTTTTTCGCTCAAGACTCTTTGGAAAATTATGTTCTCATGCCTAATGAGTATGCTGTTGTTGCCCCAGACCGTGCCGCCACACGCGATAGTACTCGTCTGGTTCAATTTTTCACCTACCTGCGCAACGACCGCAACGCCAAACTTTTTACCTCGGTGCGTTCCACTCCCACCAGCCGTACCAATCTTTCTGACCTTAGTCTCAACAATGACGGCGACCTTGTACAACTGCATGACCGCACAGGCTTCGTTGTGGATTCTGTTCGTTACCAGCCCGACTGGCACAACCCGTTTTTTTCCTCTACACGCGGGCTTTCACTTGAGCGCATCAACCCTAATGGCAGTAGCAACGACCGACGCAATTGGACCACTTCCACTAACCGTGAGTTTGGCGGCACACCTGCTCGTCAAAATAGTGTCTTTGCTCCCTCGATTGCACTGTCTGGGACTGCTTCCACGCTGGCAGTTTCACCAAATCCTTTCTCACCTGACGGAGATGGCAAAGAAGACTTTTTGGTCATTCGCTATCAATTGCAGGGCACAGCCAATCGCATTCGTGTTAAAATCTTTGATGCGCGCGGTCGACTGGTGCGCACGCTTGCTAATAGTGAGCCTGCTGGTGCGCAGGGCGAGCTGATTTGGGATGGCTTGGATGACAATCGTCAGGCGCTGCGCGTTGGTATCTACATCATCTATCTTGAGGCACTTAATGCGGATTCTGCTATTGTTGAGACACTCAAACAAACTATTGTTTTGGCTCGCCCAATGTGACACTTAAGCTTTTGGAAAGTGAAACAGGTTTGCTATATTGGCTTACTCTAACTAGCTATCGCTTTTCTTAAAAAACCAGCAATAGAGGCGCATGCCAAGAAATAAATACTTCTATTATTCGGAGGAAGAATGCCGATATGTGGAAGTCCGACGCAGTTATGCTGCTTTTCTTGGACAGGCCGCTTTAGTTCTACTGCTTGCAGTTTTTCTCACGGTTGGGTTTATGCACTTCTATGGTAGTAAGGTGATTAAGGATGCGCAGCAGCAGCAACTCGAAGCAGAGGTTGCTCACCTTTCCGCTAAGCTTAACCATGCCATGGCATTGTTGGAAAAACTTGCAGAAAGCGATAACTCTCTACGTCGCATGGTTAATCTGCCTGTAATTAGTGCAGAGGAAAAAGCACTTGGAACAGGTGGCATGCGCGCTCAGATTCACGAGACGAATACAGTTGCTTCCTTGATTTCCATTTCCAGCCAAATGATTGACCGCCTCATGCGTCAGGTTGAACTACAGAGTGCTAGCTATGCTGATATTTTGAGTAAGTATGAGGAAAATCAGAAACTCTTTGCTGCCATACCTGCCATTAAGCCAATTGACGGACTTAGAACCAGCGGTTTCGGCATGCGCTTCCATCCAATTTACCGTATCATGAAATTCCACTCTGGTCAAGATTTTCATGCGCCGATTGGCACACCTGTCTATGCCACTGGTGCTGGTGTCGTAGAAAGCATACAGTATAACGCTGGCTACGGCAATTGTGTTATTATCGATCACGGCTTCGGGCTGAAGACACTTTATGCTCACTTGTCAAAGGTTTTGGTCAAGTCGGGTCAGGTTGTAAAACGTGGAGACAAAATTGCACTCTCTGGGAATAGCGGTATTTCAGATGCACCGCACTTGCACTACGAGGTTATCAAAGATGGAGTAAAAGTCAATCCAATGTCGTATATTTTTGATGAAATTTCACCAACAGAGCTTCAAGATACATCTTTGGCAATGCCAGCAGAGTCACAATCTTTGCACGATTGAACGATTTAGAGTTGCCTGTTGTATCATTTTCATGTAAGTTTTAATATCTGTAATAACCTTCAAAATTAGTAGTCGCCTATGTACTGGAACCTTGAACTTGCTCGGTATCTTGTCGATGCGCCATGGCCAGCAACTAAAGAGGAACTGATAGACTATGCCAATCGTGTGGGCGCGCCACAAGAGGTTATTGACAACCTCAACGAATTAGATGGCGAGGAGCCCTACGAAAGCATTGAGGAAATCTGGCCTGACTTTCCGACAAGCGAAGACTTCTATTACAACGACGACGACTCCGATAACTATTAAGTCATCACATTGCCTTTGCCCGTATCTTTTGCTGGCTGTGGCTATTCCTGCATTAGAGAACGGAGCACGTTTGCAAACAAGCGTGCTCCTTTT
This sequence comes from Candidatus Thermochlorobacter aerophilus, assembly GCA_002794105.1. Taxonomy (GTDB): domain Bacteria; phylum Bacteroidota; class Chlorobiia; order Chlorobiales; family Thermochlorobacteraceae; genus Thermochlorobacter; species Thermochlorobacter aerophilus. Next base: position 106,170 of record PHFL01000007.1, on the reverse strand, counting down.
TCTTTGTTTATGTCTAATCTTCCCTACATTACTTTTTGCACAAACCTTCTCTGCTTCACCGCCCAAGCCCACTTACATTGACCGCCTTTTTATTATTGGCAACAAAGCCCTCAAAGAAAAAGACCTTATCGCCGAGATGAGAACGCGTGAGAATACCGTGTATTTTTCGTTTTTTCGTCCTTGGGTTGGGCTCTATCAGTTTGGTAAAATTTTCCCTGACTCATCTGGTCTGCGCAACTTTTTTCAAAATACATTAGGTGAAGCCCCTGCTGAATACGATTCGCTTACGTTTCAAGACGACCTTGCACGACTTTCAGAGCTCTACGCTGCTAATGGCTATCTTTCTGCCACTTTTCGTCCCACATTTGAATACAATTCGGATAGTTCTCTGGTTACCATCCGCCTAATGATTGACGAAGGCGAGCCAACAGTGATTCGCTCTATTGAGTATGTTGGCATAGAGTCGCTTGATGACGATGAGCGAGAGCTATTTGAGCGTGAAGCCTTTATTCACACAGGAGAAGTGTATGCTATTCGCGATATGCTGCGAGAGCGAGCACGCATTGTTACATTTTTTCAAGACCGCGGCTACGCGTTTATGTCGCCAGATAGCATTCGTGCAGAAGTGCGACTTTCCGATAACAATCGCAGTGCTGCTATTTGCTTTTTCATACACTTGCCCCAACAGCTACGCTTTGGTGACATTGTCGCTGTGGTACACAACCCTGTTCAACCCGACACGGTCAGCACTTTGCGCCGCAGTGTGGAAGATGGCATTCAAGTCGATGTGTATAGCGAGCAGTATATTGACCCTTACCTGATTCGGCGCTCTATTGCCTATCGTCCTGACTATCTTAGTAGCCTTTCCGCCAAGCGCGAAACCCTTCAGCAATTAGGGTTGCTAGGCATTTTTGAGAGTGCTACTATCCGCGATGATTCCGTTCACAACGACCGACTGTACACGACCATTGATTTGCAACTTTTGCCACGTCATCAAATCAAGCCTGAACTTCGCATCGACAATCGCAATAATGCACCAAATTTTTCGCCTGCTATTAGCTACCTAAACCGCAACATGTTCGGCGGCGCTGAATCTTTCACATTTGCGGTATCAGGTGGGTTTCAACCTAATCTTGGTGCCAGAACCCAAGTTTTCTCTGGCGAAGAAATTGCACTCGATCCAATTGTTTATAACTTCGATGCCCGTCTGGAGTATAGCGTGCCATATTTTTTTAGTCCTCGCAACCGGCTGATTGCGCTGCTTCAATATAGCGTCTTGCAAGATGCACCGCGTCGTCAGCAATCTGCTCTGCTGCGATTTCGTAGCCAAATTTTTCCGAACGCTTTTCAGCAAATCACCTTAGACCTCTTGGAAGTGGAGTTCGTCGATATTCAGCTTCCTAATGTGAGTGATGCCGTAAAAGAAGACCTGTTTAACCGTGGCGTGCCGCGCACATTTCCACGCAACATTTCTAATCGCATTGATTTCTTCTTCTCGAACCTTCCCGAAGCGCGGCGCACCCTTGATGCACGTTTGAACGCCACATTTGAGATTTCAGGCGCACTGCCCTATCTCTTCGTTGCTGGCTTCGGTACAGGCGAAGCCCAACTTTTAGGCTTGCGCTACAATCAGTTTATCCGCTTAAGCACATTGGGCAGTTTAGGCATTCCTGTCAGTGGCAATAGTCAGCTAGCGTTCAAGATATTTGTGGGCTACCTTTTTCCTTATGCCAAAAGTGCGGGCAATCCCACACCGCTTGAGCGCCGCTTTTATGCTGGCGGTCCAAACAGCTTGCGTGGCTGGGGCTTCAATCTTCTTGGTCCGGGCAATAACCCAGCCGATTCTGCCTTAGCGGTCTCAAGGCTCGGCTCCGATATTAAACTTGAGTTTAGCATAGAACAGCGTATTTCATTTTTTAGAACATTCGGCTATCCATCTGGCATCGTCATCTTTTTTGATGCTGGCAACATTTGGGCTCGCGAAGGGGAAAATGCTCTTGCTGCTGCGACCTTCTTTGAACAAATTGGGGTTAATACTGGTCTTGGTCTTCGATTTGGTACGCCGATTGGGCCGCTTCGGCTTGATTTTGCATATCGCATCTACGACCCTTCGCTTCCGCTGGCAGACCGATGGCAAATTCAGAAGTGGCAACTTGGCAGTTTTCAATTTAACTTTGGAATTGGTGAAGCCTTTTAACAATCCGTTTCAACCCTATGCATACCAAAGTTCGTCCAAATATCGTCGCCCCGTCTATTCTCTCTGCAGATTTCACTCGACTTGCTGAACAACTTCAGCAAATTGAGCAAGCTGGTGCTGACTGGGTTCATTGCGATGTGATGGACGGTCGGTATGTACCCAACATCACCTTCGGACCGTTCATTGTTGAGGCTGTCCGCCGCTGCACCTCGCTACCCATTGATACACACCTTATGATTGTTGAGCCTGAAAAGTATATCAAAGCGTTTATTGACGCAGGTTCAAATCATATCACCGTGCACCAAGAAACCTGCACGCATTTGCATCGTACCGTAGAGCTGATTCATTCTCTTGGTGCAAAGGCCGGCGTATCACTTAATCCTGCTACGCCAGTCTCCACGCTTGAAGAAATTTTACCTTTTCTAGACCTTGTGCTGATTATGTCAGTTAATCCTGGCTTTGGCGGGCAAAAATTTATCTCAACTTCAATTGAAAAAGTGCGTAAATTGCATCTTCTAAGAGAGTCGCTTAATCCTGAGCTCATCATTGCCATTGATGGTGGCATTACATCCGAGAATGCACCGCGCATCCGCTCAGCCGGCGCTGATGCTCTGATTGCTGGTTCCGCTGTGTTTAATGCCCCAAATATATCCAAAGCGATTCTTCAACTTAGGCAAACCGACTGATTTTTCTTTGCAACATTCCCTATTTCTTTTAACCTTGTTGAGTTATGCTGACTTCTGTGATAGACGATGATGAAATAACAGTTGTGTGGAAACCATGGCATTTGTTGTAAAACTTACTGTGCTGCTGCTGTTTCCATACATTCTCTACGGCTCCACACGCGAGCGCACTGCTCAAGATGCTGCTGTGCCCACGCTGCATCGCTTTGACCTTGCAGTCGGTTATTCGCCCAGTGATGTTGCCATAGGGGATTTTAATGGTGACCGTATTGCCGACCTTGTGCTTGTTGAGCCACTGCTTCATCGCCTCATCATTTTGTATGGTAACGGGTCTTTGGAGGAGTTCACTTCTAAGTCCTTTACACTTCCTAATGCTGTGCAAGACCTTCAGGTTGCAGATGTTAATCACGACGGCATCAGTGATTTGATTGTTCTAACCAAAGCACCAGCACGGCTCATCTGCTACTATGGTCATAGCGCAGAACGACTCTTACCAAAAGCTGAACTGGATGTGAATGCTGGCGCCGAAAAATTTGTGCTTTTCCCAATGTTTCACCGCACCTCCGTATTTTTCTACGGTCAGATGTGCGGCATTGGTCATGCAGATTATTCTCCTTCTTCAGGATTCATCAGAAAGTCGACTTTAGCCAGCAAAGATATCTTCTCAAAAGTCGAGCTTTTAGCATCATCGAGCAAAGATGCTCTACCTTCTCTCATTGCTTATAGCACCACCGAGCATGCAGTGAAGTTAATCCGCACAGGTCCTGACTCACTACTGGGCTCTGTCACGATTCGTCTTGAGCGTCCGCTTTCCAGCCTCGTCGTAGCTGATTTCAATCAGAATGGTTTAGCTGATGTGGTCCTCGGCTTAGGCTCATCACGCTATGCGCCGAATGAGTTACGCGTGATATACGACATTGGTATCAACACAGGCTATCCGCCCATACAACTTCCACTTGATGCTCCGCCCACTCACCTTCTTGCACATGACCTAAACAACGATGGATATACGGATATTCTTGCGCTGAATTCAGATGCCAAACAGCTCTCTCTTTTCTTTGGCAAAGCTGATGGCGAATTTTTAGACCGCTACACCCTCGGCATTGATGAAGCTGCGCAGTTCAGAGTTGCTGACCTTAACAACGACAAACTGCCTGAGATTGTGTTTGTTCAACCTACTGAGAAGCGCGTGGTTATTTTCTCTACCACCTCTATGCGCGAACAAAAGAAGACTTCATTGCTTTATGAGCGCATAGTAATATGTCCAAATCCAGTTTCTATAGTTGCTTCGTCAAGCAAGTCGCAAATGCAAATTGTGGCATTTGGGCAGACGCAGCCATCACTTTTTTCGGTCAATGCTGGCAAAGCATGGCAAGCACACTTGCCTCTTTCGCTGGGCTACAAAGCTAAGCTCATCTTTCAGCTCAATGATAGCTCAGACATCGTCGCAGTCTCTGAGACTTCCGACCGACTTTCTATTTTCACACTTAAAGCAAATTCAGTTCTTGAAAAAATTGCTGAACTTCCTATTCTTGCTTTGGATATCACGGGTTTGGTGCATTGGCGCCTGAACTCGAGTTCTTCACTGTTTTTCCTCATCGACCGTAGCAATCATGAGATGTTGCCACAGCTGATTTCTTATCGGCTTTTGCGTTCTGGTCGTCCGCAGCTTGGTGAGGTTACTTTTGCTCCGTTTGTCCCTATTGAACGTCTTCTTTTCTTGCACTCTGCTCGCTGGCACCGCCAACCTTTAGTTTCCGCAATCGAGCAAGACCCCGCACATGGCATTAAAGCGCATCTATACACATTTGGTAAGCAGACCGATAATCATGTTCATCTCATTGAGAAAACACAGATTCGCCTCCTTAGCAGCGATATGCCTTTGCACACTTGCCTCTGTGAAGACTTCGATGGTGACGAGAAGCCAGACTGGCTTTTAGCTTCAGCGACTCAAACTTGGCTTCTTCTTTCAAGCAATCGTTACAAGGAAGAATCTCTCAACAAACTTTTTGTACTCTCGGCTTCCGATTTTGTCAAAGTTATGGACCTTAACGGCGATAGGTATCTCGACCTACTCATCGGTAAATCCGATAAACAGCAGCTCTGTGTTGCATTTGGTAGCAAACAGGGCAAGTTTCATAGCATGCAGGTTATCGCTTCTAATGTTCTGGCAACAGACGCCAAGCTCCTTAAACTTGAATCTGAAACCTTGCTTTTAGTTGCTAATGCTAAGTTTCATACGCTTGATGTTTTGAAACTCGACCATCTTAACGCCCTCGTAACGGTTCGCAAGTAGAAGCAATCCTCTCTTTTTGTATGACTAATGGCTGCGCCTGATTTTTCAACTTGCGCATAGGGAATTTTTCTCGGGGGAGTTATCTCCCCTTTTTATGCGTGGCAGTCAAAAATGAAAGCGACGCACTGTGGCGTCGCTTTGCAATAAAGGATATTTCAAAGATTTTTAGTTAAAAGAGCGTGTAGTTTCGTAGCGTTCCTTTTTCTGGACTTTCTTTTTGCCATCGTGCTCATGCTCATCTTTGAAGTCAGGATTGAAGGTTACCAAGCCATCCTTATCCATCATCACGCGGTCGTAGTCGTAGCATCCCCAGAGCAGGCGTGGGTTGCCCACGAAGTTTTCAGTTGGCGGTGGGGAAGCTGTGGTCCACTCTAAGCCCAAGGAATACCATGGGTTTTTCGGTGCAGGTTTGCCTGCAACGAGAGAATGAATTAGGTAGATTGCCATCACGATAAAGCCAAGTGCCAGTATCCATGTACCGAATGTGGAGAGCATGTGCATGGTCTGATACTGGTCTAAGTAGGCATAGTATCGGCGTGGCATGCCCTGCAAGCCCATGATAAACTGTGGGAAGAAAGTGATGTTGAATCCAATGAAAATGAGAGCGGCGGAAATAGCTGCCCAGAATTCATCATACATTTTGCCCCACATCTTTGGCCACCAGTAGTGTAAGCCGCCTAGGAATGCCATCACGACACCTCCCATCATCACATAGTGGAAGTGTGCCACCACGAAATAGGTATCATGCAAATGCACATCCACTGACAGTGCGCCTAAGAAAATGCCTGTCAAACCGCCGATAGTGAAAAGGCAGAGAAATGCATGTGCATAGAGCATCGGTGCTTGAAAAGTCAGTGAACCGCGATACATCGTTGCCACCCAGTTGAAGACCTTGATACCTGATGGGATTCCAACCAAGAAGGTCAGGAAGGAAAATATTGCGGAAGCCAGTTCAGATTGCCCGCTGGTAAACATGTGATGTCCCCACACAAGAAAGCTCACAAATGCAATCGCAATGCTTGAAAAGGCGATTGGTTTGTAGCCGAAGACTTTCTTGTGAGAAAATGTTGCGATAAGTTCAGAAATGACTGCCATGGCAGGCAGAATCATGATGTAGACAGCAGGATGCGAGTAGAACCAGAAGAAGTGCTGATACAGCACAGGGTCTCCACCTAATGCTGGGTCAAAGATGCCGATGCCGAAGGCACGCTCGAGAACTAGCAGCAGCAGCGTGATGCCTAAGACTGGGGTTGCCATGACCTGAATGATTGATGTGGCATACATTCCCCATACAAACAGTGGCATATTGAACCATGTCATTCCCGGCGCCCGCATTTTGTGAATCGTTACAATGAAATTGATGCCAGTAAAAATGGAAGAGAAGCCAAGAATGAATGCGCCGAGTGTCATGGAAATTACTGAACCTTTGGTCTCTACGCTGTATGGCGTATAGAAGGTCCAGCCTGTATCGACGCCGCCCGTTACTAAGGAATAGATGCAAAAGAGCGAGCCCAACACATACACATAGAAACTTGCCAGATTTAGCTTCGGAAATGCCAAATCTTTTGCGCCCAGCATTAGTGGTAGCACGAAATTGCCAATGATGGCAGGGATTGCTGGGATAATGAACAAAAACACCATGATGGCACCATGCAAGGTAAAAAGCTGATTATAGGTGTCCGGTCCCACCAATCCTCGCTTCATTACTTCGTTCTGCAAGCCTGCACCATGATACCATAGCTCAAAGCGTAGGACCAACGCAAAGATGCCCCCAACAAGGAAAAAGGTCATGACCGTGAAAAGATACAGCAAGGCGATGCGCTTATGATCGAGTGTATAAATCCATGACCAAATTCCCTTTGGGGAATTAAGGTAGCTCGGTGGCGACTGCTCCACAGCTGTGTGTGTCGCTGTTGCCATGCCTGTTTCAGTGAGTGCAGCCATAGTTTTCCTCCTTTGGTTAAGAACTTCAAAACTTTCAAAACTGTCTTCAGATGATTACTTCAGGGTTTTGATGTATTCTATCAAGGCATCAATTTGCTTATCCTTGAGCAAGCCTTGATAGGTAGGCATTACAGGTTGATACCCTGCTACAATCTTTGCATTGGGCTCCAGAATAGATTGGCGGATGTAGTTTTCATCGACCAAGACTTCAGAGCCATCTGCCATTTTGTGCTTTTTACCGAAGATTCCTTTCCACGTCGGTCCTGTATTGGCACTGCCATCAATGCTATGGCAGGTGGCACAAGCTTTGGAGACGTAGAGCTTTGCCCCAAATTCTGCTGGTGTCATTTTTCCACCACTTTCTGCTTCTTCCAGCCATTTCTTGTATTCGGCTTCGGTTTTGACATGCACCTTACCAATCATCCCCGAATGACTTGTGCCGCAGTATTCGGCGCAGAAGATGTCATATGTGCCGACTTCGGTTGGCGTAAACGCCACGGTGGTATAGCGGTTTGGTACAGCATCCATCTTGATACGGAATGCTGGAATGTAAAAGCTGTGAATCACATCGGTAGAGGAAATCAGAGCTTTAATTGGTTTGCCCACTGGCACTACCAATTCATTGACGCTGCTCGTGCCATTCGGATAATCGAATGCCCAAAACCATTTCTTTCCTGTTACCTTGATTTGCATAGAGTTTGCAGGCACCACACGCATATCCATGTACGAGCGAAATCCCCAGAAAAAAATCATAATCACCAATACCGTTGGAATTAGTGTCCAGATAATTTCCAAGCGAGTGTTATGTGAAATCGGCGAAGTAAATGTCGGTTTTTCGCCCGTCCGCCTGTATTTCCAGAGATAGTAGAGCGATACCAACGTTACCGCAACGAACAGAATTGCGGCAGCATTAGCAATAAAGATGATAAGACTATCGGTTTCTCGTGCGACCGTCGAGGCTTCGGGTGGCACCCAGCTACTTGCAGTTTTCGGATTCATATGACTTTCTTCAGTTTAATTCATTGGAATATCGACACTTGGATTTCCTTTGTGCCTATGCTTGCGACTCTCTCGTATCCATAGGGAGCCAAGGACGACTGTTAGCACAACCAGCGTTATGACTCCACCCAAACGCATGATGTTCATTGCTACGGGAACATAGCTCCCTGATGTTGGGTCGTAGTGGAAACACGAGAGAATCAGCCTATCTATTGTGGTTCCAACTTTCCCCTGTGAGGCTTCAATCAAGCCTAATTTCAAGTCGAACTGTTTGTAACTAATGCCATAGACATAGCGCGTGATTTTTCCTTCTGGTGATAGCAGCACAATCACCGCTGGATGTGCATATTCATCACGCTTTTTGTCATAGAAATACTTGAATCCTATGGCGTCGGCGAGCACCTTTGCATTGCCAAATTGGTCTGCCAGAAAAAACCATCCTTGTTCCACTCCACTTTTGCCAAACGCTTCTTTATAGCGCGTTTTCTTTGCTGCTGCCAGTTCCCACGTCTCTCGGCTATCAATGCTGACGGTCAAGATGCTGTAATCCTTGCCTAACGATAGGTCTAATCTTTTGGCTGATTCGCAGACAGCGTTTAAGACTAAGTCGCATAGCATTGGGCAGCGGTAGTATGCCATCACTAAGATGAGCGGCTTGCCTTGATGAAGGTAGTCGCTCAGCTTTACTGTCTTGCCAGTTTCATCTTGAAATGTGAGCGTATCTGGAATAGTCTCTCCTAAGTGCTCAACAACATCAATGCCTTGCAAAGCTCGTGGCTTTTCCATAATGACTTGGGCTTGTGCCATTGCCGTTGCCATGCATAAGGCAAGTAGAAGACATATTTCTCCTTTCAGAATCGTCATTCTTGAATTATTCGTCAAAAATTGTCCGTTCATCAGTTCGTCAATGTGGCTCTGTTCATTCAGGTTTTCTCGACAGGTCCCTTTAATCGCTGCCGCCTCTGCATCCACTGCTGTCACTTTCGGCACCTTTCCACGAGTTCTACGCTTGTCAGCTTTCTGCCAATCCAACTGCCACAGGTGTTCCCCTGCTGCCGTAAAGTCTGCCGCAGAGGAATAGTTTGTTTCAAGTTGCGTCAATGCTTTTTCTGCATTGCATCATCATCGCATTGCATCATCATCGTTTAGTCTCCTTCCTCATTCTCTGGCTTTATGAATTTTCTCACCATTGTGATACCTACAAGTCCTAACCCTAACACTAGTGCCGTGAGCATGACCATAAAGAACAGCGTAAAGAGCATGAGCAACCCCCTCTACCGTTGACCTGATTTCTTCATTTCGGTTGGTCGCAGTTCAGTCTTACGCATTTCATCGTCTTTTGCTACGGCAGATTCTTTCATTTGTGCTTCAAGTGCTGCCTTCTTCTTCTGATAAGCTTCATCGGCAATGATTTTCATTGCTTCACTGATAGGGATTTGATAGATGCCTTTCTTTTCATCAATCACCTTATAACTATTGAGTGCGCCTTCTTCGCGCTGCCGCACATCGCGCAAGAGATTATTTTCAGGCTTCAGCGCACTCTCGAGCATTTCATGCTCACGGCTAATGATGAAATACTGTGATATGGCAAACATCACAATTGCTACGACAATGGTCCCGATGATAAATGAGCCAATGATTCTTACTCCATTTACATCTTCACGCTCGTAGTCGATTTCAGCTTGCTTGAAGATGTCTTCGGGGCGAAGCGGTTGCAAGCTCTGCAGAGTATCTTTTGCAGGAGCGGTTTCTATTTTCTTTTGTTCCTTTGTTTCCGTCATGCTTCAATTCTCCTTTGCCGAAAAATTTTCAAACTAGTTGTCTTCTCTATGTTTCACTGATGAAATTCCAGTGACAGTTTCAATCTGGCATCGCCAATTGGCAATAGTGGCGCTGAAGTTAGGCGCTGCCAGAAGAACCAGAGGAAAATGCCGCCAATGCCTAAGAAAGTGGCGAGGTGCATCCATGAGACATGCACGCCATGAGCAGCAGGTTGCTCACCGTGTGCACCGAGGTTTGGCATAATTAGCCAGAATAGGTCTACATAGTGCATGAAGAGCATCCATGCTGATATGATGCGCATGAAAGTCAGATTGCGCTTTGCAGCTCGCAAAAGCAGCGGAAAGAAGGGAATAGCAAAGTGTCCAATACCAAGAAAGATAGAGACATACTCCCAGCCATGTTCCCAGCGATGCTTATAGAAAATGGTTTCTTCTTCGATATTACCATACCAGATGAGCATAAATTGCGAGAAGGCAATATAAGCCCAGAAGACCGTAAAGCCGAACATCAGCTTGCCCATATCGTGGTAGTGGTCGACTTTGATTTCGCTTGCGAGCACGCCATTTGCGCGCAAATACAGCGAAAAGAAGACGATAAATGCTAAAGTTGCCCACCATGCGCCTGCAAACATGTAGATGCCGAAAATGGTAGAATACCAGTGTGGGTCTAACGACATAACCCAATCCCATGCTGCAAAGGTCAGCGAGAGTGCAAAGAGCAAAATGCCCGGCGCACTAATTGCTTTGAAGGTTGCTCGGTGTTTTTCGTCGTAGCGCTTGTCTTGCTCAAGAGAGGTTTTGTAGAGCGAATATGCCAGTGCTGTCCAGATTGCAAAGTAGATAAAAGCTCGCACGAGGAAAAATCCTGTATTGAGCCAACCTGCTTTATGCTGCAAAATTTTGTCAGCGGCTACGGCTTCAGCGTGAGACCAGTGATAGAGGTCGTGAATACCCAGTCCGATTGGAATGAAGAGAACTGCCATCACTGGCATTGTTATCATTAGCGATTCAGAGATGCGGCGAAACACCGTGCTCCAATCGGCACTGACGATATGATGCAGCATGGTAAAGAATAGGCTACCGAGTGAAATGCCCAGCCAGAAGCAATATGCTACCAAATAGGCATGGAAGAATTCTGCGCGGTTTGTCATAAGACCCGCTACTGAGGCAACTAATGCTGCACATCCTATGCCTAAGGCAATTTTCCCGAAGCCGTTATCTTTGGTGATTCGGAATTCTTGCACGCTCATAGTTTCTCCTTACTGCTTGATGAGTTCTTTACGAACATTTTCAGGGACATCTGCCAAAGAGGCGTGCTGTGCACGCTGCAAGGCACGCACATACGCCACAATCGCCCAGCGGTCGGCGACGGAAATCTGATGCTTGTAGCCCGACATGTTTCTGATACCGTTTGAAATGACGGCGTAGAGATGTCCGTCTGGTGCGCTGAGCAGGCGCGGTTCATGCAAGTTCGTTGCAGGCACGATGTATCCATTTTGGATACCTCTTTCTACCACAATACCTTTTCCATCGCCTACTCGGCTGTGGCACGGCGCGCAGTAGATGTTGTAGCGTTGCTGACCGCGTTGCAACAGCTCCATCGTAATATCGACGGGCATGACTTTGACTGTGTCACCAGTCTTACTTATGCCAGTGTAGTAGATGCTATTTTCACGCAATCCGCCTCGTGCGACCGTGCCAGCTACGGGGATACGCATTGCTAAGCCATCGGCGAAAAATTCACTTTTGCGAAATGGCTTCATCTTCTCTTGCGTATCCATGTTCGGGTTTGGGTGAATGGGCGGATTTTCGCTTGGCAATCCGCGCACACCGCATCCACCAAGAACGATGATAGCAAGAGCCATCATCAATGCTGGCATTAGAGATGTTTTGGCACTCATTTTACAACCTCCATTTTTTGGCTGCTCACCAGTTGCTCAATTTCTGCGTCGTCAATGGGACGATGCACCACTTCAATGTTTTTTCCACCGATGCTTTCAAAGAAGGCACGAATTTCCTTGACATTGAATTTTTTATCCCACATGAAAATCGCCACGAAGAATCCATCGTCTGTAGCTTTTGCTGTAAAGCGGTCGGAGTAAAACATTGGATGATAAAATCGTGGCATTTTGTTGAGATAGAACATTCCAATGATAGCTGCAAACGCTGAGGTCAGTACCATGAGCTCAAACATGACTGGCACAAAGGTAGGCAGACTGAAATACGGCTTGCCTGAAAACACCAGTGGGTAGTCGACTACATTGGTCCACCACTGTAGCCAAATTGCAAAGAGAAACCCAGAGAAGCCTACTGCGAAGACAATGTATCCAAGTATCGATGGGCGCAATCCCATCGCTTCATCCATTCCGTGAATTGGGAAGGGTGAATAGCACTCGAAGCGGTCGTAGCCTGCTTCGCGCACCTTTCTGGCGGCACGCAGGAGTTCAGCTGGGTTATCGAATTCTGCCACTACGGCTTCAGCCTCAGCCTCAATTAGAATTTGACGTGCTTGATTCTTAGCTGCCTCGGCATTGCGCTTAAGCTCCTCTAACGTCTGCACGCCACCATTTTGCATAGATTGATTTTGAAGCTCGTTCATCTTCAGTGCCCTCCTTTCGCAGAAAGTTCAGATTCTTGCTTCTGCTCCTCGTGAGCATGTGCTTCATAATGCCCGTTTGTATGATGCCCATAGCCTTCCCAATGTGGGTTTGCTTGCGGCAAGACGCCTTTGACTTCGAACATGGCAACCATCGGCACAAAGCGTAGGAAGAGCAGGAACAGCGTCATGAACACGCCCAGTGACCCCACAAAGGTCATGACATCAAAAATGGTTGGGTTGTAATACTTCCAACTCGAGGGCAAAAAGTCCGTCGAGAGAGAAGTTACAGTGATGACAAACCGCTCAAACCACATGCCAACATTGATGAGAATGGAAACGATAAACATCACTGGGATGTTCTGGCGCAATTTTTTGAACCAGAACACTTGCGGCACCACCACATTGCAGAAAATCATAGACCAGTAAGCCCAAGCGTAAGGACCCGTTGCGCGCTTGATGAAAATCGAGGCTTCGTATTCATTGCCGCTATACCATGCGATGAAGAATTCACAGCCATATGCATAGCCCACCATCATTCCTGTAACTAGCATGATGATGTTCATCTTCTCAAGATGCTGCATGTTGATGATGGCTTGCATTTTTGGATAGACGATTCTGGCCAAGACTGCCAGCGTCATCACCATTGCAAAGCCTGAGAAGATGGCGCCTGCCACGAAGTATGGCGGGAAAATTGTGGTATGCCAGCCCGGCAAAATGCTGGTAGCAAAGTCGAACGACACAATGCTGTGCACTGAAAGCACCAGCGGGGTTGAGAGCCCAGCTAAAATCAGATAGGCTTTTTCGTAGTGCTTCCACTGACGATTGCCGCCGCGCCAACCCATGGCGAAAAAGCCCAGAATGTATTTGCGTAGCCCGGGCTTAGCTCGGTCGCGCAGTGTCGCTAAATCTGGAATGAGCCCAACATACCAGAATAGCAGCGAGACCGTAAAATAGGTTGAAACCGCAAAGACGTCCCACATCAGAGGAGAGCGGAAGTTTGTCCACATCTGCATTTGGTTTGGCACGGGGAATAGCCAGTAGTCCAGCCACTGTCGCCCTGTGTGAAAAGTGACGAATGTTGCCGCGCAAATGACGGCAAAAATCGTCATGGCTTCCGAGAAGCGGTTGATGGAGGTGCGCCATTTTTGGCGAAAGAGAAAAAGCACTGCTGAAATCAGCGTGCCAGCGTGACCAATACCGACCCACCAGACGAAGTTGGTGATGTCCCATGCCCAGCCGACCGTTGTGTGATTGCCCCAGATGCCAATACCCTTGAAAATCAGGTAGATGATGGTGCATAACCACATCAGCGCAGCGGCAAATGAAATCCCAAACGCAATCCACCACGCTTTTGGCGCTGGGTTTTCCGTCACCTCTGCCACATCCTGCGTGATGGTGTGGAATGTGGGGTTGTTCTCAATCAGCGGTTTGTCTATGGCTTCTTGCCGCTTTTTTTCTTCTACTGCTGTCACTGTTGCTTGCATAATTCTTGTCGTTTTGAACGGTTCAATTTCTCAAAGTCTCCCTTTCAGAGAGTGATTGTCAAATGTTGAGACATTTGCCTTGCACGTTGTTGGTGCTTGGCTCTGAATCGTTTCGCTTAGTATTCATCTTTTGCGACCTTGACCGAGCGAGGCGGCTTAGAGTTTGCTTCTGGCAGCTTATCGCTCATGTTCTCTGGCTTTGGATTGTCGTGCATGCGCTTAAATTCCAGTAGAGAAAAGACGATTCCTCCCACCAACAGCATGGTGATAATAGTGCCGAAAATAATCAGTGCGCTATCGCTCATACTGCCGCCTCCCTTAGGTTTAATCTTGATTCACAGGTGTTCTTGTCACAATGCTTCGGAAGTAGAGTCCCAGTGAAATACTTCCTGCTACCCAGATGCCCACAATCTGTCCTGCATCATGGTTGTTTTCAATAAACCAGAGATAATTGCCGAATGCATAGGCAATGATGACCGCACCAAGGAAGAAGTAATCGAAGGTGCGAATGCTCTTTGGGTTCATCTCTTGCAAGGCAAAGAAAATGCCTGTGCATGCCAAGAGCGTTACCACAATTCCCGTAATTAGGATAAGGTTGTTATCCATAGCTCCTACTCCTTTGGTGCAGTGGTTGCAATGTTGCGAAAGTAGATGCCCATCACCAAGTTGGTGGGAACCCACAGGCTTACAAAGAGCGCCTCATTGAGCTTGCCGCTAAGCAGCAAGACATTTGCCAGCACAAACGCTATCAAGGCGGATAGCATGAAAAAGATGTCAGAACGCTTCAGCATACGTCTCCTCCTTTACGCTTTTTGTTCTTCAAGTTCAGGGTTCGGATTGCGCAGTTTTGCCAAGTAGGTCGTTCTTGGCTTAACATTCAGCTCACCCAGCAAGGCATAGTTGCGATTTTGTGCCTTCATCTGAGCGACCTGACTGTTGGGGTCTCGGATGTCGCCAAAAACAATTGCTTGTGTCGGACAGGCTTGTTGACAAGCAGTCATGATTTCGCCATCTACTACATCTCGTCCTTCATTCTTTGCCATGATTTTCGTGGTGTGAATGCGCTGTACGCAGTATGTGCATTTTTCCATGACACCACGCGAGCGCACAGTCACTTCTGGATTCATTGCCATCTTGGTGATTTCTGGGATTTCTCGATTCCAGACCACATTGTCGTTTTGATAGTTGAAGTAATTGAAGCGGCGCACTTTGTATGGACAGTTGTTGGCGCAATAGCGCGTGCCAATGCAGCGGTTATAGACCATTGTATTCAGCCCTTCTGGGTCATGCACCGTTGCTGCAACGGGGCAGACTTGCTCGCATGGCGCATTCTCACAATGCTGACATGCCACAGGTTGATAGACGATTTCGGGCATATCTCCCTCGCCAGAGAAGTAACGGTCGATGCGAATCCAGTGCATGTGCCGTCCTTTTGCTGTTTGTTCTTTGCCGACAACAGGCACATTGTTTTCACTCTGGCAGGCTACCACGCAGGCATTGCATCCGATGCATGCGTTGAGGTCAATTGTCATGCCCCACTGATGTCCCTCATCAAACTTGTAAGGTGACTCGTAGAGCTTGGACGGCGGATACTTTGTCAGATGCGATTCTACAAAATCTGGTTTCTGCTGATATTCTGCCAGCGTGCCTTCAATGACAATCGTACGCCCGTCCATGTAGCCATAGTACTGCGTAGATGCTACGAGCATGGTTTTTCCCGTCTTGCTAACTTCGACACCCGAGCAGAAATCCATTGCGTCGGTGGTGCGCAGGGCGTAGACATTGGCACCTACCCCATTGCCAACTCGTCCGACCTTTTCACGACCGTAGCCCAATGCCACCGTAATTGTGCCATCGGCTTGCCCGGGCACAATCCAGACAGGCAGTTCCACTTCTCGTCCTTTCAGGCGGAGCCTAATTACCTCGCGCTCGGTTTCACTGAGGGCGAATCGCCATTTCAAGCCAAGCTGGCGCGCTGTGCCCTGACTCATCAAGGCGGCATTATCCCAGCAGATTTTGGTAATCGCTTCGGGCATTTCCTGTAGCCAAGCGTTGTTGGCGTATCGCCCGTCAAATGTTGCCGTCGAGGGCTGGAAGCATAGCTCAAGTCCTTTCTCATTAGCTATGTCAAATGGCTTTTGTGCGAAGACTTGTGCCAGCTCTGCGGCTTTGAGCGCTGGGGTTATTCGCTGTGAAGCACTATTTTCAACGACGCCATCGTGTAAGGCTTTGCGCCAGAAGTCATCGAAGGCAATGCCAGCAAGTCCTGTCTGCTGCCGCCAAGTATCTTGAGTAAGTGCGTAGCCTTTTGCATCAATGCCCGTGGTGATAAGGTTCAACACTTCTAGTGCGGAACGTGCATCGAAGAGCGGCGCAATCAGCGGCTGAATTAGACTTGCGGTGCCATCGGCGGCGCGTGCATCGCCCCACGACTCTAAGAAGTGCGTTCTTGGCAAATGCCACGTCGCAAGTGCCGATGTTTCGTCGTTGTGATAACTTAGGTGAATAGATGTTTTGACTTTCTTTAATGCGCCTTTGAAATCCAAGTCAGCGGGAGCGTTATAGACTGGGTTGCCGCCCAGCATTACCAGCGTCTCAACCTTGCCTTCGTGCATCGCCTTGACCAATTTCTCAAACTCGCTACGGCTGGGCAATACCGCATCTTTGAACGGCACAAATGTCAGGGTTTTACCAAGGTTTTCCAGCCCAGCATTTACAGCTATTGCCAAAGCATGCACGGCGGCTGGCTGCTCACGCCCGACTACGATGAGCGATTTGCCTTTATTCTCAAGCAAGTCTTTGGCTACAGCGCTCATCCATTTTTTGTCAAAGTCTATTTCTGGCTCACTTAGTGCGTTGGCACCCGCAATAGTTACGCCTTGACGCACAAGCTCCAAAGCCAGAGCTGCAAGAAATGCTCCAATCTGCCTCGACTGCATGCGTAGGCGATGGTCTGCCATGGCGCCAGTTACACTGTATGCGCTCTCGACCACATACAGTCGGTTCATTGAGTCTTTCTCGGTTGCTACACGACGCCCGTCAATGAAGCCGCGTGCATTTGCCACACTCTCCGATTCTTTGAGTAAGAAATCAGCGTCGAGTGCTAACACGATTTTGGCGGCACGGAAGTCGTAGAGCGGTCGCAGCAACTCGCCTGTGGCAAGACGCACTCCTTCGAAGATGTTCTCATCGCTGACTGGCTCGTAGGCAACAACCTTTGCATTTGGGAATTCTTCTATGAAGGCGCGCACCAATCTGGCTTGCGAAGGTGAAGCAAATGACTCCGTCAGAAGTGCCAAGCCTTCGCCCTTGCGCTCTTTGTAGCGCAGCAGTTCATTGCGCCAAAATTCAGTGAAGGCTTGCCACGACTGTTTCTCACCTGCCCTGAGCACATTTTGAGAGCGGTCAGGGTCATACAGATTCAGGATTTCAGCTTGGGCAAAGGCGTTGGTTGCGCCCATGCTCGAAGGATGCTTTTCGTTGCCCTCGATTTTATTAGGTCTGCCTTCATGGCTACGAACCAAAAGACCGTAGGCTGATAAGCCAAACGGCATGGTTGTCGCATAGTATTGGGCAATGCCCGGCGTAATATCTTCCGGGGCTTTAACATAAGGCACAATTTTTTCAACAGGGCGACGGCAGCTGGCTAACCCTGCCAGTAGAAAGGAAGCGCCCATAATGGTCAGAAATTTCCGCCGAGAAATTGGGTCGCTCATTTCCACAGTGCCTTCTGGGAACTCACGCTCTACCCATTCTTGAAACTCTGGGGAGTTGAGTTCTTCTTCAAGACCGCGCCAATACTTTTTACCCGTGAGCGGCTCTTCATGCTTTGGTCGTGGTGCACGTTTCATACTTCAGGACAACTTGAGTTTGAAAAAGACTTACCTATGACCTTATCTATGACATGCCGAGCATTCGGTCGGCGGATTAATCTTGCGTTTAGCTTTTAGCTGCTCCACAAATTCGGTGTGGTTGGCTGGCACCACCCAATTCATGTTGGTGACTTCTTCTACCGGTCGTAAATGCGGGTCAGGGTTGCGATGACAATCCAAGCACCAGCCCATAGAGAGAGCTTCAACCTGCATCACGCCACGCTCATCCATTTGCGCTACATTTCCATGGCAACTCTGACAGCCTATGCCCACATTGACATGCACGCTGTGATTGAAGTAGGCATAGTCCGGCACTTTATGCACCTTAATCCACTCAATTGGTTTGCCTGTGGTCCAGCTTTCGCGCACCAAGAGCAGCTTTTCACTTTGCGGCAAGACATGCTTTTCGTGGCAGTTCATGCAGGTTTGTGTCGGGGGAACGCTGGCATTTGCCGCTTTCTCAACAGTAGTGTGGCAGTATCGGCAATCTATTCCCAAATCGCCGGCGTGCAACTTATGGCTGTATGGCACGGGCTGCTTTGGACGATACCCGACATCCAAAGCCTTAGGTGACCAGTAATACCAAATTAGCAATACAGTCAGCGTCAGCCCCCCTACCACACTAATTGCGAAGATGGTTGGGAACTTATTTGCCCATTGTGGAAATAACTGCGCCATATTTTTACTCCTTGAGTTTTAGTAAATCTTAGAAACCCTTGTTACCCCTTCCAGCCAAGGCTCCAAAGCACCACGCTCTCTGCAATGAGCGCCATAAACAGCCCGAAGAGATAGACAATTGAATAGCCAAATAGCCCACGCATGGCTTCTCTGCTACTGTTTCTTTGCGCCTTGAGTGTTTTCTGGATGTAAATCAGACCGAGTATCAATGCAATTGCGCCAAAGAAATAGCTACCAAGGATTGCCGCCAGCACCAGTGTTACGCCAACGGTGATGGCGGTATAAATCACAATCTGCTTCAGCGTCTCGCTATCTCCTTTGACAATTGGCATCATGGGATACTTCACTTTCATGTAGTCATCTTTGCACAGCATTGCCAGCGCCCAAAAGTGCGGTGGTGTCCAGAAAAAGATGATGGAAAAAAGTAGATAGGCTTCCAGCGCCACATTGCCAGTTATCGCCGCCCATACACCAATTGGCGCCATTGCTCCGGCGGCACCGCCGATGACGATGTTCTGCGCCGTGTTTGGCTTTAGCCAAAGTGTGTAGAAAAAACCGTAGAAAATGATGGTGCCTAAGGTAATGAGCGCACTCAACCAGTTGAAGACCAACGCAAAAATGCCTACACCTACCGTTGCAATCACGATGATAAATACCAGAGCTTGATTAGGGGTCAATTTGCCTTGTGGCAGCGGACGGCGTAGCTTGGTGCGCATCATTTGTGCATCGACATCTCGCTCAAAGTATTGATTGAGTGCGTTTGCCGCTCCGCCTGCCAGATACACCGCTATGAGAATCAGTATCAGCCGTATGGGGTCATGCAGAAGACTGCCTTCCAAGCAGAGTGCTACTGCCGCTGAACAAACCACCAGTAGCATAATCGTCGGCTTGGTAAGCAAGATAAGGTTCCTAGTGAGCTCACCCACGCGCTGCCTACTTTGCCATCCGTCCTTGAGAGCGACACGGTTTTCCATACTTCACTACAACGTTATTTAGTCAAGTAGTTGAGCACTTGCTAGGCAAGGCTCTTCATACTTTCATTTAATCAAAAGCCAGTGTATCAACCGTTAGGTATTCACACCAGCCGTAATGTCCGCTTGGATAAAAAGTACGCTAAGGTTCTGGCAGGGATACTTCGCAGTATTGAGAGCGTCAAGAGCGCCATCTGACCGCAGCGCAGGGTAAAGGCCTGCCAAGCGATATTGACTCACACGCATGGCAGACATTCCGAGAGCATTTTGAAGAAGCATCATACTACTACTCGTTCATTTTTTTGCGCCTTCACACCGCAACATTGCGGCTTTTCACCTGCTTGCGAAAGCGCCCGTTCATTTTTGAGCTTTACAATGATAATAAAAAGCTCTTTTCTTTGCAAGAAAAAATGCACTCGCAGTTACTCTTCATCATTTAATTCGTCAAGCCGGAGCCTTTCGCGATGCTTGCGTAGCTCCATGCGGCGCAATCGCGCCTTTGTCCAGTTCTGCGTTCTGACAAAGCGATAAATGCCATAGAGCGCCAGCACTGCAGACAAGGTCACGCCGTAATGCTCTGTGACAGGATTTCGCCCGAGTTGGAAATAAACCCCTATCGCCAGCACAAAGAAAAGCACTGCAAAACCGTAGCCCGTTACTTCCGTGAAGGTCAGACCGCCAAGAATGGCACGGCTCTGATTGCGCTCACGAATTTTTGCACCAATGCTCCCTTTTTCTGGCAAGTAGATTTTTTCGTCGTCAGGTTCAGAAGCGCTTGCTCTATGAGTGCTCCCATTCTGTGGATACTCTTCCCTTTCCCTATCCATAGTCTCTTTGGCTTTCTTTAGATTGTTGTTTGCTAACAAAGTTAGCAATTCTGCTTGCAATTTCTGCCCAGCCGTTTGTCTTGGCTTCAAGATGCCTGCGCTCTGCGATTTTATCATTGCTTGCAGGACCGCTGCAAAACGTATATTTCGCATGGCTTTGTTTTACATTAAGCAGTAAGTCATGATGAGTATGAGTACCAACTTCATAACCCTTTCTGGATTCAAGCATCGCTATGTAGAGGCTGGTGAAGGCGATACACTTCTTCTCTTGCATGGATTTTCTTCCTCACTTGATGTCTTTGAGAAGGTCATTCCTGCGTTTGCCCAGCGCTACCGTGTGTTAGCCCTTGACCTTTTAGGCTTTGGCAAATCGGACAAACCTGTTCATGTGCGCTATTCGCTTTCTTTTTATGCCAAGCTGGCTATGGAATTTTTGGAGAAAACTCATGCCCTTGCCAGCAAGAATGTCTATGCCATTGGGCACTCTATGGGCGGCAAATATCTCTTGGCGCTCTCGGTGCTTTATCCGAATGTGCTGACCAAACTTGTTATCAGCAATACAGATGGTTTTTTGAATGTGCCTTCGTTTGTGCGCGCTGCCAGTCTGTGGGGGATTCGTCATCTTGTGCGCCGCCTTGTCTCTTCACCGACTTTTATTCGCCAGACCATGCGCAGTGTCTACCACGACCCCTCTCACATCACCGATGAGCATTTTCGGCGCAATGTTGAAATGGTGCGTAGTCGCGAGAACTTTGAAGCTATGATGGCACTCAATCGAGATTACCGTTATTTGGACTTGCGTCGCACTGGAATTCGCAATCGCCTTAAGGAATTGCGCATACCCATCTTGATTCTCTGGGGCGAAAATGACCGTTTTATTCCGCCCAAGTATGCTGAAATTGCTCACCGCGAATTGCCAGGCAGCTTTCTGCAGATGATTCCCAACTGCGGACATGTGCCGATGGTTGAAAAGCCAAAAGAGTTTGTCGAAATCGTCTGCAAATTTCTTAGCGACTAAGATTTGCACTAACTTTGCAAGTCTTTGCGGCTAAAACTTTCAGACTCGCACATGCGAACGCCGTGGGTTATACTTTTTCTCTTTTTACATACCTCTCTTTTTGCCCAATCGCCAAGTTCGTCGTTTCTTGTAGCATGGTGGGATGTTGAGGCACTCTTTGACACCAAGCCCGATACGACCACGGATGTGGATTTTACGCCAAGCGGCAAGTATCAGTGGACACCCGAGAAACTCAATCTAAAATTCCAGCGGCTAGCTCAAACCATTCAAGACCTTGCACACTCACGTGGGTTTGCTCTGCCAGATATCATGGGTTTTTGCAACATTGAGCATCAGTGGCTCTTGGATACGCTTTTCCAGAAATATCTGCGCACCAACGATTTTCAGACGGTCTTCTTTGCTTCCCCATCATCTGCCAGTCGCAATCTTGGGCTGGTCTTCAATCGTCGCAAGTTCAGCTTGAACTATTCCAACACCTATCCCATTGCGCTCGACACCGGCAAATCATCTATGCCCGATATTATGCTGGTTAAGTTGGACTATCGCGGTCGGCTGCTCAACATCATTTTGAATCACTGGCTCGAATCTAAACCCTTTAATCCGCTGGTAGAATCTGCTCGTCTGCGTGCCGCCCAGCTCCTGCGCAGCATTCTTGCCAGCTTGCGTGAAGGGGAAAAAGACCCCGACATTCTTGTTCTTGGCAATTTCAACACAGCTGCCAACAATAGGGCATTCAATGAAAGCATTCGTGCCAGCGGCGATTCATCGTATGTTCGTCTCAACGCTCCAAACTTTTTGCTCAATCTTTCGCTTGTTTCGCCCAACAGTGGCACTGTTCGTATGCGCGCAAAGTGGTATGCCTACGACCAAGCGTTTGTCTCAGCGAGTATGCTTGATGAAAAAAGCTTTTATGTCTTTGCTAATTCACTTGAGCGGTTTTCTGCGCCCTATCTTTTTCAGCCCTCGCGCCGCAGCGACCCTGTCGGTCAGCTTTTTAGCACCTTCTACAACGAGCGCTATATTGGGGGCTACAGCCATCACTTACCGATTTCCGTTGTGGTCTATTTCAGATGAACACGGTCATTTCTGTCTCGCACTTGCGCAAAGAATATCGTTCTCTCAAAAAAGAGCCGGGCTTGCGCGGCGCCATCAAAAGCCTTTTCAAACGTGAGTATCTGACGCATGTTGCCGTCGACGATATTTCCTTCGAACTTACCAAAGGCGAGCTTGTCGGTTTCTTGGGCGCCAACGGTGCAGGCAAAACTACCACTTTGAAAATTCTCTCGGGTTTGCTCTATCCCACCTCAGGAAAGGTTAGCGTCCTTGGGTATGTTCCTTTCGAGCGCAAGAATGCGTTTCGTCGGCAATTTTCGATTGTCTTGGGTCAGAAAAATCAGCTCTTGTGGGATTTGCCTGCGGAAGATTCGTTTCTTTTGCTCAAAGAAATCTATGAGATTCCTCATCGCGATTATGAGCGGCAATTGCACCGCCTTGCCACCTTACTTGATGTCAAGGATAAGCTGCGCATCCAACTGCGTCGGCTCTCCTTAGGCGAGAGGATGAAAATGGAACTGATTGGCGCACTGCTGCACTCCCCGAAGGTCATTTTTCTTGATGAACCGACGATTGGGCTGGATGTCGTGGCGCAAAAGACCATACGTGAATTTATCAAGCACTACAACGCCGAGGAGCAAACCACTATCATTCTCACCAGTCACTACATGCAGGATATTGAAACACTTTGCCGGCGCGTCATTATCATTGACTCTGGCAAAATCTTCTTTGATGGCGATTTGGATACTATCATTGGTCGGTTCTCATCGGAGAAATTGCTCTCGCTTGAGTTTGCAGCCCCAGTTGAGCGCTCGACTTTGGAGCGGTTTGGAACGGTTGAGACCTATTCACCGCTTTCTGCCAAGTTGCGTGTCCCGCGGCAGATGATTTCTAAAACATCGGCAGAGATTCTTTCTTTGCTACCCGTCACTGACTTGAACATTGAGGAGATTCCTATCGAGGAGATTATCCGCAAAATTTTTGCGCCAAAGCAAGCGTCCTAACATGCCATTTGTTGATGCATCATGCAACGGAAACGTATCATGTTGAAAAAAGATTTTACACCAAAAACTGCATCTCTGACTTCATAGCACAAAAAACTCTAACACGAATCATGCAAATTTCGGCTTCTCTGAAGCACGATGTATGGCACGGTCTCACCGAGTCTGGCTCCTACGAATGGTGGTATTTCGATGCTCTCGATGACGAGCATGTCTATTCATTCGTAGCAATATGGTACTCGGGGTTTCCTTTCTCGCCGTATTACCTGCAGCAGTATTTCAAGTCGCAGCGCTCGCGCTCGGCTTTTTCAGCCAACCCGCTCGAGCATGTTGCCTTCAGTTTTAATTTGTATGAGCACGGTCGGGAAATTATCAATTTCATCAAAGAGGGAGACTCGTCTTTGTTTTCCGCCTCGCGTAATGAGCCGTATGTTCGTTTTGAGCACAATGAGTTTCGCTTTGATGAAACCCGCCAGACTTATGTTTTGAACCTGCACTTTGAGATGCCTTCTCGGCGTAAAAAAGTGCGCGCTACACTAGAGTTCAAAGTGAGACCGCTACAAGGTCATAAGCAGCTTTCACGCTACTCCTCAAGCACACACATTCACTCTTGGGTATTAGCTTCACCGTCTAATGATGTCAGCGGCGAGCTGGAAATTTATGACAGCAGGGTGCGTCGCACAATCCACTTCAAAGGCAAGGGCTATCACGACCATAACTACGGACGTGCCCCTATGCATACCGACATCAAACATTGGTATTGGGGTCGAGCCCATTCCGATGACCTTGACTTAGTCTATTACATCATCACCTACAAACATACTTGGCAAGAGCCATTTAGCTTTCTTTTGCTTACCCAAAGCGACCGTGTGCTAACTGTTACCAATCACTTAAAGACTGTAGAGCATGAGTGTAGCAAAGGTCTTTTCTTGCCCTCATACGGCAAGCGTTTTTCTTTGACCAACTCGCGTGTTACTTTCCACATTGAGCATCTGAATGCCTTAGACACAGGTCCGTTTTATCTGCGTTTCAATTCTAAGTTCAGTCTCTTGCGTGAAGATGGCACATCGGTAGAAATGATGGGCATCTCAGAATCGTTGCATCCGCAGAACTTAAACTCCGTTTTCGTGCGACATTTGATTAAGAGCAAAATCTGGCGCGTTGGCAAACTTTCAGTGATGTACACGCTCTACAATTTTTTTGCTCAACTTCTTGACTTCGGAACGAAAAAAATCGGGCTCGTTGTTCCAGAAGCGATTGGAGAAAAGTAGGATGCACATTCAGCGCGCTAAAGCAATTTTTGTGTTTCCATTTAGGGAAATAGCATTCTTCAACCGTAACCTCAGAGGAGAATTCAAATATGGCGCAAATCATTAGGGGCGAATACGACCGCTCAAAACGTTTGGCTGTCGTTTCTGAAGCTGACCAAGAACGCCGAGAAGCCGTCGAAGAAGCCCAAAGAGCTGTCCAAGCTGGTGAAGCCATCATGGGGAAGGGACGCCGTAATGTTCTAAACATAATTGTCGGAGCGCTAGCTACAGCTTTCGTCTTGCCTATTCTCTATGTTGTTGCACGCTTTGTCACCCCACCAGAGAGAAAGAAAAAAGATGAAACTTCTGCACCGGTTGCCAAAGTCTCCGATGTTCCACCAAACTCTGGAAAGATTGTCATCTTCAATGGGCAAAAGCTCTTGCTCATCAATGTCAATGGTGAATACAAAGCCATTTCAGCAATCTGTACTCATCTTCAATGCATTGTGCAGTGGAAAGCAGATGAGCAGTTAGTTTGGTGCGCATGCCATAACGCCAAGTACACATCTGATGGCGAGAAAATCTCTGGTCCCCAACCAGCAGGTCTTGCTAAATACACTGTCAAGGTTAAAGACGATAACATTGTTGTAGAAAAAGCATAACTACAAATCTAATCACGAAAGGAGTACATCTCGTATGGCAGATCTTGCTCAGACTCAGACTGCTGCCTCATCTACTCGTCAGGGCAGCATCAACAGCAGTGTTGCGACCGGCAACGGTGTCGCTGAAAAATCTAGTTTCAAAGATTGGCTCAATGTTCGCATTGGGTCTATGACCTACGCAATCGAGTACCTCAGCAAAAAAGCAGTCCCGATGCACCGCCAATCAATCTGGTATTACTTTGGCGGGCTTACTCTCTTTTTCTTCGTCATTCAAATCATTACTGGGCTGCTTCTTTTGCTCTACTATAAGCCCACCGAGAAAGAAGCCTTTGACTCTTTTGTCTACATCCAGAAGGAAGTTGCCTTTGGCTGGCTCATTCGTCAAGTGCATAGCTGGTCTGCTAACCTGATGACACTGATGATGTTTATCCACATGTTCAGTGCCTATTTTATGAAAGCCTATCGCAAACCTCGCGAACTCATGTGGCTAACTGGTTTTGTTCTCTGCTTGCTTACACTCGGATTGGGCTTTACTGGCTACCTACTTCCTTGGAATGAGCTGGCATTCTTTGCTACCCAAATTGGTATCTCCATTCCCGGTGCGCTTGGCGGAATGCCCTTGATTGGTGATTTCATTGGACCAGCTATCATACAGGTCACTGCAAAGGTTCTTGGTGCCGATATTCTCATGATTGATGGCAAGCCTATCCCGCAGGTCACTGGCGAGACCCTGACGCGCATGTTCGGCTTCCATGTTGTGCTGCTGCCTGGTATCACGCTGCTAGTGCTTTCTGCACACCTGCTACTTGTGCAAACCTTAGGCAACTCTGTGCCTATCGGCTATCGCGAACGTGGTCTTGTCAAGGGTGAAGAACCTTTCTTCCCCAATTTCCTGATGAAAGACTTTATCGGCTGGATGATTGGCTTTGCTGTGCTAATCTTCCTTGCTGTTATGTTCCCATGGGAAATTGGTGTGAAGTTAGACCCTGTCAACTCTGCACCAAGTCCTGAAATTAAGCCAGAGTGGTATTTCTGGGCACAGTTCCAATTCCTCAAGCAGGTTCCGGGCTGGGTAGCGGTGCTTTTACTTACTATTGCCATTATAGTTTGGGCACTTGTGCCATTCATTGATAAGAAAGCTTCTCGTGAAGAAAGAAGCCCTGCCTTCACCATTTTCGGCATTCTTACTTTAGCGTTCTTCCTCTTTGAGTCGTTCCTTGTCTACTACAACTATTCGCTGACGCACAAGCACGGACCTTGGTTCTAAGACCTGACGAGAGTTCAAGGCTTAGGCGGCTGCCACATCAGCCGCCTTTTTTATTTTGTGCCTTCGTTTCCTTTTCATGGCTTTGCCTTTAGCGTCTATTCACTCTCCGCCCAATCAAGAAACAAGGTCGTTCCGCGTACTCTTTTTCGTCATTCCGAACTCAGTGAGGAATCCAGTATGGATGCTTCGCTGCGCTCAGCATGACAGGAGAGGGAAGAATGCTCTTCGTTCAGCATGACAGGGTGATGTCGTCACCAAGCATTTCCTTTTGTCATTTCCGAACGCAGTGAGAATCTTTAGCGCGACAATACGATACAAAAAGAGGTAGCCACAAAGGCTACCCTTTCTTTTCATGACCTTATGTTTTTGTTACTTAGTAACGGTAATGCTCGGGCTTGAACGGTCCTTTTGGATCGACCCCAATATACGCTGCTTGTTCAGGTGTCAATTCTTCGAGCTCTACTCCCAATTTTTCAAGATGAAGCCTTGCGACCATTTCATCAAGGTGCTTAGGCAAAACATAGACTTTATTTTCGTATTTATGGGCATTCTGCCACAGTTCCATCTGTGCTAATACCTGATTAGTAAAGGACATAGACATGACAAAAGAGGGATGTCCCATAGCTACCCCAAGATTTACCAACCGTCCTTCTGCTAATACGATGATGTCTTTGCCGTCTATGTTGTAGAGATCAACTTGTGGTTTGATTTCTACTTTAGTATGCCCATAGTGCTTATTTAACCAAGCCATGTCGATTTCAACATCAAAGTGTCCGATGTTGCATACTACTGTTTTATCTTTCATCAGCTTGAAGTGTTTTGCTGTTATGATGTCACGGTTGCCAGTTGCGGTCACAATAATGTCAGCTCTTGGAATAGCATTTTCCATTTTTTTGACTTCGTAGCCATCCATCGCTGCTTGCAGTGCGCAGATGGGGTCGACTTCGGTGACGATTACACGCACTCCTGCACTACGTAGCGACTCCGCTGACCCTTTGCCCACATCACCATATCCTGCAACGACTGCTACTTTTCCAGCCAGCATCAAATCCGTACCACGACGAATTGCATCAACAAGTGATTCTCGGCAGCCATATTTGTTATCAAATTTTGACTTCGTTACACTGTCATTGACATTGATGGCAGGCAGTGGCAATTTACCGTTTTTCATTCTCTCGTAGAGGCGCCGCACACCAGTTGTTGTCTCCTCAGTAATGCCTTTGATATTAGGCACCAGCTCAGGATACTTATCCAAGACCATGTTAGTTAGGTCTCCCCCATCATCCAAAATCATGTTGAGTGGTTGCCCATCTGGGAAAAACAGGGTTTGCTCAATACACCAGTCGAATTCTTCTGGAGTCATGCCTTTCCATGCATAGACGGGCACTCCAGCTGCTGCCATAGCTGCTGCCGCATGGTCTTGAGTAGAGAAGATGTTGCAGCTTGACCATGTTACTTCTGCTCCGAGTTCTCTAAGTGTTTCGATGAGCACCGCAGTTTGGATGGTCATGTGCAGGCAGCCTGCGATGCGTGCGCCCTTAAGTGGTTTTTTTGGTCCATACTCCTTGCGCAATTGCATCAAGCCGGGCATTTCTGCTTCAGCTAAGCGAATTTCTTTGCGCCCCCATTCCGCTAGCGATATGTCTTTGACTTTATAGGGCAGTTTCTTGGTCTCTGCTGTTGCCATGGTTGTGTTTTTCAGTTTGAGTTATTTGGAATTGCTTCTATTAGCTTGATTTTGCTCTGTGCACAAGTGGCTTTGAGGTTACTTGAATGCACGTTGCAAGTCTTTGACCATATCTGATTTTTCCCACGGGAAGATGTTGCGCCCGAAGTGTCCGTAGGCAGCTGTATCTCGGTAGCACCAACCTTTTGGTCGATCGAGATTGAATCGCTCGATAATAGCTAATGGGCGCAGGTCAAAGAGCTTTTCTATTTTTTCTTGCAGTTCTTCATCGCTAATTCCGTTCTTGCCTGTCCCGTGCGTATTGACATAAATCGCTACTGGTCGGGCAATACCGATGGCGTAAGAGACTTGTATGGTGCATTTTTCTGCCAAACCGGCATCTACTACATTTTTGGCAATATGGCGTGCCGCATATGCAGCACTGCGGTCGACCTTGGTGGGGTCTTTGCCGCTGAATGCTCCGCCGCCATGCGGTGCTGCACCGCCATAGGTATCGACAATAATTTTTCTACCTGTCAGACCTGTATCGCCATCTGGTCCGCCAATTTCAAAGTTTCCAGTGGGGTTGACAAAGAACTTCGTGTTTTCATCTATCAACTCTTTTGGAATTACTTTATTGACAGCACAAGCAATCACATCTTCTTTGATTTTGGCTCGCCATTGTTTATCAGTCATGCCGTCTGGCTTGGGGTCATGTTGTGTGGAAATGACAATGGTATCGACTCGCACAATATCATTGCCATCATACTCGAGCGTTACTTGACTTTTTGCATCGGGGCGTAAGTAGGTCATTTCTTTGCCTTCTTTGCGAATTTCTGCCAAGCGTTTGACCAATCGGTGCGCAAACATAATTGGGGCAGGCATTAGCTCTGGTGTTTCTTTGCAGGCATAGCCAAACATCATGCCTTGGTCGCCAGCACCAATACTATCGTAGCGATCTTTGTGTTTCTCATATTTGTGCCTGTCGACACCTTTATTGATGTCTGGCGATTGCTCATGAATAGCAGTGAGAATGCCACAAGATTTCGCTGTAAATCCATATTCATCCCGCGTGTAGCCAATTTCTTCAATGACTTTCCGCACCACTTTTTGTACTTCTACATGGGCTTTCGTTTTTACTTCGCCCCCGACAATTACCTGCCCTGTGGTTACGAAAGTCTCGCAAGCTACACGTGCGTGTCTATCCTGCTCCAAAAATGCATCGAGCAGTGCATCCGAGATTTGGTCTGCTACTTTATCAGGATGACCCTCTGACACCGATTCTGAGGTAAAGAGGTATCTTGCCATTGGTAGAGTTGTTGGTTTTGCTTGATTATAAAAAACCCCATTTGTTTTAGACTTCTTTTCTACTGCAGTAGAAGTCGAGGCAGGGTTCTACGGAATATGGCGCGGACACAGATGTGCACCGCCAGTACTGCACGCGCTTCGGCCTGCAGCATTGACGCCGTGTCCATACATAATGGGACGTCAGTGGAAACATACATAACAGCCAGCGACTTTTACAACAAGTAACTGATTGCCAGGGTCATAACTTACTCACTTTGCAAGGCATTGGCACCGCTAATGATTTCAATAATTTCCTTGGTAATTGCCGCTTGACGAGCACGATTGTAGGTAAGGCTTAAAACGCGAAGCAATTCTTTTGCATTGTTTGATGCCGAATCCATTGCCGTCATTCGTGCCGCCTGCTCTGCTGCATCAGATTCCAGTAGCATGTGCCAGATTTGATTAGATAAATAAAGAGGCAAAAGTTGCTCGATAATCTGCGTCGGATTAGGTTCAAAAATATACTCTCCTCCCATTTTGGCTTGAGATGTTGGCAGCTGAATCGGCAAAAAGATTTCTTTGCGCAGTAAGGGGGAAAGCACTGTTTTGAACTCGTTGTAGATTAAAATCACACGGTCGACTTCGCCTTCTACATATAGCTCTGCAGCCTTACTGGCTATAGCTTTTGCAGTTGAAAAGTCCAACTTTTGAAATACTCCAGAGAAGCGTTCCACAATAGGATAGTTTTGCTTTGCAAAGTAATCCACGCTACGTCGTCCGACAGGCATCACCCATAGGTTATTTTTCTCTACCAACTCTCCATACTCGCTGCTGAAAGTTTCGCGCGCCAATTTGAGCACATTTGCATTGAAGGCGCCACAGAGTCCTCTATCGGCTGACACCACAATTGCTAATACTCTTCTAATGTCTTTGCGTGCTGTTAGTAACGTGTATTCCGACACATCAACTTTCTCAACCACTGAGGTGATGATTTTCTTTAAGGCATTTGTGTATGGCCGCGCCGCAATAGCTCGCTCTTGTGCGCGACGCAGTTTGGCTGCAGCCACCATTCTCATCGCCTTCGTGATTTGTTGTGTGTTCTTGATACCGCGAATGCGCGTGCGTAGCTCTCTTAGTGTCGACATGCTACAGACCTATGGATTGTGTTCAGACTTGTATGACTTGCTTACAGCTTACTTATATTTTGCTTTGAATACTTCCACGTATGTCGCTGCTAAATCTTTCAGTTGCTTGGCTACTTCATCTGTTATGTCTTTCTTTTCAGCGATGGATTTCAAAATCTCAGGATTTTTGTCGCGCAGACTCTGCAGGAATTCTGCCTCGAACTTACGCACTTGAGATACGGGTATGCTATCCAAAAACCCAGATGTTCCGATGAAGATTGAGACGACTTGTTCTTCGACTGGCACTGGCGAATACTGCCCTTGCTTTAAGATTTCGACCAGTCGTACGCCACGAGCCAGTTGTGCTTGTGTTGCCTTGTCGAGGTCAGAGCCAAACTTTGCAAAGGCTTCCAGCGAGCGATATTGTGCCAAGTCTAAGCGCAAAGTACCTGCAACTTTTTTCATGGCTTTGATTTGTGCATTGCCGCCAACACGCGAGACAGAAATGCCTACATTGATAGCTGGGCGCACCCCTGCATTGAAGAGGTTTGATTCAAGATAGATTTGTCCGTCAGTGATAGAAATCACATTAGTAGGAATATAGGCTGACACATCACCGGCTTGAGTTTCAATGATTGGCAATGCAGTCAGCGAACCGCCACCTTTAACCATTGGCTTGATTTGTTCAGGCAGGTCGTTCATTGCACGAGCAACGTTGTCGTCGCGATGAATTTTTGCCGCACGCTCCAAAAGTCGCGAGTGTAAGTAGAACACATCCCCAGGGTATGCTTCTCTTCCGGGCGGACGACGCAAAAGCAGTGAGACCTGCCGATACGCCACAGCTTGCTTTGACAGGTCATCAAACACGACAAGTGCATGTCGACCTGTATCTCTGAAAAACTCTCCCAGTGCCGCACCCGCAAATGGGGCAATAAATTGCATAGGCGCAGGGTCTGATGCCGTTGCTGAAATCACCGTCGTGTATGGCATGGCACCGTATTTTTCCAGCGTGCTTACTACCTGCGCTACGGATGACGCTTTCTGACCGACAGCCACATAGATACAATACATCGTTTCATTTTTGCGCTCAGGCGGCAGACTGCGATTGATATTGGCTTGGTTGATGATGGTGTCAATAGCTACTGCCGTTTTGCCCGTTTGTCTATCGCCAATAATCAATTCGCGCTGACCGCGTCCAATAGGAATCATGGCATCAATGGCTTTGATACCCGTTTGCAGAGGTTCTTTTACTGGCTCACGATAAATCACACCCGGCGCACGTCGCTCCAGAGGCAGGCGAATTTTCGTTTCAATCGGTCCTTTGCCATCAATAGGCTCGCCGAGCGGATTGATAACGCGCCCGAGCATGGCTTCGCCCACTGGAACAGATGCTAAAATGCCTGTGCGTTTGACAGTATCACCCTCGCGCACTTTTTCAGAATCACCAAATAGTACGGCACCGACATTGTCTTCTTCAAGATTCAAAGCCATTCCCATGATGTTGTTTGGGAACTCGATAAGCTCGCCAGCCATTACCTTTGCCAGCCCATAAATGCGAGCAATGCCGTCCCCTACCTGTAACACCGTACCGACCTCGTAGGTATCTGCTTCAGCTTCAAAACCAGAGAGTTGTCTGCGAAGAATTGCCGATACTTCATCGGGCTTGACTGCTGTGCTCATTGAGTAAGATGTTTGAGAGTTGATGAGTTGTTACTTACTTATTTTTCACACTTTACGCATGCATACAAAAAGCAAAGTTATAAATTTTGCGTAACCCAAAAAATACCTTATAACTTTCGACTTCGTGTCTATGCAGTCTCTTATTTCTCTTCTTCGCAAAAGGGAGCGCTTTGGAATTGGAGTACTCTCTGGCACATCAGTCGATGGAATCGATGTTGGCTATGTGCGGTTCATTGGCACAGGCGAGCGAAGGACAATTGAGTTACTTGGCTTTCATACCTATCCGATTGCACCTGCTTTGCGCTGCAAAATCGTTGAGAACTTTTCACCTGAATCTGCGCGCTTGCCTATGCTTTCTTCTCTGAATTTTCTTATTGGCGAGATGTTTGCAGATGCCATCTTGACATTTCAGAAAGAATTCAAAGTCAAACACTTGGATTTTGTGGCGTCGCATGGTCAGACATTCTGGCATCAACCTCAGCCTTTGCGTATCGGTCGATACAAGATTCGCTCCACACTTCAACTTGGTGAAAGTGCAGTCGTTGCCAATCGTGTTGGCGTGCCTGTTGTCTCTGACTTTCGTGTTGCTGACATTGCATTAGGCGGCGAGGGAGCACCGCTTGCGCCATATTTGGATTGGCTACTTTTTCGGCATCGCACTCGCTCACGCGTGCTTATCAACATTGGTGGAATTAGCAATCTAACTGCCCTGAAAGCGCGCGCTAAACTTTCTGAGGTCATCTACTTCGACTGCGGTCCGGGCAATGTGATGATAGACATGGCATCGCAGCTTTTGTTTCATCGGCCGTTTGATAAGGATGGTGCTCTGGCTGCACGGGGCACGCCTTCACAAGCACTGCTTCATCAGTTGCTACGGGAGCCTTACTACCGACGCAAGCCGCCAAAGTCGACTGGGCGAGAACTTTTCAGTGCTGACTACTTCCAGCACATCATTGCTCAATGCCGTACGCTGAACCTCAGTGCTTATGACATTCTTGCTACGCTTACAGCTCTGACTGCCGAGAGTATTGCTATGCAACTTCGAGCTTTTGTGCTTAGCCGTTTTCCAGTCGACGAGGTATATGTCGCTGGTGGCGGTGCTGAAAATCCGACATTGATGCATTATTTGCGTTCCTCTCTCAAGAAGCTATCGGTGCATCAGGTCAGCAAGCAAAGCGAGCTTGAGCACTGCACCATACCTGCAAAAGCCAAAGAGGCTGTGCTGTTTGCCACACTTGGCAATGAGTTTCTCTCTGGTAGAAGTGCATCACTTGCTACGCCTGCCATTTTGGGCAAACTTTCATTGCCTGCTGTCTCACGCCTGAAAGCCTAATCTTAGCGAACAGTTTGGCTATCAAATTTTTTTCGGGAGTTGCTCTTCAAAAAAACTTAGCAAGTGTTATTTTCTTGCAGTCCCACTTTTACATTCTGGGCTGTTCTTACTATTTTCAACAAACCTTGAATATTCGTGAGAGTATGAAAAACAGAATCATCACCACCTGCATTGTTGTTGGTGCTGGAATTTGCGGTCTGATTGCTGCAGATGCCTTACAGCGATCTGGCGTGAAAATCATCGTTCTCGACAAGGGTCGCGGCGTAGGTGGTCGATTGGCAACTCGTCGTATTCAAAACGGCACATTCGACCATGGAGCGCAGTATTTTACGGTCAGAGACAACCGCTTTTTTTCAATTGTGCAAGAGTGGTTAGCCGCTGGCATTGTTCAGGAGTGGAGTCGCAATTTTCTTACTTCTGCTGGACTGTGCAGCGACGAATCAGAACCGCGCTACTATGGCGTTGGGGGAATGACAAGTATTGCAAAGTATCTGGCTCGCAACATCGATGTTCAGCTCAATGAACGAGTGGTGCGGATTTCTGCTCATGAGAACCTCTGGTATGTCGAGACGGAAAGTGGCAAAATCTATCAAGCTGAATCGCTCATCCTCACTCCTCCTGTTCCACAGTCTCTTGAACTGGTTAAGCGTTCGGGTATTCCCATTCCCATCAAAGAAAAGCGCCTGTTGGAAGCGGTTACCTATTTGCCTTGCTTGGGTGTGTTAGCCCTGCTCGATAGAGCAAGTAAAATTCCTTCGCCCGGAGGATTGTGGCTCTACGATGGTCCAGTGCTGTGGATTGCTGATAACCAACAAAAAGGTGTTTCTAAAGCGCCAGCTGTTACTATTCATGCCAATCCTGCATTTAGCCGAACATACTGGGATGCTGACGACCAAGCTATTATACATGAGCTACTGACCTATGCCTCACCATGGCTTGGTGCATCTGTCATTACTGCTGAAATCAAGCGTTGGCGATACAGTGCTCCCGACTCTTTTGTGCCAGAGCCTTGCCTTTTTCTTGCTAAACCGTTACCGCTTCTTTTTGCAGGCGATGCCTTTGTTTCACCATGCGTGGAAGGAGCCGTGCTCTCTGGCTTAGCAGCTGCAGAGTATCTGCTTGCAGAGATTCGCGCCGCGCAGGTTTAGGACCAACGGCTCATTTTTTCAGTGTAATGGCTGTTTTAGCTGCCGTTCTGCTTCGTGGTAGATGCGCATGAGTTCGTCAGGAATTGGTACTGGGCGCATGGTCGAGAGATTGACAAAGGTGCCTAACTGCTCGGCATGCGCCACAGCTTTGCCATTGACAAGAAACTCTGCTGATGCTGTCCAGCGCAGTTGCGTGGCATGGCTAATCCACATTTTACCAATGAGCTTATCGAGAAAAGTCACTGCTTTTTTGTAGTGGATTTCTGTCTTCAAAATCACTGGGGAAATGCCCATCTTCAGTTGCGCTTCTATGGAGAGGTAAGATTCAATCATCTTGACACGCAACACCTCTAACCAACGCACATAGGTGATGTTGCTGACCACCCCGGCATAGTCGATGTCATGCGGCATGATGTCAATTGGCATAGAAAACTCGAAGGCTCTAACCTTCGGCTTGTGCTGCACAGCCTGTGTTGAGTGGCTATGGTGATGCGACATATAGGTTTGCTTTTTGATTATGTGAAGACTTCAGTGCCGCTTCCCTCCTTTTCTACTTACCTTTGGTGAGAATCTCAAAGAAATGGAATATCGACATCATCGCTTGTTGTGCGACGGTCCGGTCCCTTGGCTAAACCTGCTGTGCGATTTGCTTTTCGGCGCTCAACTGCTACTGGAATATTTACTTTTCGTCGGTCTTCACGCTGTGAACCTTTGCGACGGTCTAAGACGGTTTGCCCTTCCCTATATTTTCTTTCAAGTTCAATGTAGGATTCCAGCGAGAGCATCGGCGCCGTAGACAGCTTGATAGTCTTTTCACCTGTCGCTACTGCCAGACCGTTTCCATCGGGACTGAGTGTAACAGCATAGAAACGACCTTCACTTTGGTCTATTTGTGCCCCAGTCTTGACATCCCACAGTTTAATTTGACACTGTTTCGACACTCGGTTGTAAGATGTGCTGGTCAGAGAATTTCCCTCCTTTGCAAAATGCACAGACTCTACGCCACTTTCGTGCCCCGTGAGTACATTAATTTCCTTCCCGGATGGCATTTCCCACAGACGCACAGTCTTATCCCAGCTGCCTGACGCCAACATCGTGCCAGTAGGATTATACTCTACCCATGTTACACTGTGCGTATGTCCAGTTAGCGTCTTTGGTTTGGCAGATGTTTTCACGCTCCAGATTTTGATAGTTTTATCGGCACTAGCTGAAGCCAGATATTTGCCATCAGGGCTGAATACAACTTTATTAACCGTATGACTATGTCCTTTGAGCGTTTTTGTCTCTTTGCCTTTTGCCACGTCCCAAATCTTCACGGTTTTGTCGCTGCTGCCCGAGGCTAAAAGTTTCCCATCAGGGCTAAAGGCTAATGAGTTCACGGCTTGCGAATGCCCCTCAAGGCGCTTGATTTCCTCACCTGTTTCGGGATTCCAGAGTCTGATGATGTGGTCACTGCCACCTGTCGCCAGTATTTTGCCATCGGGGCTGTAGGCTACTGCATACACATAGTGGCGAGCTGACTCTCCCATCAAGGCTTGCAGCTGCTCTCCTGTTCGAGTGTCCGTGATAATGGTTTTCCAGCTAGCAGAAGCCAACTGTCGCCCGTCTGGACTGAAGGTCATGGCGTTGATGCGTAGTGCATGCCCAGTCAAGGTTTTTTGAAGTCGGAAACTTGTTGGCAAAAGTCGCCATCGGCGTTCTCGTTTTATTTCGTGTTCAATGTTGCACAAATTCAAAAAGTTCTTCTCCTCCAGCTGTCGCTCCAATTCTTCCACGATTTCCTTTGCCTCGCTATCGCTGACCATTGTGTCGCGGCATTTTTTCAGCATGCCGGTTACTTTTGCCAGCTCACTGTCGCGCATGGTTTTCAGAAATTCCAAGACTGCCTCACGCAACACTAATTCATAATCCAGTAGCACTTTTACAGCATAGAACTTTTCGACTTCAATGATGCGGCGAAGCAGGTCTATGGCATCGTCATCTTTTGCGCTCAATGCATAGCCCTTTGCGGCTAAGAAGCCCGCTTCTAAAAATTTCGGCGAGAGTTGATAGGCTTTCAAGGCAAAGCGCGTCATGCTCTCTGGCTTATCCAACACATATGCTGCCACGGCGGCATGGAAGTAAGCATCAGCTGTAGCACATCTCACCGCATCTTGAAAATCAAGATTTTCGCCGTAGAACACGCGCAGAAGCGGCAGCGCCAAGGCATCTTCTTCTTTTTCAGCAAGTTCTGCTGCCCTGCATAGTGCTTGCTCGGCTTTCTCAGGATCGAACAGATGCGGTACATAGAGCAATATCAGTCCAACACGGTGCAAAAGTGTGTATTCGTTGGGTTTCTTTGCCAGCACTTCTTCTAAGCGCTTCAGTGCTAATTCATATAGGTCGTAGTCGGTTACGCCCTTTGCGTAATGCTGAAAAGCCTGTTCAAGTCGTCTGCCCAGATTTTCTTCTTCCACCGAGAGGCGATAGAGAATCTGCATATCACGTGCCTCGAAGCGCTCGCAATTTTTTTGGTCTGTGTTGAACGCATAGACCCAATCCAGCGCTGTCGCCGACTCCATCCACATCTCAGTATGATGTCCGACAGTGTTGATGCTATTCCATAGCTTCTCATTTGGCTCGCCAACAATCAAGTCTTTGGCTTGCATCATTTTTTGCGCCAAAGTTTGCTCGTCTTGATTGTTGCTGCTACCCAGTTTTTCTATCTCCTGAAAGCGCTGCTTGATGCGATTGATGAGTGCTGCTTGTACTTGCTCGAGCGTCTTTATCTCTGCCATCGCTCTCAAGTAAGCCTTAAACTGCTCGGCTCGTGTCTCACGCAATACTGGATTGAACGAGAAGGTTGGCATAGAACTCCATCATTTATGGATTTAAGCAAAGTCTGCAACGGTGCAAGATGCTATTTTTTCATGAATTTTCATGCTTTCGCACTTGGCTTGGGCATCAAAAATAGCCCTCAATCAGCAATGTATCATTCAGCACCTTGAGTGACAGGTCATGCAGCCTAATGCTATCTTCCACATGCCTGAGATTCAATTGCCCTACGCTTGAGAGTGCGTCAGCACCCAGAATTTTTGGTGCAATAAAGACATGTAGCTTGTCACACAATTTTGCACGTATGAAGCTCGATACAAGTTTTGCCCCGCCTTCAACCAGCACTGAGAGTAGCTTTTTTTCATACAACACTTCGAGCACTTCACTGAGTGCTAATTCGTCGTTTTTCTCTGTCACAAAGCATATCTCTACATCTTGCCGAGCCAAGGCTTTGAGTTTGGGATGTTTGCGATTGACCTTTGAAGTGATGGTGATGGTCTTTGCATCTTTGTTAAAGAGATTGGCATGCAGCGGCACGCGCAGTTTTCGGTCGAGCAAAACTCGGACAGGATTCCTGCCCTTGACATAGCGTACGGTGAGCATTGGGTTATCAGCGAGCGCAGTGCCCGTGCCGACCATTACAGCATCGTATAGCACGCGTAACTGATGCGCGTATGCCCGTGCCGCCTCGCTGGTAATCCACTTTGATTCTTTTGTCTTCGTAGCGCTTTTGCCGTCGAGTGTTTGCGCTAGTTTGAGAGCTACAAACGGTCGCCCTACGGTGTGATAGGTGATAAACGCTTCATTGAGCCTTTTTGCTTCTTCTTCCAAGACTCCAACTATCACTTCGACTCCAGCTTCACGCAACTTTTTAATACCGCGCCCCGCTACTTTCTTGAAAGGGTCTTTGCAGCCAATTACGACGCGGGGAATTTTTTTTTCTATGATAAGGTCTGTGCAAGGTGGGGTTTTGCCAAAGTGTGAGCACGGTTCAAGATTGACATAGAGTGTCGAGTCTTTGAGTAACTCTGGATTTTTGACCGATGCAATGGCGTGGACTTCGGCGTGCGGACCGCCATATTTTTTGTGCCAACCGCGCCCAATAATTTTGCCTTCATGCACAACGACTGCACCGACCATTGGATTCGGACTTACCGCTCCCACACCTCGATAGGCTAAGCGAAGCGCCTCTCGCATATACTTTTCGTCGTCTCTTATGTGCTCCTGTTTGGAAAGGTGGTCTGTGGTCATGGCGCTTAGCCTGTTTGGTTTTTTAGGTATCGCTCCTGCCCTTTCTCACACCTGCACACGCAGTTCTTTGGGTAACTTACCAATCGCCTTGAGTATCAAGTTATTGATTTGCTCCTTTGGTAAGGTTATAAAGAAGTCTTCACTCGACAGGTCCAGCAGCCGATAAGAGTATGTAATCAGCGGTTGCGGGTTTGCCTTTGTGATGACCTCTGTGCAAAAACTGTAGATGTTCCTGTCAATCTCCGTTGTGATAAATGGTGAGAGCTGATGTATCAAGTAGCATACTTCTAGTGCGACATCAAGCAACTTGCCACATCGTTCTAAATAACTTATCGTTTTCTGCGAGCCCGGCGGTTCTTCGTAGTAGAGAATGTATTGTATGGCGGCATCGTGCAAATACCTGCCCATGACCTTGAGTGCCAGTGCGCAGTAAGTTTCCCAAAAGTCAGGTTCTGCCGCCAGAAAAAAGCGTTTGTAGATAGGCATCAAGGCTTTTTCATAAATTGTCCAGAGCAAAATGAAACTTGCATCGGCTGGAATATTTTTCAGGCGCGATAGCAGGATGATGGTATCAATCATCGTTTCCATGACCGTTGTATCAAACGGCGCATGCATCAGCATGGCAGCAACACGCAAGCTATCGTATTTCAGCTCTTCTGATTTGTCAGACGCCGTGCTTAGCTTTTGCAAAATGGCTTCTACTTCGTCCAAAATTTTTTCCCGGTCGGCAGATAGCACAATTTGCTCACCAGCCTTGATGAGTTCCGTTTTGGCTTGAATTTCCAAGCGCTCTTCTTTAGCCACGCCTGCCTCATACAAGAAAAACAGCACAGCTTTTGCTGCAGACTTCTTTTCAGGCAGGATTGCAGTCTGAAGGTCCAAGATGGCTGACCGCGTCAGCGCATTTGGATCGAGATGGTAAAGTTCATTCCAAAGTTGAAAGTTTGGTCTCACAGCTCATTGATTTGTTTTTAATAACCTGGGGAGATATGCGGATGCTCAATGTGAACTTGAATTAGGCGCACGCCCGATAGTCGTAGCAGCTCAGAGATATTTTCAATCTTGTAAGGCTTATCGTAGTAGATTGTTTTGATGCCCACATTGATAAGCGCTTTCAGGCAGTTGATGCAGGGACTTGCAGTCACATATATCTCCGCATCCTTGATGCATACGCCATGTTTTGCCGCTTGAATGATGGCGTTTATTTCAGCATGAATCGTGCGCATGCAATTTTCCTCGACCGTGCCATCGGGATGGATGGATTTGTAAATCAAACAATTTGGTCCATCGCAGTGCGGCAAGCCAGATGGCGAGCCATTGTAGCCTGTTGCCAGAATGTTGTTATCACGCACGATGACCGCACCGACATGTGCTCGCTCGCATGTTGAGCGTAGCGAAATCAGGTGCGCCACACGCATGAAATACTCCTGCCAGCCAATCCGCTTTGGCTTTTCAGAAAGTTCTGTCAAACCGCTTTTGTCCGAAAACCCGTGTAGGTCGTGCATAGATTGAGTTACTTTGCCTCGTTTAAGTTCCAGTTGTAGTCTAGGAATTTGATAGTGATGTTGCCACTTTCTAAGCGCTCGCGCTCTTCGCCCGAAAAGAACTGGGCAATATACTTGAGCAGCGAGCCTTTTTTGCTTTCAAAGTCGCTCCGATACCACTCAAAAATTTTGGAAAGATACAGCGTATTGCCTTCTAACTTGATATGGTTGCGTGTGCTATCGCGCAGAAAGGCTTCGGCTTGCTCTCTGAGTTGCGCCCCAAGCTTCGCCCCTGTGTAGGCTTCCGAGCGCAGCACAGGACACGATTCAGACGCACAATTGACCGCAAAATGAATTTGCTCTTCGCCAAACTTGCCACGCAAAATGTCGTGCTCAATTTCATCGAGCGAATACGTTTTTCCACCGACTTTGCAGAATTTGCGTTTCCATGGACTATCAAACGGCAGCGACAGATAGCCCAGCGCACTTAGGTCCGTGATGCTTTTAATCGGGTAGTTATCTACCACCAGCTTGAGTGTATAGGCATTGTAGGCGTTTATCCAAAAAGCGATTTTTTCTTCGCGTGTAGGCAAAGCCTCGGGGTCGGCTTCGCTAAGCTGTTGCAGATACTCATCTAAGCGCTTATCCTGTTTGAGCGCTGCATAATTAACTTTACCGTTTTGAACGTATGTTTTCAGCAGCGTATCAAACTTGCTGTGGTCAAATGTTGTGCCTTGCTGCGCGGCACTTTCTGCGCTATGCATGACAATCAGGATTAACACTTTGACTGCAAGATATGCTTTTCTCACGACTTAGCGAGATTTAGAGATGATAAAAAGTTACTTTACACTCTACGCTCTCACGCTCGAGATGAAATCGCGCTTTGAAGGCGGTTACATCTTCGAGGCGTTTTCGCAAGAAAAAAATGAACTGCGTCTCTGCATCATCGCCCCTGATAAAGAGCGCTATACACTTTTTGCGACCGCCAGCACAACCAAGCTCTCACTTTACTTTTCAGAGACTTTCCAGCGCCAGAAGCGCAACAGTGTCAGCCTCATGACCAAAGCAAATGACAAACAAATTAAATCAATCAGAATCTCCGACTGCGAGCGCATCATCTACTTTGAACTTGAAGACGCCCTTACACTCGCTTTTCAATTTTTTAGTGCAGAAACCAATTTCTTCCTCCTTGAGCATGGCATCGTTCAGGAAAGTTTTAAGAAACAGCCTTCTTTGCTCAATCAGCCTTTTGTTGAAGACTCTCACACTCCCATTCTCCCTACACTTGAACAACTTACCAACGACCTTGATGCATTTTTACATACGCTTGACTATCAATCCTTCATTGCGCGCTCAGCCAAAGAGCAAGAACGCTGGATTCCAAAGAAACTCATCGGCTTTGACACTTACCTTGCTCGCGAAATGCTCTTTCGCACGCGCTCCAGCTCACCGACGCTTGAACCCAATACGCTGCATCAAGTCTTTCAAGAGATGTTTTATGAGCTTATCTCGCCTGAACCCAAAGTCTATTTTTCAGATAACGACATTTGGCTTTCGCTCATCCCGCCAACTCATCTGCCATATCTGCGCGCCGAATCTTTTAACTCCGTAAACGAAGCGATACGTTTTTACACGCATCAAATTTATCAGCATGAGCACTTTACCAAGCAACTTATCTCCCTGAAAAAATCACTTGAGCGCTTGATAGAAAAAACCGATGCACAAATCCGCACCATGAGCGCGCTGCAAACCACCGACCGCGCTGAAATGTATGAGACCTTTGGCAAACTGCTTCTGCTTCACCTCCACCATGGCAAGGGTCTTAGCGAGATTGAGCTTGAGAACATTTTTTCGCAAGGCGAGCGCATCAAAATTCCGCTTGATGCCGCCAAATCCATACAGGAAAATGCAGAAAGTTATTTTGAGCGTGCCAAGAAATCTCGCCAGCAGCGCAAAGTTGCCGAAAAGCGGCTTCATGACATCACCCAGAAATTTGCCGAGCAAAAGCGCCTGCTTGCTGAACTCTCTGAAGTTACTTCGCCTAAGTTGTTCAAAGCGTGGAAAGAGAAAAATTTGCAGTGGCTCAAACAGTTTGGGCTGCTTTCTGTCTCGGAAGCGGAAAAAGAGCAACGTTTCCGTCGATTCAAAATCAGTCCGCAGGTTGAGCTTTGGGTTGGCAAGAATGCACAGAGCAACGATTTACTGACGTTCAAGTATGCGCGTCCAAATGATTTGTGGCTACACGCACGCGGGGTTTCTGGGTCACATTGCGTGTTGAAGTCGCCTTCGAAGCCGAGCAAGGACGATATTTTGCGCGCTGCAGAAATTGCCGCCTACTACTCTTCGGCACGCACCAGTGAACTTGTGCCCGTTATCTGCACCGAGAAAAAATACGTGCGTAAGCCCAAAGGCGCGCCTGCAGGCAGTGTGGTTGTCGAGCGCGAAAATGTGCTCATGGTTACTCCTCGCTTGCTTTTGGAAGAAGATTAGCCCGCCGCTTCTTTTTGCAGTAGAAACTGCATTTGCAATCGTGTTTTACTCTTTGCCAGTATTGCCAGTTTTCTTTCCTCAAATAGAGCCAGCAACTCACTTTCTTTTCTGAAGAAAAGTGGATGCAAGTAAAGGTAGCGTGGCACATTCAGCCATGAGCGTATGGAAGCCGTGATAAGCAGAAAACCTTTTTGCACCAACACTCGCGCCAATTCTTTGAGTAGCAAGGCGATATTTTGCACATACTCCGACACACCGATGCACAGAATCACCTCAAAAGTTTCATCGGCAAAAGGCAACTGCGTGGCATGCGCCCGCACCACTTTTGCTACTGGAATTTTCTTTTGCAAGCGCTGCAACATTTTTTCCGAACAATCCACGGCATAGATTTCACTGCACTTCAAGCCAGAGCGGTTCCACACGCCAAGTGCATTACCTTCACCAGCGCCAACATCCAGAAGTTTTGCTATCTGCTTTTTGGGGATTCTGTGCAAGAGCTGCATCAAGGCATGATTTTCTTCTTGCAAAATTTTTTTGGAAATCGGATTGGCGCGCAGTGTTTCGTAAAAACGAGCTTGCACATTCCACAGAAATTCTGACATAAGCAAGTGGAGTTTGCTCAGTAGCCCAATTCTTTCA
The DNA here is from genome assembly GCA_002794105.1 of Candidatus Thermochlorobacter aerophilus. Lineage (GTDB taxonomy): Bacteria > Bacteroidota > Chlorobiia > Chlorobiales > Thermochlorobacteraceae > Thermochlorobacter > Thermochlorobacter aerophilus. The sequence continues at coordinate 62,672 of PHFL01000007.1, read as the reverse complement.
GGCGTGCTTCGGTCAATGGCGCTGAAAAACGTCCGCCCTGCATGAAGGCTTGAACTTGCTTTGCCACATATTTGCCCAAAATGTCAAACTCAAGATTGACTTTATCGCCAACGCTGCGCTCTTTTAGCGTTGTGTGCTCGTAGGTGTAAGGAATGATGGCAACTGTGAATACATTGCGCTGCAAGTCCGCTACGGTGAGGCTAATGCCATCGACGGCAATTGAGCCCACGGGCACGATGTAAGGCTCGAACTGCTCATCAAACCTGATTTTGCACAGCCAACTTGCCGAGAGCTGACGGAACTCAGTAATTTCGCCTACGCAATCTACATGCCCTTGCACGTAGTGTCCGCCCATGCGGTCGCTGGCACGCACAGCGCGCTCCAGATTGACTTTTGTGCCCACGCGCCAACTGCCTAAGGTGGTTTTCTTCAAGGTCTCTTCAACCGTATCGACTTCAAAGGTTTTGCCATGCACTGCCACGACTGTCTGACACGCTCCACTTAGTGAGATGCTTTCATCGACCGAGAGGTCATCAAACTGTTCGCTTTGAAATTCAATGGTCAGTCGCAGACCGTTGCCACGGCGTGCTACATTCTTTACTGTGCCCACATCTTTGATAATGCCTGTAAACATGCGCTCTTACTGATGGTTTTCAGGTTCAGGTTTTGGTTCATCGGATTTTGGTTTGTCGGGTGGGGTTTCTTCAGGCGGTGGCACATAGCCTTTGCGCCGAAAACTTTCTTGCTCGAGTTCCAACTGCAAGGAAATGCGATGCGAGTTTCCCAACTGTTCAATGCTATCAAAGCGTGCAAAGCTGTAGTCGATGTTGAGTTTAGCGATTCGCAATCCTGCGCCTAAGGTGAGCCTGCCAATATCATCGATGCCTGCTCGCACAGCTACGATGTTTTTGTAGCTATACTCGAGCCCGCCACGAAAGTTCAGGCTGACGGCACCAAACGCCAGATGAGCGGTGCTTTTTCGCCCTTCAAAGCGAATGTCAGTATCAATGCCAATTGTAAAGCGTCCGTAGAGGGCATCGAGCAGGTAGCCGCCGCCCAGTTTTGCAGTTGGCGTGATAAGTTCGTTGCGTCCCGTCGTCCAAGAGATAAATGTTGTGGTGATATCTTGCACCGATATGCCCAGTGTAAAGCCGCCGCCCACATCGTAAATGACGCCGGCATCGACGCCAATGCCCCATGCGTTTGCAAAATTGCCAATGTGGCGCAGAATGAACTTGGCATTCAGACCATATGAGAATTTGTAAGGCGTGGCGACGGCATACGAGACCAAAACTGCCCAGTCTGCGGCATTAAAGCGCGTGATGAAATTTTCGGCATTGTCGATTGGGCGGTTGCGGGCTTCATCCCATGCGCCGCGTGTGTCGGGAATGTCAGAGACGCCCAGCCGCATGACGCTAATTCCTAAACTTTTGTTTTCTTCAAAGGGGATAGCCACTGCGCCATAGTTGTAGTTGACCACATTACCGAAACTTTGGGCGTGCATCAATGCCACTTGCGGGTAGTTGATTTTAGAGAGTCCTGCCGGGTTCCAGTATCCAGCGGTTACATCTTGCACCAGTGCACTGGCTACACCGCCCATGCCCAGCGGACGTGCACCGACACCAAATGCTAAGAATTCACCAGCGTATTTGCCTAAGACCACTTGTGCCCGACTGTCTTTAGCAACGCATAGTAGCAATAGCACAACTGTGCAACCTGCCAGCGCAATGGCTTTGAGTTTTAGCATGGACTGTTGCAGGAAAAATTGAAACCCCTTCTGCCGCATCAGCAAAAGAGGTTTCGATATAGATGTTTTCAGACAGACTTCAAAGCCCGTTACTTGTCTCACTTGGTGGATGCCGCTCTATTTATCAGTTGCTATGATGTCGTCATAGCCAGCGGTGCGGACGGTGTCAGGCATTTTCTTTTCCTTCTTGATGACGGTCTTTTTGACTTCGTCAGATGTTTTGGGCTTATTTAGCACGGTGCCCATGTCGGTTTCCCGAATCGTCTCTGACCCTGCCGTGCGAACCGTGTCGGGCATTGAGCGCACTTCAGTGCGGTTTGCATCTTTTTGTTCTGGCATTTGATTTGCTCCTTCCGTTTGTTATACCTTTACTGCATTTTCTCACGCTTCTTTACAACTACACCTTTTTCTCTGCTTCTCCAGCTGAAGATAGGTTTGCGCGTGCCGTTCTTGCCGCTTCCCGTCCTTTGTGCGGCGTGGGGTCTTTTACCAGACCGTAGATTTGGCGCCCTTCATGGTTTTCGGGCAGGTATTCGGTAATGGGCAATCCTTCTGGCGTAACGAACAGCAGACAGTGACAGTATTTATACATCTTCATTTCGTCGCAGGCGCAAATCCACTCGCGTCTTTGTGCTTCAGCTTTCTTATCTGGATAGAAGTTGCATGGACAGAGCGGTTTGCCGAGTTCATCGATGTGCCGCGCCAACCCATTAACAACAGCTTCCGTAATGCTGCGGTCTGGATGCGGGAATGTGCCTGACTTTTCAAAGTAATGCTCTACATACTTCCAGACTTTTTTGAGCGAACTTTCAGAAGGCTGTGTCATTGCTATTTTCAGTGTTTTTTGCTTTTCAGGGTATTTGCCCTCGTCTCTGCTACACACGACTCAACGCCTGTTTCAGCCAAATCGTTGAGTATGGGAAAATTTAGTAGCGTACCAGATTTCTGCCAGCTCGTTTGGCTTCGTAGAGTTTTCTATCGGCTTCAGCAATTACCTTTTCATGACTTGGCATTTTGGCGTTTTCCGCCAAGCCAATGCTTATTGTAACCTGCAAATTTGGCTGGACTACACTCCAGTTAAATTCCTCGACGGCACGGCGCAGTTTTTCTGCGATAGGTATGGCTCTCATCAGTGAGGTTTCCAGCAACCCAATTACAAATTCTTCACCGCCGTATCGCCCCACCAAATCCATAGAGCGCAGATTGTTTTTGAAAATTTGTGCCACCGTTCTAAGAACCTCATCGCCGACTTGATGCGAGAATGTGTCGTTAATTTTTTTGAAGTGGTCAATGTCAATGATGGCAATGCTAAAGGGATGATTAAAGCGCTTGCTGCGCTCGAATTCTTGTGCCAGTAGTGTGTCGATATGGCGGCGGTTGTAGAGCTTGGTTAGCCCGTCTTCACGGCTTTGTTGCTCGAAGGCTTGTTTTTGTTTTTCTAACTCAGCCATCAGCCGAGTTTTTTCTTTGTCCATATGCTGCAGGACTTCATTGGCTAATTGGAGTTCCGTGCGGGTTTCTTCGAGGGCTAAAATGAGGGTTTGAATTTCTTTATCTTTCTCTGTTTCTTGGTTTGCAAGCACATCATGGTATTCTAACAGCGCTTTCAAGTCTGCTCGATGCCGTTCTAGCAACGCAATCGCTTCTGGCGACATTAGGGCTTTTCTTCTTAGGGCATCACAATCCTCAATTAGTCTTTTAAGCCGCTCTTTTGTCATCACATCACCTAATGGCATAGGCATAAACGATTCTTTACTCATTTTCCTTGTATGTGCGGAGTACAAGTCTTAGTGTTCCCTTAGCTGTGCTCAATCTTCGTAGTAGACTTGTGCTCCGACCTTAATGCCCCGCTTAGCAAACCAGCCTTGATTGAGCTCTATCGCAAAAACGACTGGAACAGATGACTCGTAGCGTAGTTCTTCATCTAGTGGTTTCATCTGGTAGATATCAGTAATTCTCCCCTTGGCATCAATAAATGCAATATCCAAAGGGATGTAGGTGTTACGCATCCAAAACGACTGGATGGCTGGGCGCTCGAAGATAAACAGCATGCCCTCATCTTCTGGTAGTTCAGTACGAAACATCAATCCTCTCTGGCGCAGGTCTTCACGATCTGCAATATCTACCCACACGATGGCTGTATCAATTCTTACTTTGCGCTTACCTGCACGCACATTCTGCGACTTACTAATCTCTGTTTCTGGATTTTTGAAAAATTTCTCACAGCCTACCAGTAATCCTGCCATTACTGCGAATGCGAGTATTTGCCTTACCATCTTCGGAAGTTTATTGCATTACCTTTTAGTGTTTACGCTGTGTGAGTATAATTTATTCGCTATCTTCAAATTCACTCTGCTGGATATGCTCCTGATGGAGCGTGTCATAGTGGACTTTCCATAGGAAAAGCCCATTTGGCTTAGCAGATGCACCTGCCAGTCGCACATCTTTAGCCGCAAAGATACGCTTAAAATCACTAACTGTAAGTGTGCCTCTACCGACTTCGAGCATTGTTCCTACAAGCAGTCGCACCATGCTGTGTAGAAATCGATTAGCAGTAATTTCAAACTTAAATGTCGTGCCAATTTTTTTCCACTGCGCTTTTTGCACCGTACAGATTTTGTTTTTTAGAGGTGTGCCAGCTTTGCAAAACGACGTAAAATCATGCTGCCCGACAATGAGGTCGGCACAGCGTTGCATGGCTTCCTGCGATAGATTGGGATAGGGATAGAACGCTTTATAGCGATGCTCCAAAGCTGTTTTTTTCGTGGTCAGAAAGTAGCGGTAGGTACGGGCTGTCGCCGAAAAGCGAGCATGAAATTCTTTGCTGGCTTCCTCAACGCGTTCTATGGAAATTTCCTTTGGCAATAAGCGATTGAGCACGTATTGCAGTTTTTCCCGACTTATTTTGCTGTTTGTCCAAAAGTTTGCAACCTGCATTTTTGCATGTACGCCTGTGTCGGTTCTGCCTGCACCAATAACCTCGATTGACTCTTGCAGCACTTGACACAAGACTTTTTCGAGTTCACCTTGCACGGTAATTTGATGCCGATTTTGCGGTTGACGCTGCCACCCGGCAAACGGGGTTCCGTCGTACTGAAGTAGCAGTTTGAGATTCCGCGTCTTGTCTGCTGGCTGCATGTTAGGTTGGTTGCTTAAAGTAAGCCGCTTTCAAGTCGTCCTTTAGGTTTTGTCCTCTCAGCCTTTGCAAAATTCAGTGTTTTAACGCTTGAAGAAATGTTCTGACACTAAGTTTTGGTTTAAAGTTAGCAACCCTCCGACATATCTTTTTGCATCAGAAAAGTCATAAGCTATGGTTGATGTCTTTCGCACCTCTGTTCTTTTTTCCCGTGAGCGGCTATTGCTGCTGATTTTGGCAATGGTGCAACTAACTAATGTGTTAGACTTTGTGGTCATGATGCCGCTTGGACCACAGTTTATGCGCTATTTTTCCATTTCGCCTCAAGCCTTTGGCATGATGGTCTCTTCCTACACTTTCAGTGCCGCTATCTTTGGATTTCTTGGGGCATTTTTTATCGATCGCTTTGACCGCAGAGTTGCCCTACTCGTGCTTTATGCAGGCTTTACGCTTGGAACCTTTTGTTGTGCGCTGGCACCGACATACGAACTCCTGACACTGGCTCGTTCACTTGCCGGTGCATTTGGCGGGATTATAGGCGCAGTGGTCATGGCTATTGTCGGAGATGCTTTTCCTGAAGCACGGCGTGGAGCTGCCACCGGCGTGATTATGTCGTCTTTTTCCATTGCATCTATTGCTGGCGTACCTTTTGGGCTCTACCTTGCTCATTTGCTTTCGTGGCAAGCCCCATTTTTCATGCTTGCAGCACTAAGTGCCGTAACTTGGCTTGGTGCCTTTTGCCTTTTGCCACCGCTCACACGACACTTGCAATGTGCAGTACTTGCCTCACCAATAGATGAGATTCGCCTTGTACTTTCCTTACCTAATACCCTGCGAGCTTTTGCTTTCATGAGCACTCTGATGCTGGCAGGCTTTTCTGTAATTCCTTTTATCAGTCCTTACATGGTAGGCAATGTGGGACTCTCGGAGTCAGATTTGCCATACATTTACCTCTTTGGCGGGTTTGCCACATTCTTCACCTCGCGCTACATTGGCGTGCTATCAGACCGATATGGCAAAAAACTTACCTTTCAGGTGGTCGCATTCTGTTCGGTTGTACCAATTTTGCTTCTAACAACTTTGCCAAGGGTCCCTACCTTTCTTGCGCTAGCAGTTACCACTCTTTTCATGGTTTTGATTTCTGGTCGGTTTGTACCTGCTGTTGCGCTGGTTACTTCGAGCGTGGTATCGCGTCATCGTGGCAGTTTCATGAGCTTGATTGCTTCGGTGCAAAAGCTTTCTTCAGGTTTGGCTTCATTTCTTGCTGGATTAGTGATTGGCAAAGGTCATGGTCAAGCCCTGACCAACTACTGGGTTGTTGGCGTCTTTGCAAGTCTGATGACTTTGCTTTGCATCTTTCTGGTTGAATGGATAAAGCCTGCCGATGCACCTGCCTCAACCGACGAGCCTGCTACACCTATCCCTGTTACGGAAAGGGTGTAACACTCTTTTAACGCCGAATTGTTTCTTTACAACTTTATCGTGTGCTATATTTTCGCTAATTGGCATGAAGGGTTAATCATAAATGCGTAAACGGATGAAAAAAGCCTCTACAGCTCTTTTTTGCTTTCTGCTGCTTGCTGCACCGTTCTCATTTGTTCTTCCACAATCGCTTGTTACTGCAGACGGGCGAGTTTTTCATACCCAGAAAGCTATACTGCCTCGGATTGGTACAATTAGTGCCGGGCTCAGCGGGTCGTTCTTCATCCGAACAGTAGACTACATTGCTGGTGGCGGAGTACCCGACGATATTATTCAAGCTAATGCTGATATCAACGTCGACTACGTGATGACGCAAAATTTAGCAGTCGCTCTTACTGTCAATACACTTCGCATTGAGAACCGCTTAGATAGACTCCCTACGACAACTCTTCTCTTCAGTGGCGTGAGACTTGCTCTCAAAGTTGGTTCACTTGCTGTTGCCAATAACCGCATTCATTTAGGTGGCTGGTTTGAGGTGTTTGCCCCATTTTCACGAGAACCCAACCCGCCTTTGATGCCTTTTATCATGAATGAGTTTGGTGCTGGCGTAAACTTTGTTGGTTCATACTTTTTTGACAATATCTTCCCTGAAACTTCAAGCGGCCTTCATCTCAATCTTGGGTTGCGCAACTATGTCTCTGCTCAAACTATCATCACGCGTGGAGTTAATCCTCCTATCCGAGTTGGTAATGACATTATTACGCTCCGCTACGCCTTTGGCTACGACACTCCGCTCCTTATTCGCGGTCAGACTTTTATTGCGTTTGCTGAAGTCTTCGGTGAGCTGTACATCACTCCTTCTCTGCAAGAGTATATCTACGGACGTGAAAGCTTTACCTATATCGGTGCTGGTGCTAAGTATCAACTTCTCGATTGGTTGTGGGTAGAGGCTACGGGTCAGTTCCTAGTTCTTGGTAACAGGGATGAAACTAACTACCTCACCAATTTGGGTACTCGCCCTGTGTCTTTGGTAGGTTTAAATTATGCGCCATGGCGCATTGCTGCTGGCGCCAGAGTTGAGTTTGGTCGCCGCATTCGAATCCCGTATGTTATTGATGAGGCATTAGGCTTGTATGACCCTCTGGTCTATTCTAAGCGTGAGCGTAGGCGCCACAAGAGAATTATGGACGTTCTCGATGAGCGCTCACAAGAGCTTTTGGATATCTTCAAAAACGTCCGCAAGCAAGACTCCACACTTAGCGGGAAGATTTACTACGAGCTTGTTATTGGCACAAGCGGCGCTGTAGAAAAGATTCGCACCTTAGTCTCCACGCTTGATGAAAACCCCTATTCGGAATTTTTGGAAGAACAATTTGCTGAAGCTATCCGCAACTGGAGATTCCCACCTGGCAGTCGTGAGGTTATCTTTGATGTCTTCAAAGTTGAGCTATCTAAGGACGGAAGACTCAGCATTATCTCGGCTCCTTACTCAGAAGAGACTACCACTAAGCAGGCTCAGGCACAATAGCACGATAGGTATCACGAGCAATAATGAGTTCTTCATTTGTTGGAATCACCCATGCTGCCAGCCGACTTTCGGGCGTGGAAATTTTACCTTCTTTTCCCCCTACCATTTCACTATTCTTTTCGGCATCCAGTTCCAGACCTATCCATTCCATGTTTGCGCAGATTTTTGCTCGGATGTAATCTGAATTTTCACCAATCCCGCCTGTAAAGGTGATAGCCTGTGCTCCACCTAGCACCGCCAAGTAGGCACCGATGTACTTTTTTACGCGATAGCAGTAAATTTCAATTGCCAGCTTGGCGCGTCGGTCGTCATTTTCTCTGGCTTCTTCAATCAAATCGCGCATATCGTTTGTCAAGCCTGAAATGCCTAACAGTCCAGACTGACGATTGAGCAAAGCCTCTACGGCGTCAGTAGAGTAGTTTTCTTTATGCTCTAAGTAGTTGATGATAGATGGGTCAATATCGCCAGAGCGTGTGCCCATTACCAAGCCTTCCAGCGGGGTCATTCCCATAGAGGTGTCGACTGAACAACCACCACGAATAGCACATGCAGAACTGCCATTGCCCAAATGTAAGGAGATAATTTGCACAGCACTGCGCTCTATGCCCATCAGGGTCCGATAGCGAAAGCTCACATATCGATGTGAGATACCATGAAAGCCATAGCGACGAATCTTATGCCGACGATAAAACTGATACGGAATGGCGTATAGATATGCAACCTCTGGCATAGTATGATGGAAAGCGGTATCAAAGACCGCTACTTGCGGTACATTGTTACCAAAGAGTTGGCGCGCCGCATAAATGCCCTTAAGATTTTGGGGGTTATGTAGCGGTGCCAGTTCAATGCAATCTTCGATTTTGCTGATGACTTGGTCATCAATTACCGTAGAGGTCGTGAGCTTTTCGCCACCATGCACCACACGATGCCCAACAGCATGGATATCTGACAGCGACGATAAGCCTTCCAGCTGCACCTCGCCTGATGTCAGCCACTGAATAATTTTCGCAATAGCGGCTTGATGGTCACGTATAGGTGCTGTTGCACGAATTAGCTTATCTACCTTACCACGCACATAAGTACGAAAGGTCAGCAAGGCTTCTGAACCAATGCGCTCAATGAGTCCTGATGCAATAGGATAATCGGTGTTATGATGAATCATCTCCCAGTCTGTGCAAAAGACCTGAAACTTAACGCTTGAACTTCCGCAATTGAGCACAAGGATATTCATTGTGTGCAAGCATTTTTGATTTACATCGCTGGTGTAATTGCTCGAATCGTCATGGTTACTGGGGTCAGTGGGTTGTCGCGCGCATCTTTTGGCACAATTGAAATTCTGTCTGCTACATCCATTCCGCTAATTACCTTGCCAAACACGGTATAGCCGGCTCGCACAGGGTCGTCCAAGAAAAAGTTATCTCGGAGATTGATGTAAAACTGACTGCCTGAAGAGGCTTTCTGTGGGTTATTATCTCGTGCAGCTGCAATGGTGCCTCGCTTGTTTGGATGTTTGATTTCAGCAGGAATGCGATAGTTTGGACCGCCTGTACCATGCAGCATACGCTTGCTCTCATCACGTGAGAGCGGGTCGCCACCTTGAATTACGAAATCTTTGATGACACGGTGAAACCTTAAACCGTCGTAATACTTCTCGGCAACTAGTTTGGCAAAATTGTCTCGGTGTAGCGGCGTATCATCAAACAGTTCCACAGTGATGTTGCCCAGCGTGGTTTCAATCAAGAACTGAAGTGGCATATGTATTGGGTTTTGATTAGGTCTCTACAACAAGCTCATTTCTCATCGTACGGATAAATTTTTATCCAAACACGCTCCAGAGGCACATTGTTGGCGTCACGCTCAACTTTTGCAATTTTATCAAGAGTTTCCATTCCTGCAATAACCCGCCCGAAAACGGTGTAGTTGCCATCGTAGAAGCGGTTATCATTGAGATTAATATAAAACTGTGAGGCTGATGATGCACGCTGTGGATTTTCTTTATCGTCTTTGCGTGCTGCGGCAACTGTGCCCCGAAAATGAGAGTGTTTAATTTCCGCAGGCAGTGTTCGATTATCGAGCGAGTCCAAACTTGGATTTGGAACGGAGCGAAAGCGTGAGTCACCTGCTTGAACAATTAGTTCTGGCACTACGCGGTGAAAAGCAAGGTCATTGTAGTAACCACGCTCGACAAGCATTTCAAAATTGCGCTTGTGTGCAGGCGTATCATCAAAAAGCTCAATGATGAAGGTCCCTTTAGCTGTCTCGACAAGATACTTTGAACGAGTAGAGGTTTTGAGTGAGTCAGACTGAGCGCTGTTAGGCACGCCTCGCTTCACACAGCCCATCAAGCCCCATATCTGGAGTGCAAGTATCAAGCCGATAAGGTATCGCATAGCTCTGTTGTGGGGCAAAGGGTTAGCTCAAAGTTTCAACCGTGCAATTGCCTTGTCTGCTTCCCGTCCCTCGAGTGAAAGTGGGAATTTCTTTTTGATTTGTTCAAATACCTCGAGTGCTTCTTCCTTTTCGCCAGCAAGTTCGTAAGCCCGTCCGGCATCACTGAGGTAGAATGCTTCTAGAGCTTGGTTCTGTGCAGTCGTTGCTGCTTTGCGATAGAGTTCAGCGGCTTGTTTATACTGTTTTTTTTGCTCATAGCACGCCGCTTCTCCTGCCATAGCTGCAGCCTTAAGAAGTGGGGCGCTTGTAGAAACACTTTTGTAGAAAGTTATTGCCGAATCCAGTGCATTACGCTGATACAAGGCACAGGCTAAATAGAACTTCGCTAACTCTCCTGATGCTGTGCCGGAGTAGCGCTCTACCAGCTTGTGTAGCCCTATGTGTGTGCTATCGCCTTCAAGTGCGGCGCTCCAGTCACCATCTTTGTACGCCCGCATTACTTTGGCTAAGCTCTCGGTAGCTTCTATCTCAAGTGCCGCCTTGCGCTGACTCCAAAACAGCACCGCTCCAATCACAAGAACTATGGCAATACCCAAGCCGATTACCAAGTTCCGATTCTGTTCATAGAAACCGACAAGCCGATAATACCACATCTCTAAGGTTGCAATGTTGTCTGCTCCCTTGCGCTTGACCGATGTTTTTGCTGTTGCTGTAGAGTCAGCTTGTCTTTGCAATGTGTCTTCTGACATTTTTGTGCTTATTTTTGTAATTCAGTTTCTCGGGCTTGAAATTGCCAAGAAGACTTTCAATTTAGCAGGTAGAATGCTAATTAGCAAAGACTGTCTGTATAGCCCCTATTTCTGTAGGCTTCCCTTTGCAAAGTGCTGCTTTCGCCTTCGGATGCCCTAGTGTGTGCTGGGAAGCCAGCTTTCTTTTGTTGTTGGCTCTTTTCTATAGCCACTGCAGTCGAGCACATTAGTAAAAGTAGTGTTTACTACACATGGGTGTGGCTTTTCAGAAATGTATAACTCTAGGGATACAGCGATGCCTAAACTGAACACAAACAACGGTCTTGATATCGAGCTCTCGGACGAAATCTCCATAGAAGAGCTTGCCGAGCTTCAGCCCGTCGACATTGCCGAGTATCTTGCTGAACTTCCTGTCGAGAAAGCCGCAAAAGTGCTCACTGAGCTACCCATTGATGTTGCACAAGAGACAGTCGCCACACGACTTTTCCCTAACTTGCAAGACCTGTTTTTGGCGCTGCCGAATGAGCGCGCCGTGGAAATCATCCGCAACCTGCGCACTGATGAGCGTGTCTATCTCTTCCGCCAACTCCACTTGGCAAAGGGCGAGAAAGCTGAACAGCTCAACAAAAAGCTTTTCTCGCAATTGCCTGAGGATATGCAAACGGAGTTGCAAAACTTTCTGCGCTATCCGCTCACCAGCATTGCGTCCATGATGACCACAGAATTTACAGCTGTCTATGCCGATATGACCGTTGAAATGGCGAAAAAGCTGGTTTTGCGGCAACAAAAATTCGGTCGCAAGCGAGAAATCTATGACATCTATGTCTTAGAGCGAGATGATGGCGAAAAGCGCCTTGTCGGCGTTGTCAGTCTCCGTGACCTCTTGCTCGTCGATGAACACGATACCGTTGAAGATATTATGCAGCGCGACCCAATTAGCATTTTGCCTACCGAAGAACGCTGGGAAGCTGCAGTTTTGGTCTCAAAGTATAACCTCTTGTCTCTGCCTGTGGTCACGCATGACAATCGCATGCTCGGCATCGTTACCGTAGACGACATCATTGACGTAATTGTCCAAGAAGAAACACAAGATTACCTCAAACTGGGCGGTGTGCAGACCAGTGCAACGGATAAGCCCTATTTCGAGACCCCAATTTGGACCAATGTGCGCAAGCGCCTGACTTGGCTCCTGCTACTTTTTGTCGGCGGCACACTAACTGCTAATGTGCTCGAAGGCTTTAAGGCTGAAATTGAAAAAGTGGTCATGCTGACCATCTTTATTCCACTGCTCATCGGCACAGGTGGCAATGCTGGCTCGCAGACTGTGTCGACCGTCATTCGTGGCTTGACCATCAACGAAATCAAACCTCAAGATTGGTTGAAAGTTCTCTTCAAGGAGCTTACCACGGGCTTAGCATTGGGACTTCTGCTATGCGGTATTGCCGGCATTTTTGCCATGTTTCGTATTGGGGATTGGCACTTGGCGGTTACCGTTGGACTAAGCGTGATTGCTATCTGTACTTGGGCAAATATCATCGGAGCACTTATCCCAATTGCCGCCGAATCTTTGGGGCATGACCCAACGGTGCTTTCTGCGCCGCTCATCACGACGCTTGTCGATGCCACTGGGCTTGTCATCTATTTTACAGTGGCGAAGTTAGTCTTAGGACTCTGACCTACACTGGCGCAGCTTTTTCGTATATTTGTGTGTAGCTTTTTGATTTCGCCTTACGCTTCCTTTGGCGTAAGGCGCAGTGCTTTGCCACTGCTGTGGCACTATGTTTGTTACTCAAAAAAATTGTTCAAAACTCGCCGAAAACTATGAAGCTCTACGTGTCCAACAAGAACGAATCTCCACGCATGTTTGAAAACGACTTTGTTGATGCGTGCTCACGCTGGCATTGGACCTCACCACTATGGGTATATGTGCCATTTGTTGCATTTTTGATGTATCTCTCGCTCGTCAATTTTGAAGTCAGCATAATAGTTACAGCGGCTCTGTTTGTTGCGGGTATGTTTGCATGGACATTTGCTGAGTATGTTTTCCATCGCTTTCTTTTTCACTATCATCCCAAAAGTGCTTGGGGCAAGCGCTTGATTTGGATTTTGCATGGCGTTCATCACGACTACCCCAGTGATGCGTGGCGCTTGGTGATGCCGCTACCGATTAGCCTGCCGCTGGCAGTAGTCTTCTACACGCTTTTCTATCTTGTCATTGGCGAAAGCCACACCCCTGCCTTTATGGCTGGATTTGTTACAGGATACCTCATCTATGATATTGGGCATTATGCCGTGCATCACTTTCCAATCAAGGGCGGCATTTGGGGATACTTGCGAGAGCACCATATGCGGCATCACTTCAAATCGCCTCATCAAGGCTACGGTGTAAGTTCACCACTATGGGATTATGTTTTCGGCACGATGTTTAAGGCACGCTCGTCCGAAAATGACAAAAGCTCAGCGCCACATTCTTCACGCCGCACTGCTGACCATTGCGCAGAGTAATTAAAGTCGTCCAAGGCAGAAGCGGGTCTTCTGCCTCTTCTGTTTGCAGGATTGCCGTACCGAGAGAGCTATGAAATTCAACCATCACGCTTCATGCAGCCAACCAGAACACTTCTTTTTCTTATTAGCGTCTTTCTGATTCTTGGTGTGGTTGCACTTCTATTCCCAGAACAAGGCATTCGTCTCTCGGATAATTTCTCACTACGATTTTTCACTCTACGCACCCTGATTGGCATTGATGAGATTGACACGCCTGAATTTGCTAGCGTCTCAGCTGCTCCGCTTCCGCAAACTAGCATCGCTATTGCCAACCGCACCAAATACCACATCGATCTTAATGACTCTTCTCGCCTGATTTACCCCAATGACGACAAGAGCGTTCTCTATCCACTATTTGAGGAACTTACACGCGCTTTGCAAGCCTCCAGACCTATTCGCATTTTACACTACGGCGATTCACAAATTGAGGAAGACCGCATCACCAGTACTATTCGTAGAGAGTTGCAACGCCACTTTGGAGGTGCAGGTGTAGGATTGGTTTCTGCCAAGCCTCTGACACATTCTCTTTCAATTTCACATAGCTGGTCAGATAACTGGCAGCGCTATGCTGTATTCGGCGACAGTTCCAAGCCCACGCATAATCGCTTTGGCATCATGGGGGCTTATTGCAATTATCAAGATGCTCAAGCCTCGCTTTCTTTTCAGAGAAAAAAATCGGCTGCTACAGCGCTCAACATCACTCGTGTCAGTGTGCTGTATGGCAGTGCAAAAAGTTCTGTTAAGGTTAGTCTCAGTGGGCGCACCTTTCACGGCGAAAAAACCCTTCAAAGAGGCAAACGCTTTGGAAAGGTTGAGTGGGAACTTTCTCATGCCGAAGAACCCTTGCGCTTGAAATTTACGGGCATCAGTCCAGACATTTATGCCATTACTCTCGATGGCAAGAACGGGGTTGCCGTCGATAACATTCCGATTCGTGGCTCTTCAGGCGTAGAGTTTATCAAGATTGATTCTGCGCTTTTTGCCGAAAGCATTAAAGCCATGAGGGTCAAAGCCGTGATTTTTCAATTTGGCGGCAACGCTGTGCCACATATCAAGAGTCAGCAAGACCTTGAGTGGTACGAGACTCAATTGATTAAGCAATTTCGCTTGTTCAAATCTCTTGGGCTGCACCTGATTGTGATTGGTCCTTCGGATATGTCGACCAAATTGAAAGAAAAATTTGTAACATACGCCTACTTGCCTGATGTGCGCGACATGATGCTGCGCACGACGCATTACTTTGGCGGCGTCTATTGGGACATGTATGCGGCAATGGGCGGCAGAAATTCCATGCCCAAATGGGTCAAGCAAAAGCTGGCAATCGAAGATTATACCCACTTCACCCGTGAAGGCGCTGAAAAAATTGCGCAAATGTTCATCTCATCTTTTATGAAAGACTATCGTGAGTATCAGCACGCTACACAACAAAAATCTCACTCCACCGATGCCAAAACAGCTCATTCGGTGCCTTCATTGCGCTAAACTTTGCTTATTTGCCCTAAGCCTTCTGCTGCCCTGCGCCGAACTTTATGCCACCGATAAACTTGCTACCCTTTCTCCTGCTTCTCCACTAAAGCGAAAACCCTCATTCAAAAAAGACCCTTCTCACAAGCGATACGATTTTATTCGTTATGGCTCAAACCGTTTGTTTTTCGCAAATCAAGTGTCGGGTCTTGCGTCGTTTCGCCGTTTTTTTGAAAAAGTCGATAGTCTCTGGCATCATGCTACTGGAAAAGTGCGCATTGTGCATTTTGGCGGTTCGCATGTTCAAGCCGATGTGTGGACGGGTCAAGTTCGCCGCCGACTGCGTGAGTGGAAACCAGACTGCGAAGGTGAACGCGGGTTCATTTTTCCGCAAAAGCTCGGGCGCTCGAACGGCTCACCTAACTTTAGAGTAGACTACACAGGGCATTGGCGTGCACATCGCCACACCAAACATACCGCTCGAGTACCCGTTGGCGTCTCCGGCGTTGCAGTAAGCACCACCGATAGCCTGGCTGAATTAGAAATTATCCTCACTGGTAGTGGCTGGCTTGATTATCCGTATCCGCAATATCTGTTCAAGCATGTCAAAGTTTTTCATAACGCAGAAGATACCACCTACATCGTGCGACTTGCCGACCCCTCGCTTCGCCATCAGCGTTTTGTCGACCGTACTGCAGGATACACTGCCTTCACTTTTGAAGAAGCTCTCAGTAGCGTGCGGTTTGAGTTTGTCAAGCAACACAATCTTGCTGGCGAATTTGTCTTGCGAGGTCTTCTGCTCGAGCACGATAAGCCCGGGTTCTCTTACAGTGCTATCGGAGTCAATGGTGCCACTGTGCGCTCATATCTTGGCTGTACGCTACTTGGCAAAGAGTTGGCTATACTCAACCCCGACTTAATTGTGTTTTCCATCGGTGTCAATGATACGCGTGGCAAGCACTTCAATGCCCAAAAGTTTGAAGCAGAATACGAGCAACTCTTGCAAATTGTAAAATCGGCGGTGCCTCACGCAGCTATCATTTTCATTACCAATAGCGATAACCTAACTCGCCGCCGAGCACCGAATTTTAACACGCTTCCTGCCAGAGATGTCATTTTGCGTCTGGCGCAAAGACACAATGCAGCAGTTTGGGATTTGTTTGAGGTCATGGGCGGCTTGCGTTCCTTTGCTTACTGGCAACAAGCTAAACTTGCTAAGCGCGATAGAGTGCACTTCAATCACGATGGCTATCTTTTGCTTGGCAATCTTTTCTTCGATGCACTCATCAACGCTTACGAGAACTACCGCAATACAGAGTCTGTCTTTACCAAGCACTAATACCGATGCACCACTGGCTTGAATCTATACTTGGGTATAATCCTGAACTTCCGATGATTTTCACGCGCAGTGCGTTCTGGTGGTTCTTTGCAGCAGCACTGGCAGGTTATACTCTTGTCTACGAGCGGCAAAGCTGGCGAAATGCCTACCTTTTTCTTGTCAGCCTTTTCTTCTACTACAAAACGGCAGGACTGTTTTTTCTGCTTTTGCTTTTCTCTACAGCCGCCGATTACGGTCTTGGGCACCTCATTTACCGCAGTCAAGGTCGCTGGCGTGCGGCGTATCTCTGGACCAGTGTTGCGCTCAATCTGGGCATACTGGCATATTTCAAATACGCATACTTCTTTACGGAATCTTACAATGCGCTCTTCCACACCACGCTCAAGCCCTTAAACTTTCTTGCCTATTGGGCAAATGGCATTGCTGGCACGCACTTCGATGTCGATACGATTGTTTTACCGATAGGCATCTCTTTCTACACCTTTCAGAAAATGAGCTACATCATTGATGTCTATCGCAAAGAGCTCGAGCCTGTAAGCAATTTTCTCGATTTTGGCTTTTTTGTCACTTTCTTCCCGCAATTGGTTGCTGGTCCTATTGTACGTGCTTCGCATTTCATTCCGCAGATGTATAAGCCCTATCAACTCAGTGAAGCGGAGTTTGGCACAGCAATTTTTTTGGTTCTCAAAGGGCTACTCAAAAAAATGCTCATTTCGGATTACATCTCGGTCAATTTCGTCGACCGTGTCTTTGCACATCCGAGTGCTTACACTGGCTTTGAAGCTCTGATGGCTTGCTACGGCTACTCGCTGCAGGTCTATTGCGATTTTTCTGGCTACACCGATATTGCTATTGGGCTTTCGTTAGTGATGGGTTTTAGACTGCCGCCTAACTTCAATGAACCTCACAAAGCTGAAAATGTTGCCGAGTTTTGGCGTCGCTGGCACATTTCACTCTCTAACTGGCTACGTGATTACCTCTACATCCCACTCGGTGGCAACCGCTTTGGTGAATGGCGCACGAGCTTCAACATCATGGCAACCATGCTCTTAGGCGGCTTGTGGCACGGGGCAAGCTGGAACTTCGTTATCTGGGGCGGACTCAACGGATTGGCACTTCTGTTTTATCGCTACTGGCGACGCATCAGCCCATTCAAAGATGACCAGCGCTGGTGGGTGGTGCTTGCATCGGTCTTTATCACATTTTCTTTTATCACCTTTACGCGCATTTTTTTCCGTGCCTCTTCATTTGAGCTAGCACTTGAAATGATAGAAAAACTCTCAGGCGGCATCGAACTCATGCTTATTGCAAAGATTGTTTCCAGTTACCTTGGCGTGTTCGCAATTATGTTGTTAGGTTTTTTCTGGCAATGGATGCCAAGTACATGGAAAGAATATGGAAAAGCCACATTTATTGCCTTGCCCATGTATGCTAAAGCGGCTTTAGCGGCGTTGGTGGTCTTTGTTGTCTATCAAGCCATTTCAGCGGATATGCAGCCGTTCATCTACTTTCAATTCTGAGCTGATTTTTAGAGGCCTAACGACTTCGGGATAGTGCCATTTTTTAGCTCTCGTGCTTCTTGTGCTTCTTTGATACGTGCATTGGTCTCGTTGATGCTCTTCATTGCATCAGAGATTTGAGCACTCATTTCACGAATTCGTGAAATTTTCCCCTGAATTTCACGCAGTGTTTCTGACACCTGTTTAAGGTTGCGCGATTTTTCGCACATTAAAAAATACTCAATGGCTCGCCGCAATGCCGCATGCAAATCTCCATCATACTTTTCTTGCACGATGGCAAAAAACTCTCGTTCTTTTTGTGGGTCTAATTTCAGACGCATGTTCCCGAATGGGGAATCGCCGTTTGGTGAATTCGTTGAAGTCATAACATGGTTGAGTAAGTTGGCAAAATCTTTTCAAGATAGAACCTTTTTGCATATCCTCAAACCTCAAACAAAATGTTTTTGTCGCACTGTTTTTCAAACCCATGGTAGCGCGGGTTTATCGATACCATGCTTCTCGCAGCCTGACCGAGACCATTTGGCTTTGCTCCATGGGCATTTGCAAGACTTCACGCAGGCATATATCTTGAGCGTGTGCACTTGATACATGTTTACACATCTCAAGAGTATGGCTGTCGCGGATACTTTGCAGAAATTTTTACTTCCGTTCTCTGAAGATGATGAGCGGCAACTTGCTACCCTTGCTGGTAAATCCCCACTTCTGCTTGGTGCTATCAAGTCGCTTTTGCTAACTAATACGGTCAGTTATGACGAGCTTGCGCAGGAACTTCAATCATCTACGGTGTCGGATGAACTTACAACGCAATGGCTCAGACGTGCATTGAGCAGTCTTAGCACTGGTGAGTATGTGCCGCTTTATGCCTTTTGCGTTGTGCTTTCTCAAGCCACAGAACCGCTTTCTGAAAAAGAGCTCGATGCCATCTGGAAGTCTATTCCGTTTCCCGAGCCTTATCCTGATAGCGAGGACTTGCTTTTGATGCTATTGCGGCTAAACTTCGTAGAGCTGAGCACTAAGAGCAGTGCCCCAAAATTTCAACTTCATTCAGCAGTGAAAGCCGAGATTTTGCGTCGGCTTTCTCCTGAAGACTGCACCAGCGCAAACCTTGCCTTTGCACAGTTTTATTCCAATCAAACTGGCAACGATGACACGCGTGTGCCAAAATGGCAACATCACCTAATTGCGGCGGGCTTGCACAAAGAAGCTGTGCAACTTGCTGCAGCCTACTCGCCTGCTTTTATGAAGGCAGATAAAACCGAAGCCGCATTGACTTTGCTTAGCGCGGCGATTCCCTTAGCGGCATCTCTTAACGAAGAAGTCGAGCTTTTTTTGAGGCATCAACTTGCTACGGGCTCCGCCAAACTCATGCGATTTGACACAGCAATTGCCGAACTGAGTGTCATTGTCGAAAAATTGCAGAAGGCTGGTAATACGGCTGCCGAGTTTGCCGCACGTCATCAACTTAGCAGTGCATTAGCAGCAAAGGGAGATTACGCTAGTGCTTTAGCTGGCTTTCAAGACTTGATGCAAAAGCAGTATGCTCATCGCAATCTGTCAGGTGTGGCTACTGCTGCCGCTCAAATTGGACTGGTGGCACTTGCTATGCACAATACCAAACTTGCTGTCGAGCACTTCTACATCGCCAAGCGCCTTTCCGAAAAATTAACCGAATTTGAGCAGAAGATTAACAACCAAAACTGGGAATATCTAAGGGAGCAAATAGATGAGACCGAGTTTTCACAGCACTTTTCAGCCATTCAAAGCTCGGCTGACAAATACTGTGATGCCTTGCTAACGCAAGCTAGCACAGCCAACTGACATCTTGCTGCATGCTACTTCTACAGCCTCCCTTGACGACACTTTTTTCAGTAATTGATACAAACTTTGGCTAAATTTGCGCTGTTGCACTACCTGTACAGGCAAGTTCGTTTGCATTTTTTATTTGTCTCCTCTTACTCTCTTTGCCTTATAGGTCTAGTATGCTATACGGTAAGTTTTGGCGACTGGATGTTCATCTGAAAATTGCATGGGGAAGAATTGCACCTCTTGCTTTACTTTCTCTCTGGCTTAGTCTTGGGCGAGCCACACCACTTTTTGCATTAGACCCTCAAAAGAGTTTTGCACAATATATCCATGAAGTTTGGCAACGCGAGCAAGGTTTACCTTCCAATGCTATACTCAGCATTTTTCAAGCCTCTGATGGCTACATCTGGATTGGCACATTTGATGGCATTGCCCGCTTTGATGGCGCATCATTTACCATTTTCAGAACGGCTAATACGCCAGAGCTAAAAAGCAATGGTGTTTGGTCTATTCGCCAAAGTGCGGATGGCAGCTTGTGGTTTGGCACGAACGGCGGCGGTGTGATGCAATTAAAAGATGGGCGTTTCAAGACATACACCATTCAAGATGGGTTGCCAAGCAATGTAGTGCATCACATGTGCCCCGATAGAGCAGGTGGTATGTGGTTCGCTACTCGCAATGGGATTGCGCATTACACCGATGGGAAAATCATTGCGTATCATCTGCCGGGCGATGTCCAGCAAAATGCCGTTAATTGCGTGCTGCTTGACCGTGAAGGCACACTTTGGATTGGCTCCGTGGGCGGGTTATGGAGTTTCAAGGATGGGGTCTTTAAGCACTTTACAGAAGCTGACGGATTCGTCCCCGGCTCGATTTGGACCATTGCGGAAGACAGCCTTACTCAATCACTTTGGCTTGGCTCGGGCGACTGCGGACTTTTTCGCTACCAAAATGGCAAATTCACCCTATACACCACCGCCGATGGACTCCCACATAATCGTGTGCTTTCCATTTTGGTTGATAAAAATGGCATCCTGTGGATTGGTACCTACAATGGGGGCATTTGCCGGCTTCGCCTAAATCGTGGCAAAAGCGAGTTTGATTCCTTCTCCAAGAAAGACGGGCTAACAGATAACCAAATCCAAAGCCTTGCTCTCGACCGCGAGGGCAGTCTTTGGGTTGGCACCTATCGTGGCGGACTGAATCGTTTCAAGGATGGAAAGTTTTTGATTTACACCAGCAAGCAAGGTCTTGTGGATGATATTGTCTATGGCGTGTATGAAGACCGAGATGGTTCATATTGGATTGCTACGGCTGGCGGCGTGAGCCACTTGGTTAATGGCAAGTTCATCAACTATACGCCTGCAGATGGGCTTCCTAACGATTTGGTGCGTGGCATTACTCGCACACGCTCCAATCAACTTTACTTTGCCACGTACTCTGGGCTTTGCCGGTATGAGAACAGCCGTTTCAAAATTTTTTCAACTGGCAGCGGTGCTGGCGACCGGCTGCGTACTGTCTATGAAGATTCACGTGGGCGGCTTTGGACCGGCGGAGTAGGTGGATTGTATCGCCTCATTAATGATTCTCTCTATCCCGTTCAGCCTACAAACCTTTCAGATTTTACACGTCACTCTATCACCTTTATCTACGAGTCGCATGACCATTGCATTTGGTTTGGTACCGACGGCAATGGAATTGGCTGCCTCATTGATGATTCCTTAGTTACCTACACACTCAAAGACAGCTTGGCAGCTGGGGTTGTCTTCTGTGCTCTCGAGCAACCTGATGGGTCGATGCTTTTCGGCACCAATGCTGGAATTTCTCGTCTCAAGCATGGCAAAATCACGAATCTTCCTCCCTCACAAGTGCTTTTTGCACAGTCTGCATTTTTTCTTGCCTTAGACTCCCTTGGAAATCTTTGGACTGGTAGCAATGACGGCGTCTATGCACTCTCAATTCAAGACCTCAATGAGGTTTTGGATGGTAAGCGCGCCTTACTTGCTGTAAAAAAATTTGACCGCTCCGATGGCATGACAACCAGTGAGGTTACAGGCGCTTGCATGCCTGTTCGTATCAACACACGCGGTGAGCTATGGATACCGACAGGAAAGGGACTTGTGATAATCAATCCCTACAACATCAAGTATAATACCCTTGTGCCCGCCGTTAAAATTGAACAGGTTCGCGCTGACCAAACCTTTATCTCTAATCCTACCGACAACATGTCGTTTCCACCAAGCGTGCAACGCTTTGACTTTCACTACACGGCACTTTCCTTTCTTGCCCCTGAAAAAGTGCAATTTAGAGTCAAACTCGATGGCTTCGACCACGATTGGATTGATATGGGCGATGCGCGTGAAATTACCTACACCAACCTTCCACCTAAGGTCTACACATTTCATGTCAAAGCCTGTAACAACGATGGGGTGTGGAATGAGGCTGGCGCAAGTTTTACTTTCAGAGTTGAGCCGCATTTTTACCAGACGCCTTGGTTTATTGGTCTCTCTGCACTGAGCCTTGCACTTGCTGGTTTTGGAATATGGTCGTGGCGTGTCAGGCAACTGAGTCTCAAACAAGAAGAGCTTTGCAAACTGGTTGCCGAGCGTACGCGCGACTTGCAACTTGAAAAAGAAAATTCTGAACGCCAGCGTCAGATTGCTGAACAAGCCAGTGAGTTTAAGACCGAACTTATCGGTGTGGCGGCTAATGAACTGCGCACACCACTCAAAAGCATTTCTGAACTTACTTCCATGCTGCTCAACGGAGAGGTTCCGCCACACTTGCAAGTCCAATACCTCAACATTATTCGTGACCTTGCACACCGCATGACGGTTACCATCGATAAACTCCTTGACTCCAACTTGATTGGGGTCGATAGCCTCTTGCTGCGAAAGCGAGATGTTTCTCTCAAAGGATTGGTAGAACTTGCTGTGTTACGTCATCAAGACCTTGCAGCCAAGAAAATGCAGCGTATCGAGCTACATGTTGAAAGCGATGCTACGGTTTACGGTGATGAAGACCGCCTGACAGAAATGGTCGGTCAGCTTATTTCCAATGCTATTAAATACTCACCTTTTGGCGCACGCATCTGGGTTTATGTGCGTCAAGACCATCGTGTTGGGCGCATTGAAGTGCGCGATGAAGGACAAGGGCTTAGCGAAGAAGATAAATTCCTAATGTTCCGCAAGTTCCAACGCTTATCTGCACAGCCTACGGGTGGTGAAACTTCAGTTGGGCTTGGGCTGGCACTCGTCAAGCGCATCGTTGATTTGCACAATGGTAAGGTTTGGGCGGAGTCGCCGGGGAAAGGTCAGGGTGCTACATTCATCGTTGAGCTTCCTCTTGTGGATGTGCCTGCTACGACACCACAGACTAATTCTTAGCCAGCCATATTTCAGGATTGTGTTTTTCTTTACCTTGCCACACTTCAAAGTGCACGATAGCATTACCATTCTGGCTCGATAGTGCCGTTCCAATCACCTGACGCGCCTGAACCGCATCGCCTTTTGCCACCCGCACCTCTTTTAAGCTGGCATAGACCGTGATAAATCCATCAATGTGGCGAATAATGACAATGTTGCCAAACGTAGGAAGATAGCTGACCTGTGTGACTTTGCCCGGCGCTACGGCAAACACCTCTGCATCCTTTGTTACTGAAATATCCACGCCATTGTTGAAGGTTACAATTTTCAGCGTTTTATTGACGTTTTCTCCAAATGCTCGCACAATTACGCCATTGCGCACTGGCCATGGCAGTTTTCCGCGATAGTCTTCAAAAGTTTTGGCTTCGCCAAGCGCAGGCAGATTTTCGGATGACAAAGCTTTTGAAGTTGTTCCGCTCTCAGGTTGTGCTTTTAGCTTTGCTTTTTCAGAAAGTTGTCTTTGCCGTTCAGCTTGAACGGCTTTTTCTTCAAGCGCCAATAGCCGCTGAATTTCTTGCGTCAAAGTTTTTACTCTGTTCTGACGCGCCTCAATTTCTTCCTTGAGCTTTTTCTTGTTTCTCTGCAACTCCGCCAGCAATTGCTCTCGGCTCTTTTTTCGCTGCTCAAAGGCGGCAGTCTGACGCAATTTTTCTTCCATCAGCCGACGATTTTCTTGGTAGCGTGCCGCAAGCGTATCATGCAGCGCCAAGATTTGGCTTTTCTTTCTGGTAATGTCCAAAATTTTGAGCTTGCCAGCTTGCTCAAAACGCTTGATATACTCCAAACGCACAATAGCTTGATTGAGCGACGCTGAGGAGAAGAGAATTTCTTCATTTCGCCGCACGCCAAATTTGTAAATCCCCACTGCGTACCTTGCGAAATCTTCTTTCATTTTCTGCAAATCTTTTTCAGCGGCGGCTAAGGCATGCTTTGTCAGCACAATTTCTCGCGAGAGTTTCTCTTGATTTTTTTCCAATCCTTTCAGCACCACCTGATAGACACTCAGCTGTCTTTCGAGGGTTTCTAAGGCTTGGAGCGAGAGTTTTTCTTTTTCGGAGATTTTTTTGAGCGCCGTTTCATACTGCTCAATTTGTTCGGTGAGCAATTTCAGTTCGGCTTGATTGCTGCGCCGCTCTTCACGCAGCATATCGAGTTCAGACTTTTTCTGCGCAAGCACAAAAGAGCAGTCGGAGCAAAAAAGTACTATTACTATTATCCAACCTACTTGTTGTATCTTTGAGCATCTCTTCATTCGAGAGTCAGTTTGCCGAATGTATATGCTTTGTTGTAAAAATTCAAACTTCTGCGTTCTCCTTTTTGGGCTTTACCTGACTGTTAGCCTCGTTAGTGCCTGCCAAGCACCAGAGCCTAAAGACACTCAGATTTTTCAATCCCAGTCTCTTGCTTATTCTGACTCATCCAAACTTGCCAAGACTATGACTGAGAAAATCAGTAAAACTCCTGAAGAGTGGAAGGCGATTTTGCCGCCGGAAGTGTATCGTATCACGCGGGAAAAGGGCACCGAGTTTCCATTTGTCAATAAGTATTGGAACAACAAAAAGCCCGGTATTTACAAGTGTGCCTGCTGTGGGCAAGCGCTTTTTAGTTCCGATACCAAATTTGATTCTGGTACAGGCTGGCCCAGTTTTTATGCGCCAATTCGCCCTGATTGCATCACGATAGAAAAGGATTATAGCTTTGGCATGGTGCGCGATGAGGTTCTATGCAGTCGCTGTGATGCGCACTTAGGTCATGTCTTCGACGATGCGCCGCAGACGCCGACCGGTTTGCGCTATTGCATGAACTCGGCAGCACTGGTCTTCGAGCCAAAAAGCAATCACTAAACTGATTTCGGAGGAGTGATATGCAAGATAGAATGGAAGTTATTCTTGGCGATATTACGCGCCTCCATGTTGATGCGATTGTCAATGCAGCAAATCATACGCTTTTGGGCGGCGGTGGTGTCGATGGTGCCATTCATCGTGCGGCTGGTCCAGCACTCCGCGAAGCCTGTGCTAAACTCAATGGCTGCCAGACGGGGGAAGCCAAAATCACGCTGGGCTACAACCTGCCTGCAAAGTATGTTATTCACACCGTGGGTCCTGTGTGGAAAGGCGGCACATTTGGCGAAGATGAACTTTTGGCATCATGCTACAACAATTCCTGCAAGCTCGCTAAGGAGCACGACGTAAAGACCTTAGCATTTCCAGCCATCAGCACAGGTGCATATGGCTTTCCGATTGAGCGAGCCGCAAAAATTGCCATACAGACTGTCGACGATTTTCTTGCACATAGCCAACTTCCTGAGAAAGTCTTTTTTGTTTGCTTTAGCCAGCGCGATTACGATGTCTATCAAGCGGCTTTAGCTGAAATTCTTCGTCAGAAGGAAATCGATTAGCTGGCATGCTTGTTTGCCTTTGTATGCAAAGCAAAAGGGGCTGATTTTTTCAGCCCCCTTGCCTAGCGTTTCGCCTCTCGACACTACGGCAGGAGTATGCCGCAGGCGATGACAGATGTCCACAGTCCTGCTTTTCCTTCTGCAGACTGTGTGATGTTGAAGGTCTTAACGATTTTTCCACTCATTTTGTAGATGTCCTCGCGCTCGTCCCAAGCTGTATTGGGGTCGAATTCAATGCCAAGTGTGGTCGCTAACATGGTAGCTGCAAGGTCTTCGGCATATTCGCCAGCTTGCTTTTCGCTCTCACCATATGGATGATGCTCGGAGAGATAGCCATACTGCGTGTTGATGTCCTGCGGAATAGCAACACCAATTGCCGCTGCAATCAAACGATTGTGTTCATTCGTTGAGGCACGTGCCATCACACAGAATGTGATTTGCCCCGGTTGTAGCAACTTTAAGCCTTCTTCAAGTGAAATACGCTTGCAGCCTGCTGGAAAAATGCTTGATACCGTCACTAAGTTGCATTTTTCAATTTTTGCATCGCGCAGCGCAAGCTCAAACGATGAGAGATATTCTTTGTGTCTGCCGACACCTTTAGTGAAGAAGATTTTAGTTGGAACGAATGACAATTTTAATCCCCCCTCTCTACTTTTTGATTGTTGAAATGAGCTTCTTTAGAGTTGGCGCAAAAATAGAAAAAGCAATCGAAAACTTTTCAAGTTTTTTGAATCCATTCGTGCTTCAGCTTGATTTGCATTGTGAGGTTACGACTTACAGAATTGCTTAGTGCTTTCTATGGTATGAGTTTCATTGACGCGCATGATGAAAATCTCTCTCAGCGATGGCTCTGCCAGTTCAAAGCGCGTGATTTCTGCACAGTTGTTTGCTGTTGTGAGAATTTCTCTTGGCGTTGTGCCATTAAGCAGCTTAAGTTCAACCGACTTTGGCGAGCGGGCAGTCACTTCAACTTTACCTTGTGCCAGCAACGCCTCGAGAAAACTATCATTGCCTTCGAAATCGAGATGAATGCGGTTTTTTCCATACGACCTTTTGACTTCGCGCACCTTACCACTCAAAATAGCTTCGCCATTGTTGATGAGCACAATAGAGTCGCAGATTTTCTCGACTTGCTCCATGCGGTGGGTGGAAAAGAGAATCGTCTTACCTGCTTCTTTGAACTCTAAGATGACATCCATCATGAGTTCAGAGTTGATGGGGTCTAAACCAGAAAACGGCTCATCGAGAATCAGTAACTCTGGCTCATGCAACAGCACTGACATGAACTGCACTTTTTGTTGCATGCCTTTTGAGAGCTCATCAACTTTCTTTTTAAGCCATGCTTCTGCTTCAAAGCGCTTTGCCCAATGCTCAATGCGGGCTTTGGCTTCCGCACGCGACAAGCCTTTGAGTTGCGCAAAATACAGCAGCACATCACCGACTTTCATTTTCTTGTATAGCCCGCGCTCTTCAGGCAGATAGCCGATTTTGCTTTGAAGCTCTTCGTTCATCGGTCTGCCTAAAAATTCAATCGTGCCGCTATCGGGAAGCGTGATGCCGCAAATCATGCGAATCGTAGAAGTCTTCCCTGCCCCATTTGGACCTAAGATGCCAAAGATTTCTCCGCGCTGCACTTCAAACGAGAGATTCTTGACGGCAATTTTATCGGCGTAGGACTTCGTGACAGATTGGAGTTTGAGCATACGATTGAAGATAGATTAAATTCTCTCTTGCTTTCGCAGAGAAGATACTCATTTTCGCGTTGCTCGGAAAATATCGCCTGGGAACTGCCGCCAAACCAAGTTTTGTGCCCATGTCCAAAATTTGTAGAGCGCAGGGATGACAAATGAGTCGAGTCGGGCTTTGACTTCTGTGCCACCGGGCACTTCACGCACCCAGAATTGCAAGCGTGTTGGGCGAATCCAGCGCAGACTGCCCACATAGCTACCATAGAAGTATTGCAGGTCGCGATACTCCTTGTCACGAATCTCGGTCAGCACGCCTGAAAACATCATCATCGGTCCATGATGCACACACAAGACCCCCTCATGAAAACCTGCTGGGATGTTCTCATCAGGTGAGACAAACTCCACACGCCAGGGGAAAATTTGACTGTCTGTAAAAGTCTTCGGATTATTGAGCCAATCCCACACTTTGTCAAGTGGGCGATCGACCACAAACACATACTCGTTGGTGTGTCGCACGAAACCTTTCGGCGCCGCTTGCACTGCCACCGTGTTTTCGCAGCGGATGTCGTCAGATTTTTGCATGGCAGGCTCTTTTTTGCATGCTTGAAACGCCAAATCTTACTTTGAAATTCCCTGTCTTGATGCGCTTTTCTCACCAAGCGCCGAGAGCTTGAAGGCTTTGCGATGAATGTCGCATCGACCGTATTTGCGAATGGCTTCAATGTGTTCGGGCGTCGGATAGCCAAAGTGCTTGGCAAATCCATACTGCGGGAACTTGGCATCCCATTCGCTCATGAGCTTATCGCGATAGACCTTTGCTACAATTGATGCGGCAGCAATGGAAAAAACCTTGCTATCACCTTTGACCACGGTTTCAAACGCTATGTGCGGCGCCCCACAATACCGATTGCCATCGATGAGCGCAAATTCAGGTTGCAGCACCAGTTGCTCAATGGCTTTGGTCATTGCCAGAAATGTGGCATTCAAGATGTTGAGACGGTCAATCGTTGGCACATCCACTTCACCGATGCCGACTGCCACAGCCCTATCGTGAATCAGCTGCGCCAGCTCGGTGCGTGCTTGAGGCGAGAGTTTCTTGGAATCGGCTACACGCTGGAGTTTATCATCAGGCGTAAAGCCCTTTTCAAACATAACGGCGGCGGCAACAACTGGTCCTGCCAGCGGTCCGCGTCCAACCTCATCGACGCCGCATATCCAGCGATATGTTCTCCACAACTTTTGCTCAAAGGCTGTGGTCATCTTAGCTACTTTTGATACGGTTTGCCAATTTCACTGGGCGGTGTGGATTTGCCGATAAAACCAACCAAGACTGCCAGTGTAATCAAATACGGCAAGGCTTGCACGACTTGCGTTGGAAGTGTTTCGCTTTGCAAGTTAAGCTGCACGGCTTCGGTGAAGGCAAAAAATAGGCTTGCGGCGGCGGCGCCCAGCGGGGTCCATCTGCCGATAATCATAGCGGCTAAGGCGATGTAGCCTCTCCCTGCCGTCATGCCATCGGTGAAGCTGTGTTGCTCGAAGGCAAGAAATGCGCCAGCCAGTGCTGCCAGCACGCCTGAAATCATCACGCCACTGTAGCGCATTGCACTGACGTTGATACCCAACGAATCGGCAGTTTGGGCGCTTTCGCCGACGGCACGCAAGCGTAAGCCAAACGGCGTGTAGTAGAAAATGAAGTGCGAAAGCGGCACCAGCACCACCGCCAAGAGAAAAATTGGATTGAGCAGAATGTTGGGCACATCTATCCCTGCAATGCGCTCCGAATTGGATGAACTTCCAAAGAGCGGTCTAAGAAAAAACTTGGTCACTCCTACTGCCAAAATGTTCAATGCAATGCCGCTCACAATTTGATTGGCTTTTATCGTGATGGTCATATACCCATGTAAGCTCGCGACACTTAACCCCAGCAATGCCGCCAGCATGATGCCCAGCCATGCCGAGCCTGTAAAGTACTGCCCAATCACAGCGCCAAAGGCGCCAAATATCATCAGTCCTTCCAGAGCTAGGTTGATGACGCCACTGCGTTCAGAGTATGTCGCCCCCAGTGATGCTAAAAGGTAAGGCATAGCAATACGCAAGACTTGCAGGGAAAACGTGATAGTGAATTCAAGCATTCAATTTATTTGGGTTGAGTTGCTCTATGTGAAGTGTGGTTGGTTTTTGCTACTTCAACAGAATTGCCATGCCTGCTCCAGTCATGCCGCAGATAAAATTCACCAAATCGTTATCCATCCAGCGGTATCCTTTTTGCAGTTGATTTTCAATGAGCGTGCCATCTTCCCTGAGGCTGTGCGTGCGCTCGGTGATTTTCTGCCGAATCGGGTCGTAGTATTGGGCTTGCAATGTTGCACCCAGAAAACTATCTACCAAGCTCG
Source organism: Candidatus Thermochlorobacter aerophilus (assembly GCA_002794105.1). Lineage (GTDB taxonomy): Bacteria > Bacteroidota > Chlorobiia > Chlorobiales > Thermochlorobacteraceae > Thermochlorobacter > Thermochlorobacter aerophilus. The sequence continues at coordinate 33,125 of PHFL01000007.1, read as the reverse complement.
CCAGCAGTCCCGAACCGCCGATGAGTGCAAAGGAATTCCACACGCCGAGTTCTGCCATCTTTTCCCAATTGGAGAGCCATGCACTGGCACAGATGACACAAGCACCAATGAATCCCCCCATTGTGCCAATGAAGGTGATACCGCCAGATGTGCCTGCGGGCACAGGCTTGAAGTTGACAATAGAAATCGGTTTTGGATTGCGCACGATGGTGCCAATTTCTGTTGCCCATGTATCGGCTTGCACGGCGGCAATTGTGCCCAAGTATCCAATGTAGATAAGGTCGCGCAGGGTGCTATCGGTCACGAACGAATACCAAATCATGAGGAGCCAGCCGATGCCGCCGTTGGCGAAGACTTGCCCCATGTCGCGCTGTGAGCCTTTTTCAAAAATGAGGTCATATTTCTTTTTCTGTGCCCTGCCAATCTTGGAAAGAATTGAAGAGAGCACAAAGAAGGTCATAATCGGCACCGTCCACACGATGCCGCCCATGCTGAAGATGTTCGAAGCCAGCAGAAAGGTTGCCGTGGCACCGCTTGCGCTGAGAAATTTCAGGCTTAGTGATGCTCGAGCCACAACCCCTGAAATGGCAACGCCCAACACCACATTCTGCACCGTCTCAATGCCTTGAATCTGCATGATGCCCAAAGGATAGGCAATTGCCAGCGGGACGAAGAGATTATCGGCACCACCCGAGAGCAAGGCTTCAACGGCAGTTGCAATCAGTGCCAGTGCAATCGCAAACCCTAACACCATTGTGCCATCGAGCACCTGCAATTTTGGCACGCTCGGCATGAAATAGAGAAAGCATAGGTAAATCGTTACAAAACTTACCACGAACATGGTCAGTGAGCCTTCCAGCGACTTGACCGTTGAAAACTTATACTGATGCGGATGCTTCAGATTTTCTCCGACAATGGCTGCTGCAGAATCGGCAAGCCCTAACACCAGCATGGCGGTTTGCATTATCCAGACATGGTCGCCCCAGCACAGCACAGTGAGCACCAGAAACGCAATTGGGAAATACACTGTGCCGTAGTTCAAGGTGCTCTCGCTTCGTGCCTCTATGCCGTGCAGAGATTGTAGCCAGCCGAATCGCACCGCCAGCAGATTGAAAGGAATGAAAAGAATGGGAATAAGTGCTGGATAGAAATTAGACTTGAAGAAATAGGGCGCAAAGAATACAAACACTCCTGTCCCGATATGCACAATCTTGCGTGTTACTCTTGCTTCCACACCGAGCCTTTTCTTCAAGACTTCGCAGATGGCAATAAGGCCGATGATGAGACCAAATGCGATAAGAAATGGTGGTACATCTTCGGCCAGCGGCGCGCCCAGTGTCATAACTCAAATTGCTGTGGAAAAATGTCTTTTGTAAAATGGTTTTCGCAAAGTTACGCACTCTTCCTCTGCATACAAACTTCTGCATAGATACGGTTGAACGCTTCTACGGAACTTGGCGAATGCCCTGCATAGTGATTGTTGAAATACCCAAACCCCACCTCAAAATCAAGGCTGGCGATAAACTTTGCCCAAGCCGTCATATCGGCGGTTTTATCAAAGACAAGATGCGTGAAAGGTTCAGAGAGCAATTTGCGATTGCCTAACCAGCGGATGTAGATGAACGGTGCAGTCTGCACTCCGATGCCTCTCATGGCTGGCTGGTCAGTGAAAACCAAAGCAATCTGATGCTGATGCAAGAGCGTGAAGAATTGCTCGGTCAGCCACGAGCGATGCCGCACTTCCAATGCAATGCGACACGAGCGCGTAGGCAATGTGGCTAAAAATCGCTCCATAGTTTCTACATGCTCTGGCATCGCGGCATAATCGGGCGGAAACTGCAGGACCAAACATCCCAACTTTTCTTTGAGTAGCATCATGGTATCTAAAAATTGCTTGAGTTCTTCCGATGCGTTGTGCAGTTTCTTTTCATGCGTGATGCTTTGCGGAAACTTTGCGCTGAAGATGAATTCGGCTGGTGTTTTGTCATACCACGCCTCAACCACGCTCTTTCGCGGAATAGCATAAAATGTGGAATCAATTTCTACAGTTGGAAAGCGTTTGGCATATTCCACAAGAAAATCTTGAGGCTTGGTCTGCGGCGGATAGAAATTCCCTACCCAATCTTTTTGCGACCATGTCGATGTGCCGATGTATAACTTTTTGAGCATATTCTGATACTATCGCAAAACTTCCCTTGGGCTCTGGCTTCAAGATGAGGTTGTCAAAAGAAGTATGCCACGACAAAAATCCCCACCATGATGCATTGCAGAGCGACTTTTGCGGCAGCGCCAAGTAGCATTCCCAGCCATGTTCCCAGACCTGCCTTTGCCGATTGTTGCAGGTTGCGTTTAGCCATATACTCACCGAGCACTGCTCCGATAAACGGTGCGACCACTATGCCAACGAAGCCAAAGAAAAGCCCGACCAGCGTTCCCAGCATGGCGCCAGCGATTGCCCAAGGACTTGCTCCAACACGCTTTGCTCCAAGTGCAGTGGCTACCGCATCCGTAACTATCGTCAGTGCCCCAGCAAGACCTATCATTATCAGGGGAAGCCAGCCAACTTTCTGAAAGTCATCAATCCATGCTGCACCCAAGAGTCCTAAGAATACCAATGGAGCGCCGGGAATGCCGGGCACAATGATTCCTACAAACCCCAGCAGCACCAACACCAAACAGAGTATCCAGTAGACAATTTCCATCGTCGTTGTTTTTGCTAAATGCGCCACTCTGTGCCGCAAAGTAAGTTACAATTTAGATTTTTTGCCTAAGGCTTCGAGAATGATGCCTATTGCTTCACTGATGGGGAGATTGAAAATGCCTGCCTCGCCAGAAAAGAAGGCGTCTTGCCACACTCGATAGGCATCGAGTTCATCGGCACGCACTTCTTGATAGCCGATATGCACGCACCCAGATTTGACGACCGCCGATTCGAAAAGTGGCAAGTGCGCAATGAACGGTTTTGCTTCAGCCAAGTGAGCCAAATTGGGTGGAAAGATATTGCGCACAGAGTAGATGAGCAGATGCAACACAGGCTCTGGCGTTGGCAAATCTTCAAGTGTATCGATTCTTAGGACTTTTGCCATACCAAATGTGGCATCGTGTGCAGTAAAGGAGAGGATGTCGCCCGCTTTGAAGCTCATTGTTGATTTTGACTTTCCGTCGAGCTAACCTACTTTTTCAATACTTCATTTCTCATGCCAGATGATTTTGCCGCCATGAAGCTATTTGTCTATGGCACGCTGATGCGCGGCATGAGTCGCCATCGCTATCTCAAGCAGAGCCGTTATTTGGATGCCGCGCGTCTTCAAGCTGAACTCTATGATTTGGGTCGTTATCCGGGCATCAAAGCGGGCTCATCGTTCGTGATGGGCGAACTCTACGAGGTCGATGCACAGACCTTGGCACAGATTGACGCCGTAGAAGACTACAAGCCAGATGATGAAATAAACAGTCTCTATGTGCGTCGCCTTGTAGAGGTAACTTGCATGAGCGATGGGCGCACCACGACGGCATTCGCTTACTTTTACAACGGTCCTGTTCATGAGCACTGGCGCATTGCTCATGGCGATTACCGTCGGTATTACTCTTCTATGCGTGAAAGTTCTAAGAAGCTTTGATAGCGGTCGGTAATCTCCAGTGGGCTGAGTTCAAACAGACGCTCGGCACCGAAGCGCTCAACGCAGAAACTTGCCATCGTGCTGCCATAGAGCACAGCTTTACGAAGCGTCATCTCATTGATTTCGCCCACTTTGGCAAGGTATCCCGTAAAGCCGCCTGCAAAGGTGTCGCCTGCGCCAGTTGGGTCGTAGATAAACTCCAGCGGATAAGCAGGAGCAGAAAACACGCCATTGTCGGTAAAGAGCAATGCGCCATGTTCGCCTTTTTTGATAATGAGCGTTTTAGGTCCCATTTCACGAATGAGACGTGCGCACTTAATCAAATTGGGCTCTTTTGCCAAAAGACGCGCCTCGCTATCGTTGATGATAAAGACATCGACCAACTGCAGTGTTTCTTGTAGCTCTTTAGGTTTGCCCTCAATCCAGAAATTCATGGTGTCGCAGACGACTAACTTTGGGCGAGAGACTTGCGAGAGCACCTTCTTTTGCAAGACAGGGTCGATATTTCCCAAGCAGACATACTTGGCTTGCTGATACTGATGCGGTATGACAGCATCGAAATCTGCCAGCACATTGAGTTGAGTTTCAATCGTGTCGCGCGTGTTCATGTCGTAGTGATATCGCCCTGCCCAGCGGAAGGTTTTGCCGTTTGGCACAACTTTTACTCCGCCTAAGTCAATGTTTCGTTCTCGAAACAGATTGAGATTGTCTTCGCCAAAATCTTCACCAACCACACCGACCATGTGAATTTCATCAATGAAGAAGCTTGCGGCAAGGGCAATGTATGTGGCAGAGCCACCCAGCGTGTTTTTTGAGCTGCCAAAGGGCGTTTCAAGGTCATCAAAAGCCAGTGAACCAACAACAAGTAACGACATAGCTTGATGCTTTTGTTAAAAGTTAAGAAATTTCAAAAAGTGCACTTTCGCCTGCAGCCAGTTCCACGCTAAGCAAGTTGGCTTCTACATTTAGCACTTTGCCTGAAAACAAATCCTCAAGCACTGCTCTTGAAGTCGAGAGCGGAATTTTAATTTGCTCACGCGCTTCCACATTTGCATTGCCCACATAGAGCAGTTTCGTTTTACCCACTTGCCTTGTTAGCACTACTACTGGCGAAAGCCCATCGCTAAGCACTGCCATAGAACCTGCTGAATGATTAGTTAAGACATCACGATATCTTTGACGCACGCTCATCACTTTTGCAATAAAGTCGTTGAGAGGCACTTGCTCATTAGCTCTTTCCCAATCGAATGCAAACGCACTAAACAGTGGCAATCGGTGCGATGGGAAATGCTGCAACTCATCCGATGAAAATCCTAAGCCAGTATTGATAGGATAGTACTCACAAATTTCTGCCCCATTGTGAATGAATGGAATAGCTGGCAAGACGGCACTCAAGCCGAATATAAACTTTGAAAATGCTCGTCCCGCTGCACCGCCACCGAAGCGCGCTGCCGCACGAGGCGTATTGTGGCTTTCAGCAGTTGCAAAACTTGGAATCGCTACACCATCTTTTGCCCACTCGGCGAGCATCTTTGTCAAATTTCTTATCTCATGTGCAACAAATGGCATAGAACCAATGACGGCATTGTAGCCTTCGATTCGGCTTTTGGCGGTGGCGGCAAAGTTTTCATCCCAAAATGCAAAGTTTGGATTTTTCTCACGCGCTGCCGCTACCATGGATTGTTTGAGCAAAGTCGGCAGTGCATGTCCCATGTCAATCATCACGCCATCGATGTCAAAGGCATCTTGGTAGTAGGGAATGATGCCGATGATTTTCTCCCACAGCGGCTGATTGATATACTCTGGCTTTGCTAAGTTGGCTTCATACATCCTGACGGTGTTGTAGGCAATGTAATTGTAGTGTGGATGCGTGTAGAGCTTCAGGTATGTTACATCGTTCCAAGGTGGCTGTGTGTCCTGCGGGGGCCAATCGGCAAATGCTCCGGGAATGCGGCACTCTACTCCCGACTTGGTGCGACCGATGTATCGACCGTCTCGCAGTTCTACAGTCTGTGGCACTTCTGTAAAAAACGAGCGATAGACAGCGTGCGGTTCTGGCAGATTATGAAAATCGTGTCTTTCAACTTTTTCCAAAATCTGCGACAGCTCTTCAGCGGTAAAAATTGGATTGCCGTATCGCTCTTCATCGAATGCGCCTTGCGGGCGGTCTTGAATGTGGCTTTTAATCCAATAAAACCATTCAGGATGTTCTTTTATCCAATCGCTGTCTTTGGCGGCGGTGCGAAACACGAACTCCACGACAACTCGTATGCCCAAGCGATGCGCAGCCTCTACAAAGGCGCGAAATTCTTCTTCCACCGTGAGTCCAAGTATTGGCTCCGATAGACGCTCATCGAGTTTGTAAGGATTTTTGATTGCATATGGTGAGCCCAAGTTGCCTTTGTTGCCATCGCTGCCAATTGCGGTGATAGGCAAAAGGTGCACTGTGTTTGCGCCCAAGTTTTTGATGTATGGTAGCAGCGCAATCGCCTTAAGAAAGGTGCCCGTCTCACGGAGGGTATTTGGTGTCTCTAAATCCAATTGGCGGTTCTGATTATGGTCAAATGCCGTAGCAGTGCGCACAAATAGGTTGTAGACAACTGCCAAACGAGACCACTCGCCCCTGCTTAAGTGCTCAGCGTTGCTGCCTGTGTTGTTTGTCTCTTCTCCAATGCATGCGGCTTTGGGCATGTCCAAAATGCTTTCAATGATGGATAAGTAGTATCGGGCAGGCTCTACGGCTTCTATGCCTAATGTGCCTTTATGCCATAGTGTAGGAACATAGTAGGGCTGCTCGTAGCGCTTGAGCGAACGCAATGCCGCTCGCAGTTTTTCAAGAGACATCTCCTTTAAGCTTTTGTACTTCTTGAGATAAGGGAGCAAATTTATTTCAAATTCCTTAAACTGAAAATCTTTCGCTCTGCACCCGAGTTGAGCAAGACTTCCAAAAGCAAATAGCACACAGAATTTGTGCTTCCATAAGTGTCTTGCGTGCTTTGCTGTTTGTTAGGAGAAATTGCTGCGCCCTTTCGTTTCTTAGTAGGCAAGGCATGCCTGCACCAGCAAACAGGGTGCAGTTTGCCAAAAAAATTTGGCACAGCTCTGCCATAAATTACCTCAGTTGCCGTTTTCGCCCGCAGTTAAGTCTTTACCACACAGTTACTTCTGCCATGTTGCTGAAAATTTTCTTTGGCTGTATCTTACGGTTCTCTGCAGTACATACAAGCTTTACCCAGGTTAGCATCTATCAACTTCATTCAAGCGAGAAGAGAGCATTTCATGATTGAGAGTATGACCGGTTACGGCAGAGGAGAGTATGCCGAAAACGGTCTGCGTGCCATAGCCGAGATTCGCTCAATCAATAGTCGGTTTGTGGAAATTTCGGTCAAGTTGCCGCGCGAGTTTAGTGCCCGTGAGTTTGAAGCACGTGAGCTCGTCCGAAAGGAATTGCAGCGCGGCAAGATTTCAGTCTCTGTTCAGCTTGAGCGAGATGCTTCGGCACCTTTGCCCGTGCGTATCAAGCCTGAAGTTATCAAAAGTTATGTTTCGCTCTTGCATGCCATCAAAGAAGCGGCGGGAATTACATCGCCTATTACGCTCGATCACTTGTTGAAATTTTCTGACATGTTTGAATCGGTGCAGGAAGAACCTGAGCTTGCTGAGCGAGAGTGGCAGGTCATCTGCAAGGCGATTACTCACGCTGTGCAAGCCGTGCGAGAGATGCGCCGAAAAGAAGGCGAAGAGCTCCGACGCGATTTTGAGGCACGCATTGCACGAATTGAGCAAACCTTGGACTACATCAGTGACCTATCAGCGAAAACTATTGAAGCCACACGTGAAAAATTGCGTGCCAGAGTTCGCGAGATTCTTGCCGATGACTCCAAGGTAAGCCGAGAACGGCTTGAGCTGGAAATCGTGCTCTTAGCCGATAAAGCTGACATTACTGAAGAATGCGTGCGATTTCGTAGCCATAACAAATTCTTTCTTGAAACGCTTCATCAATACGATGCCCCCGGACGGCGTCTTAGTTTTCTTTTGCAGGAACAGAACCGCGAAGCAAACACTATTGCAGCTAAATCACAAAATGCAGAAATTTCGCAGGCAGTTGTTTTTTTGAAAGAAGAGTTGGAGAAAATTCGCGAACAAGTTCAGAACATTGAGTAACTCAGTTTCTCCTTATCTTTGCCAAAGCTTTCTGAAAGACATGGCTGTTTCGGAATCAGAGTCTGTTGCTCATGCCACCACACTGCCAAAGTCTGATACGCCGCAACAAGGCAAGCTTATTGTCTTTGCTGCACCTTCTGGTACAGGCAAATCCACCATTGCAAAGGCTATTTTAGAAGCTTTTCCGAACATCTCGTTTTCAGTCTCCGCCACCACACGTCCCATACGTGAAGGTGAACAAAACGGGCGAGAGTATTATTTTATTTCCAAATCCGAGTTTGAAGAAAAATTGCAGCGCGGCGAGTTTATCGAATACTCCAAGCATTTTGATAATTACTACGGTACCCTGAAGTCTGTTGCTGAGCATGCGCTTTCCAGTGGCAAGCATCTGCTTTTAGACTTAGATGTTCATGGCTCTATGGCAGTCAAGAAGCTCTATGGTCCGCGTGCTTTGCTGATTTTCATCAAGCCACCAAGTCTGGAGGTCTTGCGCTCGCGCCTGATGTCCAGACGCACGGAAACGCCCGAAGCGATTCAACGTCGCTTAGAACGTGCAGAGTATGAACTTTCGTTTTGTAATCAGTTTGATGCCGTTGTCGTCAACGATTCGCTTCAGAAAGCAATTGATGAAGTGAAATCCTTAATTGATAAATTTATTAACTCAGAACCATAGACCTAACATTCACTATGCCTGTCAAGGTTATAGATTTTTCAAAGATTATGCATCAATCCAACAACATCTACGAAGTGGTTGTGGCTATGGCTCGTCGAGCCAAGGAAATTAACGAGCAGCATCGCATAGAGCTTGAAGAGAAACTTGCACCATATAAAGCTCGAGCTCGCAACCCTGCCAACGAAGCCGAGGCTGACCGTGTGTTCCCCGAACAAGTTGCTATCAGCCTCAAGTATGAAAAGATGCCTAAACCTACAATTCTTGCTATTAACGAATATGAAAATAAAGCCTACACGTTTGAATATCGTGATATACCTACACGCCGCAAGTAGTTGAACATTTTTGGCTTTTTTCTATATGCTTAAACTTACTGGCATCAGTCAAATTACTTTACGCGTCAACGACCTGCGTCGCTCCGAGGAGTTCTATACCAAAATCATTGGCTTCAAGCTACATCATCGGCTTGGTATCAACATGACCTACTTAGAGGCTGGCGGAGATATGCTTGTGCTTGTGCGCGCCGAGACGCCCAGCCCAGAAGAAGCACGCGATATTCGCGTCGACCACTTTGGCTTGCGTCTGGAAACCGATGAGGAAGTCGATGCCGCCGCTGTGTATCTGAAAAACCAGAATGTCCACATTCTTACCCCTCCTGCCAAGCGACGCGATGGGCGTGCCTTCTTTATTCTCGACCCTGATGGAAATTTGGTCGAGATTTACTCCTCAACAGGCGAAGTGTTTCCTACTGATGATACCAATCCTGATATGCCTTCTTCTCGTCGGCGCGGTCGCAAACCCAAATCCGAAGCACAGCCTCAGCCTGCAACTCCTACTGTTCCAAAGCGTCGTCGCAGTCGCAAGTAAGCGCGGGCTCTTTCTTACTTGGAAGACTTTGCGTATCTTTGCGCTGCCACGCAAACCTGCCAAAGCATCGGTAATGACAACCTCTTCGCTATCGCCGTATATCCAGAGCATCTGCGTCTATTGTGGGTCGCGCACTGGGTTTCATCCTTCACACCGTGAAGCGGCAATTGCCCTCGGTCAAGCCCTTGCACAGCACCGTCTCCGCCTCATTTACGGCGGCGGACATCTTGGACTCATGGGCGTTATTGCCGATACCGTCTTAGCCTGCGGCGGCGAAGTGATTGGCGTCATTCCTGAAGCGCTGGTTCAAAAAGAATCAGCGCATCGCTCCCTTACGCAACTTGTGGTCGTGCACTCTATGCACGAACGCAAAGCCCAAATGGCTGAACTCTCCGATGCCTTCATCGCTCTCTCTGGCGGCTTAGGCACACTCGATGAACTCTTCGAGATTTTGACTTGGGCACAATTAGGCTTTCACCAAAAGCCTTGCGGGCTGCTCAACATCAATGGCTACTACGACCACTTGATTGCATTTTTAGACCACGCTGTGGCTGAAGGCTTCATCAAGCCAAGTCATCGTGCCGCACTCCTGATTTCCGACTCTCCCTCTGCTTTGCTGACACAAATTCTGCAACATCAGGTTGCTGCACCGCCGATTGCAAAAGATTTGCTTTAATTTTCTGAAGCATCATTTTACGACATGCTCATTTCCTTTGAAGGTATAGATGGCAGCGGCAAGTCGACGCAAGTTCATCTGCTCAAAACTTACTTTCACACGCGCGGCATTGAAGCCCTTGCCCTTCGCGAACCGGGCGGCGTAGCACTGGCAGAAAAAATTCGTGCCCTGCTCCTTGAAAGCAAGCAAGACATTCATCCAACGGCTGAACTGCTACTTTTTGCCGCCAGCCGTGCTGAACTCTGTGAAACCCTCATCCTACCTGCTTTGCAAAAGGGCACTATCGTGATTCTCGACCGATTCTATGACTCTACGACTGCCTATCAAGGCTTCGGACGCGGTCTTGATTTGCAGATGGTTACCACCGTTAACCGCATTGCCTCATTTGGTCTCGTGCCTGCGCTAACCTTCTACTTGGATATTCCCCCTGAAGATGCTTTGCCACGCAAGTTCTCTGAAAAATCTTTGCTACTGGCGCATGGCAAAGATGAATTGCCGCTCGATCGCATGGAACGTTTTGGACTGGACTTTTATCACCGTGTGCGGGAAGGCTATCTTACCCTTGCTCGCCAAGAGCCAGAGCGGATTGTTCAACTCGATGCCCTACGACCTATCTCTGAACTCCATCGCGAGATTGTCTCTCATCTTCAGAAGAAACTTGGCATTGGCTAATTTTCATCTTGCACATAGAGCAGAGCAAATTTCAAATACTGCGTTTCAGGCATGGCAGGCAATACAGGATGGTCGGGGGCTTGCGTGGCTCGTTCCAATACCTTGATGCCGCGTCGAGCACTCGATGCCGCTTGCGCTAACACTTGCAAGAACTCGGCTTCCGCCAAGTGATGCGAACACGACGCCGTTGCCATGTATCCACCTGAACGCACCAGCCGCATGCCTAAGCTGTTGAGCTTTTGATAGGCTTTTTTCGCCACGGGCAAATTCTTTTTTGATTTCGTCAGGCTCGGCGGGTCTAAAATCACCAAATCGAACACCTCGCCTTTTTTGACCAATTCTTCCAGCACAAGAAAGGCATCACCTTCTAACACCTGCAACCCTTTGAAGCCATTTCGTTCTGCATTGCGCTGTGCACGCTTTAGCGCTTCTTTGGAAGCGTCAATTGCTATCACTTCAGTGGCGCCAGCATAGAGTGCATTGAGTGCAAAGCCTCCATCGCTTGTAAAGACATCCAACACACGCTTGCCACGCGCAAATGGACGAATGCGCTTGCGGTTTTCACGCTGGTCAAGAAAAAAGCCCGTTTTGTGTCCATGTAGCACATCCACTTCGTAGCAAATCCCTGCATCGTGCACTTCGACCGTGCCTTCCAGCGTCCCAAATGCAAGGCGTGAGTATTGCGGCAAGCCTTCCAGCTTTCTTAGTTCCGATTCGTTGCGCAAAACAATCGCCCTTGGTGAAAATAGCTCACAGAGTGCAGCACAAATCTCATCAAGCCGCGCTTCCATACCCGCTGAAAAGGTCTGAATGGAAAAGACGTCGGCGAATTTATCCACCACCAAACCGGGCAAGCGGTCCGATTCACCGTGCACCAATCGGAAAGCATTGGTCTGCGATTCAGGATAAAGCTCTTGTCGCAACTGCCACGCTTGCCGCAATCGGCGCACGAAAAACGCTCGCTCAATCGGCTCTTCGCACCAGCTCAAATGGCGATACGCAATCAGTGAATTGCGATTAAAAAACCCAATGCCCAGAAATTTTT
>PHFL01000007.1:6809-16511 GCA_002794105.1 Candidatus Thermochlorobacter aerophilus | reverse complement strand
TCTGTTGCTTGCTTTAGCAAGTTTGCTTGTGATTTTCTTTGCCTACGAGGTGCGCGAAGTGCTTTCGCCCTTGCTGATTTTTATTCTTGCCGTATTTCTGCTTTATCCCGTCAGCGACAATTTTTATGCCAATCGCTTGATTTGGATTTGCGTGGTGCTTTTTACAGCATGGTTTGCCAAGACACTTTCTGGCTTGTTGGCACCATTTATCATAGGCTTTGTTCTTGCTTATCTGTTTGAGCCGCTTACGGGTTTTCTCATGCGATTGCATCGGCACATCACGCGTCAGGTTTCAGCCCTCATCATTACGCTTTTTGGCGTGGGGAGCGTGATTTTGGCTGTCGTGTTCATCACTCCGCTGATTACTGCACAGTTGAGCGCCTTGGCATCATCGCTTTCGACTTTATCGGAACAAGCCGAACTTTTTGTCCAAGAAATTTTAGCGCACCCGCTTGCAATCCAACTTGGTCTCAACAGCCAAGACATGCAAGATTCGCTCATCGCTTGGCTCCGTACCCGCACTGATGACATTGGCTCCATTTCAGCGAACGCCATTTCAGCTGTTGCCAGCAGTTTTCCGCAGTTGCTTTCAGCCATCATCGATATTGTGCTGATTCCTTTCTTAGCGTTTTATTTTCTCAGCGATTTTCCAGCCATCAAAGCCACGATTCGTCAGCTTGTTCCGCCGCAGTATCGCACACAGTTTGCCGATTACGCTTCATTGGGCAGCGAGATTGTCCGTCAATACTTGCGCGGGCAGCTCATCGTGGTCTTCATTCTCATTGTCTTTTACTCCCTTGCTTTTTCGCTCATTAAACTGCGCTATCCTTTTCTGGTCGGGATTGTCTATGGCGTGATGTCGTTTGTGCCTTACATCGGTGGCATTATTGCCTTTCTTGTCAGTGTGCTAGTCGCTGTCTTTGGCGAGAATGTTGTGCAAACCATTGCCTTGATTGGTGTGATTTATGCGGCTGGACATGCACTTGAGAATTTTGTGCTGGCGCCGAAAATTGTTGGTGATAGAGTTAAACTCAATCCGATTGTGCTCTTCTTGGCGATTTTCTTGTTTGGATATTTTTTTGGCTTTTTTGGCGTGCTTTTAGCAGTGCCGCTTTCGGCATTTTTGGTGGAAGTGCTTCGCCGCTATCTTGCTCAACGCGAGGCGGCAACTGCTTCTCTATACGCCACATCGCCTGACATGCACGCTACAGCGGCATCTAAACCTGAAGAGGAGGTAAAGGAATTTTGACACATCCAGTCTTAGACGCTCACAACATCTTCAAGACCTATCGCCCCAAGGGGCGCGAACCTGTTGAGATTTTGAAAGGCGTCTCGCTTGCCGTGCGCGAAAATGAAATTGTCACCATTGTCGGCGCTTCTGGCAGTGGAAAAACCACTTTGCTGAACATTCTCGGCACACTTGATTTACCTGACGCTGGCACGCTACTTTTCCAAGGCAAAGACATCATCAGTGGCTCGCGCGCCTTTTTGTCTGCCGAAGAACTTGCGGCGTTTCGCAATCAAAATATCGGCTTTGTCTTCCAGTTTCATCATTTGCTTGAAGATTTCACGGCGCTTGAAAATGTCGCCATGCCCAAATTCATTGCCACAGGCAACATGAAACTTGCCAAGGCAGAGGCTGAAGCGCTCTTAGTCAGTGTCGGTCTCAAAGACCGTTTGCATCACTTGCCGTCAGAACTTTCAGGTGGTGAGCAGCAGCGCGTTGCCGTCGCACGTGCTCTTATCAATCGCCCGCCCCTTGTGCTTGCTGACGAACCTTCCGGGAATTTAGACTCCTACAACAGCGAAAAGCTCTATGACCTGATGGTAGAGCTTTCACGAACTTACCGCACCTCCTTCGTAATTGCCACACACAACACCCAATACGCCATGCTCTCCGACCGCTGTCTGCAAATGAAGGATGGACAGCTTAGCCCTTTCTCAAGCCGTGTTGTTGCCGAGTCATAAAAGCACACCATGGTTTGATTTTATTCCTCTTGCGTTGTAAGTTCGGAAAAAACTTTGACAGCAGGACTTCAACGCGCAAACACTACTTCTATGCGACATCTTTTACTTTTTGCTTTATTACTTTTTTCTTGCATCACATACCTTAGCTGCACGCCCGAACGCACTTTCCCCACAGAAGGGGGCGAACCCGGCACTGGCACCTTAGGTAGTTTTGATGCCAGTCGATATGTAGCAATTGGCAATAGCATTACCGCTGGATTCTTATCCAATTCGCTCTATGAGGCTGGTCAGCTCATGAGTTACCCTGCGCTCATTGCGCGTCAGGCTCACGGCAATAGTGAGGTTGGCGTAGGTCAATCTAAATTTCAGATGCCTATCATTGCCGAGCCCGGTTTTGGTACGGCGGTTACAGTTGGTGGCAATACCGTCCTTGCCAGCGGCAGAATCGAGCTGGGCGGTTTTAGCAGCACAGGCACTCCGATTACATTCATCAACACTTCACCTACGGGCAATGGACAACCGCCGCCAAACAACCCTGCTTTTCGCAACGCCACTTTGCAGCGTCCCTACAACAATCTTGGCATTCCGGGCATTGTCATGGGCGATGCCACTGCGGCTATCACAACGGCAAACAGCTTATCACGCAGTCCGTTTATTGATATCATCCTGCGCAACCCAGCGCTTGGCAATCGCTCGCCTGTGCAACAAGCTGCCGCTCTGCTTGCGCCGCAGCAAGGCGACAAACTTGTCACCTTCTGGTTGGGCAACAACGATGTTTTGGGCTATGCCACCAGCGGTGGTGTCAGTCCAGCGGCACCTACACCGACTGCAACTTTCGCGCTGCTCTATAACCGTGCGCTCGATAGCTTGCGCCGAATTCCTAATGTCAAAATTATTGTTGCCAACATCCCAGATGTTACTGCTATTCCTTTCATGACCACTTTAGGACCACTTCTTCGCACCTTGCTTACCCTGAACAGAATTCCTGCCATTTTCTATCAGCGTGGTGGGACTGTTCCAGCTAATCCTGCAGTCGGTGTGCCTACACAGTTGCCCACTGCAGAGGTTGGCAATCCAGCTCGTGCCTTGATTTTGCTCACTGCGTCAAGTGCAATTCAGCAAGTTGGTGCGACCAATGGTGTTTTTGCCCGCGAGTACTGGGTAAATATCTTGGCCACTGCAAATCCTGCTATTCGCAACCTACCAGCCGCTCAACAAGACACAATTATTCGACAAACTCTTGGTATTGTCACCACCGCACCTTTTGCACTTTCGCCACAGAATCCTTTGCCCAATCAATTCATTTTGGATGATGGCGAAATTGCAGTGGCACGCAACGCCATTCGTGAGTTTAACGACGCTATCCGTGCTCAAGTCGGGCAACGCAGTGTGGTGGGCTTGGTAGACATCAACAGCATCTTCAACGATATTGTGCGCAACGGTGGCATTGAAGTTGATGGCGAATGGTTAAGTCCTACTTTAGCTACGGGCGGACTTTTCTCGATGGATGGGGTGCATCCCTCGCCGAAAGCGCATGGTATTATTGCCAACAAATTCATTCAGGTTATCAATCGTGAATTTAATGCACAAATTCCGCTTGTCATTGTCAGAAATCTGCCTAACGGTATTGTTCAGGCTGGTCGTCCTGCCTCCGCTTTGCCAAATGAAGCCATTGATTTTTCAAAGCCAGAGCACCTAAAGTTTTTAGACGCAAAACTCTACGAGGCTGTTGCCAAGCAGTGTGGGGCTTTCCGAGACCCTATATTTTAGCCGACGTTGACCCTCTATCAACACAAAAAGCCGAGAAATACTCGGCTTTTTTGTTTTCTCCTGCTACGCCGCAAAAAGGAAGAAAAAGTTGCGTAAATTCTTTTGAACTCAACTAAAATTTGAACAGGAGACAACGATGGAAGCCACTGAAGTAAAAGAAACGACCAAAGAACTTTCCGACTACGAACTTGAACGCGGAAAACCCATGCCCAGCTTCATTCACGGTATCACGCAAGCCAACATCCTTGTTGCACTCTCGCAATACACAGAATTTACTATTGGCAGTGAAATCACGTTGGATTTGCAACCCAAAGCCACGCCCGACATTCTCATTTTCAAAAAGCGTAAAATCAACTTCCAGCGCGATGAAAAACGTGTCTCCGAAATGCCCCTCACCGTCATTGAAATTCTCTCTGGTACACAGGGCATGGACAACTTTGATGAAAAACTTCAACGCTATTTCAACGCTGGCATCCAATCCGTGTGGCTCGTTCAGCCGTTCATCAAAACCATCGCCGTTTTTCTTCCAAATGAAGAGCCGCGCGTCTTCACCAAGGGCGAATTGCACGACCCCGCAACCAACATTACCATCAACCTTGATGAGATTTTCAAGAGTTAGATTTTCTGATGTCCTTTGATGAAGTGCTTATTTATGAACTCTAAACCGCCATGCAGAACAATGCAAGTGGAAGCAAGGCTTGAGCCAGTAATTGTGCGTCGCAAAATTACTGTGAAGGAATACGACCAGATGTATGAAGCAGGCATCTTTCAACCCGATGAGCGCTTGGAACTCATCAACGGAGAAATTGTCAAAATGCCACCCATGAACGCGCCTCATATCGCATATGTGGCGATATTGACGGAACTCTTAGTTAAAAAACTTGCTCAACGAGCCATCATTTTCACGCAACTGCCAATCGTTTTGAATGATGATTCCGAGCCTGAACCCGATATTTCAGTCCTGAAATGGAAAAAAGACAGATACTTTTCAGGCAAGCCGACGGCGCGTGAGGTATATTTGCTGATTGAAGTTGCCAGTGCTTCGTTGGTGTATGACCGTGAGGTCAAATTGCCGCTCTATGCCCGTGCCCGCATTCCCGAAGTGTGGATTCTGAAGGTGCAGGACCAGCAATTGGAAGTCTATCGCCACCCGAAAGACGGCTCCTACGCCGAACAGCGCCTCTTGCAACCCAGCGACAAAATCGCCCCACTCGCCTTTCCCGACATCGAAATCACCCTCTCAGACATCTTCATCATGCCCGACACCTGATTTTCAGTTGAAAAACCTTAAACCCATACACATTATGCAAGTGGAAGCAAGGCTTGAGCCAGTAATTGTGCGTCGCAAAATTACTGTGAAGGAATACGACCAGATGTATGAAGCAGGCATCTTTCAACCCGATGAGCGCTTGGAACTCATCAACGGAGAAATTGTCAAAATGCCACCCATGAACGCGCCGCACATGTCGTATGTCATACGGCTTTCGCGCTTTTTCACTGAAAAATTAAGTCGTCGAGCAATTGTCGCTACACAGTTACCTATCGTGATAGATAATGACTCTGAACCTGAACCTGACATTTCCATTTTGCATTGGCGCAAAGATGACTACTTTTCAGGCAAGCCGACGGCGCGTGAGGTATATTTGCTGATTGAAGTTGCCAGTGCTTCGTTGGTGTATGACCGTGAGGTCAAATTGCCGCTCTATGCCCGTGCCCGCATTCCCGAAGTGTGGATTCTGAAGGTGCAGGACCAGCAATTGGAAGTCTATCGCCACCCGAAAGACGGCTCCTACGCCGAACAGCGCCTCTTGCAACCCAGTGACAAAATCGCCCCACTCGCCTTTCCCGACATCGAAATCACCCTCTCAGACGTCTTTATCACACCTGATGCTTGAGATTATTACTATTTATTTCTTCTGGTCTCTTTAAGTCTCTCAACTGAATGTCTATTGCATTGTCGTCAACTTTTATGAAGTATTTCATTTCAGAAAGTCCGAAAACATTTATGCTATCATGTCCTGAAATATAAGTGTTATTTTCTATGTAGTTTTCGACATTGAATAGTGCTTTTTCAAGGTCTTTTGCATTTAAGGGTTCTTCTCTTTCAAAGTTGGTTTGGTATGAAAGCTTAATTTTGTTGATAAAGTTATTGTTTTGAATAGCTGTATAGGGATGCAAAATAACCAAATAGTCTTTTGCTCTGCTTATTGCAACATTGTAGATGTATTCTTTTGACAAAAGTGCCTTTGGATGATTTGAATACTCATAGCTATTTGGGTTACAAATGAAAAATACAATATCACATTCATCGCCTTGAAAGCCATGAACGGTATCAGCATAGACTTTTACATTTTCAGAAATACCGTAAGAGGTTACTAATTTATTTAGCAACACCGCTTGTGCTCTATAAGGCGCAATTAGCCCAATTGTCCATCCAATGTCGCTGTTTACATTATCAAAGTATTTAATCATTTCAGATACGAAGATAGCCGCATAGATATGATACGAACTATAGAATAACTTATTCACCTTGTAAATTGAATGGTCCTGATTTAGAGGAATATCCACAAAGGTTACAGGCGACGAAATCAACTCTTTAAACTTCTCAGGTAGTTGCTTGCGTGCTTTTCCATTTTTTTCCCTGTCGTGTTTTAATAGACCCGAGTAGGAAAGCTCACTAAAAAGCTGTCCTATTTCAGGAATACTGCGGTATTGCGTATCGAGGTTTTGAATTGTGTCATTTGGTCTAATTTTCTGCTCTTCTGGTTTAAAACTTTCAAGGTTCATCATTTTGTAGATGTTTTCATCTTGAAAGTCAAAGTTTTCTAATTCTTTTTCATCTATCTCAATCACAGGCGGTATCTGTTTAGGGTCTCCTGCAACTATGAACTTTGCGTTAGGATTTGCTTTGAACAACGACATAATTGCAAAAGTAATGTATCTGCCTTGGTGCAGATGATTCCAAACGGAATGAATAGAGTAGCATGGAGTTATTTAGCCGCCTTGCAGGAGAACAAATGTTTGAGCACTGGAGAGTGAGCCCATCCAGCGGAACCTTCGCTTCGTTGCAAGAAAGTTAAAAAATGTGGCACAGTTTCAAGCTGGTGCATGCACGAGACTGCGCCCTGTACAAGCTATTCCTTGCTATATGGTCGTGAGCAATATCGTGCGTGCTTGTCCTTCCTTGCGCTAAGCTTCTCTAACTTACCACTTAGGGGTAGGTAGGCAGGCTAAATGTCAGTGGCAAGTAGCATTTGCACTTCACGAAAGGTTAGTCCTGAGAGGTCGGCGAGGATTTTTTTGGTGAGGTATCCTTTGTAGGCGTATGTTCCATTGCGCAAGCTGGTGCTGCGCCATAGGGCGTCGGAGACGCTGGCATGTTCGCCAATTTTGAGGATAAACGGAATCAGTGCATTGGTGAGGGCATACGAGGCAGTGCGGGCTACAGCTGATGGCATATTAGGCACACAGTAATGTGTGACGCCATACTTGACATAGGTCGGATTGGAGTGCGAGGTGCGCACACTGGTCTCAAAACACCCACCTTGGTCTATGGAGACATCTACGATGACTGCCCCTTTCTGCATGGACATAACAACTTCTTCGCTGACAAAAGGTTTCATGATTTTTGAGCGAGGATTTAGGGCACCAATCATCACATCTGCGACTTTAGCCGCTTTTGAGATGTAGTGCTCATTAGCAACGGCTGTCGTTACACGGCGGTTAAAAATGGTTTCAAAGCGGCGTAAGCGATTGAGCTCTTTATCTATGACAATAACTTGCGCACCAAGTCCTAAGGCGGCTTGTGCGGCGTAGTGTCCGACTGTTCCTGCGCCGATAATAACCACAATCGCTGGGGGCACACCTGCTACGCCGCCCAGCAAGATGCCACGCCCACCGTTGCCGGTTTCCAGATATTTTGCGGCGGTCTGGATTGCCAGTGCGCCAGCGATTTCGCTCATAGAGCGTACGATAGGCAATTCGCCATCGCGTGTTTCAATAAATTCAAATGCTAAGCCCGTTACGCTTTTCTTCAGCACGGTTTCTACATACTCTTGGCGAATGCTACCTAGATGCAGAGCAGATATGAGGACCTGATTGCGCTGCAGGAGGTCATACTCCTCTGGTAGGAGCGGTGCAACCTTTACAATAACATTCGAGCGTTGATAGAGTTCTTTAACATCATCTACAATTTCTGCACCAGCTTCACTGTACTCTTCGTTAGTAAAATTGCAATGCAGACCAGCATCTCGTTCAACTAAAACGCGATGTCCTTGTTCTGTGATAATTTTTACTCCTGAGGGGGCTAGTGCAACACGATGCTCATCGGGCGTGATTTCGCGTGGAACACCCAATTCAATGTGCATCTTGCGTTCGGTTCTCATGACCACTTTCTCGAGTGTCTCCACGCCGAAGTCAAAATCCATGTATCCGAAATCACTGGTGTAACTCATGGCATGAACTGGTTCAAACGTTTTGCGGCTTGGCGTAGTAACAGATTTTTAGCACAAAAGTTCATCGGAGAACTGCACTTAAACCTACCACAAAACTGTCATACGAAGCACTGTACCCGCCATTACGCCAAACCGCTGTTGGTAGCTGTGCTTTTATTTTCGTCAGTATTATTGTCTTGTTCAATTTCAATTGCCTCTCCTAACAAAGCAACAGTCTGGTTTTTTGGTAATTCTTGAACCATTCTCAGTTTTTTCTCTATATCCTTTGACCTATTACCAGCTCTTTCTATTTCGTTTGTTGCTTCCTGTAACTTCTTTTTTGTTTTTTCCAAGGCTTCTCCAAATTTGGCAAATTGAGTTTTTACAGCTCCAAGTAATTCCCAAACTTCGCTAGAACGCTTCTCAATAGCTAATGTTTTAAATCCCATTTGCAAACTACTCAAAAATGCAACTAAATTTTTGAAGGAGCTATTTAACTCCTCCCTATTTTCTCTAAAAGCCTTCTGACTTTCGTCTCTACTTCGACCAAATTCATCTCGGATTAAAGGGTCAATTCTTGATAGGTCAGAATCAATCTTGATTAACTTTTCTTTTAATTCTCCAATATCCTTTTTTGTCAGAGTTAACCAGACATTAATAATCGCTATGATTATCAACACGATAATCAGTACAGTGGTTATCATATTACTCTCTCATTTATTGTAGTGCTGTCTGTCTTCTAGCATTGCCACCAACACTTTTTTGCCGCATGTTTGCAGTGCTGTCAAGCTTCACTGGATTGTCATAGACGTTTGGGTTGCTTCAAACACAAAAGGTTACCGCAGCAGGGCAGGTGCCTCACCGAGGTAACCTCTCTATTTGCCACTTTACTTCCCTTAGTACCGTTCGCTGACTACTTTGCGCTTGAGTGCTGAAATATGCTTGGTAATATCGATTTCTTTTGGACATGCCTGCACACAGTTGAAAATCGTGTAACACTTCCAAAGCCCTTTGTTGTTATCTATAATCTTTAGTCGTGCATCTGTAGCTTGGTCGCGTGAGTCAAAAATGAACCGATAAGCCTTGAGCAAGGCTGCAGGTCCAAGATACTCCTCATCGCTCCAAGTAGATGGGCATGAGTATGTACATGCTCCACACAAGATGCAGCGCGTCGATTCCTCAATGCGTTCTTGGTCTTCGCTACTCATGTAGCGCTCGGTTTCTGGCGGCGGGTCATCATTAATCAAGTAAGGCATAACGGTTTCATACTTGCGCCAGAAGCCTGTCATATCAATAACCATGTCTTTGATTACTGGTGCTCCCGGCAATGGCTCTATGCGCAATTTTGTGGTACGTAAGTCTTTGACGAGTGTCACGCATGCCAGACGATTTTCTCCATTAATCATCATGGCATCGCTGCCGCAGACGCCATGTGCGCAGGACTTACGGTAAGTCAGTGTCCCGTCTTGTTCCCACTTGATTTTGTTAAGTACATCGAGCACCCTATCCATTGGTTCGGCCTCTACTTTGT
>PHFL01000007.1:0-6276 GCA_002794105.1 Candidatus Thermochlorobacter aerophilus | reverse complement strand
CGCATTGCCGAATGCCATGGGCGCACCTGCCAAATGCGCCAGCACTTCTGAACCCAAGAACGAGAAAAACTCACCGACATGCCCCTGCGGATGAGATGTTGGCGGCAAAGTTTCCTTCTTTGCTATGAACGCATTGTTGAAGAGCTGCCGTGCCTTTTCTGCGCGGGTCATAAGCTTGACAGGCGCATCTTTTTTGATTTGCACCTGACACGCCAAACGATGCCCTTTCTGCTGTTTTTCCGCAGTCAGCCAAGCTTTCTCGACGTCATTCAATGGAGACAAGGCATCCATGCCGCTCTCTACAATAACTTCACAGGTTTGGCATAACCCATGTCCACCGCAGGCATATCCAATATGTGCTTTATAGCGACGCGCTACGCCGAGCAAAGACTCATCGACAAACGCATCACATGTTACACCGTTGATTTCTAACTTTGGCATAGTCCAAAAGGCGTTTTTTGTTGGTAAGTTTGTGTTAAACTGCGCTGATTTCCCTGACACATAAACTTGCGAAACTTATAAAAGTTCTGCGTCTTATGCAACACTTTCCTTGCTTGTGCAGACAAGGCTTGCTAGGCACACAGTTCCCATAGCTTTACAGTTTTGTCATCACTTCCCGTCACGGCGTAATGCTCATCAGGTGAAACCGACACTGTGTTTATTGTAAATGTGTGCCCACCATACAGTCTATCAATAGTCTCGACACAACTTACTTTTTCGATATCCCAAATTTTGATGGTTTTATCTTGACTTACGGTCAGGATTTCTTTGCTGCCACTAATGAAGGCCATCGCTTTGATTGAAAATGTGTGCGCCAGAATTTTGACCTTTGGTTTGATTGATTTACCAGATAGATTCCAGATGCGCAGCCGTGCATCTTTGCCACCTGTTGCAAAGAGCGTCCCATCTGGTGAAAACGCAACGGTAAACACCGAGTCGCCGTGTCCTTCTATGGTGTGCAGGGTTTCAAGGGTCTGGGCATCCAGAATTTTGACATATCTGTCGCTACTGCCTGTAGCAAGCAGCTGCCCATCGGGTGAGACAGCCACGGTGCGGATGTTGCCGCTGTGCAAGGGCAATACACGCTCTAGCGACCAATCTGCTGTGTTATAGACTTTCAGTACCCCATGACTAGCCCCTACATACAGCTTAGACTCATCAGGACTCATTGCCAATGCATACTGCGGCAAAAGTTGGCTGCCACCTATGGTAATTGTTGTGTCAGCTGGTATCTTAAACCCAGCCTTTTCTAATGTTTGCCGTACAGTCTGTGCACTTTGAGCTGTTTTATCAGGTGCTTTATTGAGCTCATAGAGCAAATACTCCACAGCTGCATAAACATTGGTATCTATGTTGACTTCTTTGACAGTGTTGGCGTCTGCGACAAATGTCTTTCCTACTCTACCATCTGCATACTGCGCCACCGAGAGAAAATTTTGACCCACTTGCGGACACAGTAGCGTCACCAACTTATCAAAGTTTTTAGCATCATAGACAATAATCATGCCGTCGCGCCCAGTGGTGACAAAATATTTTCCACTTTTTGAAAACAGCAGCGCATAAATTGACTGCCTATGATCGACCAATCCTCCAATAGCTTTCGGCGCATCTGGACGATAGACGAATACAGCACGCAAGCCTCCTGCCGCTGCAAAGCGCTTGCTGTCTGGCGCAAAGGCTGTTGCATAAGCGTTTTGCGAGTTTTCCAAATACGTCTCTTTTAGCGTAAGACGACTGTGACCCGACATTTTTCAGTCAATTAATGTGATTTTTTGGTGATGAGTTAGTCTGTAGCATACCCTGACCACTTTTGGTTAGCCACTCTTGCAGTTTTCGTGCGGCAAAATCAGATGCATAGTTCAGTGCTAATGTTTTTGCTGAGTCCAGCATAGCTCGAAGCACTGTATTGAGGAACTTGGATGAGCGTGTATTCTTTGATGCAGGTGGCTGTTTTTTTGTCTGCATATAATCATATTGAGCTGGACGTGCACTTGCCACACTGCGTCCAATTAGAAATCCTGCCAACAGGGCAACCCCTGTTACTGGCAGAGCATACTGCCGCACGATAGCCTCAACATCCAAGCGCGTATCAATTTCCGCTTTAAGTGCTTTCAGTCGCTTTACTATTGCTTCTTCATGCACTGCTATGGTATGCTCCAGCCTTGCTCGTTGCGCAGCGATATTGGTATTGAAGTCGCTTTTCATGATTTGGATATTTCATCACGGGGTTTTTGCTGCTCCAGCTCAACGAGCTTGGCAAATACCAGTCTCCAAAAAAAGTTTTTTAGCATGTTTGGCGACAGCTTAGCAAAACAAACGGCAATTGCACTCATTAGCATTCCCATGGCTAAAAATCCAAGTGAGGTTTTGCCTAACATCTCGCCTAGTAACAGGGCAGCAGCAATCATAAAGTAAGCCATACCGACAAGCACAAGGCAGGCAACGAATAGCCAAGCTGCTACGGATGCAATCATCTCGGCAATGTCTAACTTGGTTAGCTCGATTTTGGCGGAAATAATTGCAGAGATGTCTCGATAACTGTTCTCAATCGTCTCAGCAATGATGTCCGTTAGGCGCGGCGGACGTATGGTATGTTTTTTGTCTGACACAAGGTATGCTCTTACTAATCATTGCGGCGATTGACCAGCAAGCCCAGCAGAAAACCTACCCCTAATGCAATCAGTGCTGACTGCACCGGATGCCTCTCGATATACTTTAACACAGAGTCAGCTGCTTCCTTGACATTCTGAAACTGTGATGTTTCTGCAAGTTTCTCATAATACTCTGCAAACCTATCACTCAGCGTGGTATGCGCAGTTTCTGTTGCTTCTTCAGCCGTGTTTTTGAAAGTCTTATCGCTCATACTTGCAAATGCTTGGTTGGTGCAAACTTGCTTTGACTCAAAAGAATTTAAGAAAACTTTTTATATTGAACTGTCTTTTAATTACAGCTGAAGCTTTTCTTCTCATGCATGCACCAGATGCTATCTTGAAATCGTCAGATTCAGCCCTTCACACTCTGATGAAATCCAGCGAGCTTGCCGATGGCATGTCCAAGCTCTTTCATTACTCAAAAAATGGCGAGACGGTGGAGGGGTTTCTTATTCGCTACCAAGGTAAGGTATATGCTTACGTCAATCTCTGCCCCCATGCCTACGAGCCGATTGTACTAGGTTCACAATCCGCTTTCAATAGCGATAAGCGATACATCGTCTGCCGCGAGCACTTTGCTATGTTCAATCCTGAAACGGGCGTCTGTGTCAGTGGTCCCTGCCCCATTGCCGACCTTGTCAAAATTGATGTGCTCGAGCAAGATGGCACGATTTTCCTAGTGCTTTAATAGTGCTCTAATCTTCTCTGTCATTAGCAAGCTAACTTCGTCCGTTCTCTTTTTGGCGTAAGAGCGCAAAAAACGACTTGAGCAGCGCTGTGCATTTTTCCTCCAATATGCCACCCACCACTTCTGCCTGATGCTGAAGTTTTTTTGATTCAACAAGGTTGAACACCGTGCCGCAAGCGCCTTGTTTGCCATCGTAACTGCCGAAGACCACACGCCCGAGTTTGGCTAAGACAATCGCACCAGCACACATTGGGCATGGCTCTAAGGTGACGACCAATGTGCAATCTTGCAAATACTTGGAATTTAAAGTTGCCATCGCCGCCGTGAGGGCAATCATCTCAGCATGCGCTGTGGCATCTTTCAGCCGCTCTACTTGATTGTAACCTCGGCCAATTACCGCTCCATTTGAATCCAGCACCACTGCTCCAACTGGCACCTCGTTAGACTCAAAGGCTTTCTGCGCCTCTTGTAATGCTAGCTCCATGAATTGCTCGAACATGCGGGCTTCACTCATCCTTCAACGCATCATGGCTTTCTCAAACACCGCGTGTTTCTGGGCTCCAGATATACTTATGCATCTGCAATTGAAAGCGCACGGGCAAACGGTCTGCCAAAATCCATTCTGCGAGCGTCTGGGGCGAGAGTTCTCCAAAGACCACGGACATGAGCACGGTCAATCGTTCGGTCAAGCGGTATTGCTCTATCACTTGCTTTGCCCAGTCGTAGTCGAGGCGTGAGCCAATAACGAACTTAATTTCGTCTGTAGGCGCGGCAATTTCGAGGTTGCGGTAATCATTTTTGCGCAGCATCCCTGATGAGGGCGTTTTCATGTCAATGATTTTTTTGACGCGTGCATCGACTTTATCGACCAAGATATGCCCTCCAGTCTCTAGCATCACTGAAAAGCCAAGGTCACACAACCGCGTCATCAGCTCATAGACTTCTGACTGCAAGAGCGGCTCTCCACCCGTGATTTCTACTAACTTGCAGCCGTAGCTGGACACCTTTTCAATGATGTGCTCCAGCGAGAGCATTTCACCTTCGTAGAAGGCATATTCCGTGTCGCAATATGTGCAGCGCAAGTCGCACTCTGCCAGACGCACAAATACACAAGGCCAGCCCATCTGCGACGACTCACCTTGAATAGAAAAGAAAATCTCATTGACCTTCAGCATTTACCCCTTTCACCAATTTTGCAGTTTATGTGGCACAAATATGGCACCCTACCTTTTTCATTGGCACAAAGATAGTACTTCGTCACTTTAGTCAATCACCTGAACTTCTAGGCGACTCTGGTTTTTTCTATCGTGATACACCCGATGCGTGGCTTTGATGAAATCTTTCTCATCAGCTTTGTAGATGTTTGGCACATACTTTTGTGGATTTCTATCAAAGAGCGGAAATGCCGTGCTTTGCACATGCACCATTATTCGATGCCCCTTCTTGAAGGTGTGAAAAACATCTTGCAAACGGAAGGTAACTTCTGTGATTTGGTTAGGCTTCATCGGTTCAGGTTTTTCGAAACTTTTTCGGAAACGGGCGCGCATAATTTCACTGCGAACCATTTGCTCATAGCCACTAAGCAAGACCCGCTTGTTGGGCAGGTATGGATGATTTTCCGCTGTATCTGGATATACATCAATGAGCTTGACAAAGAAGTCTGCATCGCTGCCCGTTGTGCTGACAAACAGCTTTGCCGTGATTTCTCCTGCCAGCGTGATGTCCTTATCTAAAACTTCGGTTTGAAAGACCAGCACATCTGGACGCGATGATGCGAAGCGCTGGTCTTCAGACATGTAAAGAAACGGCGTAAAACCAAACATTTCAGCTTCTACCTCGCTTGAAGGCACTGGCTTTTGCGGGTCGCTCACATACTCCGAGAACGCTCTGGCTTCGCTTGGCGGCGTGAAGGCTAACTTGCCCCCACTGTGCAAATAGAGCGCTTCAGTTCTGGCATTTGATGGCGGCCACTTTTCAAACTTGCGATACTCTTTTTTGCCCGTGTCAAACATGTATGCTTCTGGTAAATCTACCTTACTTTCTTCATCTGACTTGAGAAAGCTTCGGAAAAATTTGGCTTCAATTTCTCTCTGGTAAAATGTTGCCAAACTATCGCCGAAGTAGAGGTCGCCATGCAAGGTGTGTCCCGTCTCGCGTGCCCATTTGCCATGTCCAAATGGTCCCATGGTCAGGATGTTGAAAGTATTGGGATTGTGTTTTTCAATTGTTTTGTAGATGGTCAGTGGTCCGTAGAGGTCTTCTGCATCAAACCAGCCGCCGACGGTCAGCACGGCAGGCTTAACATTCTTCAGATGTGGCACAATGCTACGCTTCTGCCAGAATTCATCGTAGTTTGGATGCTCGACAATTTGCTTCCAGAAAAAGTTATCTGCGTAGAATTTCTCACCGTTTTTGAGTGGACCTAAGTTCATGTAGAATTTGTAACCATCTCGTGTGGCAGGCACAGCAATCATCTTATCTGCCCACCAATCTTGAGTGGTCGGCTGCGGATGCTGAATGCCAAAAATTGGAAAGGTCAGAAAATACTCAAGCGTGAAAGCACCATTGTGGTGAAAGTCATCGAAGAAAAAATCGGCAATTGGGGCTTGCGGCGACACAGCTTTCAGTGCTGGATGATTGCACAGCGCACTGGCTATGGTGTAAAAGCCCGGATACGAAATGCCCCAGATTCCAACTCGCCCATTGTGGTAGGGGATATTCTTTAGTAGCCATTCAATGGTATCGTAAGTATCGCTGGCTTCATCAACATCGGTGTTGGATTTTTTGTCAGGAATGTGCGGCGTCATGTTGGTCCATGTTCCTTCCGACATGTAGCGTCCGCGCACATCTTGATAGACGAAGATATACTTTTCACGCATCATAATTGGCGATGGTCCCAGTTCATTGGGATAGGCTTCTTCGCCGTAGGGTGCGACG
>PHFL01000006.1 GCA_002794105.1 Candidatus Thermochlorobacter aerophilus | reverse complement strand
TCGTGTTGGGTGTATTTGTGGCTGTCTATACTTACATCGTGCCAAAGTTCAGTGTGTTGCTGTCGCAAACCGAAGTGCCCTTCTTCAAAAACTGGGTGATTGATTACAACGGGTTTTACATCCCTGTATGCATTTTCATCATCACGGCAGTATCGAATGCGGTCAATCTCACCGATGGGCTGGATGGATTAGCGGCAGGGTGTGCAGCGATTGTGGTCTTGACGCTGGCGGGGTTTGCCTACTTGACCGGCAATGTCAAGTTTGCCAACTATCTCAACATCACCTACATCGAGGGTGCAGGCGAGGTAACAGTATTGGCGCTGGCAATTGCGGCGGCGTGCATTGGGTTTTTGTGGTTCAATTCGCATCCGGCGGAAGTCTTCATGGGCGATACAGGGTCGCTGGCGCTGGGCGGAGCGATTGCCGTCATTGCACTGCTCATAAAAAAGGAGTTGCTTTTGCCTGTGTTGGCAGGAATTTTCTTTATCGAGACGGTCTCGGTCATCATTCAGCGGACATGGTTCAAATACACGAAGAAAAAATATGGTGAAGGGCGGCGGGTCTTTAAGATGGCACCACTGCATCATCACTTTCAGCTCTTGGGGTGGCCAGAAGAAAAGGTGGTGATTCGGTTTTGGATTATAACGATTCTGTTGGCACTAACAAGTTTAATTACGCTCAAACTGCGATGAAAGCCAGTGAGGTCAAAGGCAAACAGGTGGTGATTATCGGTGGAAAAAGAAGCGGACTTGCAGCGGCACGATTGCTCAAAAAGCATGGGGCAAAGGTGTTTCTATCGGAGCGAGAAGCCTTGCTGGATAAAGCCTTAGAGGAAGAATTGCAGCGCGCAAAAATCAAATATGAGTTTGGCGGGCATACTGAAAAAATCTTCGATGCCGATTTTGCCGTGATTAGTCCGGGCGTGCCATCCAACGCACCAGTGGTGCAGCAATTGCAGCGCGCAAAAATTCGGGTCTTTAGTGAAATCGAAGTGGCAAGCTGGTTTTGCCGAGCAAAAATTGTTGCCATCACAGGCACAAATGGAAAGACGACGACGACCTTGCTGACAAAATCCATCTTCGAGCGAGATGGTAAAGAAAAAGGTTACCGTGCTTTTGCTGTCGGCAATATTGGGCAGCCATTTTCAGACTATGTGGATGAAATGACGGAAAAAGATGTAGCGGTCGTGGAAACAAGCAGTTTTCAATTGGAACACTGCTTTAGCTACAAACCAAAGGTCGCCATCATTACGAACATCACGCCGAACCATTTGGATAGATATGCCACGTTTGAAGACTATGCGGCGGCAAAGTATCGCATCTATCAGCGGCAAACGAAGAGCGATGTATTGATAGCAAACTTGGACAACGACACACTGGCAAATCACTTTGGCAAAGCAGAGGTGCGAAAAAAATTAAAGATGCGCTTCATTCCAATCAGCCTTGAGCGCGACCTCAGCCGACGCTACGCCGAGTGTGGCTATCTCAAGGCAGGATGCTTGGTGCTAAAAGTGGATGGACAAAAGGAAATCCTAATGAAAGAGGAGGAAATTTTGAACAACATCAATTTTCGTGGCAGGCATAATGTCTATAACTCGCTGGCGTCAGCAATAGCGGCACGCGCTATGGAAGTGCGAAAAGAAACCATTCGCGAAAGCATCATGAGCTTTCAGGGCGTAGAGCATCGCATTGAGTTTGTGAGGGAATTGGACGGCATACACTTCATCAACGACTCAAAATCAACCAGCGTCGATGCCTTGTGGTATGCACTCGATACCATTCACGCGCCGATTGTGCTCATCATTGGCGGACGCGACAAAGGCAACGATTACTCAAAGGTTGTGCCGCTGATTACCCAAAAGGTCAAAAGCATCATCGCCATCGGCGAATCCAAAGACAAAATCTACGATACCTTCGCCAGCAAAGTCAAAGTCATCAAAGCCGAGACGATGGATGCGGCGGTCAAAGCGGCTTACAGTGAAGCAAAACCCGGCGATACAGTGCTGCTTTCGCCTGCCTGTGCCAGCTTCGATATGTTCAGCGGCTTTGAAGAGCGCGGCGAGGTTTTCAAAAGATTAGTCGGAAGTTTGTAGTTCTGTTCTTTGATAGCCTTCAAATTGTGATGCAACTTCAGTCGAGAGCGGTCTCCACCAGGAGACTGCTCTGCGGCTGAAGATTGAAGGCAAAGTGTGCAAGGAATTCAAATGAGAGGTTAGTATGTCAATTATCGTCGACCACATTCCATCGCTATCAGGCAAGGGGAAAGAAGCGCCAGAAGAAGAACGGGCGCAAAGCCAGCTAAGGCAAATGATAAGCGGCAGCCTTGTGCCTGAAAAGACCTTTGAGAGCTTGGCTGGAAAATTGCTACTGCTGTTGGTCGTGATTTTGATGTGCATTGGGGTCTTGGCAGTCTACAGCAGCGGTGCAGGCTGGGGCGCCAAAAAGTTTGATAGCGATGCTTACTTCCTGTGGCGACAAGCGGCATACGCTGTGCTCGGATTGGTGGTCATTTTCATCGTGGGCGGAGTGGATTACAAAGTGCTCAAATCCTTCAGCAAGATGATTTTGGTCGTAAGTCTTGTGCTCTTGGCGATGCTACTGGTGCTAAAAAGTCTGGGCATCATCACTGGTGCAGCGCGCTGGATTGGCTACGGGCGAGTCAAGTTTCAGGCGTCGGACTTAGCCAAATATGCACTCATCGTCCACTTAGCGACGATGCTTTCCGAGAAACAGCGCTACATCAAGGATTTGGAGCGAGCATACTATCCAATGCTCATGGTGATTTTAGCCGTATGCTCACTGGTGGCGCTTGAACCAAATTTCAGCACCGCAGCAGTGCTCATGGTGATTGGCTTTGCGATGCTGTTCATCGGTGGGGCAAGTCTCAAGCACCTTGCGCTGACGCTATTGCCGATGGTGCTACTGGCAACGGTCTTTGCGCTGTCTGCCGATTATCGCAGAGAACGCCTTTTGACATTTGTGGGCATCGGAAGCCAGAAAGCCAGCTATCAAGTCGAGCAAGCATTGATTGGCTTGGGCAATGGCGGGCTAACGGGACTGGGGATTGGCGCAAGCAAACAGCGTGAGCTTTTTCTGCCCGCATCATACAACGATTTCATCTTTGCCATTTTCGGTGAAGAGTATGGCTTTATCGGTGCGGTGGCGTTGCTTTTGCTCTTTGGTGGAATCATGGTCTGTGGTCTCCTGATTGCGCAAAATGCGCTGGATGATTTTGGCAAATTTTTAGGGTATGGCATCACGATTGCGCTGTGCTTGTATGCGTTTGTCAATGCAGGCGTGGCGTGTCAGCTTTTGCCGACTACAGGATTGCCGATGCCGTTCGTAAGCTATGGCGGCAGTGCCATGCTCTTCAATGCCTTTGGCGTTGGCGTGCTCATCAGCATTTCTCGTGAGAAGAAGCGACTGGCAAGAGGCAAAGAATCTGGAGAGGCGCTCAAACAGAAAAGTGAGACGCATGCATGAACAGCATAACTGCGATGACAAACGATGAGAATCATTTTTGCAGGTGGTGGCACAGGTGGGCATCTCTATCCAGCTGTGGCGATTGCAGAGCAGGTGTTGAAGTTGGAGCCCAATGCCGTGATTTCATTTGTGGGAACAGAAAAAGGCATTGAAAGCACCGAGATACCGAAGTTAGGCTATACGCTTCACATCATTTCAGCCGTGAGCCTGAAGCGTGGCTTTTCGCTGAAGACGCTCTTTGAAAATTTGAAATTCCCATTTCAGTTCTATGAAAGCCTGAACGAGTGCAAGCGACTGCTCTTTCAAGAAGAGCCAGATGTAGTAGTAGGCACAGGTGGGTTTGTCAGTGCGCCGGTCGTCTGGCAGGCACAGCAGTGGGGTATTCCAACGCTGATTCAGGAGCAGAACGCCAAACCGGGATTGGCAACGCGCTGGCTGGCACGCCGAGCTGACGAAGTGCATCTATCCTTTCTGGAATCGCTGGACTACTTTGACCGTGATGAGGTGTTTGTAACAGGCAACCCGACGCGTGAGTTGAAAGTGTATCCAAAAGCGGAAGCGTGCGATTTTTTCGGCATAGATGCCATGCGCAAAACGCTACTGGTCTTCGGCGGGAGCTTGGGCGCACGCTCAATCAATCGTGCCGTAGCGGCGTGGCTCGAGCAAGCCTTAGAGAGGTTCAATGTAATTTGGCAAACGGGAAAACTGGATTTTGAAAGCATCGCCGAGCGCGTGGGCAAAAAGAAAAATCTCTGGCTGGGCGCATTCATTGACCGAATGGACTATGCGTATTCAGCGGCGGACTTGGTGCTCTGTCGCGCTGGGGCATCGACGCTGGCAGAGCTGTGCAACTTAGGCATGGCGGCAGTCTTGGTGCCGTATCCGTTTGCAGCTGCCAATCATCAAGTTCACAATGCCGCCGCATTGGCAGCACAAGGCGCCGCTGAAATGATTTTGGATAAAGACATCGGTAGCACAAGCGCCAAACAGAAAATTTTTGACCTGATGGAAAACGATGAACAACGCTTAACCATGCGTGCAAATGCAAAGAAACATGCGCGACCGAATGCCGCGCTAAAAATTGCAAGGCGCGTGATTCAATTGGCAAAAGACTATCAAATGCAAGACAGTGAAGACTAACGCTATCAAATACAGCTCACTGGGGCGCACCAAACGTGTGCATCTGGTTGGCATTGGTGGTGCAGGCATGAGCGCCATTGCGGAGCTCTTGCTCAAACGCGGCTTCGAGGTGAGTGGCTCCGACCAACAGCGCAGCGAGATTACCGAGCGGCTCAAAGCGCTGGGAGCAACCGTCTGCATCGGGCATAACAAAGACATCATTGAGGGAGCAGATGTGGTAGCATATTCCTCGGCGGTCAATCCTGAAACCAATTCCGAGACTGTTGAGGCGAAGCTGCGTGGCATTCCCGTCATCAAGCGCGATGAACTGCTGGGCGAGCTCATGCGGCACAAAATTGGCATTTGTGTAGCTGGCACGCATGGCAAGACAACCACGACCACCATGATTGGCGTGCTCTTGCAAGAGTGTGGCTTAAATCCAACTGTGCTCATTGGCGGCATTTCGGACTATTTCCAAAATCTGACGCAGATGCAAGGCAGTGCCATTGTGGGCGATAGCGAATTCATGGTGGTAGAAGCCGATGAATACGACCGCACGTTTTTGAAGCTGACACCGACAATTGCCGTCATCACCACGCTGGAAGCCGAGCACTTGGATACTTACAAAGACATCAACGATGTGCGAGCGGCATTTGTGGAGTTTGCAAACAAGACGCCGTTTTACGGTGCAGTCATCTGTTGCGGCGATGAGTTTCACATCATGGAAATTGCGCATCTCTTTGAGCAAAAAGTCATCACATATGGCACGGGTGAAAATTGTGATTATGTGGCATCCGATATAGCGTCGCATCATCTGACCACCACGTTCAAAGTTCGCTATCGTGAAGAGCCGCTGGGCGCGTTGGCATTGCACGCTGTGGGGGTGCACAATGTCAAAAATGCGCTGGCGGCAGTAGCAGTGGCGCGTGAAATTGGCTTAGAGTTTGAAGACATTCGTAAGGCGCTGCTGAAGTTTCATCCCGTGCGGCGGCGCTTTCAACTCAAGTTGCCTGAAACCAGCAGGGTTATCGTCGTCGATGACTATGCGCATCATCCTACTGAGGTGCGAGTAACGCTTGAGGCAGCACGAGAGGGCTGGAAAGAGCGCCGCTTGATAGCTGTCTTTCAGCCGCATCTGTATTCGCGCACGAAACATTTTGCCAAAGACTTTGCGCGTGCTCTTACGCTTGCAAGTGAAGTCTTCATCACAGAAGTCTATGCGTCGCGTGAAAAAAAGGAAGATTTCCCAGATGTGTCAGGCGTGATGATTGAGCAAGAGATGCACAAGCTGGGATACACCAATGCCTATTTCATTGCCGATAGGAACCTGCTGCTGGCAGGCGTCTTGAGCGCAGTGCGTGATGGCGATATGGTGGTGGTCATGGGCGCCGGCGACATTACAAGGTTTGCCGATAAACTGGCAGAAGAACTTAGAAAACCTAATTAAGCCGCTAATGGCGATTCAATTTCAACTGGCATCGAAGGAACTCCCGCTCATTTTGGTCAAAGCGGAGCTCAAGGGAAAAAACAAGTCGCGACTCGTTACGGCGATTGTGGATACAGGTGCAACTGGCTGCGTCATTACAGAGGAGGTGGCAAAGGAGATGGAATTTGCGCATCTCGAGGTGCCGAGCGAAGAAAAAAGTGCGCATGGCATTGGTGGTGCCATCCCGATTGAGTTTGTGCGAGCCGATGAAATTCGGTTGGATAAAGCCGTCGCAAAACGCTTGCGTGTGGCCGTCATGGATATGTCAATGATTCATAACCAGTTCAATTTGGTCGGCATTTCACAAAAGCGAAAAGTCGAGATGATTTTAGGCTTCCCATTTTTCAAGGGTCGCAAACTCACTATTGACTACTCAACGCGAACGCTGAGTTTGAAATGATTACGCTCGAGGAACTAAGGAAAGCGGTGCGTGGCAAGATTAGGCTAAACGAAAATCTTGCCAAATACTCCAGCTTCAAAATTGGAGGCAACGCCGATTTCTTCATCGAGCCGTGCGATAAAGACGATGTGCTCCGTGCCGTGCAGTTCTTTCACGACCGTAACCTGCCATGGCGAGTCTTGGGACGCGGCAGTAATGTGCTCATCAACGACGAAGGCGTGCGTGGCGCAGTCATCTCGCTACGAGAAAATTTGGAGAAGGTCTGCATCGAGGGCGAATGTGTCTATGCTGAAGCGGGCGCCGACTTGCCTGCGTTAGCCATGCAGACATTGAGGCAAGGCTTGGGCGGATTGGAAAATCTCTCGGGCATTCCGGGCAGTGTAGGCGGTGCAATTTTGATGAATGCAGGCGCTTACGGCAGAGAAATTTTTGAACTCATCGAGTGGGTCGAGGTCGTGCGTTGCGGCAAAATCGTGCGTCTTAAAAAGTCAGAGATTTGCTACGAGTATCGCAACACGGACCTGCACGACGATGTGATTTTGGCAACAGAAATGCGGCTGAAAAAGCTCTCGCCCAGTGAATTAGAAATCGCTATGCAACGCCGCAAAGAGTGGATGGAAAAACGTCGTGCCACGCAGCCCCTGAATTTGCCGAATGCCGGGAGCATCTTCAAAAATCCGCCGCCTGATGAACATGGCAAGCCACGCTACGCTGGGGCGCTCATCGAAGCCTGCGGTCTAAAAGGGGTGCGTCATGGCAATGCCCAGATTTCGGAAAAGCATGCCAACTTCATCATCAATCTTGGCAATGCCAAAGCGACCGATGTGTTAGCCCTGATTGAGTTGGCAAGGCTGGAGGTCAAAAAAAAGTTCGACATCATGCTGGAGTTAGAAATCAAGCTCATCGGTTTTGAGAACGCAAGTATGCCGCGCCATGAGTGAGCAAAGGGAGCAAAAAAAAGTAAGCAACCGCTTTGTGGAGCTGGAGCAGGAGCCGGTGTCAAATCCGATACCTACTGCCAACGACTATGCGGAAAAGTGTGCGCAAGAAACGCTGTCTTCGCAAGAGAAGCAAAGTGAGCATGATGAGGGTTCAGCAGCAGAGGCATCACAAAAAAGTATGTTGGCGCGCCCGAATCTTATTGTGCTGATTGGCGTGGTGGGTGCACTTGTGGCACTTGGGGTTCTGGCAAGCTGGTGGGTGCAGCATGTTTCGCTCAGTGAATTTGTCATTACAGGCAATCGCTGGGTGAAGACCGAGACAATTGCCGAGCGCATCAATTTCTTGTTAGGCAAAGCCATGCGAGAAATTCATTTGGCAGAAATTGAAGATACGCTTTGCTCGACGGTGTGGATTAAGAAAGCCATTGCCACGAAAGAGTTTCCGAGCACGATTCGCATCAAAGTTGTGGAGCGCCAATTTGTAGCCTTCACATCTATTGCAGGACGTTTGAAAGTCGTTGGCGATGATGGGGTATTAGCAGATGCTGAGCCAGAATTTTTGGGCAAAGTGCGACTGCCATGGCTATCAGGTGTAGAGACTGTGCGGCGTAATCGGCAAGGGCTATGGGCTTTGGATTCAGCAGAAGCGATGCCAGCATTGCAATTGCTAGCGGCATTGCAGCGGCGCGAAAAATCCCAAGCCATGCTGTCTGAAGTGCAAGTATCTGCAAAGCAAGTGGTTGCCTTTCCAACTGGAGCTGATACGCGCTTCATCTTTGGCAATGATGGCGACTACGAGCGCAAGCTCAATAATTTGGAGATCTTCTGGAAGCAGGTGGTGGTCAAAAAAGGCTTGCAGCAGCTCGAGTATGTGGACTTGCGCTACGACAAGTGTGTATTTGCCAAGTCAATTCAACATTGAAACTCAAAACTTTGGCAGAATGCTAAACGAGTAAAAGGACGGTGCATGATGGCAAAAGACAAAATTGTAGTCGGATTAGATATTGGCACAACAAAGGTGTGCGCAATTGTCGCCCAAAAAGATGAATTTGGCAAAATTAATGTGTTAGGTATTGGGCGAGCGCATTCCGAGGGGCTGTCTCGTGCAGCCGTCGTCAACATCAATAAAACGGTCGATGCTATTCGGCAGGCCATCAAAGAAGCAGAGCACACATCTTCGATTCGCATCAAGGGAGTCAATGTCGGTATTTCAGGTGAGCATGTTCAGTGCATCAAATCTCATGCAGAAGTGAGCATCAATCAGAGTGGCATTGTCAATTATACCGACGTGATGCGCTTTATTGAGAAAGCCAAAGCAAATTTGAAGCATTTGGATGTAGAACGAGAAATCATTCATGCCATTCCGCAGGAGTTTATTGTCGATGACCAAGAAGGTGTCTTAGACCCGATTGGCATTATTGGCACAACCATGAAAGGCTCAGTGTATGTGGTGCTGGGCATGAAGACAAAGATTCGCAACATTCAGCAATGTGTAGAGAAAGCGGGGCTTACGATTAACGGCATGACCTTTGAACCGATTGCGTCAGGCATGGCGGTGATGAAAGATTCGGAGCGCAAGTCCGGCGTAGCCATCATCGACATCGGCGGGGGCACGACCGATGTGGCAGTATACACGAAGGGAGTCATTCGTCATTCGGAAGTCATCAAATGGGCGGCAATTGATGTGACTAACGACATTGCCATCGGGCTAAGGACACTGCACGAAGTGGCTGAAGATTTGAAAATCCGTCACGGTTGCGCCTACTCACGCGACCTGATTAAGGACGAAGAAATTTTGGTGCAAGGCATTGAAGGGCGAGCGCCAAAGACCTTTATGCGCAGCACACTAACAAACATCATTGAAGCACGCATGACCGAGATTTTTGAGTATGTGCGCGCGGCACTCAAACGCTCTGGCTACTACAACTACCTGAATGCGGGTGCCATCATCACAGGAGGAGGTAGTCTGATAAGTGGCAATCAAGCTCTGGCACAGGAAGTATTAGGATTAGATGTCCGCATCGGGCATCCTGAAGGGATTACAGGAGGAATGGTCGGCGAGCTGCACTCACCAATTTACGCTACAGCTGTGGGCTTAGTCTTGCGAGCTATCAAAGATTTGGAGCAGCAAGAACAAGTCGCTACATCAATGCAGCAAGTGTCGCCAAAAGAAGAGACCCCAGTTAGCGAGTCGGTGCCTGAACAGAGAGCAGATACCGAAAAACAAAGTCGTCAGAACTTCTTAGGAAGACTTAGACACTGGTTTGACCAGATTTGATTGAAGCGAATCCTTCATCAAGCATGAAAACGACACGGTTGTACATTCAGCAATTTGCTGCACGCTATGGCACAAAAGCGGCAGTTTGAAAGTCAATAGACGGACAAAGGAGGATAACTACTATGCCATTCGAGTTCGACAGGTCACAAGTGCAGGTTGGTGCGGCCATTAAAATTATTGGTGTAGGAGGCTGTGGCGGTAATGCCGTCAATAACATGATTGAGCGCGGCATTACTGGCGTTGAATTTATTGCCTTCAACACCGACCAACAAGCCTTAAGCAATTCACTGGCGCAACGGTTCCAAATTGGCAAATCTATCACCAAGGGACTGGGCGCCGGG
The DNA here is from genome assembly GCA_002794105.1 of Candidatus Thermochlorobacter aerophilus. Taxonomy (GTDB): domain Bacteria; phylum Bacteroidota; class Chlorobiia; order Chlorobiales; family Thermochlorobacteraceae; genus Thermochlorobacter; species Thermochlorobacter aerophilus. Next base: position 1,589 of record PHFL01000006.1, on the reverse strand, counting down.
TTCAATCCTGAAATTGGCAAAAAAGCCGCCGAAGAAGATCGCGAGCAAATCTCTGAGCTTTTGCGTGGCACGGACATGCTCTTTATCACAGCAGGCATGGGCAAAGGCACAGGTACTGGTGCAGCCCCAGTTATTGCAGGCATTGCCAAAAATCTTGGCATTCTCACCATCGGCATTGTGACGAAACCGTTTGCATATGAAGGCAGGCGCACCATGGAGACTGCAGAGCGCGGCATTGAAGAGCTACGTAAGCATGTCGATACACTTATCGTGGTGCAAAACGAAAAAATTCTTAGCCTTGCCAACGGCGACCTTGGCATCAAAGAAGCCTACAACTTAGCAAATGATGTGCTCTATCGTGCCGCCAAGGGCATTTCAGAAATCATCACCAAGCATGGGCATGTCAATGTCGATTTTGCTGATGTGCGCAACATCATGACCGATGCTGGCGATGCCGTGATGGGCTCTGCCACAGCGTCAGGCGAAAACCGTGCCCTCAAAGCCGCTATGGAAGCCATTTCCAGCCCGCTACTGGATGGCGTCTCCATCAAGGGGTCTTCACGGGTGCTGGTCAATCTTACCGGCGACATCAAAATCCGAGATGCCCAAGAAGCCATGAACTACATCTATGAACAAGCCGGTAGCGATGCCACCATCATTCATGGTATCGTCGAAGATGATTCCGTGCCGGGCGAGATTAATGTAACTGTCATTGCCACAGGCTTCAACAAAAAGAAACCCATGAGTGCCACCGAACAACTGCGTATGGTGCGCCGAGAAGATTTAGCCAAATCGGTAAATCCCAGCGTGGAAAGCAAGCTCAATCGCATGAGCAGCGAGATATACGACAAACCTGAAAAACGCGACGACACACCTACCTTCATCCGCTTGGGCATGGCACCACCTGAACCGCTCGAGAACGCAAAACCCAATGAAGCCGAACAACAGCCCGAAAAACCTAAACTCGCACCCGAACAAGAACGAATTCGAAAGACCAACTCAGACACCCCGGCTTTCCTCAGGAAAATAATGGACTAAGGGGAAGGGGCTTTTTAGCCCTGTTCTATGGAAAAGAGAGAATTCCGTGTGCGCTGGTTTTGAGCCGTCTCAGACGGCTTTCGCTGTTTTTTCTCACACAAGGAAAGAGCGCGCCGCCAATCTGCACTAAAGCAAAAAAGTATTGCAAGGATAAGGAGCGCCCCCGGCGCTATTCCCACCTTGCATTACTCTTCAAGTTTTGAATTTCTATGACCATGTTGCAACCTTTCTATGACCATGTCGTAGCTTTGACTTGCCTCACAAACCTGCATCATGCTTGTCCCTGCTGCAAAAGCATGTTCAGGTGAGTTCTATGGCTTTCTTTCACATGTCAACCCTAATTTCTTGATGGAGAGCAACCATGCACAAAATCTATGTTGCATTCGTTCTGCTACTAATGAGCTTGAGCGCAGGCTATGCACAACCTGTTTTCGAGCAACGCTCTTTGGAAGAAGCCCTGAACCCTGACGGCACGTTGAAGCGAGGGGTGCAAGGGTCATTTAAGGTGGAAGGCTACACAATGCGCACAGGCAAGAACGGCGAACCGATTT
>PHFL01000005.1:7485-8912 GCA_002794105.1 Candidatus Thermochlorobacter aerophilus | reverse complement strand
CTAACCTGTTCCACCCAGTTCTGCAACTCGATTTTGCTCAAGCACTTCACTTCCCAAAAGAAATTGCTTAGGCTCATTAGGCGGCTTGAAAAGCCACTGCCATTCGGGGGACTTTCCCTGCAGCACAGCAGTCTGCCACATCGGTTCGCATTTTCCTTAGGATTTCCTTACTTTTGCGCCCAGGTTCTTCAAACAAGATACCCTGTTTGTATGCGAGTAATTGAAGCACGCGCACTCACAAAAATTTATGGCAAAACGCGCGTCGTTGATGAAGCAACCTTTCATGTCGAGCGAGGACAAGTGTTTGGCTTCTTGGGTCCTAATGGTAGCGGGAAGACCACGACGATTGGCATGCTGTTGGGGATTATCAATCGGTCGGGCGGAGAAATTTATCTCTTTGAGACACGAGACCTTGATGCGGCACGGCGTCGAATTGGCGCTACGCTTGAGACGCCGAACTTCTATCCCTACCTTAGTGGATATGACAATCTGCGGATTGTGGCTAAAATCAAAGGTGCCCGTGAGGCACAAATTCAAGCTGCGCTCGAGCTTGTTGAGCTTTCTTCTCGGCAAAGAGATAAGTTTTCCACTTACTCACTTGGCATGAAACAGCGCCTCGCGATTGCTGCTGCCGCCCTTTCCAATCCTGAACTTATCATCTTAGATGAACCAACCAACGGGTTAGACCCTGAAGGCATTCGTGATGTGCGCCGCATTATCAAATCTCTTGCTTCTTCAGGCAAGACTGTGTTCCTCTCCAGTCACTTGCTCAGTGAAGTCGAGCAAATCTGCACCCATGTAGCAATTATCAAGCAAGGGAAAATCCTCAAGCAGGGCAGTTTGCGTGAAATGATTAGCCATAATCTCTTTGCCTTTATTCGTGCCGATGATATGGAACTGCTCAAAACTATGGTCAGCCAATACGACAAATTTGTCTCTATGACTGTTGAGTCCGACGGTCTTTTGGTGGAGCTTGCCGATAGCAATCTCGCAGCACTCAATCGGTTTCTTTTTGAGAAGGGTATCTCGCTCTCTCATCTTGCGATGCGCCGACAAACACTTGAAGAAGCCTTTTTGGAACTTACCGAAAGCTCATCCTAACATACTTCCCATGGAATATGTCGCTTGCCCAATTTCGGGCTCTATGGAGTTTGATTTGTGCTATCGAGTTCCTGACCGCTTCGCGCTCGAGCAAGGCGAGGTGTGGCATATCGTCTCTTCACGCGTGTCAGGTCTTGTGATGCTCAATCCGCGTCCGACGCAGCATGAGATTGCAAAGTTCTATGAAGCCTTGGATTATGACCCCTTCATTACGCTTAAACCGTCTGCATCGCTGCAAGATTGGGCATATAAATTCATTCGTCAGTTTATTTCGCTACGCTATAAAGCACGGGCTGTGCTCAAGCGTGTGTCTTTTGAAGCCTCTC
>PHFL01000005.1:5750-7162 GCA_002794105.1 Candidatus Thermochlorobacter aerophilus | reverse complement strand
GTGATAGCTATGCCGAATTTGGACAGCCTCGATGCACAGCACTATGGCAAATACTGGGTTGGACTGGATGCGCCGCGCCATCTTTACCACTTTACACCTAAAAGTTTTGCCGCCCTTTTGAAAAAACATCGCCTTGCTATTGTGGATATGCATGCACTTCCGCTGGATAGTTACTACAACGCGCTGCTTAGTGAGCAACTCCGCGCCGCCGCACAAGGGAAGTCTGGCGGCATTGGTGCTGTCATCAGGGCAATTGTTTGGGGCTCTCTGGCGGCTATTCATGGTGTGATACCAGAGCATGCTTCAAGCGTTTGCTACTACGTGCAGCGCATACAATGATGAACAGGGCGATAACCCGCATTGCCATTTGCGCTATATTGAGAGTGCCGCTGACGCTAGTCCCTCCACAGGGCATGGCTCATGGCAAACCAGCCAGCGTGGTCATGAGGCTTTGCACTTGGCATATCTGCTTTGGCTTTGAACTTCTTTGTCAAGTCTTGAAGCGTTTTCAGCTGGCGGATGTTGTTCAAATCGGTGTTGCTATCCAATTTGGTTAGTGCTTGGCTCTGGTAAGGCAGCAAAGGAATACGCCGCACCCTGCTTTTTCCAACAACTCCAGTGCAGCACTTGCCATAGCGAGTAAGGCACGCGCTTCCGCAAAAAATATAGGGCGGAGAACCTGCTTTGAGGTCCCCCGCCTCCTTTCCATTACAGGCTCTACATCAACTCGTTGCCCTCATCTTGGTGGCAATTCTGGAATTGGAATCGGGAAGCTAACAATGATACGGTCTCCGGGACGGTCAAGCGGCAGTTCGTTCAATCTGCCTGGTAAGTTGTTGGGATTTGGACTTCCTGGACGCGTTGGGAAGCGACGCATATCTACCCATCGATGTCCTTCCATGAAGAGCGAATAGCGTCGCTCATAAATCAAGCGGTCTAAGGCATTGGCAGCCGTGGTGCTACCTGTAGGATATGGTGCTACGCCTGCAGCTCGACGGACGACATTCAAGTCAGCTTCTGCGGCAGCAAAGTCAGGTGAAGGTCCTAAGATTCGTGCTTCTGCCCTCAGTAGCAGAAGTTCTTCGTTGCGCAGAATCGGCAATGGTGAGACGTTGGTTGGCGCGATGTTGAGGGTGGCACTGGAAGTCAGTCCCTCGAAGGAGCGAGTCTCACGGCGGAAAATTTTGTTCAATCGTCGGTCGGTTGCCGTGTCTGTGTTATCTCTGAAAAATGAAGGATGCACCCAAAAGTTCGGGAGCGGGGCACTGGCGACTTGGAACATGGGGTTGGTGGCGTCGTTCGGTGCGGTGCTAAAGACATGATAGACGCCGCGCTGCATATTCGCTTCCGTTGGCGTATCGGAAATAAACGATTGTGACAGTGCTTCTAGGCATTTTGCGTAATCGCCTTGA
>PHFL01000005.1:0-3778 GCA_002794105.1 Candidatus Thermochlorobacter aerophilus | reverse complement strand
CCGGGGAAAAGATAGAACCGATTGACATCGGAATTGACGCTGCTACGGTCGCCACGCAGTTTGACATTCAAAAAGCCTACACCGCCGAAGTCAATATCCGATTGTATGTAAAAGCCTTGGTCATACTGGCGAGTAATGCTTTGCTGCTGCGTTACTTCTACACCTAAGCCGACTGAAGGCAAATCAGCAGTTAAGCCACGTACGTTAACAAGGACGCTATTATTGTCGCGGTTTTCAATTTGGAAGCCTGCTGATGTGGTTACCGACACACCACCGAAGTTCACATTATGGACCGCACTCAGCCAGAGGTTATTGAAAAAGTTGGTTACATTGTTTGCGACATTTTCGCCCGGTGCAGCTTTGGCTTGTTCGTGCTGTGTGTTTGGTGGTGAGACAATCACATTGCGCTGGCTGATATAGTCAGCGCCCCCGCTTGCAATGAAACTTAGACTTTGGTTATCCATCCGAAAGAGATTGAAATCCAAACGGAACGACCCAATCAGGCGGTCGATATATTCTTCATTTCGCACGCGCTCTATGATTTCTGCTGGATTGGACGGCGCAAATGGAAACACTGGGAATGTCCCATCAGGACGCTGACGCACATCAAGAAAACTGGGCAGACGCGTCATTGCGTAGCCGATACTGGTCAGCGTGACATTTGCGTTACCCGTTGCGGAGCGCTGCGAACTTGTATTGACATAGTTGAGCCCGACATCAACGGTCAATCTTTCACTAAAACGGTGCGTCAGATTTGAACGCGCGGCATAGCGGTTGTAAAACGTGTTGCGGATAATGCCTTGGTCGTTACGTGCTTGACCCGACAGCGTAAAGAGCGTCGTAGCACTACCACCACGTACCGTAATCGATGTTTCGTTGATGAATCCATTTTGACCGTAGAACTCGCGCTCGTAATCGATATACTCACCATTGACCCCACCGCTTCGCACAAACGCATCTACACCGGCTTGACCGAAGGCGGCACGCAAGCCCGTTGAGTCTTTGCGCCAGTCGCGTGTGCCTTGCACTTTCAGAATGGAGTTAAACCCGAATTGTTGTGAGACATCGATGCGTGTATCGCCCGGTTTGCCTTGCTTTGTGGTAATGACGAGCACGCCTGCAGCAGCCTTCGAGCCGTAAATCGCAGTGGCAGCCGGACCTTTGAGCACCTGAATATCCTCAATATCGTTCGGGTTGATGTCCGCCAAACGGCTTGAAGGCTGGTCTTGTGCACTTTGTGAAGCTCCCACCGTTGCATCTGTAATTGCTGTCAAGCCACTGTTGAACGATTCGTTGCTGACAATGACACCATCAATCACAATCAGTGGCTGCGTGTTGCCTTGCAGTGTCGTAATACCACGCAGGTTCACGCTGATGCCACCACCTGGTGCTCCAGTATTTTGGCGAATGGACAGTCCGGGCACTTTGCCAGCAAAGGCTTGGTCGAGTGTTTGTGCCGGCGCTGGAATGAGCTCCTTTGCCGTAATCGTTCCAATCGAGTTTGGCGCACTCTCACGTCGAATACCCGTAGCCAGACCTGTCACTACTATTTCCTCTGTGCGCAGAACGTCCTCTTGCAACTGAATGACCAAGTTATCGGTGCTGGCTGTCACAACGACGGTTTTTTCTTTGTAGCCCACAAGTTTAGCGATGAGCGTTGCACTCGATACCTTGAGCGAGAGCTGAAATCGTCCCAACGCATCGGTGATTGCCCCACTACCTGTTTCTTTGACGCGCACGGCGGCGCCTAAAAGTGGTTCTCCTGTGTTGGCGTCGACCACTTTTCCCGAAATGTTCAATTCCTGTGCTATGGCACTACTGCATAAAGCAATGGCCATCAGCACTATACCTAACGCGTAGCGTGTTTTCATATGTGCTTTAGTGTTTGTTGTTGCTTGTGTTGTTTATTGCTGTTTTGTCTTTGCCGCAAAGCAAAAAAATGCAATGTATACAGATTGCCTTGTTGCTTATGTTTGTTGATAAAGAGAATTACTGACCAGAGCCTAAAGGAATAAACGCATTTTTAGCGAAATTTGCAAACTCGCTTTCAGTAACGCCATATTTTTCTGAATTGCAGGTTTTTGTATCTGCGTACTATTTTTAATGCCTCTGCTTCGAAGAACAGAGCTTTGCATTTTTAAGCCAATTTACCTAGACCGTTCATCATGGCTTTCCACATCGCTACACTTTGCTTGAACTCGCGTTGCGCTTGCTCTAACTTATTTTTTACCTCCTCTACTTGATATGCCAAAGCTTCTCCTTTTTGTGCTTTCAAGGTGGCGTATTGTTCACGCAGATGTGCTAAGCGTTCAGCTGTTGAATTGAGATGTGCTTTTGCTGATACGATGATTTGCGCGGCAAAAGAGGCTATGTCTGGAGATTTGCGCAGAAGTTTTTCCTTTAGTTTCTTTTCTTGCAGCGCAAGACGGCGCTCCAAGATGCGCTCAGGGCTCATTCGGTGTAGGTTCCATGTCAGTCCCACTCGCGAAAGTATGTTGATAAACCATTTTGTGGGGTCATAGTCGAACCAGCGCACACCGTTGCGATAATCTCCGGGAAAAGCATGGTGAAAGTTGTGATAGCCCTCACCGTAAGTCAGCAGTGCTGTAAACCAGTTGTCGCGCGCTGAAATTTTATCTGAGTACGGCTGCGTGCCAGCGTAGTGACAGAGCGAATTAATAAACCAAGTAAAGTGATGATTGAGCACAAGTCGCAATGCGCCTGCTACAAATAATCCGCCAAGGGCATCTCCCCAAGTTGCCCCCAAGAGCATAGGTAGCCCAAAGCACATGAAGGTTGCAATGCTGATGTAATGGTTATGCTGGAAGCGTAGCAAAGGGTCTGCCCACAAATCCTTGACCTTTTTGATATCGGCGCTCCAGTTTTTCGTAAACAGCCATCCTACATGTGCAAACCAGAATCCTTTATGAATCGCGTATGGGTCTTCCTCACGGTCTTCGTAACGATGATGAATGCGGTGGTCGTAACTCCAATCAATCACTGTTCCCTCAAAAGCTGCTGCGCCAAAGAAGACAAAGAACCACTTAACTGGTGCCGCCGCCTCATAACTACGATGTGAGAACAGTCGATGATAACCTGCAGTAATAGACATGCCCGTTGCCCACATGTAGAATACAGTTAGTGCAACAGTTGGCCAGTTAAAACTGCCGCTCAATATCCAGTATGTGGTGCCAAAAATTGCCGCCAGTGTCGTTCCAACAATAAATGTGATGTTAATCCAATTGTATTTCTGCTGTGAGACTTGCATAAAGAGGCTTTCGTTTTTTCAAGGTTTGTTAAAGAAATGAAATCCTAAGCTCAAAGATAGCACAATTGCCTTGCTTATCAATATTGAAGCACAAGATTGTGCAGGTGAGTGCGCTACAGGCAAAACCCTACGGTTCAAATCGGTTAGGATAAGCAACCCATCGTGTGGTCGTGGCTTGAATGGCTTCCACAAGAGGTGCCGCATCAATCTCGTTCTCTAAGACTTTCGCGTCGATTTGCTGGTTCGTCGCCTAAGGGTCCACTTTTGATTATACGCCGATGGTCTAATCGGTCCTCTAGAAAAATTATCTCTTACGCTTGTTAAGGCGCTACCAGCACTATTTGCTTCTGAGCAGGTAGCATGCCTGCTAATCTATGCTTCCTCAATCTGTGCTTCTCATGTACTGCAAGTCGAAGAAAGACCCGTGTGCCCAAAGCCGCCAGTGCTGCGGTCTGTTTCAGACAGGGCATTGACTTCTACAAAGTTAGCGCGCTCGACTTTTGCAATCAC
>PHFL01000004.1:7522-12857 GCA_002794105.1 Candidatus Thermochlorobacter aerophilus | reverse complement strand
TGCCGTTGAGATGATTTCCGACACCGAAAAAATTTACGGCGTTCAATTTCACCCCGAAGTTCATCATACCGAATACGGCAAGGAAATTCTCGCAAACTTTCTTTTTGAAATTGCAGGCTTGAAAAAAGATTGGTCAATGAAAGATTTTATCGGACAAGAAATTCAAAAAGTGCGAGACCTTGTAGGCAAAGAAAAAGTTGTCTGCGCACTTTCAGGCGGCGTGGATTCAACCGTTGCGGCAGTGCTTGTGTCAAAAGCGATTGGCAGACAGTTGAAGTGCGTGTTCGTAGATAACGGATTGCTCCGAAAAAATGAAGCCAAAGAAGTCCGAAACGCCTTGAAAACATTGGGCTTGCGGGTTGATTTCATCAACACAAGCGACCTCTTTTTGAAACGCTTGAAGGGTGTTGCCAATCCTGAACAAAAGCGCAAAATCATCGGAAAAACTTTCATTGAAGTTTTTGAATCGCACATCGACCGCGAAAAATTTTTAGTGCAAGGCACACTTTACCCTGATGTGATTGAGAGTGTTTCTGTTAAGGGACCGTCGCAAACCATCAAGACTCACCACAATGTTGGCGGCTTGCCGAAGAAAATGAAACTCAAACTCATTGAGCCGCTTCGAGAACTCTTCAAAGATGAAGTGCGAGAAGTGGGAAAGTTACTCGGAGTGCCTGATGAAATTTTAGGGCGACACCCATTTCCAGGACCAGGGCTTGCCGTGCGTGTTTTGGGCGCAATCACCAAAGAACGATGCGATTTACTTCGCGAAGCCGATGCAATTTTTATTTCCGAACTCAAAGCCAATGGGCTGTATCACAAGGTCTGGCAAGCCTTTGCGGTGCTTTTGCCTGTCAATACCGTTGGCGTGATGGGCGATAATCGCACATATGAAAACGTCGTTGCGCTTCGTGCCGTAACTTCAACTGATGGAATGACGGCGGATTGGGGGCGATTGCCTTACGACTTTCTCGCTCACGTTTCCAACCGAATTATCAACGAAGTGCGCGGCATCAATCGCGTGACTTACGACATTAGTTCAAAGCCCCCTGCAACGATTGAGTGGGAGTAATCAGGAGTTGATAGTTAATAGTTGATAGTTAAGAGTTTTTTCAAATCAGTTTGGCACTAAATCAATCAAGCAAAAATAGACTGTGAAACCATTGATTCGCATTGCGTCGGGACAAGGCTTTTGGGGCGATTTACAACGCGCACCAATTGACCAAGTGCGCCTCTCCAAAGGCAACACTGCACTTGACTACATGATGCTCGACTACCTTGCCGAAGTAACCATGAGCATTATGCAGAAGCAACGCCAAAAAGACCCATCGCTCGGCTACGCACGCGATTTCCCCGAAGTCATTAAAGAAATTCTCCCTGAACTTCTTGAAAAAAATATCAAGGTGATTTCAAATGCAGGTGGCGTGAATCCGCTGGCGTGCCGCGATAAAATTTTTGAAGTCGCTAAACAATTAGGCATAAAACATCTCAAAGTCGGCGTGGTGATGGGCGACGACATTATGGATAAACTCGATGAACTCATAGCAAAAGGAGAGCCTTTGACGCACATGGAAACAGGCGAATCGCTTGCGAGCATTCGAGCGCGTGTGTTGAGCGCGAATGTTTATTTCGGTGCGTTCCCGATTGCTGAATGTTTGAAACAAGGCGCGCAGATTGTGATTACAGGCAGATGCACCGATACAGGCTTAACGCTCGCGCCAATGATTTATGAATTTGGTTGGAAAGAAACCGATTGGGATTTGCTTGCGGCAGGCACAGTCGCAGGACACATCTTGGAGTGCGGCGGACAAGCCAGCGGCGGCAACTTTCTCGGCGATTGGGAAAGCGTGCCCGACCTTGAAACCATTGGCTTCCCGATTGCCGAAGCCTATCCAAACGGCGAATTTTCATCACGAAGCATGAAGCACCGGCGGCTTGGTGCGAAGCGATGTGATTAAAGAGCACTGCTTTACGAATTGGCACCCTTCGGAATACATCACGCCCGATTGCATGCCGATTTCACAACGATTCATCTTGAAGATGTTGCGCCGAATCGAGTGCGTGTGTTCGGCATTAAAGGCAAGCCCGCAACGCCGTTCTACAAAGTCTCAATCTCATATGCCGATGGGTGGACAGCATTTGGCAGTCTGACTTACTCTGCGCCCGATGCACTCAAAAAAGCAAAGCGTGCCGATGAAATTTTAAGAGCCAGATTAAATAATTTGGGATTGACCTTCGAGGAAATTCGGACGGAATTTATTGGCGCAAATGCGTGCCACCAGCATTTGGAAAATGTGGCGCATGTGAATGAAGTGCAGATGCGGGTTGGGGTGAGAGACCGTGATAAGAAAAAAGTCGAGCGATTTGGCTACGAGATTGCGCCGCTGATTTTGACTGGTCCGCCAAGTGTAACGGGCTTTGCAGGCGGAAGACCGAAGCCTTCGGAAGTCGTCGCTTACTTTCCTGCACTCTTGCACAAAGAAAATGCCTTGCCAAAGGTTATTGTCGAAGAGCAATAAACCGTTTTGAAAAGTCAAATTTCTTTTTAACATTTTGTATGTTAAGCGGGAGTAAGTCGCTAACCTATTAGCAAAACAAAACTTGAAAGAACTTTTAACGATGAAGAAAATCATTCTTGCGATTCTGTGGGGTTTATGTGCGTCTTCTCTCTTGGCGCAAGGACGCTTGATTGGAAGAGTCGTCGGAGAGAACAATGAACCGATTGCAGGGGCAACGGTCTCAATATCAGGGCAGACGGCTATGGTGGCAATTTCAAATGCACAAGGCTACTATGTGCTTCTCGATGTGCCACAAGGTCAATATGAACTCAAAGCCACAAAGCGTGGTCAGCCTGTTTGGCGCGGAAGTGTTACGATTACAGGCGGTGTCACGCAACGCATTGACATGAAACTCGGCGATAAATCAGAAAACTTGGCAGCGAAAGCCGCAGCAGACGCAAAAAGAGCAAAGATAGAAAAACCGAAAAAGGAAACGGAGACAAAGAAAGAAGTCGAGGAGGAAGAGAAGAGGCCTGAACAAGAGGTTACACCTGTGGTAACAACAACCCAAGACCTTGCCAAAGAAAAAGAACTGCAAAAAGCAATTGAAGAAAGTGAACAGTTGAGTCAACTTGACGCCGCACAAACAAACTTGCCTGAAACCGATGTCGAAATCGTTGGCGGCATTGAAGCGATTCAGTCAAAAATTGAGTACCCAATGGCGTTAAAGCGTGCCAGAATTGAAGGTACAGTGGTCGCGCGTGTCTTTGTTGATGAGCAAGGAAATCCGCTCCGCATTAGTCTGGTTCAGCCTGCAAACAAATTTCTAAACGAAGAAGTGATTCGAGTATTGACCGAAGAAACGAAGTTCAAGCCAGCTAAAATTGGAGATTCACCTGTGCGCGGCGCAATTACAATTCCTGTGAAATTCAAGATTCAATAACTTGATGAATCCAATCCGAATCGCATTAAACAAGAATCATAGAAGAAGTATTAGCAAGCATTTACAAGGCTGAATGGGAAGTTCAGCCTTTTTTATTGCTGAAAAGAAAGTCAAAGACTTATACATTTTCAAAAGCCGACACACACAAGACAAGATGAAACACGGGTGGATTTACGCAATCATCATCATTGCTTCTTTCAATAGCCCACAACTTTTTGCTCAAAGCAAAAAAGGGAAGTTCAAAACGCACGATGCTGAACTTTCTCAACTCACCAAAGAGCGTCAGGAGATTGAAAAAAATATCGCAACGATTGAACGGCAGATTAAAGCCTTTGAGCGCGAGTTGAGCCATGCCGACGAGGAAGAAAAAATCTCGCTCCGTACCCTTGAGAATTTAGATAATCAAATCCAACTGCACCGCGAGGTCATTCGCCAAACTGAAATCAGTCAGAAAAAGTTGGCTGAACAAATAGCAACCACAACGCGCGAACTGGAAGAAACTAAACATGAGTTGGAAACAATGAAAAAGTCATTTGCGCGTTATGCGGTGGGCATTTACAAATTCGGCGTGAAGCGCGATTTGGAAGTGCTTTTCTCATCAGGCTCGTTCAATCAAGCCCTTGTGCGTGCTGAATACATCAAACGTTTTCAGGAAGCAGGGAAAATTAAAATCCAAGATATTTCTGAAAAGAAAGCGCAAATTGCTCAACTGCAAACTGAACTTGACGCCCGATTCGCTGAAAACGAAAAACTCCTTGAACAGCGACGCTATCAAGCCAAAGTGCTGGAAGGGCGACGCATAGAGCGCGAAAAGTTGATTGCAAAATTGCGAAAAGATAAGCGACGACTGCAAAGCCAAATTGCACAACGGCAAGCCCAAGCCAAAGCCTTGCAAGATACCATTCAAAAAATGCTCTTCGCCGAAGAAGAAGCAATTAAGCGCACCCGTGAAGCCAAAGCAAAAGCGCAAAGCAACCGCACTCACGCCAATGAGCCAATCGCCTATCCGGAAATCAAAGGCGATTTTGAGAAATACAAAGGCAAACTGCCTTGGCCTGTCGAAGAAGGCGTGATTATTAAGACCTTCGGCGAAAGTGAAAACAAAGAGTTAAAAATCGTAACATTCAACAACGGCGTAGATATTTCTGCAACCGTTGGAGCAACCGTCTTTGCAGTTGCACAAGGCGTGGTCTCGCAAATTGGATTTCTGCCGACATTCGGCAACATTATCATTGTGCGCCATGCCAACGCGTATCTGACGGTTTATGCAAATCTTTCTGAAGTCAAGGTTGCAAAAGGCGAAAGCGTTTCAGCAGGACAAGCATTAGGCTTAGTGGGCAAGTCAGCGCAAGGTGGTGGATTGGTTCATTTCGAAGTATGGCACGGGCGCAATAAATATGACCCTGAACTCTGGCTGGCTCAAAAGTAATACCAAAATTGAGTAGGAATGAGTAAGTTTGAGAAAAAGGAGAAAGGGAGATGATAAAGTATCACGAAGAAATCAAGGAAAGCGAAGCGGAGTTGTTGGCGGTGGAACGGCGACAAAGTCGGAGCAAACTGCGCGACCGAGTGCGCTTACTCCGACTGCTCAAAAGCGGTTCATCGCGCTCGTTGACGCAAGCCTCGGTCGTAATCGGACTGAGTGTGGCGCAGACGCGTCGGCTCTATAACAAATACCGTCAGGGCGGACTGCAAGAGTTACTGGCGTGGCGACAGGGCGGCAATCATCAGAAGCTCAATCAGGCGCAACAGGCTGAACTGATTGAGCGCAGCAAAGCCGGATTCCCCGCCCAACAAGCAGTCAGGGAGTATCTCCAACAGACCTTCAAGGTGCATTACACACAAGGCGGGGTGAGCGTGTGATTGGCGCGATTGAAGATTAAACTCAAAACGG
>PHFL01000004.1:0-2314 GCA_002794105.1 Candidatus Thermochlorobacter aerophilus | reverse complement strand
GGCTTCGTCCAAAAAGATTTGTTGGAGTTCGTCAGGTTGGAAGTGAGTGGTTTCAGGCTCTGCTGACTTAACGGGCGGTGCATCGGTGATGTTCGTATCGCGAATCGTGCCGGTTTCCTGCAACTGTTTAGTGTATGCCACAAACAAATCTATTAACGGTTGTGCCTTCGTAAAGCGGTCTTCGCCTGTGCGTCGGAAATTTTCAACCATAATGCCGATGGCATCAAGCGATTTGAAGCAGACATCAAGGAGGGCGCGAGGCACTTTGAGGTTGTTGTCACGCACGACTTGCAAGCAATCTTCCATCTTATGCCCTAAGTCGCGAATGTTGTTCAAGTTCACCATTGCCGCCGAGCCTTTGAGTGTGTGCGCACCACGCAGAACGCGATTGACAAGGTCAGGTTGAGTAGTGCCTGCAAACTTGTCAAGCTCAAGCAAATCTGCGTTCAACTTTTCCAAATACTCACGGGCTTCGTCTAAAAAGATTTGTTGGAGTTCATCAAGTTGGAAATCACTAATTGGAGCAAGTTCACTTTCAAATGATTCGTGTTTTAGAACATCAGAACTGGGTGTCGACACAGGTTGAGTATCGGCAGTTGGAGCCGCTGGTGCATCAAGCGTTTCAGAAAGACTCGATGAATCGTCAGACAACGGTGTGTCGCTGATTGCAAGTTCGCTTTGTGGCGCGTTTGATGTTGTCTCGTTTGTAGGCGAAAGCGTGTCGTCAAGTGTGGCAGTGTCAAGCGAAAAATCCAAGTCAGGCAACTCCAACGAGGGTTCGGTTTCTTTGGTTTCTTCTAAAAGGTTCTCTTCCACAAGCAATTCTGCTGATTGAGAGCTTAAGGCTTGCGGTGGCACTTCAAGAGTTGGTGATTCGGAAAGCGTATCGTTTGGTGAAGTGTCGTCTAAAAGCATTGAACTTTCAGCAAGGAGCGAGTCATCAAGTGTGTCGCTGAACGAAAGGTCGTCTGAACTTTCAGCATCAATTTTAGCGGAAAGTGATGAAAGTTGTGAAAGGTCTTGAGGCGCAGTTGTTGCATCAATCGTGTCGTCTATGTTTGATTCATCAAGCAAGAGTTCGTCACTGAAAGCCAGTTCGTCAGTTGTGCCGAGATTTTCGGCTGAATCAGTCGCATCTGCAAGGCTGATTGGCTCATCAATTTTTGTGTCTTCATGTGAGACTTGAACGTCTGATTCAAGATTAGGCGATGTAAGTTCAGGCGAAACAAGTTCGGAAGACACATCAGTCAGGGATTCAAGATTGGGGGATGTGAGTTCAGGTGAAGCAAGTTCGGAAGACACATCAGCCAAAGGTGCGTTGTCAAATGTTAAGTTTGAGTCAGATGAAGCAAGGTCTGATGAAGGAAGCGTATCAGGCAACGAAGTAGGCAGAGACTCAGAATCGGTCGCAATTGGTGTGGACGGTGCTTCCGAAAGGAGATTGTCTTCGGGAAGGAGCAAGTCGTCAGTATAAAAATCTAAATCAGTTTCAGGTTCTTGTGTATCTAATTTCAGGTCATCAAGCGTTGGTGTTGAAGGCTCTTCGGAAAGCGAGAGTGCCGAATCATCAAGCAAAAGCGAATCTTCAAAATCAGAAGATGGAGTATCGGTTGTGCTCAAGTCAGGCGATGTGGCAACAGGTGCAGTTTCTTCTTGAAGAGCATATTCTGCGTGCGCAGGTGTATTGCTGGGTGGGGCTTCAAATGTGGTGGGTTTTGGCGGCGTTTCAAACGAAGATACTGCTTCGGAAAGCGACATCACATCATCTAATTCAGGAGTATTACTGGTGAAAGTAGAGGGCGGAACAAGTTCGCTGAAAGTGAATGATGTGTCATCATCTGCTTCGATTGAAGAAGATTTCGAGCGGAAATATCGAAGTAAATCACCAGCGACCAGACCGACCGCTTCGGAGAGCGGTGCGTTAAGTGCATCAACAGGTGTATGGGAAAGTTTGGCTTGCTCTAATGTGGTGGCAAGTTCGACCAAACTGCGTTGATTTGAAGATGCAAGTGCGTAAAGTAAATCGGGCGCATTCAAAAGCGATTGTAGATAAGCCTGTGCTTCAAGACCCACAGTGGAATTGGGCAGAGACAAAATGACTTGGCGCAGGAAGTTAGACGCACACGCTACATAATCAAAAGAAACGGTCTGTTCTGCTGCGTGGCGTGAGTCATCAGAAACCGATGTAGAAGTTTCCGTTTCGGCTGAATCCGAAAAGGCAAAGTCAGAAATATCAGGAAGCGGGTGACTCACTTCATTTGAATCGCTTTGTGCAGTGTGCAAGGTATGTACGTCGGATGCCGCATCTTCAACT
>PHFL01000003.1:6942-8465 GCA_002794105.1 Candidatus Thermochlorobacter aerophilus | reverse complement strand
GCGGCGGTTTTTTGAGAACTTTCGTAACCAAGTTGCACCAAGAACTTCGCCTAACTTCACGCTCACCATTACCGAGCGACTGATTGTCTCGCAAACCGAACAACGCATTGCCGTTGTTTATCGACTGCAAGCTACTTATACGAACCCAACACTTTCGCCTCTGTGCGAAGGGCAGTCGCAACTCGTTATCAAACAATCTTCGCAAGGGTTTTGGTATATTGAGTCGTGGCAAGACTTTCGCAGAGAAAATCCTTTTACACTAAGTGAACTTAAACGCCTTTTGATAAACTAATGCGCAAGGTCTTGGTTGTGATATGTGTATGGGGTGCAGTTGCAGGTTGCACGAATCCATTTGCGCCGGCGTTGGATAAAAGCAATCGCACTGGTGCAGCAATTGGCGACCAACGCACGATTGAAGGCTTCTTTCAAACCTTCCGTTTTGCGTATCTGACACGCGATACCACGCTCTACGGGCAACTGGTTGCCGATAATTTCCAATTCACTTTCACTAACACATACAATCAAGAAACCTGGGCGCGCGATGTGGAAATGCGCACCACCAACGGACTTTTCCGCAACACAGAGCTCTTGGACTTGCAGTGGAATAGCATCATTTTTCAATCAGGTAACGACGATACCACACATGCCGAAGTCTGGCGCACTTTCTTCCTACGATTCGGATTCAGTGCGGCAAATACGCAAGAACTTCAAGGACAAGCACGATTGATTCTGACGCGAAAACGCACGACTGACGCTTGGCAAATGACTCGCTGGGACGACTTTACACAGTGAAATTCCTTCTTAACGCTTCACTTTCAGACTTTTATGGCTGTGCGAATTTCATAGATGACAAGAAGTGGGCGCGATTCCTCTTTTGAAAAACCTGCCTCGCGCATCAAGTTCAACAAATTGCTCGAAAGAAACTCTTCGGCGTAAGGCTCAAGAAAGAGCGATGAACTGATAGTGCCACCGAGTTGAGCAAGGGCATCGCCTTGCGCGCCGTCGAAGACAACAAACTTTCCATTCGGTTTCAGAACGCGGCGTGCTTCTTTCATAATGTTCAGTGCGGCATCAAGCGGCGTTTCGTGAAAAAGCAGTGAAGCCGTGACCACATCAAACGAGTTATCCTCAAACGGCAACTGTTCAGCATTGGCCTGAATGAACGAAATGTTTGGAAGTGATTTGGCTTTGAGTTGTGCGGCAAAGACCATATAAGGCGAAAGGTCAATGCCTGTAATGTGTGCGGCAGGTAGTCTTTTGGCGATTGCGCGTGTGGCTGTGCCAGTGCCACACCCTAAATCTAACACCGTTTTGGCATCAGCAGGAATCGCACTTGCAGTTTCATTTCGCAGGAATTCTTCATTTGGAACGAGAATCTGTTTTGTGATAGGGTCGTAAGTGATTGCGGCATCTTTGTTCAGGTATCCGCCTTCGACGCTGTGAAAATCTTGTTTGTAGTAATCGGGATAAACAACGGCAGGATTGGCGAGTTTATCACCTTCGGCTTGAACATCGACGCCATC
>PHFL01000003.1:0-2261 GCA_002794105.1 Candidatus Thermochlorobacter aerophilus | reverse complement strand
TGTGGCGAATAAACTGTATCGGTGTTTCGTCATACATCATTGCCGCAGGATTTTCATCACCATATACATCACGCGCTAAGCGTTCTAATGCTTTTATTCCGACCACTTCGTCATCATACATTTTTATCTTTTTAATAGGCAGTGGCGTAAAGGCTTCTTCAATTTCTTCGAGATAGCGTTGCTGAATTTTCTTCCATTTTTCCAAATAGCCGCTGTCTTCATCTTCGGCAAGCAGTTTATTGACAGCGACCATATCTACTTTGAAGCCATAAAGATTCAGATAGGTGAGGGCGCGCATCGTTTCTTTGATAACCATTTTTTCAGGGTTCATCACCAGCCTTACCGAAGCAGTTTGGGCATCGGTTAAAATTTCCTTGACGCCATCTAATTCTTCAAACAGCACATCGATAGATTGCATGACCTCTTCGGACGGAACAACATGCGCTAACTTATCAGACATTTTTGAGAGCGGACGTGCCACAGGTTTCAGGACAAACTTTTCAACGGTTCGTGCCAATTTCACGCCCCAGTTCATTGCTTCGGGAAGCGAGAGCAAGCGGAGCGTCTCTCCTGTTGGTGCAGTGTCCAAAATCAGCGCATCGTATTTGCCCATTTCTTTATATCGCTTGACGCGCATCAGCGAAAAGAGTTCTTCCATACCCGGAAGCACAGTCATTTCATCTGCCATAATTGGCGGAATGCCTTGCACGGTCAAGAGCTTCGAGTAATACGCTTGAACAGCATGCCAGTTCTTTTTCAGGTCGTCATATGCGTTGACTTCAATCGCCCATAAATTCTCCATAATGTGCGATGGCTCGGAACTGAGTTTCTGTTCAAACGAATCCGAAAGGCTATGTGCAGGGTCAGTCGACATGATGAGCGTTTTTAATCCCATTTCTGACAGCCGAACTGCTGTTGCGGCGGAAATGCTGGTTTTTCCTACGCCGCCTTTGCCTGTAAAAGTAATGACTCGCATAACTCCAAATAGTAATGTTGAACAGACCCCTCACTTTGTTTGTTGGCAAAGGGTATGGTTTGCAGGAATAAATTACGTCTAAACCGAGAGTGATTACAACACAAAAATTGCCTTCGAAAAGATTTTTTGAGAAACAACAGTGGCTGTAAACGCTTGTGGGATAAGGGCTTTCAGGTTAGTTGATTGAAAATCGGCTAAATCGTCTATTTCAAACTTTTCAGTTTGCGCGCATTGATTTTCTACTCCCTTCCTGCTTCAATCAGTTCAGCGGCCGATTGCAGTGAGGCTTCGGTAATTTCTGTTCCTGATAAAAGGCGTGCGACTTCTTTTTTATGCTCTTCATCTGAAAGCACTTCCACGCTTGATACCGTGCGCTGATTGATTGATTTCTTGCTGACGCGGAAGTGAACATCTGCCATTGCCGCAATCTGCGGAAGATGCGTGATAGCAATAATTTGATGATAGCGCGAAAGGTCTTTCATGCTGAACCCAACGGCTTGCGCAATTTTTCCGCTCACGCCTGTATCGATTTCATCAAAGACAAGAATCGGCAGTCGGTCGGATTTCGCCAATACGGTTTTCAATGCCAACATCACGCGCGAAATTTCTCCGCCCGATGCAACCTTCGATAGCGGCTTGACATCTTCACCCAAGTTCGTTGAAATTAAGAACTCGACTTCGTCGTAGCCATTGGCGTTGGCGGCGTAGCGTGTGCCGTTGATGAGAATATCGCCGTCTTTATCTTTCGTTGCTGAAAAGCGCACTTCAAGCCGTCCTTCAGGAATACCAAGTTTTTTGAGTTCTTCGACAATCGCACGTGAGAGTCGATTGGCAGTGTCTTTGCGTTTTTGTGAAAGTCGCTCGGCGATGTCGGAAAGGTTTTCTTGTTGAGTGCGAATGCGTTTTTCCCACTTTGCGATTTCGTCTTCAAAGTTTTCTGCCAGTTCAATTTCTTTGGCGATTTGTTCGCGGTAGGCAAGTACATCGGCAATCGTGCCGCCGTATTTCTTTTTGAGCGTAGCAAGTGCGCTCAATCGTTCGCGCAGTTCTTCCAATCGCTCGGCATTGAAATCGATGCGTGAGTTATATCGTTGGACAAACTTTGTGATTTCATCGACAAGGGCTTGTGCAGTTTGCGCGTCGTTTGCGGAGTCAGAAAAACTTTTGTCGATGCGGGCAAGGTCTTGCAAGATGTTTCGCGCTTCGACAAGGCGATTGTGAACGCTGTCGTCGTTGGCGTAAAGAATTTCGTGGAGCGTGTTGGTTGAAGAGAAAATACGTTCAG
>PHFL01000002.1:2477-38930 GCA_002794105.1 Candidatus Thermochlorobacter aerophilus | reverse complement strand
CCATGCCCGGTCCGCCGCCGCCATGTGGAATGCAGAAGGTTTTGTGCAGATTAAGATGACAGACATCAGCGCCGATAGCGGCAGGACTGGTCAAGCCAACTTGTGCATTCATGTTGGCGCCGTCCATGTAGACCTGACCGCCAAAGCGATGCACAATCTCACAAATTTCCTTGATGTGCTCTTCAAACACACCGTGTGTGGAAGGATAAGTGACCATCAGGCAGGCTAAAGATGACGCATAGCGTTCGGCTTTTGCCACCAAGTCGTTGATGTCGATGTTGCCATGCTCATCGCATTGCACTACAACAACTTGCATCCCTGCCATTGCCGCACTGGCTGGATTTGTGCCATGTGCAGATTGCGGAATCAGAGCAACATTGCGAGCAGCCTGACCGCAAGAGCGATGATAAGCACGAATCACCATCAGACCAGTGTATTCACCCTGTGCACCAGAATTGGGCTGAAACGATACGGCAGAAAAACCAGTAATTTCGCAAAGCCACTCTTGCAAACGCTTGAGGAGCAACTCATAGCCTTTTGCTTGCTGAGCAGGTGCAAACGGATGCAGTGCATTGAATTCTGGCCATGTAATCGGAATCATCTCGGCAGCAGCATTGAGCTTCATAGTGCAACTGCCTAGGGGAATCATGGAGTGGACAAGCGAGACATCTTTATTTTCAAGCTTTTTCAGATAGCGGAGCATCTCATGCTCGCTGTGGTAAGAGTTAAAGACAGGATGCGTAAGAAAAGGCGAAGTGCGAAGAAGTGATGCAGGCAAATTCAACTCAAGAGACTCTGCCATCGCTTTCAAATCGGCACGAAACTCTTTGCCGACGGCAGTACTGATGACTTGCAGAATTTTTTCTACATCGGCAAGTGTCGTGGTCTCATCAAGAGAGATGCCAATGCGCTGGTTATCGTAGCGAAAGTTCATTTTGGCTCTCTCCGCTGCTTTTCGCACAGCTGAAGGATTCGGCACATCAAAAGTTAGTGTATCAAAGAAGTGTTCATGGTGCACATGAAGACCAAGTGTGTTCAAGCCTTCTGCAAGCAAGCGAGCCAAACCGTGTGTGCGTTCAGCAATAGCCTTTAAGCCCTTTGGACCGTGATAGATGGCATAAGCAGCAGCAACTACGGCAAGCAAAACTTGTGCAGTGCAGATATTTGATGTGGCTTTTTCGCGGCGAATGTGTTGCTCTCGGGTCTGAAGTGCCATGCGAAGAGCGCGCTTGCCATTAGCATCAATTGAGACGCCAATGAGCCGTCCGGGCAAATGGCGCTTGAAACTTTCGCGTGTAGCAAAAAATGCCGCATGCGGTCCGCCGTAGCCCATAGGGGTGCCAAAGCGTTGTGCTGAGCCGAAGACCACATCGGCGCCCATTTCGCCAGGTGGCTTAAGCAGAGTCAGAGCAAGCAAATCTGAACCAACCGCAACGCTGACACCTTGAGCATGCGCCGCAGCAATAAAATCCGTGTAATCTTCAAGACGACCATCTGTGGCAGGGTATTGTAGAACAGCAGCAAAAAGCTGAGGCTGATGAAGCTCAAGTGTGCGATGATTGCCAACAATAAGTTCAAGTCCAAGCGATTCAGTGCGGGTGCGTAAAACATCGAGTGTTTGCGGATGCAGCAGTTCCGATGCAAAGCACAGGCGACTGTTTTGCTTGGTTGCGGGGCGTACGGCATAGAGCAGATGCACAGCTTCGGCGGCTGCTGTAGCTTCATCCAAAAGCGAGGCATTAGCAATTTCCATCCCAGTCAGGTCTGCCACCATGGTCTGAAAGTTGAGTAACATTTCCAGTCGCCCTTGTGCAATCTCGGCTTGATAGGGTGTGTAGGCAGTGTACCAGCCCGGATTCTCCAGAATGTTGCGCAAAATCACCGGCGGCGTGAAAGTATTGTAATAGCCCATGCCGATGTAGGACTTGAAGATTCTATTTTTCTGCGCAATCGCTCTAAGTGATTCAAGTAACTCCTGCTCAGATTGTGCCGCAGGCAGGGTAAGTGGCTTGGGCAAACGAATGGCTTCGGGAAGAGCTTGGGCAATCAGGTCATCAAGGCTGCTGACACCAATAGTCTTGAGCATCTCATGAACATCTGGGGCGGAGGCATTGTGGCGAGATTCGAACTTCTCTTGGTATTGAACATTGAGTTTCATACTGACTTAAAATCTGGAGTTGTCTGACGATTAGAACAAAAGAAAAGAAGTGCAAGTTCAAAACTTCACTTGCCAATATGAGCTCGGTATTCTGAGGCAGTCATGAGTTTTTCAATATCTGCAGGGTTTGCCACTTTGAGTTTAATCATCCAACCATCGCCGTAAGGGCTTTTGTTGACAAGCGAAGCATCTTTTAGAGCGGGATTGTGTGCTACAATCTCGCCATCGACAGGCAGGAATAAATCGGAGACAGTCTTAACAGCTTCAACCGTGCCAAAAATATCGTTAGCTTTGAGCACGGTTCCTACCTCTTTAAGGTCGACAAAGACAATATCGCCCAGCTCAGATTGAGCAAAGTCGGTGATACCAACAACGGCAATATCGTCTTTTTCAAGGTAGATCCATTCGTGTTCTTTGGTGTAGCGTAGTGTTTCAGGGAAGTCCATTTTTTGCACGAATTTGAAAGTTGTGCAAAGTTAACATATTTCCCTGACTTGAACGAAGACGCAATGAACTCAGTGCAGGTGAGAAAAGTTACAGAAAAAAAAGTCCCGACACAGTGGCCGGGACCCTCTATCAACAAAACAACAAAACAACAAAGGAGGCTCTGCTACAAGCTTAGGAAGGCTTGACGGTAGGAAGCAGAGTCTTTGATGTGGAAAGAACAAGTTGTACCTGAACTGGTGCAGTTATACGCTATCGTTTGCAGTGTTGTTACATGAGAGAGGCTTAAATTTATTGTTAATCATCATAAGCTGTGCGCTCTATCACGAGCACTAGAAAAGCAGATGGGAAAAGTCGCAACATGTTAAGATGGGACTCTTAGGCTACCTACATATTCAGCGAAAGTGTATTCAGCGTTGGCAAAATGCGTCTCAATTTGGTGAGCCAGGATTTCACCGATACGGGGTTGGACGAAATTCATCGTGCCCACCTGCACAGCGCGAGCGCCAACGAGGAAAAACTCCATAGCGTCCTCAAAACAGGTAATGCCGCCCATGCCAACAATCGGGATATGCACAGCCTGATAGACTTCCCATACTTTTGCTAGCGCAATTGGCTTAATTGCTGGTCCAGAAAGTCCGCCCGTAATGTTTTTGAGCTTTGGGGTGCGGGTGCGGTAATCGACAGCCATGCCCACAACGGTATTGATGAGCGAAAGAGAGTCAGCGCCGCCACGCTCGGCAGCAAGAGCAATTTGCGCAATAGAGGTAACATTCGGAGTCAGCTTAATCATCAAATGTCGATGAGTAATCTGGCGCAGGGCTTGCGTGATTTCAAACGTGGCGCCAGCATCGACACCGAAAATGATACACTCGCCTTTTACATTTGGGCATGAGAGATTGATTTCATAGCCACTGATGCCGGGCTCGGCATCGAGGCGGCGTACCACTTCGCAGTAATCATCAATTGATTTGCCCACGATATTGACGATAACGGCAAGATTGAGCGAGCGCAAAAACGGTAGTTTTTCTGCAATAAAAGCATCCACGCCAACATTTGCCAGCCCAATCGCATTGAGCATGCCAGCTGGAGTTTCAACAATGCGCTGTGGCGGATTACCTTCACGAACCTCAAGCGAAATGGCTTTTGTGACCAAGCCACCAAGGGCATTCAAATTGGTGAGAGCAGAAAGTTCCTCGCCAAACGAAGCCGTGCCAGAGGCCAGCAGCACAGGATTTTTCAGGTTCAAACCCCGCCCGAGCGACACTGCACAAGGACGTGTAGCGTCATGCGAAATATCAGCATGAGCCGCTTGAGCAAAGGTTCTCTCTGTCGGTAAGTTAGTCATAGATGCGAGTCAAAATAGATTCCAATCGTCGATGGTCATCAGCTAAAAGATACGAGAGTTCTTTACCGAGTGCAATTAAATCTTGGCGAGAAAGTTGTGCTTGGTAGTTACGGAAAAAGGCAACAATCACTTCGTCGGGCGAGGTATCTTTGCTTTGCAAAATAAGGCGTAAGAAGGTCAGAGGATGTTTGAGAAACGCCGCCACATCGTCGTGAGAAGCGTGATAGACGAAGTCATGTAAGTCAGGCGGAGTTGGTGGCATAGCTTGCAAGATTTTGCTGCCGAGATAAAACCCAACAGTCAGGGCCGTAAATTCAGTGTGGACAAGTTCCAAGACTTGTGGCATTTCACGGCGAAGCTCTTCCTTCGTTTTGCCGTGCGGAACAATCTGGCGATGTGCAGCAATAGGGGATTGCTCAATGAACGAGACAATGCCAAACACGGCCGCATGTGCCGTAGCCACTTTCACCAATTGACCAAGTTTGACAGGCGATAAAGTCTCTTGCAACAACGCTTGCGGCACAACGGCCGAAAACTGCACGGTGTTCGAACGAACAACTTCTCCAATGTGTGTGCTCTTCATCGCTTTCTTTTCTTTTCGTTAGGTAGAGCAGTGGAAGCGTCGCTTGTCAGAAGTGCATCTTGCAAAGCGACTTCAACCTGACTGACAAAATCCTTGCAGTATCCAAGTTGGCGATAGATAATTTTGCCTGACTTGATAATCACAACGCTGGGCAAAAGCGAGACCTGATAATCTACAATCATCTCTGGCGTGGCAGTTGCAAAAGGAATACTAAAAGCAAATTCTTCTGGTGAGGATTTTACCGTCCGCAAATCGTCTTCAGTATCAATGGCAAAGAATCCTACGCCACGAGCGCGATACTTTGCACTAAGAAGTTGCAATTCAGAAAGTAGCAGTTTGGACATTGTAGAGTTAGGAGACCAAAAGTAAAGCAGAGTAAGTGGGTTTGCCAAACTTTCAGATGAGACGGTTTTGCCATTGAGCAGCGTAAGCGAGAAAGGTGGAGCGGAACGCAGGGCGGTGCTCAGCAGGCTACTTACAGATTCGCCCTTCTTGAATTTGGGTTTCAAGCTCGTGTTGAGCCATGCCTGCACTGCATCTGAGTTTTTGACTGCCAGTGATTTGATGGCATAATCCAACGCAGCACCATCTTTAAGTTTGTGTAGCAATTTTGCCATCTCAAAGTAGAGCTCAGCTTGTTGGGAAAGGCAAGTTTTTTCTGCTTCACGAAAGTTGGCTAAGGCGCTTTTGTCATCACCGATGCTCAAATATGCTTTTCCGATGTAGTAGTAAGCACAGCCAATAACATCTTGGTGAAATAAACGGCGAGCGGCTTCCGTTTGCACGAATTCAGGTTCTGGGCGGAAAACAAGTGGTTTTTGCTTATCCGCTTCAATAGCTTCAATGGCTTTGCTGGCAAGGTCGATAGCAAGACCAGCATAATCTTTTGTATCGGCATAGCGAGCGGCAAAACCAAGCAGTGTGAGAGGGTCATAAACCTCGCGGTCATAATCCATGCGCAGAACATCTCTCACATATGGCAAGGCTTTGGAAGGGTTAAGACTGGCATAGTAGTCAAAAAGATAGCGAATGGCGTAGGTATTGACCCGAGCATTGCGTAAGGCAGTCAAGCGACGATTCAAGATGCTTTCAGCAAAAATGGCGCCGCGGTCTCGGTAACTAGAAAAGGTCTGGTTGCTGAGGTAAAAGAGCAGGTGTGTAAGGTTCATCTTAGGCGTAAGTGGGTGTGTAGGATATTTTTCAGTCATGGCGGCAAGAGCAAGTTCGCGCTTGTCGTTGTCAGGCTCTATCAGGAAGCGGTTGTAGAGATTAAGCGGATGCAGGTAAGTATCAGGAATATCGCGTGTAATTTCATAGGCGCGGCGGCGGTTGTTCATGCCGTAGATATACATGAGCGAGATGGCTTCAAGCAAGCGTGGGTCATCGCGGCGTTGGCGGCGAACCTCGGCAATTTCGCGCTCAATTGTGGCTAAAGCCTCATCGGTGCGTCCCGCATGCTGAAAGTATAACGACCAATAAGAAATATAGGCATCATCACTATTGGGATAGAGTGAAAGTTCCGTTTTCAGAAGCGATAGCACGGTATCGATATTGGCTTTGCGGCGCAAAAGGGCATGCGCCAGCCGATAGTGCGACCACTGCACAGGTTTCCCCGCACGATTGTAGATGAGATAGTCCTCTGTGGCAAGTGAATCTTGGTTGGGAATGTCGGCAATGTAGTAAGAAAGTATCTGTGCCGATGAAGGTATGGCAATAGGCAAATACCAGTAAAGGTTTCGATAGTTTTCCATTTTGGCGCGCCGAATTTGCGGCGACTCGCTCTCAAAAAATTCAGGCTGCCAGAACTTGAAGGTATAGACTACCGTGGGCGGAGACTGATTGGAATCAATCGGCTCAGGCGGAAGATAGACCACGTTGAAGGTGTCGCCAATGACCGTAGAACTGCGCTTGATGCGGGTTTCCGCATCAATGATAGGTGTGTCATCTGGGTCTAAGGTAAGGCATGCAGAAAAAAGCATTGCACACACTGTGCTAAAAAGAAAAGGTAAAAGAACGAATAGAGTGGATTTTGGATACAGCGTCATGGTCAGTGTTTAGAGTTTTGAGATTCTCTTCGAGAGGCTTTTTGCAGAATAGTTGAGCGCATAGCCTTTTGCCGAGCAGATTTGCTGCAAAAGTCGATAGAATTCTTCTTGGTCCGATGGCTTGATGGTGGCTTGTTCATGAGCTTCTACGAGTGTCATAGGGTAACCGCCGCCCTTTTTTAGGTCGTCAAAGATAGCGGCATGAATAAAATCTACTTTGCCTTGCTCATAGCACCAACTCGGAAATTCAATGCGTGCAATTTCTTGACCGGTATGAAGATAGAAAAAATAAATCCTATCCGCAGGGTTATAATGCGCAAGCACTTCGGAGCGGCTGGCAAAAATTGCAGAGCGCTCACCTACGGAGAGAAAAGTGGCAAAGAAGGCAGCATCGTTGAGCGTGTTTGGCAAATGGATTTGCGCCGCATCCAGTTCTGGGCGAAGTAAAATTTGAAGCAAATTGACCACTTCTTTGCTACTTGGGCGACTGATGTAGCTTGCCAGCGTAAAGTGATGTTCACGAAACTGTGTAAGAAATCCGCCATAACGCACAACAAACGAGCGCTGCAAAGAAAGATTTTTGATGCGCTTGAGATGCCAGCAAATCAATGTCCCATCAGCTAAGGCAAGGAGCGGTCGGCGAGCACAGTGGGCATGATGAGCAGCATGTAGCAAGGTGCGCAATTCCTCTTCTTGGCGTAGCGCCGTAATGACTTCGGAAGATACAGGCGGTTCTTCATCCTCCTCGAGTTGAAGCTCTTGTGCAAGTTGGGCAATATCGTAGAGTTGAGCCTGACTGCATAGAGTGGGTTTTTCCGTCGTGCCGATGTGAAAGATGATTTGGCTAATGTTGAGCAAGAAAAAATCGGCGTTGAGATGTCGGTCAGGGAAAATTTGCGAGCCGTCGGTGGCGCAGAGAGTAAGCGCAGATGGGCGAGCGGGCACGGATTGCTTGAAGGTGGGTTCTTCTATGGGAACTGCGGCAACGGTATGAGCAATTTGCTGGTCGTCGTAGCGTGAGCGCAAATCAACCTGCGAGCGAAAGGCGTCATAAAACTGCGCCAACGCCTGCTGTTCTTGCTGGGCACGCACCATGAGCCGCTCGGCAAAGGTCGCTAAGTCGTTGTAGATGCTGTGAAATTGAAGCATGTCTCCTGAAGAGCAATTTGGTTCAAAAATAGGGCGCTCATGCCTTTTGACGAAAAAGTGAAAATTTTTTGGTGCAAGTGTTGCAAAAATGTTTCTTCAGTATTAAGTTTGTGTTAACTGCAAATCTTCAAACACCCGACGCCCGTCGGGTGGCTATACGGTGTGGGGGACGTATAGCACGCAAGGCGCCGAGAGGCGCTTTGACGTTTTAAAGCGCCAGCAAAACTTCAAGTGGCGCACCAATAACAACTACGCCAAAGCGTGTCAAATCGGCTAAAACACAGCGCGAACCTCTGCTCGTCCTGTATGAATCACGCGCCCAATAGGTAAGGCGCGACCGTCGTAGCCTATAGAAGCAGTAATGAAGTTGTTGATGCGGTAATCAGCATCGAGACGCCAGATGAGCGTGGTGCCGAAAGGATTGCCGTTAGAAAGCTCAAACACGGCATCAAATGGGCTGACGCCTGATAGAGTGGCTTCGGTGCGCTCGAGTTGAGCATTGAGTCGCCCTTTTCCGCGAAAAGAGTAAATGGCACGCAGTTGCTGA
Organism: Candidatus Thermochlorobacter aerophilus; assembly: GCA_002794105.1. Lineage (GTDB taxonomy): Bacteria > Bacteroidota > Chlorobiia > Chlorobiales > Thermochlorobacteraceae > Thermochlorobacter > Thermochlorobacter aerophilus. Next base: position 30,656 of record PHFL01000002.1, on the reverse strand, counting down.
GCGTTAAGTAGAGACTGGGCGGCATTGCCCCCGCGCGAGAGTGGAAAGGTGTCTTCACGCTGCTCAAAAGACAGGCGCACGCCGATTTCCAAATCTTGAACAGGGCGATAAGAAACATCAGCGGCAAAGCCAAGCGAATTGATAAAAAACTGCCGACCTGTAGCACCAAAGTCACGGGCTTGCAATGCGGCAGCTTGTGCCGTGTTAAGACCAGAAAAAAGATTCAGCTCAATGCCAAGGGCGTAACCAAAGCGTGTAACCGCACGCACGCTACGCTCCACAAATAGCCGCCGCTCTACGCCAAGACTAAACTGGTTGATACCAGTGCGCTGCTGGAAGCGAAAACGCAAGTTGGTAAGCTCATTTTCAAAGAGGTAGAGGTCTTGCTGCAGGGTCAAGTTGCCAACAACGGTTGTAGAGTCGTTTTGGAAGGATGAAAAATCCAGAAAGTAGATGCGGCGCAGGTCGCGCTCGAGACTGCGCTCTTCGATGCGAAAGAGCGATTCGGTCGAGAAGGCGGAAAGAATTTTTTCAAGCAAAGTTTCGCGAGAGGCAAAAAATCGTATGGGGCGCAGGCGGAAGCGCAAACTGGTTTTCAGGTCAATGGTGGGGAAGAGTTGGTCGCTGGGAAAGGTGCGCAAGATGTATTGCAGGTTGTCGTCGCCCACTTCACCGATGAAGGTAATTGGCAAGAATTCATCAAACTCGCGTAGCCCATTGCCGTTGCGGTCGCGCCAGATGAAGTTGCCGCGTCCGAGTGGTACGGCAAAAAATTGTCGTTCCAAGCGAGAGGTCTGTTCGGTCGACACATCATAGAGCCATTCTATTTCCAGTGCAGAGCGAAACGGTGTGTAGCGCGTCTGAAAACGCAGAAGGAAGGTTTCAATATCACGCTCGCCACGCTCACGAAAGCGAGAGCTAAACTGCCGTATGCGGTTGGTAAAGTTCAGCCATGCGAGAAATTCGTTGGCGGTAATGAATTGCCACTCTGCTGAAACGGTGCGCGCAATGGAGGCAGGCACAAGCGATGCGCCAAACGGCTGCGGCGAATCAAAAAGCTCATCGGCACGGTATCCGAAGCTGAATGACAAATTTTGTCCGATAAAGTCGGTGAGCCCAAGTCCAGCGGTGGCATCAAGAATGTAGTGGCTATCGGAACGAAGCGTATCGGCAGGCAGCGAGCGTGTGGCTTTCTGACTAAGTTCCAAGTGGAAGAATGGACGAATGCCAAAATTCCAAAAGCCGTTGTTTGCCAAACGAAATTGTGCATGAAACTGACCGATTTGTCGGAGCCAAGTGGCTTGTTCAGCCAAAAGCTCATTGCGGCTCGAGGTGTAGGCGACGCTATAACTTGAGCTCAAAAGTGAATCCACTTGCAAGCGAGCTTCAGCTTCTTGGCGTGTGGAGTTGAAGAGTGTTTCACGGTCAAGTTGACCGATGCGGTAGGAGAGCGAAAAGGGCGTCCAAGGCGTGTAGGTAAAGGCGGCATTGCGAATGCGTTCGGCAGTTTGCGCAGTAAAAAGTGGGCGTCCGTCAAAATCAATCAAGTTAAAGTTGCGGTTGAGGTCAACAGGCAGTGTGCGGTCAATGAAGGCAAAGAATTTCGAGGTTTCGCGCTGTGAAAGTTGCGCTTCGAATTTACCAAGAGAAATGCCGAAGAGTTCGAGTGTCTGCGGCGAAAATTTTGCGCCAAGTGTGTAAGCGCGTCCGGGGCTCAAGGTGTCATCGAGGGTAGAGAATTTGTTGAAATCGTTCTGGGAAAGTGCGCCTTCGAGCGAGAGTGAGAAGCCTTTGAATGGCGAAAGTTGCAGCGAAAGGTCAAACACTTGCTGTGCGGTTGGAATGGGCAAGAGCGCAAAGGGAACATAGTTGCCTTGACCTTCGCCCACATAGTCGTAGATGCCAAAGTTCAGTCGTCGGTATGAGCCTTGTCCGTCGGGCACGGGGCTAAAGGGCGGGTTCCAAAATGCGCCGGGTGCGCCTTCACCAGCGAAGCGGAAAATCTCGATGCGGCGTCCGCCAATCAGCGTATCGAGTTTGATGTAGGCGCCGCGCGGGCGTCCGAGGCTATCAGTGCCCACAAAAGCCGTGGTGTCGGTTGCACGAAAACGGTCTGCTCCAGCATTGCGCAGACTTTCACGACCGCGCTCGGTCAGAAGAAAATCAATCGGAGAATTTTCATCGTCGGATTCAGAGACAAATGAGGCTTGAAACTTGATGCGCTCATCAAACAAGCTGGTTTGAGCTTTTCCAGAAAGGAAGTTGCGTGGATAGAGCCGCTCGGTAAACTGAAAATCAACTGTGATGCGCGACTGCTGCGTAATAAGACGGCGCGGCTGAAAGTAAATTTCACCAGTTGCATATTCAATTACATAGTCATTGTTTTGTCCGCGCACCATCAGTTCGCCATTGACATAGACCCGCTCGGTGCCTGCCAGCACAATGATAAACGGCTCGCCATTTGGTCCAGTGAGTCGGTATGGACCTTGCACGCCATCGCGCCCATTGAATTGATTGACATGGAAGCGCCCGCGTGCATTGGCAAAAGCAAGCAGTGCCGCCGCAGAGCTACTGTTGCCAATTGGCATAGAGCCCTCGACTTTGCCGCCCTGCAATCGGCGCTCGAGATTGGCAAACTCTGTGCCGCCAAGCGAAAGATTAAAATCACCAATGGTGGCTTTGGCTTGTTCTGCACGAATTTCAACAAACACACGGTCAAATTCCTGCAAGGTTTGCGTATTGCCTTCAGGCTGAATTGGAGTGTTTTCGTCGGTAAGTGCGGCGGCAATTTCCACGCCGGGCGCAATGGTGCCTTCAAGCTGCAAGCGTAGCCCAGATGTAATGTTCAAATCTTGATTGGAGCCGATGGTGATGCCGCGCACCAAACTGCCTGAACGGCGCAGCGTGGTGCCAGAGAAAATGTCGTCCAATTGTAGCGATGAGTTTTGAGACATCGGCGCTCTAAGGGTTTGGCTCTGAAGCGTAGAATCCAAGGAAATTGGGAAAAGAATTTCGCGCCGCACATACTCTCGCTTCAGGGCAAATGGCAAGGCTTGATAGCGAACTTCTAAGCGATGCGCGCTGCTGTCACGGAAAAGATAACGCAGATACAAAATGCCGCGTGTGCAATCGAGCCGATAGCGTGTGGAATCGACGGGGAGATTATCGAAGAAGATTTTCTCCGTGCCGCAAAAAATAAATTCATCGGGCAGTTTGAGCGAATCAATGGGCGGCGTGAGCCATATCAAGATTTTTTCGCTGCCGTGCTGTTCGGCGCGCTCAAGGCGAGGCAAATGGTGCAAAAGAGAATCGCTTTGCAAGGCGCATGCACAAAGCTCTGCGCTTGGATGCAGAAAAAACAAGATAAGCCAAGACAATAGCCAAAAGTATGGTGCAGGATAAGACCGTTGAGCAAAATTCAGGTGCAACGCCGTGAATCTGATGCAATCGCTAAGAAGTAGAGCACAAAACCAAGACACCGGGGCGAAGTTAGCATAAGCGCTGAAATAAATTCAAGACCAAAGAAGATGGCATTACTTCATCAAAATCATTTTGCGGGTTTCTGAGCCTGTGTCGGTTCGCAGGCGGTAGAGATAGATGCCACTTGAGAGGTCAAAGTCAGCGGCGTTGAACACATACTTGTAAAGTCCTGCCGGTTGCCAATCGTGGCGGATGCGTGTGATTTCATTGCCAAGCATGTTGTAGATGACAAGCTCGACAGAAGAAGGCGAAAAGAGTTCATACACGATGGTGGTGGTCGGGTTAAAGGGGTTAGGCGTATTTTGGTGCAAGCTAAACTGTTTGGTGGTGCCTAAGCCAACTTTCAGCGTTGATGAAAAGAGCGCAGAACGAGCAGGTAGGTTGGCACGAATGCGGTAGAAGACCACTTTTAGTGCCGCATCACTGGGTTGGTCGGTGAAGCGGTAAAACGATTGGGTGGGCGAAAAAGCAACTGTGCCAATGCTCTGAAACGTGGTGCCGTTGGTGCTGCGCTCAATGGTAAAGCCAGATGTGTTTGGCGGTCCAGTAAATTCCCAACTAAGCTGGATGGTGCCGTTTTGTAACTCGGCGCGCAACTCTCGGATGCGGGTTGCGGCGGCAAGCGAAGTGCGCACAATCTCTGGGCGTTCGCCAACAAGGGCGCTGCGGGCAGAAGGTGAAAAAGATTCCGAGACAAGCAGTGAGGCGTCGGTTTCTCGCTCTAAAATTTCAGGATTGGCTAATTCTTGTGCGGGTTTGGCGCGGCGGTAAATTTTCAGCTCGTCAAGTTCGCCATGAAAGAAGCGTTCGCGACCGGCGCGTGAGCCCAAATAGAGAAGCGTGCGCCGTTCCACGGAAGGCGTAAAGGCAGCGCGGTGAATCTGCGTGCGAGCGCTATCGTGCAGCACGCCATCAATGAAGAGGCGCATGAGCGACTGTGCACTGTCGTGCGTGACGGCGCAGTGATGCCAAGCCCCATCGCCGACAAAAGTCTGACTGACAAGGCGAGAAAAAGAAAACGGTGTGCCAAAAAATGCACCAAGCCGACCATCGGCAAGCAGCTCGACTTCCAGCGCATATGCGTCGGAAGTGGCGCCAGACCATGTCGAGAGCACGGTGCGACCTAATGCCGTAGAGCGTAGCCAAAATTCTGCAGTGAAATTGCGCTGCAAGGAAAGCGCTGCGGCGCGTTGATTAGGCAAAAACACACTGATTTGAGCCAGCGAGTCGAAGCTGGCGGCAGTGTTGTCGTGTCGCCATTTGGGTTGCAGCGTAAGGTTTAGTGTCAGGCGCGCAAGTGCTATGGCATCTAAGGTATCCATCAAGGCAGGGCGCACCTCGCGTGAATGCAAATGAACAAGATGAGCTTGAATGTATTCTCTGCGCTCTGAAAACGATTCACTGGGGCGAAGCGTCAGAACAAGCGACGAAGAAGCCGATAGCGGTTCGGATGAAAAGAAAATGCCGTAAGTGCGATTGCGATACGAGAGTGTTTTAGCGGAAAATTTTACAGGCGAGTCTATGGCATAGAGACGCAAAACCTGAATGCTGCGCGGCAAATCCAATATCAACGCATTTGCGGTATCGTGTGCAGAAGCATTAAGACTGAAAAATACATTGAAATCTTCGCCGTCATGAACCGCGCTGGGCGCATGCAATAAAGAAAAGGAAGTCTGCGCAACAAGAGGCGAGACCAAAGTCAGTTGCGCAAAAAGTAAGGTAGAAAAAAAGTTTTGCAATAGAGAATGTTTCATGCACCATTTGGTTATTTACCCATCAGAATAACCCCTGCGGTAGGTGGAATATACAATTTCCCTGCGGCGATATGAACCTTCTCTAAGGAAATCTCATTGGCGTTGCCAAGCATGACCCAGTTACCACTCGGGAGCACAAACTCGGCTAAACGATGAGGATGGGCATTGCAGATGACAATGAAATCAGCATCTGCTTGTAGACCGTAGGTGCGGTAGGGCTCGGCATTGGCTTGCGACATAGCCTGAGCAAACTGGCGATGATGCAAGCGGAAGGCAAGAACAAGTGAATCTTTGGTGTCAAAGAATTCAACAGCTGATGCTGGCGCGCAGTGAAAAATAGGGTAGCGTTTGCGTAGTGAAATCAAGCTCTTGTAGTAGCGATACAGTTCAGCATTCAGGTCAAGGTGGTTGTAGTTGATGTAATTGGTTTCGTTATCCTTTTCGTAGCTATTGTGGTCAATTTTGCCAACATTTGGGTCTGGTGCGTCAGTGGGGGCTATCACTTTGCTTCGGGCATATTCCTGTCCTTCGTGAATCATCGTGATGCCTTGTGCGGTGAAAAGTAGCAGGGCGGCAAGTTTATTGAGTGCAAGTGCCTTAGGTGAGAGTTTAGCATGCTTATTGACATCAGTGATGCGTGTGTCATGATCGACTTCGCGTATGGCAAGGCGGATGAAATCGCCCAGTGTGTAGTCATCATGTGATTCGAGATAATTGACGCTATGTGCAGCGGTGTGAAACAAGCCGCCAAATTGGCGAAGTGTGCCAACGACATAGTTGCGCAGCGAGTGTGGTGTATTTTGCCCTTGGAATTTGCCGAAAATAAAGCCATGTCCGTTGTCAGGATTTTGACCCTTGAAGCCATTTCGGATTTGGTCGTTCCATGATGCCCAGCCGATATCGCTGAAACGGTGTGGTTCATATCGACCGCCGCCCCAAGGTTCTGCAATCAAAATCACGTTTGGGTTGATTTTGCGGGCTTCAACGGTAATTTGCCGGCGAGTTTCTTCATCAATCATAGCGGCTAAATCAAAGCGAAAGCCATCAATGTGGTATTCAGTCATCCAGTATCGGATGCAGTCCAAAATCATTTTGCGAGCCATGGGACGGTCGGTTCTAAAGTCGTTGCCGCATCCAGAGTTGGAAAGAAAACGCCCTTCCGAATCCAAGTGAAAGTAGTAGAACTTGTCGATGTATTTGAAGGGGTTGTAGTCGTACTGCGAAACGTGATTAAAGACCACATCGAGAATGACAGCGATACCTTCTTTGTGCAGGGCTTTGACCATGTCTTTGAACTCTCGCACAGCATGGGCGTCCATGCCGTTGTAAGCGTCAGCAATCATGGAGGCGCCGCGTGAGTAGTAGGCTTCAGGGGCAAAAAAGTAGCTCGTCATGTAGCCCCAATGGTTGCGCGCATATGGATTCCACGTATTGACAGGATAGCCAAGTTTGACGACACTACTATCTTGGTATGGGATTTCAATTGTGCCAAAGCTTTGAATAGGCAAAAGTTCAATTGCATTGATGCCTAAATCTTTGAGATGACTGAGCCCGCCGCGCTTGCCTTTTTCAACCAAGCCAGCGTAGGTGCCCCGAGCCACCACGCCAGAGGAAGGGTGAGCCGTCAGGTCGCGCACATGAGCTTCGTAAATAATCAGCGAGGTGTGGTCAGGCGAAATGACCCATGTATCACCTTCCCAATCGTATTGCAAATTGGCAATGAGGGTGCGAGCAGGGTAGCGCCGAAAGTTATTGCGCGTGCAGACCGCCTTAGAGTAAGGGTCGGCAATGACAATTTCAGGATTGAACATCTCGCCCGGACCTTCCACACCGAAGACACGATAGCCATAGAACTTGCCGTAGAGCTCGCCTTGTGCCACATATTCCCAGACGCCTTGCTCATCGCACTGCATGGTAAATTCTTCGCCCTTTTGGCTATTGTGGCGCTCATAGATGACCACATTAACCTGCGTGGCACGCGGGGCAAAAATGCGAAAGGTCGTTTTGCCGCCAGAGACCGTGCAGCCCATCTCTTTGTCGGAGTAAAACGAATCCAGCGTTGCTTGATGATTACGAAGACGCTCCAAAGCGGGGTTGCGTTGCGCAACCGCATCATAGAAAGCCGTAAGGATCAGCATAATCCATAGCGCAATAATTGTTGAGAGGCAGACTGCAGAACGAGCAGACTGGTAGTTCGAGTGCAAGAGAACTGGTACAACTGGCAGCAGCATAATGGTTAGTGCGCAAGTCGAGCCGCTTAGGGCAAGTGCAAGTAAGCTGCACAGGTAAGGTAACATAAGCACAACACCCATCTACAGAAATTACACAGGTTTTAGAGAACAACTAGAGAACAAAAACCAATCCGCCGCTGATACCATTGATAGACTGATTGAGGTTGATTTCACCAGTAACATTGAAATAGAGATTGCGTGCCACCGCAAAATCGAAGCCCAGCACAAGATTAACCGGTACGGCATTGGCGTTGTTTTCAACGATGAAATCAACATCAAGGGCCGCCATCAGCCCCACAATGCCAGCACGTCCGCTAATCATCGCTCCGGCATCAAAACCGGCACCGAGCCCGCCAGCATGACCACCAGCATAGAGGTCAAGGCGAATCGAAGATGAGCGGTATATTCCAAAGCGTACATCGCCGCCGACATAAAGCCGATAAGGCTGCGCGCCAGCGCCAATCCGTCCGTTGATGTTGATAAAGTCAAAAACCCCATAAGTGAGTTGACCGTGGAAAATAAACCCCGTGTAAGGACTGAAGACGATACCGGGCTGGGCAGCAATGAGCCATTCTCTACTGCCAGCAGCAACTCGCAAGGGTGGCGGCGTGCCAGCTTGTGTCACATCGCTAAAAAGGCTCAGCGAAAGCAAATGTATGGCAAGGAAATAGCTGAAAGTTGTGGGTTTTTTTAGCATGCTTGAAAAGTTTAGGCGTTGAGCAAAAGGAGTAGAAAGATAAAAAATCGCTCAGAAGGTAAAAAAATGAGGATTTTGCCAAGAGCGAAGCGGCAAATGATGAGTGACACAAAAAGGCAGTGGCAAAGCGTCGCAAAACCATATTTGGCGAAAGCGTGTTAATTTTATTCTAACAAACTTCGCAAATGTGAAACTCGACGACATCTTCCAGCCGATTGAATCGGAATTGCAGATTTTCCAGCAGCGCTTCAAAGAAGCCATGAAGTCCGAAGTAGGGTTGCTGGATAAGGTTGCAAACTACATTCTCAAGCAAAAGGGCAAGCAGATTCGTCCGACGCTGGTACTACTTTCGGCTAAAATTGCAGGTGGCGTAACCGACTGTACCTACCGAGGTGCTACGCTGGTTGAGCTCTTGCACACAGCAACGCTCATCCATGATGATGTTGTCGATACTGCTGATATGCGCCGTGGCATTCCTGCCATCAATGCCTTGTGGAAAAACAAAGTCGCCGTGCTCATGGGAGATTACTTGCTCTCGCGCGGTTTGCTGTTGGCGCTCAAGCACAATGACTACTTGTTTTTGACAATTGTCTCTGATGCAGTCAGACGCATGAGCGAAGGAGAACTGTTACAGATTGAAAAGACGCGCTATCTCGATATTGATGAGACGACCTACTTTCGTATCATTTCCGACAAAACTGCATCGCTAATTGCAACAGCCTGTGAAATTGGTGCAGCAAGTGCGAGCAATGATAAGGAAGTGCAAAGGAAAATGCGCGAGTGCGGCGAAGCCGTTGGCATTGCATTTCAAATTCGAGACGATATTTTGGACTACTTGGGCGATAGCAACGAACTTGGCAAACCAATTGGCGGAGACATCAAAGAAAAGAAAATTACCCTGCCGCTAATTTACGCCATGCATCAAGCCCCAGAAACGGAACGGGAAGAGATTATCTCGATTTTGAAAAGCGATAGAAAACGTGCGCTCTTTAGCCAAGATGTAGTAGACTTCACGCGCCGCTACAAAGGTATTGAGTATGCAGAGGAAGCGGCACAAAAATACGCCGCTCGTGCTATGGCGGCGTTAGAACCCTTCAAGGATTCACCCAGCAAGGCGGCTCTGCAGAAACTCATCGGTTATGCCATAAAACGCAAAAAGTGACACGCAACCTTTTGAGTTTCTGCGCAAAGTTCCTTAGCTTGTGGCGCTTACTTCTAACCATCTCGAACGCCTCAGAAAGATGAAAACTCTAAACCGAGTGTTGTCTGCTGCTATCGCGTTTGCTTTGACCACCGCTTTTAGCCTGCTGCTGGGCTGGCATACGCATAGAGCAGCGGGCGTGCAAGTGTGGTTACCTGACGACTGGAGAATAGAGATGCCCAGACCAGACTATCTGGCAGCAACAAGCCCCGACGATGAAGTCTATGTCGGATATATCGTCTCAAGTGCGCAGGAAATGGACGCTACGTTAGAGAGTTTGGAGGAACAGCTAAAAGGGGTAGTTGAGGATGCAAAGTTTGACAAAACTCACGATGACTTCAGCATCAACGGCATGCCTGCATGGGGCTTTGGCGGAACGGGCACATACCATGGGCAGCCTGTGGAAATGCGCATTGAGCTTATCTATACGCCGAAGAAAAAGGTGCTGATTTTGGTGGTCGTGGGCTCACACGCTGGATTGGAGCATCATCTCGATGAAGTCAAGACCATCATGCGCAGCATCCGCAGAGCTTGAGGCGAAGTAGAACAGGTCAGGCATGCTGCATCAAGAGAGAATTTTGACTGCATCGCCAAGGCGAAGAACTTTGCCAACCTCGCTGGCGGCAGCCCTTGTATTAACACCCAAGCGGTAAAAGTGACTAAAGCGTGAAGGTTCTGCCCACATCGGTAGTGTTTGGCGTCGGCGTTCTGAAAAAATTTTCTGGAAACTGCGATAGACATCACCGCTGAGCGAATTGCGTGTGGGCACCACGCATCGCGCACAAGGCTTTACGCCTTCATAAATGGCTGAACCAATTTGGAACTGCACACTTTCCTCGTCTGCACCGTAGAGACGGTCTTCCCAGAAAGCATCCGCCTCGCCCAAAATCAAATTTACACGAAACCGCCGCATCACTTCCTCGGTGCTCAAGTCCGCAAACCACTGTGCAACTTGCTGCAAGGAAGCATGTGCCACAACAGTTGCGCCCGGAGCATCTTGGTCGTCTGGAAACCCATGCTGAGCATTGTGCGCAAGAAAAACACGGAAGCCGAAGTAATCGCTGAAGTATTCCTGCAAGCGCGCGGGCTCATGCCGCAGGTGAAATCGATGTGTGCCGACGCGTGGAGCAGAGAGCGTTACGACTTCATGTTCAAGCTCGAAAGTTGCCCGAATGTGATGAATCGCAGGGAAGCGTTTGGCATTGACGAAGCGGTGCTCGGCATCCACTAATGCAAATTCACGGTCGTACTGAAGGGCACCGCCATACACAACAGTAGCTGATGAGAGTTCCAGACCATCCAGCGATTTGATAGGGTAGATAAAAATTCGTTCCAAGATAGGCATAGGCAAGCAAGATTGAGCAAGTTGGCACAAGACTCAAGATGCGGACAAAAATAGCACGGCAAGGCATTAGACCAGAAGAAAATCAATTGTGCGGCGTTTGGTATCCACTGCGTAGACTTTAATTCTGACAGTTTGACCAAGCTGATAGCGGCGGTGAGTGCGTTTGCCAACAAGCGAATAGGTGCGCTCATCAAACTCGTAGTAATCATCCGACATGTTTTTGATATGCACCAAGCCTTCAACGCCCATATCATTGAGCCGCACATAGATGCCAAAGTCTGTTACCCCTGAAATAATCCCAGTGTAGATATTGCCAATGTGGTCGGAGATATATTCGACTTGTTTGAGTTTAATGGAATCGCGCTCGGCTTCGGTGGCATTGCGTTCTTGCTCGCTGGCATGTTCGCAGATTGCAGGAATAAGAGCGTTTAGTTTGCGCAACCGCGGCTTAGATAGCTTGCGCTGGCTCTGACGCAAGGTTTCATACTCATAGAGCAGACGATGCGTAACAAGGTCAGGGTAGCGGCGAATGGGCGAAGTGAAGTGCGTGTAGAAATCAAAGCCAAGACCGTAATGACCGATATTATTTGGCGAATAGACAGCTTTTGCCATGGAGCGTAGGGCAATTTCAGAGACTAAATACTCAACCGATGTGCCTTTGACATCTGCAAGCAGTTTGCGCAGTGCTTGCGATGTTGCCGTTTCATTGTTGAAGGCATTTTTTTTGAGCTCGAGCTCATAGCCCAAGCGTTTAACGAAAGCCGCTAAGGTCTTGATTTTTTCAGGGTCTGGGGCATCATGCACACGGTAGATGCTGGGGTAGTTCAGCTCGCCATTCTGGAAGTAGGTTGCAATATGTTTAGCAACCGTGCGATTAGCCAGTAGCATAAATTCTTCAATCAGACGATGGCTATCCAGACGAACTTTACGCATGACCTCAATAGGCTTGCCACTTTCATCGAGCTTGAACTTTATCTCTTCAGTGTCAAAATCTATTGAGCCATTGGCAAAGCGTTCTTTGCTAAGAATTTTGCTAAGTCGGTGCAGTGCGTGCAGTTGCTCATAAAATTCGCCTTTGCCAGCGTCGAGAATAGCTTGAACTTGCTCGTATGTAAAGCGTCGCCGTGAGCGAATAACTGTTTTAGCAATCTGGTAGTCGAGAACTTTACCATAGTGTGTCATGGTAAAAAAGACCGAGTATGCCAGCCGGTCGACATGCGGATTGAGACTGCAGATATTTTCTGAAAGATTTGAGGGTAGCATCGGAATAACACGATCGACAAGATAGACTGATGTGGAGCGACGGCGAGCTTCTTCGTCTAACTTTGTGCCTTCACGAACATAGTGTGAAACATCAGCAATGTGAACACCAACCAGATAAAGCCCACCATCGAGCATTTCAATCGAGAGTGCATCGTCGAAGTCTTTGGCATCGTAGGGGTCAATGGTAAAGACAATTTTATCGCGGCAGTCGATTCTATTGGCAAGGTCTTCATCGGTAATGGTATCGCTCAATTTGTTGGCTTCAGCAAGTACACTTTTGGGGAAGGTTTCATCAATACCCCACGCACGTGCAATGGCAGCAACTTCGACTTTGGAGTCGCCAGATTTGCCTAACACCTCAATGACTTTGCCACTGAGAACATCATCGCGTACAAACTGCAGTTTGCCGACAACGACCTTATCTCCAGCTTTAGCCGTTTTAGCATCTTTGAGCGAGATGAAAATTTCTGGCAAAATGCGATTGCTATCAGGAATGAGCTGAAAGTCTTTGTTGCGGCGTTTGAGAACGCCAACAAGTTCTGTGCGGGTACGCTCAACTACTTCAACAAGTTTGCCTTCGAAGCGGCGAGAAAAAGATTCGCGGTTGGCGTGCAAGTCAAGCGGTGCCATTGTTACGCGAACCTTCACAATATCGCCATCCAAAACTCTGCGTAGCTCAGTGGCAGGCAAGAAAATCTCATCGTCATAGTCTGCGACGCTGACCAGTCCGTAGCCATTGGGATGCGTTTTCAGTGTGCCTTCATAGATTTCGCCGACTTTGAAGCGCTGTTTGGGCGGCGGCACAAAGGGAGCAACTTTGGTGTCGGCATGTAGGGCGAGCTCTTCGCGTACACGGATAACTTCAGGCAAAGGAGCAGCACTGCGGGCAAGGCTATAGCGCCGCTCCGCATCCTTGTCTAATGCCCCTTCTTCATGGAGTTTGTGTAACACATACCAAAAGCCCGGCAGGTCGTCATCGGAAAGATAGCCCAGTTCAGCGGCAATTTCGCGAGAGCGAAAGGCTTTGCCGTCATGGACAGAAAGAAAATTCAAAATTTCGGCGGCAATAGTTTTTTCGCCCTGGCGAATCAGAAACTCTTTGACACGCTCTATATCATCGGGGCGCGGACGATTTGAACCAGTACGCTTAGAGTTGCTACGGGGTTTGCGCTTTTTAGGCATAGATTACTTTCGGCTTGAAATCCTCAATGCAAAGTCTATGCTGACACTGCGCAATATCGTCGGCATCGTTACTTGCAACAATTAAAATGATGTTTGGGCGCTGCTGGGCAACATAATCCCAAAGCAATGCAATGCCATGACGGTCTAAAGTTACCGTAGGCTCATCGAGCAAGTAAACTATTGGGGCAGCGGCAAAAGCATGAACAAATCGCAATCGCTGGGTCATACCAGAAGAGTAGGTACGAACAAATTTGCGGCAAGCGGTTGCAAGAGCAAAATGCTCAAAAAGCGATTCAACTTGATGTAAATTAGGTGTGATGCCTTTAGCGCGAAGTGAAAAGAGCACGTTTTCCAACCCTGTTAAATCATCATAGAACTGCAAATATGGCGCAACAAAACCAATGTAACGGATTTGCTCGGTTTTTTCAAGTGCTTGACCGTGGCGCAAGTAGGTGATGCGACCCTGCGTCGGCGTGCTAACTCCAGCCAACAACCGCATCAAGGTAGATTTTCCACTGCCATTTGCACCTTGAATAGCAAGGCTATCGCCTAGGCGAAGTTCAAACGAAAGCTGCTCAAAGATGCAACGACGGTCGTACTTTTTTTGAAGATTTTCAGCGCGCAGTACCATAGTAGAGTGTTGAGACAAGTTAAACAGATGTTGTAAACTTTGAAAGAGCATCCATACTTGCCGTGCATGCGGCAAGCTAAAAACCGTTAGTCTGACTTGTAAAAATCCCTGTATATTTGCGGCTAAAACTTTACGAATGATATTCGGCTTGAGTATCAATATCCAGCGCCCCGATGCGCTGAGTATCTCTGAGGCGCTCATTCAGTGGTTTAAGGAGCGCCAGATTGACTTTGTGGTAGAAAAAACAGCCGCCAAGATTTTGGGCGAGAAGCGTCGGTGCAGTCTGGAAGCGTTAGGCAAAGAAAGCGACGTGTTGCTCTCACTTGGTGGCGATGGCACGCTCTTGCGTCTGGCGCATTATGCCAACTCAAAGCCAATTCTGGGTATCAATCTGGGACGGTTAGGCTTTCTGGCAGAGTTTACCGTCGAAGAGATGTACCCTGCTATTGAGCGCATTTTGAAAAAAAATTACACGCTGGAGATACGTACCCAGCTTGAAGCGACCGTCAGCATAGGCAAGAAAAAGAAGGTGTTGCGAGCCCTAAACGATGTCATTGTCGAGCGAGGGGGCTATCCGCGCATTCCCACCATCACACTGCGTATTGATAACCATCTTGTCAGTGATTATCGTGCTGATGGACTGATTGTCTCGACCTCAACAGGTTCAACAGCCTATTCCATGTCAGCGGGCGGTCCTATTTATTGTGCCAAAATCCAGAAGTGTTTGTCATCACACCAATCTGCCCACACATGCTGACTGTGCGCCCAATTCGTCGTCAGCGAAGAAAAGCAAATTGAGCTATCGGTAGAAACGCCCGATGAAGGTTTCATACTAAATTGTGACGGTAGTCAGCAATTGAAACTGACCACGCAAGCACGAGTACGAATTCGAAAGTCTGACATTGGTATCAGCATTATTGCCAATGAAAAACGCAACTACTACGATGTGCTGCGCCAAAAATTTCTTTGGGGAAAAGAGTATCTCTAAGTGCATTGCAATCCTACTTGCACTGATAGGGCTACTGGAAACACAAGCCTGTACCACGACCAACATAAGTGCCAGTCGTAACGAGCCTGCGCCCGATATGGTGCTAGGACAATGCTCATGGGAAGACTGGCAAAAAGAAGCCAAATGGGACGATTACAGCGCAAGTGACTATGTGCCCGATAGTGCTGCCATACAGCGCCTTACCACACTGGCTGCAAATCCAGAAATCACCTTCTTGGTGTTTGGAGCAAGCTGGTGCGGAGACAGCCGAGATGGTCTTCCAAAAATTTACAAGGTATTTCGTGCCGCTAAAATTGAGCCGCAGCGTGCCACGCTCTATGGCGTCGATCGCAAAAAGCGCGAGCAGACGGGCATGGCGGAAAAATTTCAAATCAAGCGAGTGCCGACACTAATTGTGCTCAAAGGCGGCAAAGAAATTGGCAGAATCGTCGAAGTCCCGATGCTAAGTTGGGAAAAAGATTTGGAGCAATTGCTGTCAAAATAGTCAAGTTGTGCCGTGCAAACGCCTCCGAAGAAAGTGTTGGTGTTGGTCGGTCCGACGGCATCTGGCAAGACCGCTTTGGCTATACCTTTAGCAGAACAACTGAATGCAGAAATTATCTCTGCAGACTCACGGCAAATTTACCGCGAACTGACAATTGGCACAGCAAAACCCTCACCGCAAGAGCTGGCACGCGTGCCACATCACTTCATCAATGAACTGTCTTTGCCAGCGCCATATGATGCCGGAATATTCATGAGTGAAGCACGAGAGCGCATTGCGAAAATTTTCGAGCGAGGCAAAATCCCACTCGTGGTTGGTGGCTCTACGCTCTATGTGCAAGGTCTTGTCAGAGGGTTTTCTCCCCTGCCTAAGGGCGACCCTGCCATTCGCAAGCGCCTATATCAGGAGCTGGCAGAGCTAGGCAAAGAAACCCTCTATGCCCGTCTGAAAGCGCTCGATGAGGCTCAAGCCCAAACCCTAGACCCGACAAAAACCCAACGACTGGTCCGAAGTCTGGAGATTATTGAAATTACAGGACAAAAGGTTTCAGAACTCAAACAAGAAATGCTGCCGCCGCCATTTGAGGTCGTGATGGTCGGCTTAGAAATGCCACGTGAAAAGCTCTATGAGCGTATCAACCGACGCGTAGAAAAAATGATGCAGGAAGGTTTCTTGGAAGAAGCAAAGATGCTATATGAACGATTCGGAGAACAGCATGACTATGAAAAGATTAATGCACTGCAGACCGTAGGCTACAGAGAACTCTTCGAGTATTTTCGTGGCAAGTACACACTAAGCGAAACCGTGGCACGCATTCAGCAACATACACGAAATTATGCCAAACGGCAACTGACCTTTTTCAGAAACAAATTCAAACTGACTTGGATAGAAGCGCCCCAAACCGAGCAAGATATTGCATTTGCGCTGCAAAGAGTTATTTCTATATTCACTCGCTGAATCTTGCGAACACACCTGACTCTATCAATGAAACTGACGATTGAACACAAAAAGGGGCTCACTATTCTGAAGTTGCAGGAAAAACGTCTGGATGCTGCCATTGCTCCTCATCTGAAATCTAAGCTAGTGATATTGATTGAAGGCGAGGGCGAAAAATATCTCGTAATTGACCTATCCCAAGTGCAAGCTATCGATTCCAGTGGCATTGGAGCCTTACTGCTTGCCCACCGCAACACCTTGGCACATGACGGTTTTGCCGCAATTGTTGGTGTAAATGAGCAAGTCTATGACTTGCTAAAGATGACCCAACTGGATAAGCAACTCTACATCTTTGACTCCATTCGAGACGTGCTGAACAATCTCGAAACAGTCGAAACAGACGATGAGGATGCCGACGAGGATGAACCTGAAAAGACATCAAAATCTTCCAAGCCTGCACCCGCTGTAGACTTAGACGAAAGCGAAAACCTCTTGGACGAAATTCCAGAACTTGATGAAGAAACCCTTGATGAACTGAACCTTGACCTGGAAGAGATAGAGGATTTAGAGCTCTCGGCAGAAGACGAGCCAAAGCAAAAGGAAAAGAAAAAGAAAACAAAGCGCTCGACAACGAAGACCAAAAGCACGACCAAATCACGCAAAAACACGGAAAGCAAAACGAAAAAGGCAGGCTCCACCAAATCTGCGACAGCAAAAGCAAAAAGCAAGAAAAAATCCAAAGCGTAAATGACCCTATTTTCAGCGCTGGATTGGACGGTCGTGGGGCTCTACCTCATCGGCATCGTCATATTCGGACTATTCAAGGGTGGAAAGCAAAATTCTGCGCAGGATTATTTTCTATCCGAGAAAAAAATTCATTGGTTGGTTGTAGCACTCTCTATTGTTGCCACAGAAACATCGTCACTGACCTTTATTTCTGTGCCGGGGATTGCCTACAGCGGCAATTTTAATTTTTTGCAATTGGCGCTGGGCTACATCGTTGGGCGAGTGGGCGTTGCCTACTTCCTGCTGCCACGCTACTATCAGGGAAGTTTGACAACGGTCTATGCCTTGCTCGAGAGCCGCTTCGGCTTGAAACTACGCCGCACAGCATCAGTGGTCTTCATCATCACGCGCATCTTTGCGGATGGAGTGAGGCTCTACGCCACTGCTATCCCGCTGGTCGCCATCTTTCGTGGCTATCAACTGTTTTCAGAGGCGTCGGAGCCAATGCTGTACGCTGGTGCCATTTTAGTCATTGCCGCAGCAACCCTCATCTATGTGCAGTTTGGCGGCGTGCGCGCCGTCATCTGGACCGACTTGGTACAGCTTTGCATCTACATTCTGGGCGGCATCGTCGCCGTGGTGCTTATCAGCGAAAAACTGCCAGCGCCAATGGAGGCGCTCTCAGAAGCCTACAAGCAAGGTAAGTTCGCCGTCTTTAACTTCAGTTGGCAAAATCTGTGGTCGTCGCCATACCAGTTCTTCTGGGCGCTGATTGGTGGGGCGGCACTCTCTATGGCATCGCATGGTGCAGATTACATCATCGTGCAGCGGCTATTTGCAACGAAAGAACTGCGTAGTAGTCAAAAAGCAATTATCGCCAGCGGAATTATCGTGCTTGGACAATTTGCCCTGTTTCTGCTCATTGGTGTATTGCTCCATGCGTTCTACAACGGTATAGCCATGCGAGGCGATGAAGTGTTCCCAAAATTTATCGTCTCGGGCTTACCAAGTGGCATAGCTGGTTTGGTTGTGGCGGCAATGCTCTCGGCGGCAATGTCGACGCTCTCAAGCTCTATCAATGCGATTGCAAGTTCAACCGTCTTTGACCTCTACGCTGCCACGGCACGCGGCAAGCGTGCCACGCCTGAAGAAAAACTCAAACTCTCCAAGCTCATCAGCCTGATTTGGTCAATCGTGCTGACGCTGTCAGCTATCGCCTATCTTGGACTAAGTCGGTCAGTGGTAGAAATTGCATTAAGCGTGGCATCTTTCACCTACGGGGGATTGCTGGGCGTC
Source organism: Candidatus Thermochlorobacter aerophilus (assembly GCA_002794105.1). GTDB lineage: Bacteria > Bacteroidota > Chlorobiia > Chlorobiales > Thermochlorobacteraceae > Thermochlorobacter > Thermochlorobacter aerophilus. The sequence goes on along the minus strand of PHFL01000002.1, from coordinate 12,421 downwards.
TTTTTCCTCTGCCTTTTCTTTGAGCGCATCGAAAGCCACGCGGCAATGATAGGATTTCTCACCAGCATCGCCGTCATGACACTGATTATCACGCAAACCTCCATTGCATGGACACTCTACACCATCATTGGACTGGCAACAACGCTACTTGTAGCGCAGGTAAGCTCATGGCTATTCAAGCCGCAGACAGTGTAGGCAACTGCATGATGCATCGTGCCTGATGCAAAGGAAGTCAGACAAGCAAGAATCCAAAATGAAAAAGGCTCGTGCAAAGCATCACAGTAACTGCCACGCACAAGCCTTCAGCAATTAGCCAATGCCAACAGAAAGCCCATCACGAACGGTCGTGGGACTGGCTGGTTCGCTCGATGCAGGTTTGTTGGAAATATGCCGCACAGGTAAGCGGCGGCTGACCGGGCTTTGCGGCACAAACCAGCGCTCAATTTCATATGCCTCAAGCAAGAGCTGCTTGTCAATACCGACTCGGGCGCGCACTTCGCCCAAAGGCAAGTCAAGCAAGGGACGAAAATCAATCTTGTAGATTTCTTTGCACGGCGATTTGATGCCGCACTCGACGCCTAAATCGAAAACCTTCAAATCGTTGTCATCAAAGCGATATTCTTTGGGATAAAGATGCTGTGTAGCAAACTTGAAGAAGTTGCGCTGCCATGAAGAAAGTCGCTTGCTAGTGCCCATCGTAAAGCCGATGACGAAGGCTTCATCTTGAGCCAGCAAACCTCTACCCAAAAGGACATGGACGCAATCGTGCCCAAAAAGGTCAATCGCGCCAGTAAGCGCAATTGGGCTTTTTGGATTTTCTAACATCTTGACTAACCAATTGATTTCGCTCTGCGAGTATCCGGGAAGTGAGTCATAGACTTCGCGCAAGGTCAGCGTGTCGTTATTCAAGCCGGGATTCCATTCCATCCAATGCATGATGCCCTCCTTAGAAATTAAGGCAAATTTAAGATTTTTGTGCCTTGCACGAAGACAAACTTATGAAAATGAAGCGAGATTTTCAAATGCACACGAAGCTAAAACAGGCGAGGTATAGTCAAGAAAATTTCAAAAATGCCCTTTTTCTGCATAAAAACGCAGATTTTTGCATATTTATGCAGTCTCGACCGAGACAAAATCGGACATGCGTGAAGAGAGCTTTATTACCGCTTGGTAATAAAATGGGTGGTTTAATTTTTAAGGTATTAGTCGCGCTGGCGCGGGTCTAAAGCATCTCGCACGCCATCGCCGACGAGGTTAAAACACACGACTGTCAGCACGATAGCAAGACCGGGAAAAGTTGAAATCCACCAGTGATTGAGCAGGTTGTCGCGCCCTTCGCTGATGATGTTGCCCCAGCTGGGCGTCGGTGGTTGCACCCCTAAGCCAAGAAACGATAAAGCCGCCTCAACCAAGATGATGTTGCCAATGCTAAGCGTGGCGGCAACAATAACTGGCGTGAGCGCATTAGGAATGAGGTGGAAAAAAATGATGCGCAAATCTGAAAAACCTAATGCTTTGCAGGCTTGCACAAAATCTTGCTCCTTGAGCGAAAGTGCCTGACTGCGCACAATGCGAGAGACATTCATCCAGCCCGTCAGCGAAATGGTCAGCACCACGAGAAAAATGGAGTTGCCAAAGAGCGCAATGACTATCAAAATCAAAAAAATGCGTGGGAAGGCAATCAGCACATCCACTGTGCGCATGATGAGGTTATCAATCACTCCGCCGAAATAGCCTGCCGTAATGCCAAGCACGGTGCCAATCGTGATGGAAATAAACACCACCAAAAAACCAATTGAAAGCGAAATGCGAGAGCCATAAATGACACGGCTAAAAATATCGCGCCCGTATTGGTCTGTGCCGAGCAGATAAAACTTTTTGAGCACAAAGTCGCCATCGGCTAAGTCGTGGCGCATAAGCTGACGCGTGCGAAAATCCTGCTTAAGAATAACCGTATCGCCCACGATGTCAAAGGATGTTACAAACACCTTTTGTTCGGTTTCGCCGCGCAGGCGTAGCCACCAATTTTGCTCAATAAGTGCATTGACCAACTTTGCCGTAAAAGTGCTATCCTGACGCAAAGGAATTGAAAAAGACTTCTGGGCTTTGAGTTTGAGTGCCGTCAAGGTCGAGAGTGGCGGACGAAATGCCGTTACGGTAAAATCTTGCTGGTCGTTGGGTTCGTAGGGCGCAAGGAAGGGTGCCAGTAATGCTGTGGAGTAAAGCACGCCGACAATGACTAATGCAACCACGGCAACCGTTCGTTTGCGAAAAGCACGCCATGCCAGTTGCCACAGACTCAAACTGCGGCGAGCAGTGTGACCTGCAGCCAGAATCTGTTTGTATTGCCGATGCGCAAACACATAAACAAATACCACGCCGAAGACGAGATACAAGGAGCCAATCCAAAACTCAATTACATCTGCCGTGAACACATCAACAAAGTCGGGCAAAGACACCCCAAGCAGCAGAAGCGATAAGAAGAAGGATTTTAAGCCACCAACAAATAGTTCAAATCGGAAAAAAATGACAGATAAAAAGATAATCGCCGCGCCCATGAGCAGCACGCCTGAAAAGGTTTTGCCTAAGCGCAGCAGTCCAAGACCTGCAATCAAGCTATCGAGAGGCGACGGCTTGATGTGCGCATAAGGCGACGAAGGTGCGCCAACCTCACCAAGCGGAGATTCCGACGCAGGCGAAGAAACCGTTTCAGATGTACGTTCGGTGTATTCAGGCATCAGGTCAAAAGTTTTAAGAAAATAAAGAAAAGCATTTATATTCGCTCGGCTCTCTAACCAATCACTTATCATCTATGCAGAAGTTCATTCTTATCCTGCTCTTGCTCCTATCATGGGCGCAATTAGGCATGGCGCAGCGCGCTGGGAAAAGCGAGAAATCGCCACGGAAGAAAATTGAATTTGTCGAGTATGATTTGCCAAATGGTTTGCATGTCATTTTGCATCAAGACCGCTCTTTGCCGATTGTGGCAACATATATGCTCTATCATGTCGGCAGCAAAAATGAGCGCCCAGACCGCACGGGCTTTGCACACTTCTTTGAGCACCTGATGTTTGAAGGCACAGAGAACATCAAACGCGGACAAATTGATAAACTTGTCTCTGGTGCAGGCGGCAGTCTCAATGCCTCCACATCCTTCGACCGCACCGACTACTACTTGATTTTACCCTCGAATCAGCTCAAACTGGCACTTTGGATTGAGTCGGAGCGCATGCTGCATGCCAAAATTGATTCCATTGGCGTTGAAACACAGCGGCAAGTCGTCAAGGAAGAACGGCGGCTACGCTACGAGAACCGTCCATATGGCACCGTGTTCTTCAACATGGCAGCCTTGGCGTTTGAAGGAACACCCTACGCATGGACCCCAATCGGCGAAGCACAGTATATCGACCAAGCCTCTATTGAAGAATTTCGAGAGTTCTACAAGAAATACTATGTGCCGAACAATGCCACACTGGCGATTGCAGGCGACTTTGACCTTGAAGAAACCAAGCAGTTGATAGAGGCTTATTTTGGCGAGATTCCGCGTGGCAAAGACATTGAGCGACCGAAAATTGAATTTGCGCTGCAAACGGCGCCAAAGTATAAAGAAGTCGTCAAGGACAATACGCCTCTGCCAGCCACAATTCATGTGTGGCGAGCCACACACCAGCGAGATAAAGATGCCTTCGCTCTTAAAATTCTGGCATCGGTATTAGCAAACGGCAAAAGTGCACGCCTCTACAAGCGCATGGTGGAAGATGAACAGGTTGCTGTAAATCTATCGGTCTTTCCGTTCTTGCAGGAAAGTGCGGGTATGATAGCTGTCCTTGCCATTGGCAATCGTGGCGTGGAGATTGAGACTTTGGACAAGATTATTGATGAAGAAATCAAAAAGATTGTCGAGAAGGGCATCACTGCAGAAGAACTTGAAAAAGCTAAGAATCAGAAGGAGACAGAATGGGCAAATGCCTTCGGCTCCATGTTTAGCCGCGCTGTCAATTTGGCAAACTACTATCGCTTCTATGGCAACACCAATCTTATCAATACCGAGATCGATGAATTTTTGAAAGTAACACGTCAAGACGTGCAGCGTGTGGCAAAAAAATATCTCACTGAAAAGAACCGCTCGCTGATACATTACCCAACACCAGACAAAAAGAAAAATCAGTAGAACCCAAAACCAAAACGCAAATCATGTCAAGACTCGCATTTGCCCTTTGGATACTGCTTTTTTTGAGCCAAGTAGCTTTAGGTCAAAAAATTGACCGAACCAAGAAGCCAGAAGCAGGACCGGCACCAGCGGCATCCTTTCCAGATTTCAAGGAAACTGTGCTCTCAAATGGTCTGAAAGTCTTTATCATTGAATCGGACCGCAAGCCGACCATCACAGTGCGGTTGCTCGTCAAAGCCGGTGATTTTTTTGATGGCGAAAAACCGGGCGTGGCAGATTTTACCGCTGAACTCTTAGGCAGAGGGTCGCTGAAACGCAAAGCATCTGACTTTGCCCGAGAAGCTGACAAAATCGGTGCAGAATACAGTGCAAGTTCAGGTGATGATGCCACATCGATTGTGATTTCGGGGCTGACCAAGCATACCGACAAGCTCTTAGAGCTACTCTCGGATGCTGTGCTGAACCCCACTTTCCCTGAAGAGCAGCTGGAAATTGTGCGCAAACAAGCTCTCTCAAACATTACGGCGGGAAAGAAAACCCCACAAACATTAGCCGCAAACCTGCTGCGAAAGGTGCTCTTCGGTGAGCATCCATATGGCAAATTACAAACCGAGGCGAGCGTCAATGCAATTACCGTAGAAGACCTTAAAAACTTCTACGCCACACACTACTTTGCAAATAATGCTACCATTGCCGTCGTAGGAGATGTAAAAGCCGACGAGATTACAAAGAAGTTGGAGAAATACTTCGGGAAGTGGAAAAGAGGGACGCCAGCCAAAGTGCAACCAGCTGAACTGCCAGATAACAAGGGCATGATGATTCACTTGGTGGATTTGCCCGGCGCAGTGCAGTCGAACATTCGCGTCTGTTTTCGCAGTGTGCCGCGTAACAATCCTGACCTTGTCGAACTGGGCGTCGTGAAGTCGGTCCTTGGAGGGGGATTTTCAGGGCGACTGTTCCAAAACTTGCGTGAGAAGCATGGCTGGACTTACGGCGCATATGCCAGTGGGGCATACCAACGCTATCTGGGCTATTTTGCTGCCAGTACTGAAGTGCGCAATGCGGTTACGGATTCGGCTATTGTAGAAATCTTGGCGGAAATGCGCCGCATATACTCGGAGCCGATAGACGAAGAAGAACTGAAATTGCATCGCGAATATCTTGCTGGCAATTACCTCCTGAGCCTCGAGCTCGCTGAACAAAATGCGGCACGGCTACAGAATATCGAGTTCTATGGCTTGCCTGCCGATTATTACAAGACGTATGTACAAAAAATCAGTAGCGTAACGCCTAAAAGAGCGCTGGAACTGGCAAAGAAATACATCGAAGTCAATGACCTTGCTATCGTCGTGGTCGGCGATGCTAAAGAAATCAAGCCGAAGTTGGAGAAACTTGCCAAGGTTCGTGTCTATGATACCGAGCTTAACCCGATGATTTCATTGACACTGGACCTCTCTGGCGAAGAATTGCTCAGAAAGCACATTGAAGCTATTGGTGGAGAGAGCGCCGTGATGAAAATCAAAGACCGTATCATTGAAGGCAAGGTGAGCATTTTTGCAGGTCCGCAAACGATTGAAGGCACTTTCAAGCGCGTAGAGAAGTTTCCGAACAAGCAAGTTTTCATCATCAGCACGCCGCTCTTTTCGCAGGAAGTCTACAACGATGGAAAAAAAGTGGTGCAAAGCGGCATTGGTGGCACAAGGGAGCTGTCGGGCGATGAACTGAAAAAGGCACTGGAAAGCTCACAGTTCAACATGCTCTACCGCACAGCAGAACTGGGCTACAAAGTAGTAGCAAAAGAAAAAAAGATGCTCAAAGGCAGACCCGTCTATGTTGCTGAGCTGGAGCAAGCACTGAATGGCAAAATGACACTTATCTTTGACGCCGAAGATTTCATGCTAATTTCAGAAACCCGAAAGCAAAGTACGCCGCAAGGCGAAATTGAGGTGACAACAACGTATTCTGATTTCAAGCCTGTCGATGGCGTGATGCAGCCATTTAAGGCTGTGCAGTCGCTAGGAATGGCAGATGTGCAGTTGGTGGTCACCAGCATCAAACAAAATGTGGGCGTGCCTGACGAAGAATTTGTGAAAAAGTAAGCAGACCTGCCGAGCATCGCTGCTATGCGCCAGAAGACGCACTGCACTGTAGATTAGCCTGTGTATCGGAGGTGCAGTGCACCTTCTCAAAGTGTTTCAGCTGGTTTTCTGCGCAAGACGTGCCCAAGCCAATTTGCGTTGCTTGATTTCAATCTGTGCCTGAATCCATGCCTTGGCATTTTGCTCTTCTCCCCAAGTGAAGATTTTAATAGGACATTTGGGCATAGCTTTGGTTAGACCAATGGAGAGCGGGCGCAGGTAGCGAATCATTTTTGTAGATTTCATAATTGCCACAAGCCCAGCAAGACATTCTGGAAGTTCAGGCGGAAGCTGCTCTACCAAAAGAGTGGGAGATTTGGTGCGAGGAAGTTTCGGCGTGGTGGCATGACAACGGTAAAGTATCCCAAAAGCCGTCTGTCGCTCAACAGCTGCATGAATCGCCTTATAGAAATCCTTGAGCATAGCCTGACAAACCGGTGAGTCGCTCTGGATTACAATAAGCGGAAAGCTCGAGATGTCAATGTTATACATAGACCCTATGTGTAAAAACTTGAATGTTCTACAAAGAGCAAAAATGCTTCTAGCATTTCCAAAATAAAAATTGGAGAGCTGCTAGGTTCAAGTCACAGTGGGGCAGCGCATGAAAAGTAGAAAAAAGTGAGACAACTTTCAAAATCATAGCTTGGCTTGTGTTGATTTGTTTGTAGATGCAAGACGCTGACGTGCTGATGACTTAAGTTGCCGATAGTGAGTGCACAGTGCTGTAAGCTCGCAAATATGGCACTGCGGTGATATAGCCTTGCATGTATATCGTCCGTGCAAAACAAGGTAATGATGAAAATTATTAACCTCTTCAGGAGCTAGGTGGCGCATGAGCTGTTTTTCTGTCTGTAAAACATCTTTAGCCTTGGCGAGCCCTAAGCGATTGGCAACACGAAAAACATGCGTGTCGACAGCCAAGACGGGCTTTCCAAAACCATTACTGAGCACTACATGAGCGGTTTTGCGACCAACGCCGGGCAGAGCCGTAAGTGCCTCAAGCGTATCTGGTACCTCACCGTTGAACTTCTCCAAGAGGATGCGCACAAGTGCATGAATGTTTTTGGCTTTATTGTTGAAAAAATTGATGGATTTGATATGCTCACGCAGCTCATCCAGCGATAGCTGGCTCATGGCTTTGGCGTCAGGATATTTGGCAAAAAGCGGCTGGGTAACGAGATTGACACGCTTATCGGTGCACTGTGCCGCCAATATTGTGGCAATAAGCAGTTGAAACGGTGTCTGATAGACAAGTTCAGAGCGTGGCGAAGGAAATTTTTTGCTAAGAATGGCTATAACTTTCTGAATTTTCTCTCTTCTGGTCATAAAACATGCGCTGCACAATCAGCGCTCAGCGGCTGATATTTTGGCTTTTAACCAGCTAGCAAAAGAAAATTTTGACAATTTTGGCGAGCGATTGTCAACCTGTACAGTTTCCAGTGAAGGCAAGCGAATTGCTGTAAGCCGACCAAGTTCTGGAGAATAGTTATAGACACAACCTGTATCGATTGAAATAAGCTTATCCTTGATAATAGGTTCAGGGCAAGGCGTATGACCACACACCACAGTTTTTTCCCAAGCATAGTCTTCGTAGAAAAGATGATGCGGATTCAGATGGTCGCGTTCCCAAACAAGGTCAATAGGAGAGAGCAATTGTAGATTCTCTGCAATAGAGCGTGTCGGTTTTAAGCCACCATGCACAAAGAAATACTTTTCGGTATCGTAGTAATAGAGGCAATTGCGCAAAAACTCTATATGCGATTCGGGAATGTGAATTTCATCGTTAAGAGTGTAAGAAGCCAGAGTAGCTTTGCCGCCGTTTATAATCCAGCCTGCTGCACGACCAAAGTCTATGTATTCAAGCATCATAACTTCGTGATTGCCCATGAGGAAAATGCAGGGGTGCGTCTCTTTCAGGGTAAGTAGGTAGTCAATTACGCCTTTAGAATCGGGACCTCTATCGATGTAATCGCCCAAGAAGACGAGTGTTTCGTCAGAGCTGGGCGCAAGCTTATCAATAAGTGCTTGCAGTGGTGAAAGACACCCATGAATATCTCCAATAGCCACAAATTTTTGCGCAGTAGCAGGCTTTGTGTCGGTCATGTTATCGTAGCTCATTTTGGTTTTGATTTCTGGGATGCCGATGCTGACTTCTTACTTGAAGAATTGGGCGAAGGTTTTGTGGTGCTTGGTTTGGGTGAGGATTTCGGTGCTGCAGATGAACTAGGCGGTTTTTCAGCAGGCGGAGCAGGCGTTGGATTTCTGGGCTGCTTAGCTGGCAAGTCAACCAGCCCGCGTCCAGACTTTTGCAATTTGCCAGATTGCCTAAGCTCGTTAAGCGTTGCATCCAAAATGCCATTGATAAATTTTCCACTCTTTTCAGTGCTATACTTCTTTGAGATTTCAATTGCTTCGTTAATGGTAACCTTCGGCGGTATGTCTTCCATGAAAAGAAACTCTGCAATTGCCATACGCATCAGGTTCCTGTCAATGACAGCCATGCGGTCCAGCTCCCAGTTGTCGGCATGCTTGGCAATATATTCATCAATCATCTTTTGATGAGTGACAACATCAGTAAGGAGTTTCTGGGCAAATGCTCGGGATTTTTCTTGCGCAAGAATCTCCTCTGGAATAAGTCCCTCTGCCACCTTCTCAAGACTATCTTTGCGAATGTCACGGGCATAGAGGACCTGCATAACCACTTCGCGAACTTGTCTACGATTCACCATTGAACTAAAGAACGAAGTGTTTGGGTTTTACGGGTACGGTAGAATCAACAAACAACGTTACAGCTAAAGAAATTCACCTCCAAGAGAAATTGTGCATCTTTAACGCAGCAATAAAAATTAGCAAAAGTTAATTAGCAAAAGTTCATCGGCGGCGAGAGCGCATTTCCCCTAAGCGCCCAGCATAGTTGCTTTCGCCAGCATAGATGGACCTGATTTGTCCGATTTTCCGCAGTCGCTCTTCAGCCAAGTGAATAGCGGCGGAGTTTGGCGTCAGGTTTTGTTGCCGAGCAATGCGCAATACATCGCCAACCACATCATAAATCTCACGTGCCTGCGAGAGTGCACGTTCTTTGTTGTAGCCTTCTAATTCATTTGCTACGTTAATCAGACCGCCAGCATTGATAACGAAATCTGGCACATAAAGAATATCGCGCTCGATGAGCATTTGCTCGTGAACGGTTTCATCGCGTAGCTGATTGTTTGCAGGTCCAGCTACGATATCTACCTTCAAGCGAGGAATGGTATCGCTGTTCAAAATCCCGCCAAGTGCGGCAGGGCAAAAGATGTTCGCTTCTTGGTCATAAATTTCTTCGGGTTTGACATAAATGGCGCCGAAGTCATTGACAATGCGGCGAGCTTTTTCTTCGTAGATATCTGTCACATACACGATGGCGCCCTCAGAGCGAAGGTAGTGGCAAAGGTGATAGGCAACCTGACCGGCACCTTGCATAGCCACTTTCTTGCGATTGAGGCTATCATTGCCGTAACGAGCTTTGCAAGCGGCTTTCATACCCATATAGACACCAAGTGCAGTAACTGGGGAAGGGTCGCCACTTCCTCCCAAAGCCCGTGAAATTCCCGTAACGTATTTCGTCTCCATACGCACCCATTCCATATCGCGCACAT
>PHFL01000002.1:0-2353 GCA_002794105.1 Candidatus Thermochlorobacter aerophilus | reverse complement strand
CATATGTGCGGAACAGTGCTTCAGATTTATCTCTCTCTGGGTTGCCAATCAGCACAGCCTTTCCACCACCAAGGTTCAAGCGCGAAACCGCCGCTTGTATGTCATGCCGCGCGCCAAGCGCAAAGCATCAGCAATGGCATCTTGTTCAGTGGGATATACCCACATCCGTGTGCCTCCAAGTGCAGGACCGAGCGTCGTGTTGTGAATGGCAATGATGGCACGCAGACCAACTTTATGGTCTGAACAGAAGATAAGTTGCTCATATTCGTGACGCTCAAGTTCGGAGAAGATGCTGAGACTTTGAGAAACTTCGGCTTGCTCACCCAAATTTGTCATAGTTGTACTAACAGATTGAATGGAAAAAGTAATAGTACCTCAAGTTTGAGGAGCAAATTAAAAAAACTTGTGTGCATGTCAAGATGTGAGGCATGTTGCCATCGTTGTTGCGCCTGAAGCGTGCAGGTCGCAAAGCAAGGGCGCAATAAGAGCCGCTTCTAATGCAAAGGGCAAAAAGGCTACCCAGCACAGAGCATGACGCCGCATGCAATGCAGGAAGCATCAAGCACTTAATTTTTGCGGTAATACTTCATGGCTTCAGGAATCGCATTTTGCAAATCTCGAATGCGTGTTTCGTCTGATGGGTGGGTGCTAAAAAATTCAGGGGGTTTTTTACCGCCAAGTGCCGCCATGCGTTTCCAAAATTCAGGGGCGGCGTTGGGATTGTAGCCAGCCATAGCCATAAAAATCAGACCTAAGCGGTCGGCTTCACTTTCTTGCAGACGACTAAAAGGAAGTATCACACCAAGTTGTGCGCCAAGACCGTAGGCAGCAAAGAAAAGCTGTCGGGTCTGTTGGGGTCTATCTTTCAGTGCCACATCTAAGGCAACACCGCCTAGCTCAGCCAGCAAACCCTTGCTCATTCTCTCATTGCCATGCTCAGCCACTGCATGTGCAATTTCATGTCCCATGACCACAGCGAGCCCTTCCTCATCTTTTGTAATCGGCAAGATGCCTGTGTAGAAGACCACCTTGCCACCGGGCATGCACCATGCATTGACTTCAGGGCTTTCCACCAAGTTAAATTCCCATTGGTAGCCCTCAAGCTGTGCTGAAAGACCTTGCTCAGCAAAATAGCGCTCAACGGCCGCCTGAATACGACGACCCACACGGCGCACCAGCTCAGTTTGCGCCACATCATTGCTCAGACGCGCACGTGAAAGGAAGGCTGCGTACTGCTCATAACTCATTGCCAGTATTGTCTGCCGAGGAATAAGATTGAGTTGCTGTCGCCCAGTAATTGCTACAGTGCGGCATGCCCAAATGGCAAAAGCCAGAACAAGCGTAAAAAGAATGCCAGCAGCAAGGGGATGTAAGCGAAGCGACATTTGGCGTAAAGTTTGTAATGATGAGTTATTGTAAATCAAACAGATTTGGTGTGGATTTTGGTTTTTCAAATCCCAAGCGTTGATAGGCAAGCTCGGTAGCGACCCTGCCACGCGGCGTGCGCATCAAGTATCCTTCCTGAATTAGATAGGGCTCATAAACTTCTTCTACTGTGTCAGGCTCTTCGCCGACGGCAATTGCTAGTGTGGAGAGCCCAACTGGACCGCCAGCATATTTTTCGATGATGGAAAGCATGATGCGTTTATCCATTTCGTCAAGTCCGTATTCATCAATGTCGAGAGCGGCAAGAGTTTGGCGCGCTATCTCAAGGGTGATTACATTGGAGCCACGAACTTGTGCAAAATCGCGGGCGCGACGTAGCAAGCGATTGGCAATGCGCGGCGTGCCACGCGAGCGGCGAGCAATTTCAAAGGCGCCTTCTCTATCGATACCAATATCGAGAATCTTTGCCGAGCGCAAAATAATTTTCTCAAGCAAATCTGCGGTGTAGTAATCCAAACGAGCGTTGATGCCAAAACGAGCCCGAAGCGGCGCTGTAAGTAACCCTGCACGCGTCGTAGCGCCTACTAAAGTAAACGGAGGAATAGAAATTTGCACGCTACGAGCCGAAGGTCCCGAATCAATCATGATGTCGAGCTTGAAATCCTCCATCGCAGAATAGAGGTATTCCTCGACCACAGGATTGAGCCGATGAATTTCATCAATGAAAAGAATATCGCCTTTGTTCAAATTGGTAAGCAAGCCAGCAAGATCACCGGGCTTATCTAACACAGGACCAGAAGTGGTTTTGATGGAGCGACCCATTTCATGGGCAATGACATAAGCTAAGGTGGTTTTGCCCAGCCCAGGCGGACCAGACAAAAGCACATGGTCTAAGGCTTCACCACGAGCACGCGCCGCTGCAATAAAGACTTTGAGATTATCAACAATTTTCTGCTGACCAGTAAAA
>PHFL01000001.1:41081-109592 GCA_002794105.1 Candidatus Thermochlorobacter aerophilus | reverse complement strand
TAAGCAAACAAGCCGAACACCTTGCCATAGAAAACAGCGTAGCGACCGCTTGCTGCGTGAGCTCAGCGAAGCCAATTGGGAACTGGCTTTGGCTAATGAGTCTTTGCAACGCACCTCTGCGCTGAGAGCCGAGCTGATGGAAATCGCCGCACATGATTTGAAAAACCCGCTTCAAGCAATTGTCGGTTTTTCGTATCTGATTGCCGAGTCAAAGTCTATTGAGGAAATTAAAGAACTCAACAAGGTCATTTATCGAAATTCCGAGCGCATGTTTAACATCATTGCCGACCTTTTGGAGCGCAACACCGCTGAAGAACAGGCGCAACACTTGGAACGCAGCTTAGTGAATCTCTCGGCACTGGTCGAGCAAACCGTTGCACAGTTTGAGCCACAAGCCAAGCTGAAAGGGCAGACGCTCATCGCAGAGATTGAGCCAGATTGTTATGCCCAGGTCAATAGTGCGCTTATCAAATCGGTGTTAGAAAACCTTATCTCCAACGCCATCAAATACTCTCACGAAAGTTCAAGAATTTGGATTGAGGTTTGCAAAAAAGACACGCCTGACACATCAAGTTCGCAAAGTGCAGAAGGCACCGGCAAGTGGATTCGTATCGCCGTGAAAGATGAAGGACAGGGACTATCGGAAGAGGATATGAAACATCTCTTCGGTAGATTTCAACGCTTATCGGCAGTGCCAACTGGCGGTGAAAGTTCAACGGGTTTGGGTTTATACATTACTCGTCAGATTGTGAAGCGACATGGCGGGCGTATTTGGGCAGAATCTGAAGGTAAAGGCAAAGGCGCCGCGTTTTTCATAGAGCTACCAGCCAGTTCAGAAGACGTGCAGAGCAAAGCGGGCGTAAGCTAATTGTAGTGGCAAGGCACGGTAGTGTATATGAAGTGCTTGCCCTTGAGCATCCGCAAAAGATTCAATCTCTTCTTTGGTCAAATTCAGCGGCTGAATTGTGCCTAACTCGGGTGCAAGATGCACATGCAAAACCTGAGCCGCGCTATCCAGTTGCCCAAAAGGCTGACCAAAAACCCCTCCACTGACACATTTTGATGGTAAGATGTCTTGCCAGAGCGTATCAATCAAGACTTGATATTGTGGCATCTGATTCTCCAAGCGCACCGCCGAAAAAATCAAGGTAGAGCAGAACGGTGATAATGGCAATGCTACTATAGAAAAGCGGCAATAACTACTAAATGCGTGGTCCATAGTAGAAGCAAACTATAAAAAGTGGTGCAAAGGAAGCATCTGGACTGGCGAAAAGTATATGCAGTATGAAGTGTGCATAGTGAAGTATAAATTTGCAGGCAGTGTGTTGAACGAAAGACGGGGCATACAGTAGGGCTGCGCTTGCTACACCCAAATGTGGTCTTACAACATAGCAGGCACAGAAATGCATCAATTAACCTATTGCAAAAATTAGGCAGTCGATGAAGACTTTCGAGACAAAAAAGCTGTATTATTCCATCGGTGAAGTGAGCAAGATTACTTCAGTGCCAGCATATTTGCTCCGCAATTGGGAAAATGAGTTTCCGCAACTGTCTCCCTCGCGCAATGCTAAGGGTAACCGTATCTATACCTACAAGGATATTGCTGTGGTACTGGCTATCAAGAAACTTATCTATGAAGATGGCTACACAGTGGAAAAAGCACGTGCGATGATGCAAGGCTATACAGCTCCAAACGATGTAATTAAAGAGACCAAAGAACTATTGAGCAGGCAGTCACCTCCGCTAAAATTGCCTGCCAAACACAATGAACGGCAGCGGCAGACACTATTGGAAATTCGTGCTGTGATTGAAGAACTGCTCGAGCGACTGGGATAGACATGTGGGCACAGATGTAACCATGAAGCCGAGTGCATGAAAGTAGCAGAGCACAAGACATGCACATTTGCGGTTGTGTATGAAATGTGTAATTTCTAAGCCCAGAATCACAAAAATTTCGTAGTAGGAGAACTTCACCATGGCGGAGTTGATTACGATTGAGCGTCATATTCTCGAGCAGCAGCGCAAATTTCCCAGCGCAAGCGGTGAGCTCTCTCTGTTACTATACGACGTAGCGTTTGCGGCAAAGTTAGTACGGCGAGAGGTAATTCGTGCAGGATTGGTGGATATTTTGGGTTCAGCAGGGTCGAAGAATGTGCAGGGAGAAGAGGTCAAAAGGTTAGACCAATTTGCAAATGAAAAGTTCATTCAGGCTATCGGGCAGCATGGGCGCTTTGCCGTGATGGCATCTGAAGAAAACGAAGACATTATTATCCCGCCGACAGAAAAGTCAGGCAAATACGTGCTGCTATTTGACCCGTTAGATGGGTCTTCCAACATCGATGCTAATGTCAGTGTAGGAACGATTTTTTCAATCTACAAGCGCAAATCGGCTGTAGGGACAGCAGCGACAGTGCAGGATTGCTTGCAAAAAGGGGCAGAGCAAGTGGCAGCAGGGTATGTAATTTATGGCTCGTCTGTGATGATGGTCTATACGACAGGTCAAGGGGTTCATGGTTTTACTTTAGACCCAACGATTGGAGAATTTTTGCTTTCACATCCAAATATCACAATTCCCAAGCGCGGCAAGATTTACTCAATCAACGAAGGCTATTATCGCTACTTCTTTGATGGTATCAAGAAGTATATCAAGTATTTACAGCAAGAAGATAAGGCAACGAACCGTCCATATTCGGCGCGCTATATTGGTTCGCTGGTAGCAGATTTTCATCGCAATTTGCTCTACGGGGGTATTTTCATTTATCCACGTACGAAAAAAGCGCCAGAAGGCAAGTTGCGCCTGCTCTACGAAGCCAATCCATTGGCATTTGTGTGTGAGCAAGCTGGCGGTCGAGCCACTGACGGATACAGGCGAATCTTGGATATCGTGCCTGAGAAATTGCATCAGCGCACGCCGCTATTTATCGGAAGCGAAGAGGATGTCAAAATTGCAGAAGAATTTGAGCAAGGACTGCGTGAAGTAGAGCATGACCGTGAGCTCATTCCAAGCATGCTAAAAGAAGTTTCTCGTGCAGAGTCGACACTTTTGCGTTAAGAAAAGTTCGAAAAGGTTTGGCATTTTGAACCTAATACCCTATCTTTGCGCGCTCTATTCATAATCAAGCTTTAGCGCAAGGCATGAAAGTCGATACACAAAGTTTTCGAACTTACTCGGCAAAACCGCTTGAGGTTGAGCGTAAGTGGTATCTTGTCGATGCAGAGGGGAAAACACTGGGGCGCATGGCGTCCAGAATTGCGGCGATTTTGCGCGGTAAGCATAAACCGCAATATACGCCGCATGTAGACACAGGTGACTTTGTGATTGTCATCAACGCCGCAAAAGTGCAGTTGACGGGCGCAAAGCCACAAAAGAAGATGTACTACCACAACACGCTCTACCCCGGCGGTGCGCGCTGGGAAAAGTTCGCTGATGTGTTGCAAAAAAGACCCGAACGCATCATCGAAGAGGCCGTGTGGGGCATGTTGCCAAAAAGTGACTTGGGTAGAAAAATCTACAAGAAACTTAAAGTCTATGCCGGTCCCGACCACCCACACGCTGCACAAAAACCTCAGAAACTCGAACTGGCATAAGCTATGGCGGAAGTAATCTCCACTGTGGGGCGACGGAAAACAGCAGTGGCACGTGCTTTTGTAAGACCGGGCACGGGTAAAATCATTATCAATGACCGCCCCTTTGAAAATTACTTTACAATCGAAGAGCATCGCAACGACGTGCTCAAGCCTTTGGCTGTAACAGACAACATAGGCAAGTTCGATATTAAAGTCAATGTAAAAGGCGGAGGGGTGAGCGGGCAGGTCGGTGCTGTGCGCTTGGCTATTGCACGTGCAATGGTAGAGTATGACGAAAACCTAAGACCAATCCTGCGCAAAGAAGAGCTTTTGACACGTGACCCAAGAATGGTCGAGCGCAAAAAATACGGTCGCCGCAAAGCCCGTCGTCGCTTCCAGTTCTCAAAACGCTAAAACAAGCTGCTTTGGCACCATAAAAGCCGCAGCGGAAAAATGCAGAAGTGTTTTATCACGCATACCTTGCAGAAGCATACGCTTCAAAATTGAGTGGCAGTGTCTGCATAAGATCCCCTCAATAGTAGCAAGGTAGAGGTTCAACTAAACTCAATAGGACTAAACTATGCCCAGACTGCAAATCGAAGATCTGCTCAAAGCCGGCGCACACTTCGGACACTTGACACGGCGATGGAATCCGAAGATGAGACCCTACATCTTCATGGAAAAAAATGGCATTCACATCATCGATTTGAAAAAAACCGTGCAAATGGCCGAAGATGCGCTCAATGCGATTGAAGCTATCGCAAGCACAGGCAAAGACATTCTCTTTGTTGGCACAAAAAAGCAAGCCAAAGCTATCATTGCTGAACAGGCGGAACGCTGCGGCATGCCTTATGTGGCTGAACGCTGGCTAGGCGGTATGCTGACAAACTTTGTTACCATCCGACAAAGTATCCGCCGGCTCAATGCAATTGAGCGCATGGAAAATGACGGTACATTTGACATCATCACCAAGAAAGAGCGTCTGATGCTCTTGCGTGAAAAAGAAAAGTTGCTCAAGGTCTTAGGTGGCATTGTTGAAATGACGCGCCTACCCGCTGCACTCTATGTGGTGGATGTCAAAAAAGAGCATATTGCGGTCAAGGAGGCAAACTTACTAGGTATTCCTGTCTTTGCAATGGTCGATACCAACTGCGACCCAGAGCTGGTAACCCATGTCATTCCTGCAAACGATGACTCTATTCGCTCAATTGAACTGATTACAACAGCTGTGGCAGATGCAATTATCAATGCGACCACAGCACAAAAAGAAGAGGATACTGAAGAGGTAACTCAAGAAGAGGGAAATTAGTCTCCAAGGAGAACCGTGAACCTTCACGGTTCTTTTTTTATCTGACAACCCTAAAAAAGTTATGGCAGAAATTTCAGCAAAATTAGTCAAAGACCTGCGCGATAAAACTGGTGCAGGCATGGCAGATTGCAAAAAAGCATTAGAAGCAACAGGTGGCGATATGGATGCGGCAATCAAGTGGCTGCGCGAGCGTGGCGCCGCCGCTGCCGCTAAGCGTGCCGACCGTGAAGCTAAAGAAGGTATTATTGCCGTGGCGCAAGCAGAAGATAAATCTGCAGCAGCCATGGTAGAAGTCAACTGTGAGACGGACTTTGTTGCACGCAATGAAGAATTCGTTGCCTTTGCTAACGAGGTAGCTACCCTGGCACTCAAGCACCGCACAAAAAACCTAAAAGATTTGCTGGAACTGACCATCGGTGGTGAGTTCAACACCAGCATTGCAAAAGCCACTGAAATCATGGTAAGCAAAGTAGGCGAAAAAGTAGAAATCAGCCGAGTGGCTCTACTGGAAGCTCCCGATGGTGCAGTATTTGCTTACACACATCCTGGTGCAAAATTAGCCTCTTTGGTCTACATCACTGGTCTAAACGGCAAAGATGACCCAATTGCCAAAGATATTGCCATGCAAGTTGCAGCAGCAGCACCTGTGGCACTTGAGCGCCAAAGCGTACCTAAGGAACTAATCGAAAGAGAAGCTGAAATCTACCGCCAGCAAGCACTTAATGACAAGAAACCTGCCGCCGTTGTGGAAAAAATTGTCTCTGGCAGAATTGAAAAAATGTACCAAGATATTGTGCTCTTGGAACAACCGTTCATCAAGGACAACAGCAAAACTGTGACAGAAATCCTAAAGGAAGCCTCAGAACGATTGCATACGACACTGGCAATTAAACAGTTCGTGCGATTTCAACTTGGAGAAAGAGTATGAGGTCTCGCTAATTGCGAGACCTTTTTTATTGAATAAAGCACATAACAAAAATCCCTACCAGTCATGGCAGCACTAAAATACAAACGAATCCTACTGAAGCTAAGCGGAGAATCACTAATGGGCGATAAAGGCTACGGCATTGATGGAGAGGTCTTGGATAGATTCGCTTCAGAGATTGTACAAGCTCATGAGTTAGGTGCAGAAGTGGCAGTGGTTATCGGTGGTGGTAATATCTTTCGTGGGCTATCTAAAGCGGCTGAGCGTATGGATAGAGTACAAGCTGACCACATGGGAATGTTGGCAACAGTCATCAATGCCTTAGCACTGCAAGATGCACTGGAGCGCAAAGGTGTCTATACGCGATTGCAAACCGCTATCAAGATGGAACAAATTGCTGAACCCTTTATTCGACGCCGTGCAATACGACACTTGGAAAAACGTCGTGTCGTAATTTTTGGTGCAGGCACAGGTAATCCATACTTTACAACCGATACAGCCGCTGCGCTTCGCGCTATTGAAATTGAAGCAGACGTCATCATCAAAGGCACACGCGTCAATGGCATCTACGCTGAGGACCCCGAAAAGAATCCATCCGCACAGTTTTTCCAAAAAATTACTTACCTTGATGTATTAAAGAGAAACTTGCGCGTCATGGACTTAACTGCTATCACACTCTGCCAAGAAAACAT
This sequence comes from Candidatus Thermochlorobacter aerophilus, assembly GCA_002794105.1. Taxonomy (GTDB): domain Bacteria; phylum Bacteroidota; class Chlorobiia; order Chlorobiales; family Thermochlorobacteraceae; genus Thermochlorobacter; species Thermochlorobacter aerophilus. Next base: position 103,099 of record PHFL01000001.1, on the reverse strand, counting down.
GTTACCTATAGTGGTCATGAACATGAACGTAGAAGGAAACCTAAGGCGTCTACTTACTGGAGAAGAGGTAGGTAGCTTGGTCAACTAACCAAATCAACTTGCAAGAAATATCACAACGCCAATGCCAGTTACAAAAATACTGCTGCCCAAGACGCTAAGCCAGACCAACTTTGGTGCCCAATGTTCCCACTCGGTTTGCTGAGAGTATCGGATGCTACCAACAACGATACCAACTAAACCAATAAGGAGAAGCACATACGAAAGGATTTTCATTTTAAGTAGAGTAGATTAAAGGGTTTGCATGCCAAATACAATATAGCAAAAAACCTCAGCAGAAAGCACAGATGCTTATCTTTTTTTGTAAAAGAATCGCACCGGGGCGCCAAGAGTGTTCATGCGAAACTTTCTGCAGACACATCTGAAAAAGAGAGCGCTGGAGAGAGAAAAGCAGAACCCGATAAGCCCGCAGCAAAGAGAACGAAGTAAGCCAAAAGGGGTTTATTGACGAGGATACTCGGTATAAGCTAAGACAAAGACACAAATATCAGGAACTAATGCTCGAACCAACTAAAACTTTGTGATAGCCATGAATTTCATTCGTAGCACTTGGCAAGAAGCTTCGTTTATGGAAAAATTGGCATTAGTCGGCTCGCTCGCCTACTTCATTCTTCCAATTGATTTGATTCCTGAACTCATGTTTGGGGTCTTTGGCATTGCTGACGATATAGCTGCCTTAGCACTGCTATTCAGCACGGTACTTCGCGTGCGCAATCGCATAAATGAAAAGGAACGCCAAAAATCTTTGCCGACCACCCGCTAAATCACAAGTTATGTGCAGGGTAAACCCAGCGCCCTTGCCTGATTTGAAATGCCCAAAGCAATGAACACTTTGCAAGGAAAAACTATGCAAGGAAATTTTTTAGACTGGACATACGCTGAAAACGCACATGCTCACTTCCGCTACGTGGCTTTGGGCAAACCCTCTCCGCAACCGCCCTTGCTCTTTATTCATGGCTACGGTGCCATGATTGAGCACTGGAGACATAACCTACACATTTTCGCAAAGCAGCGTCAGGTGTTTGCTCTTGACCTCTTAGGGTTCGGTGAATCTGAAAAACCAAATGCCTTATATGGCTTGCCACTCTGGGCAGAACAAATCCGATTTTTTCTGCAGGTGCAGCAACTCGAGAGGGTCGTGTTGGTCGGGCACTCTATGGGCGGTGCAACAAGCGTATGGTTTGCGCATCACTATCCCGAGCGCCTTGAATCATTGGTGCTGGTAGATGCTTCAGGCATTTTCCCTGATGAAATCAACCCTCTTGAGAAACTGCTCTATCGTGCAGTCGGCAGCCCAATAATCGGTGAAGCCATGTTTGGCTTATTTGCTAATGCCTTCGGCGCGCGCCAAAGCTTAGTGCCAACCTACTACGATGTGTCAAAAGTAACGGATGAATTGGTCGAGCAGTTTGCAAAGCCCCTTCGCTCATCGGGGGCAATGTATGCTTACTTGGCACCATCGCGCTACCCAGAACGATTCATGCTCAACACATTGCCACGACCTTGCCATTTCAAAGGGCGAACTTTAATCATCTGGGGCAGGCACGACATGGCTTTTCCACCCGAAAAAATTTTGCCAAAATTCAAAGAACTTTTACCGCAAGCTCAAGAAGTGATTATTGAAAAGACACGCCACTGCCCGCATGATGAAGACCCCCATACCTTCAATGCCGTGCTATCCGACTTTCTGGCAACAGCAGGCGACTAAAATCAGCGGAAACCAAAAGGTGCGAAAATACCTTTTACAAGGCAGAGAAACCAAACTCATCATTCAACTTAGGTATGAAAATTGCAATTTTTGGCGGCGGCATTGCAGGCTTGAGCGCAGCAATCCATTTGCTCGATAAAGGCTACGAAGTCTCACTCTACGAAAAGCGTTCCGTCTTGGGCGGTAAAGTCTCCGTCTGGAAAGACCATGATGGCGATTCAATTGAATCGGGACTGCATGTCATTTTCGGTGGCTACAAAGAACTGCAAGCCTTGCTCAAAAAAATTGGCGCAGAAAACAACTTTGAGTGGAAAGATTTGGCGCTGATTTATGCAGAGAAAAACGGCGCACAAACACGCTTCGAGAAAGCAAAAGGGCTACCCAGTCCGCTGGCGGAACTCATCGGCGGTTTGAAAACCAACATCATCACTTGGCGCGACAAACTCTCCCTTGTGCGCGGATTGCTACCGCTCCTACTCTTTGGAAATGAAGAGTATTTCCGCTCACAAGACCACATCACCTACTCCGAATGGCATGCACGTCATCACTGCACGGAACATTCACTGCATCGCCTCTGGCGACCAATTTCGCTGGCACTCAATTTCATTGAGCCGAATGTGATTTCGGCGCGACCCATGATTACGATTTTCAACTACTTCGGTCGCAATTACGAAGATGCGCGCTTTGGCTTTTTCAAGGCAAACCCGGGCGAAAGCATGATTACGCCCATGAGAGAGTATATCGAAGCCAAGGGCGGAAAAATTTTTCTTAACGCGCGCCTAAAAGAATTCAAGCTCAATGAAGACGACACAATTTGCAGTGTGGCGCTAAGTGATGGACGGTGGGTTGAAGCCGATGCTTACATTTCGGCATTGCCAGTGCATAGCCTGAAAAAGCTCCTTCCAAAAGCATGGCTCAAGCATGACTATTTCTACAATCTGTTTCACTTTGTGGGAAGTCCAGTAGCAAATTGTCAGTTGTGGTTCGACAAAAAAATCACCGACACAAACAATTTAATGTTTGCGCATGGCACCACTTTTGCCACATTTGCTGATGTCTCTATCACTTGCCCAGAAGACTATCAGGCAGGGCAAGGCACGGCTACAGGCGGCAGCGTGTTGAGTTTGGTGTTGGCGCCAGCACATCACTTGATGGAGTTGCCAAACGATATCATTGTCAAGCGAGTGTTAGAAGAACTGCGCATGCTTTTCCCTGAGGCGCGTGAGGCAAACTTGCTGAAAGCAACTGTTGTGAAAATTCCTGAATCGGTCTACAAAGCCGTGCCGGGGGTTGATAAATACCGTCCTGACCAAGTCTCACCAATTGAGAATTTTTTCCTCTGCGGCGACTACACCTACCAAGATTATCTGGCTTCAATGGAGGGGGCGGCTCGCTCTGGCAAAAGTGTGGCAGAAAAACTCGATGCCAAGATGAAGCAGAAAGTGCGCATTGAGCATCAGCCAGCATGAACAAAAAAAGGCGCTAGCTGAACTGCAGCGCGCCGCAAAGAAAAGGTTACCGAGCTGAACCGTGAAAAAATAAGATGATAGAGAAAGTAGAAAGTGCATAGCACTGTGGTGAGAGAGGGATTTGAACCCTCGACCGCAGGGTTATGAATCCTGTGCTCTAACCACTGAGCTATCTCACCACTTGAACTTCGACAAATATACGTTTTTTCTAAAAAACTTGAACGCAGCATGCGGGAAATTTGCTCACACTTTGTTTTTGGATTAAATTTGCGACGCAAAAAGCATAACTCAGCGCAAGCGCATATCCTTTGAGTTAAAGCCGTGGGCATCTTCGACTTTTGGTCAAAAGACGTTGCAATTGACCTAGGCACAGCGAACACGCTGGTGTATGTTCGCGGCAAAGGAATCGTCTTAAATGAACCGTCAATTGTTGCATTTGACAGGGTCACCCGTCGTGTAGTGGCTATTGGGCACGAAGCTAAACAGATGCACGAGAAAACCCACCGCGATATTATTACGGTCAAACCACTAGGCGACGGCGTGATTGCAGACTACGAGGCGGCAGAAGAATTGATTCGGGGACTGATAAAGAAAGTTCTAAAGGACTTTTCTGGCTCATTGCGCCGCATGGTTATTGGAATTCCCTCTGGCATTACGGAAGTAGAAAAACGTGCGGTTCGTGATTCGGCGGAACATGCGGGCGCAAAGGAAGTCTACTTGGTGGCTGAGCCGATGGCAGCTGCTATTGGACACGGATTGGATATTGAAGAGCCATATGGCAACATGATTGTCGACATCGGCGGTGGAACATCAGACATTGCGGTGATTTCTCTTTCGGGCATTGCCGCCGGTGAATCTATCCGCATAGCAGGCAATGAGATTACAAATGCCATTCTACAGCACTTCCGCAAAACCTACAACCTTGCTATTGGTGAGCGTACGGCTGAAGAGATTAAAATCAAAATCGGTTCAGCCTTTGAACTCGAAGAAGAACTTATCGCTACTGTCAAGGGCAGAAACTTGGTGACCAGCCTGCCTGAGCAGCGCGATGTCAGTTCGCCTGAAATTCGTGAAGCTATTGCTGAGCCTATTTCGCAAATTGTCAATGCAGTGCGCCGTTGCTTAGAGGCAACTCCCCCAGAACTTTCAGCAGACATCCTCGATAGGGGCATCATCCTGACAGGCGGTGGTGCACTAATTAAGGGATTAGATAAACGCATCAGTTATGAAACAAAGCTCCCAGTCTACATCGGTGATGACCCCTTAACGGCTGTAGCGCGTGGGACAGGTAAAATTTTAGAAAACTTAGAAAAATTTCAGAACATTTTGGTGAAAACAAAGCGCTAAGGCAAAAGTTGTGCGAAAAAAAGTCATCGTCATCGGCGCAGGACTGGGCGGACTGGCTGCGGCAATGCGTCTTGCTTACTGCGGTTACGAGGTTCATATCTTTGAGCGCAACGCCACAGTAGGCGGTAAAATGCAAGAGCTCTCTTCCCCCGACGGCGTCTATCGCTTTGATACAGGTCCAACACTTATCACTATGCCATTTGTCTTTGAAAACCTCTTCAAAGATGTAGGCAGGCAACTTTCTGACTATCTGACACTTGTGCCGTTAGAAGCATCATGCAAATACTTCTTTGCAGACGGTTCTGAATTTACCGCATACTGCGACCTCAATCGCCTGCGTGAAGAAGTAGCACGCGTGTTCCCTACTCAGGTAAGAAACTTCGAACGTTACTTTGCTTACATCAAGAAAATCTATGAGGCAACAGCGGAAAACTTTATCTACAACCCGCTCACATTCTCAAGGCTCTTCAAAACTAACCCTCTCCAGTTTTTCCAAATCGATGCGTTTTCCACTGTACATCGAAGCAACGCAAAATTTTTTAGCGATAAGCGTTTGGTGCAGTTTCTCGATCGATTCCCGACCTATGTTGGAGCCTCGCCTTACTTAGCTCCAGCAACGCTTAATGTCATTCCCTTCGTGGAACTGGCTTTTGGAGGATTTTATATTCGCGGTGGCATTTATCGCTTAGCAGAAGCTTACCGCCGTGTGGCTGAAGAATTAGGTGCAACCTTGCATCTTAATCAAGATGTAAAGCAAATTTTGCTCAAAGAAAAAACTGCTATTGGTATTGAGCTCGCAAATGGAGAAACTGTCTATGCAGATGCCATCGTCTCGAATGATGATGCCATGCACCTCTATCAGACACTTTTGCCAAATGGAAAAGTGCCATCATGGCGACTTAGAAGATTAGAGGCTTCGTGCTCTGGATTTGTGTTGTGCTTAGGTCTTGCAAAAGCGCATCCGCACCTTTGGCACCATAACATCTTCTTCAGCCACGACTATGAAAAAGAATTTGCAGACATTTTCATGCATAAAATTCCGCCACGTGAACCCACCATCTACATTTCTATTTCCTGCAAAAGCGACGAAGGACATGCGCCAAGGGGCAAGGAAAACTGGTTCGTACTGGTCAATGCCCCATATCTTTCCGATAAGTTCGACTGGTCGCGCCAAAAAGACGCATACCGCAATGTGGTAATTGAGCGGCTAAAAGCGTTAGGATTCAGCGATATTGAATCCCGCATTGAATTTGAGGCGATGATAACACCGCAGGATTTACAAATCAAATACAATGCGTATCGTGGGTCGATCTACGGCATCTCGTCCAACTCACGCAGTGCGGCATTTTTGCGTCCGCAAAATCGCTCTCCATTTGTAAAACGGCTATATCTGGCAACTGGTAGTGCGCATCCAGGCGGTGGCACGCCTATGGTCACCTTATCGGGCAAGTTTGCCGCAGAACTGCTTATGCAAGACCTCCAATGAGCCAGCTTGACTGAACAGGGTTACATGCGCACCGTTTAAGTGCATGCAAAAAGCCAATTTGGAAGCGGGAAGGAAACGACTCAGCGGAAAAAAGCATTCTGGCAAGGGAAATCAAGGTTGAAAAACGAATGCATGAAGAGCCGATTAAATCGCTGCTATGGCGTGAGTTAGGAACGCTAAATTATCGAGAGCGAATTTACCTAAAAGAGAGCTTGGACATGGGGTTTGTCCGAGAGGAACTTCAGCGATTAAATCGGCGTATTCGGCGCATGCGGTGGATGATGACGGCAGTGTGGTTACTTTTTGTGGCTGTGATGTTCATGTGGGTGAAATTAGGGGTGCCGCAAACGCCGGCTCTATTAGCTTCTGTGCTGTTTATCATTTTTGTCAGTGCGATGATGCTAAACACGCATGTTGAGAAGTTGCGCCGACGAGAGCTTATCTTCCGAGTGTTTCGGCGTCTGGGGTGCAGTGAGCCATCTGAGACTGAGCTGTAAGAATTGTGAATTGAAAGACGATAGAGTAGCAACAAAGAGTTTTTACTAACACTTAACCTAAACAAACTATGGCAACCATCACAGAAAGGCAAATCGTCGATGCGCTTCGAAATGTGATTGAGCCAGATTTGGGCAAAGACCTCATTTCGCTCAATATGGTCAAGAACATTAGAATTGACGACCAAAATAATGTCTCGTTCACGGTTGTGCTAACTACGCCAGCCTGTCCGCTGAAGGACCTTATCAAGAATGCCTGCACCAATGCGATTCGGCATTTTGTCAAAGATGCGCAGAAGGTCGAGATTGAAATGACGGCAAATGTCACAAGTGCCAATCCTATGGCAAGTCAAGCGGCAAATCCCAATAATCCGCTAAGTCGCGTCAAGAATTTGATTGCGGTCGGTTCAGGCAAAGGTGGTGTTGGTAAGTCAACGGTGGCGACCAATCTGGCGGTGGCGCTGGCGCAGAGCGGTGCAAAAGTTGGCTTGATTGACGCAGACATCTACGGACCATCTATCCCAACCATGTTTGGCTTGAAAAATGAAAAGCCTGCTATTTTAGGCAAGACCATTGTGCCAATTGAAAAGTATGGGGTGCGCATGATGTCAATTGGATTTTTAGTTGACCAAAAGACTGCAGTGGTCTGGCGTGGTCCGATGGCGTCATCAGCAATACGCCAGTTTATGACCGATGTGCAGTGGAATGAGTTAGACTACCTGCTGTTTGATTTGCCACCCGGCACAGGCGACATCCAGCTGACTTTGGTGCAAGCTGCCCCGCTGACCGGAGCCGTGGTCGTAACTACGCCGCAAGATGTGGCACTGGCTGATGTGGTCAAAGCTATTGCTATGTTCGACCAGGTCAAAGTGCCGGTGCTGGGCGTACTGGAAAACATGAGTTACTATGTCTTGCCCGACGGAAGCAAAGAATACATTTTCGGACAGGGCGGCGGCGCAAAGTTAGCCGCAGAATACCATCTACCCTTCTTGGGAGAAATTCCTATTGCTAAAGAGGTGCGCGAGGGTGGCGACGAAGGTGTGCCAGTCGTTATCCGCAACCCTGAATCGCTGCAAGCGAAACTCTTCAAAGAAGCGGCAGAAAAACTTGCACAGCAAATTGCTATTCGCAATGCAGGTGTAGGGGCTGCAAAAGTGGAAATTGAAGTTTGAATTTTGATTTTCAAATAAGCGTTTAATACCTTAGCAGTAAGTCTTTCAAGAATCAAACGAAAGGATATACGACAATGCCGCAGCAACCTGAAGTTGAAGCGAAAACGGAAGCGACAGAAATAAACTATCTGCCTTCCGACCATCCAATCTATGCCAAAGTCCAAGAGGTGTTGGATAACATTCGTCCATACTTACAAGCCGATGGCGGCGATTGCCAGATGATTGGCATCCGCGAAGACATGACCGTAGATTTGCGCTTGGTAGGAGCTTGTGGCTCTTGCCCAATGTCGACCATGACACTGCGCGCAGGCGTTGAGCAAGCCATCAAACGCGCTGTGCCAGAAATTGTCCGTGTCGAAAGCTTAAGCTAAGCGCAAAGGCGAAAATCTGCCTACAAAAGCCCGACCCTTGCCGTCGGGCTTTTTAGGTTCTATGGCAGCAAGCAGTGAAGCAAGGTTTGAAAAGCCTTTAACTTAGGCTAAATTGCGTGTAGCTATTGTGCTGCAAAAAGACATGAACATTGAAAGGAGCAAAGTATGTCTGCAGTAAAGACTGTGCGCCAATCAAGCTTGGCTCACCGCAATGGAACATTAGACATTTCAAATGATAACCCAAATGAACCCACCCAAAACAAAACAGCATTTGCACGACTTACCGAAGAAGTCTCAGTTAGGCTAAATGACTCGCAGTGGCGTCTCTATGCCTTAATTGCCTCTGGGGTAATATACTCGGTCGTATTCTGGTGGCTATCTACAGCAGCTATCATTTACTTTAATTTTCAGCCGAATTATCGGGCAGTTGTCTTTGGCATTGCATTAGCATTGATGCTAGGAGCAATCTATACACTCTATGCTCATCGGCAATCTGAAACGGTCGCAAGCGCATTTTTAACTTTTACAGCAGGCTCAATTGTCTGGGCATTTGTAGAAGTCAGTTTCTACACGGGTTATATCGTTGGACCGCAGGTGCGTCCCATCTTTACGGTAGGGCCGTCGGTTATTGGATTTTTCAAAGCAATCCATCGAAGTCTCTATCATGAAGGGTTAGTGTTGGGATTAGTGGGATTGATGATTGTGCTAGGTATTGGTGCAAAAAATAAGTTCGGAGTCTACACGTTTTTGATGTACTGGTTTATGCATCAATCTGCCAAGTTGAACATATTTTTGGGGGTGATGAATACAGGGCGAGAGTTTGTGCCAGATACAGTTGCCGACATGACCCAATACATGACGATTGCACACATGAACTGGCTTTTTCCGTTCTCAATTACATTTTGCACGCTACTGGTTGCGCAGCTGCTAAAAAAGGTCGGTATGGCACAAGAGCCGCAATGGCGACGTGTCGGATTTGCCATCATCGGCACGATGGCACTTATGGCACTGCTTGAGCATTGGCTCTTGGTGCTACCGCTCAATCAATCCCTTTGGGATATTGTTATCAAGCGGTTGCACTAGCTAAATGCGACGCACTGAGCATAATGCTTAGCGAAAGTTAGTGTCAGCGAAAGTCTGCATTAGATGAGCTGTCGGGAGCGATACCACGAAAACGAACGGGCAATGGTTTCCACAAATGCTTCGCCCACGCTGCGACGGTTATCGAACCCTAATTCACGTTTGGCTTTTTCAGAAGTGAAGTAGAAAAACTTACTGGCAGAAAGTAGAATTTCACGATTTGCTAGTGAAGTAATCCGATGCAGGCGGCGCGCTTTAGCAGTCAGCGCGATGAAAATTTTGACAATGCTTTCGGAAAGTGGAATGAGCACTCTGGGCGCACCGACCACTTGGCAGATGATATCGAACACTTGCTTGTAGGTTAAATTTTCACCACCCAAAATGTAGCGCTCCCCACACTTGCCTTTTTCCATAGCGGCAATATGCCCTTCAGCGACATCTTCCACATCGGCTACGCAGATACCGCCTGTGGGATAGGCAGGAATTTTGTGATAATACAAATCGCGAATAAGTCGTCCAGCGTGAAAGTTGATGTCTCCGGCGCCAAAGACATAACTTGGATTGACAATTACGCAGTCGAGCTGATTTTGGGCAGCTTTGCGCACTTCTTCTTCCGCAAGGTGCTTGGTTGTGTAGTATGGTACATTGAGTTCGTCTAAGTTCCATGTCTGGGATTCATCGGCAGGCTGTTTTGTTCCTGTAATACCAATTGCTGAGATGGAACTGGTGTAGATAAGTCGTTTGACATGGTGGCGTTCAGCAGCGCGTAGCACATTTTTCGTGCCTTCTACATTGATGCGATACAGTTCTTCAGCTTTTTTGGGACCGATGTAGGCTTTACCAGCGCAGTGGTAGACGTAATCTATGCCGTGCATAGCGGCTTGCAGAGACTCCAAGTCAGTGACATCGCCATAACGCAGTTCAACGGAATCAAGAATATCTTCAATAGCATAGAGCTTAGATTGTCGCCGTACGAGCAGAACAACTCTTTCGCCGCGGCGAACCAATTGTCGGGCAAGTGCAGACCCAATGAAACCCGTGGCGCCTGTAACAAGAACACTCATAGTTTCCTCCTTTTCCAATGTTAGGGTCTCGCTACTGATAGTTCGTTCATTTTTAAGAGCGAGAACCAAGGTTTTGCCTTGCGTCTCTAAAAGTTACTTTGCTCGGCGTGGTTTTGGGCGTTGAGGAGATGAAGCAGTTTCAGCAACTTGAGAAGCGCGCTCAAGGCTGTCTAATTTCTGCTCATAAAGCTTAATCTGTGCATCAAGTGCTTCATGTCGGGGCATAAATGCATTAAGTTCTTCACGAAGTTTCTCGGCTTTTTGCTTGAAACCATCAAAAGTTTTGCCTTCATGGGTACCGCCCTTGAAATCTTCTTCAATAAGCCGCCTGTCAAAGGCAAATGAACCATCTAAAAGCTTTGGAATGAGCTGTTTGCTGGCTTCTGCTAAGTCTTTAAGTGCAGCGAGCTTATTTTCGTGCTCATCGACAAGTTTTTGATGAGCTTTGGTAAGGGCGTTATAGACAGAATCGTTTTTGCCAAGCTTTTTCTTGAGTGCGGCATTTTTTTCGTTGTAAGTTTTTTGCTCGCTGTTGAGGTAGGTTTGATTGCCGTCAAACTTAGCGATGTCTTGCTCGAGGGCGCTGACGAACTGTTCAATTTCAGAAGCAAGGGTCTTATTCTCAGCGGGAGGTTGGCAACTGACTAAAACTCCAGCGCACAAGCACGCAAGAAGAAACCCTGAAAGGTAAGTGGTTCTCATGTTCATGTTGGTCTCGGCGGACTGAGAAAAGTTAAGCGCAACAACGCATGTTTGACAAAGAGAAAGCATTGTAAATCAAAACAGCTGGCTGACTGCACTTTGTGCTCAGGCTTTTCCTTTACAATGCTTTCCCGAAAAATACAAAATTAATTAGGTTATTTTTTGCCTTTGGCGGCAGCTTGAGTTTGTGTTTGCGCCGCGGCAGCGGCCATTTCATCGAACTTTTTGTGGTCAGCATCAATTTGTGCATGCTCTTGCATCATCTTTTCATGAGCTGCTTTCATTTCTTCAACATCTTTCTTCATTTGTTCAAGCGCTTTTTTCATCTCGGCAAGCTCACCGATTTTGGCGGTATATTTTTTGACAACTTCATCAAACGACTTGAGTTTTTCCATTTGCGCGTTCATTACGGTCTCGTGCTGCGAAAGCAGAGCCTTATGTGCGGCAACCATAGAGTCCATAGCAGGCGTAGATTTCCCAGCAGCTTTGAGTGAGTCGTAGCGCTGTTCCATGCGCTTGTGGTCTTCATCTTCCTTCTGATGTGCTTTCATGAAAGTCTCATGTGTTGAGGCAGCTTCGCTGGCAAGTTTTTTGAGCTCTTCAAGCGTCTGAAGTTGCTCTTTGCTGGGACCGCAGCCAAGCAAGCCAGAGAGACCGAGAATAAGCAAAAAGAAAAGAAGTTTTTGCATAGTCGTGTTTGTTTTATGGGTTTGTTTGAGAAGATGTTCCAAGTGGTTGAATTTCGCCGCTGATGATTTTGGCGCGCAGGTCCTCCACTTTGGCGCGCACATCATCGGGGATAAGGGGCTTGTTTTTTTCGTTATAGACGTAGTCGACGCCTTTTGAAGCTAAGCCCAAGATAAGAGGACGACCGCCCTGAAAGGTGCCATCTTTAACCTGTCGTGCAACTTCGTAGACAGCATTGTCGACGAGTTTAACCATGCTGGTCAGTACTAGCCCAGGTGCGGCATCTTCTTGGTTCATATCGACACCGATGACGAACCTTTGTTTTTCACGAGCGGCATCAAAGACACCGTCGCCAGTTTTGCCAGAAGCGTGGTAAATCACATCGGCATTGCGTCCGTATTGAATCAGAGCAAGTTCTTTGCCTTTGACGGGATTGTTGAAGCCTTCGCCACTTAAACCTGCATAGCCCACTTCAACCTTGATGTCAGGGCGCACATACTTTGCTCCATTGATGTAACCGCGCTCAAACTTTTTAATCAGAGGTGAATCCATTCCGCCGACGAAACCAATGACGCCAGTTTTGCTTGTCAGCGCGGCGATGGCGCCCACCAAAAACGAGCCTTCTTCTTCCTTGAACAGGATAGGTAACAGGTTATCGGGAATTTTGCGTGTGCTATCTAAAGTGTAATCGACACAGGCAAACTTTTTGTCAGGGAATGCCAAAGCAACATCGGTAATATCGTCTGTAAAAATAAAGCCTGCACCGACAATCAATTTGACGTCGGGCTGTGCAGCCAGTTGTTCAAGAGCAGTTTTGCGGTCTGCTCCAGCGCCGGGCTCAATGTATTCGAGTTTAAGTGAAAAGTCTTTTACGGCGCGCTCCAAGCCAGCAAAAGCCGCATCGTTGAAAGATTTATCGCCCCTGCCGCCCACATCAAAAACTAATCCAACCTTGAATGCCGCTGAACCAGAAGGTTCTACCAGCTTTGCACCATCTTTCTTCCGTACACAACCGACAGCGAAAAGTGCAAGGCTCAAAAGAAAAAGTAAGTGATGAACCTGCATGTCTGTTCAAGAGGTATGGAGTTTTTTCTTGGATAAAACCACAGCACCGACGATAGCAAGAAGCAAGAGCACAGAGACAATTTCAAAGGGAAAGAGAAAATTGGTCAGAAGCTCACGCCCAATGAATTTGGCTTCGCCAATTTGAGCCGCAGTGAGCGTGCTTTGCTTAATTGGCAAATCCAGCTTCAAACTCAAGATGTAGAGCATTTCAACGAGCAAAGCCGCAGAGAGCAATACAGCAAAGCCTTTTTTGAGGTCAAAATTTTCGGAAAGCGCCGCTTCATCATCCAAATTGAGTAGCATGATGGTGAAAAGAAAAAGCACCATGATAGCGCCAGCATAGACCAACACCTGCACGACGGCAATAAACTGCGCCTGCAAAAGCAAGTAAAGACCGCCCAGCGCAAAGAAGTTCAAGACCAAAAACAGCGCACTTGTGACAGGATTGCGGGCAACAACAGTGCCAACGGATGCCACAACAACCTGAGCACCTAAGAAAACAAAGAGGAAACTGCTGATGTCCATGTTACCAAATATGTAGCTGGTAGGTTTTTTAACACAGTCGGGCGCAAGTTAGCTAAAATTTCAGTAATGAAAAAGTCACATTTGTAGCACTTACTGAATTTCCCACTCGTGAGCATTGATGAGCACCGCCAGCATATTGACCTTAACATGTTTGAGACGAGCATTGAAGCCTTGCAGTTCGTCGTAGTAATAAAGGAAAGTGCGTGGCTGCTCGTCGTGCAAAATTTCCTGAAATTCATACCAATACTGGCGGGCGCTATCAGTGGGAAGAGGTTCGGTCAATCGCATGCAGATGGTGTCTAAGCGCGCATGTTGAAAACATGAGGAGTTGAAGGGCGTATTTTTGAAGTCAGAGTTCCAAATCGTCAGCTGAAAAGGCAGGGTTTCAGCGGAAAGTCCAGACAGCGCAGCATCGTAGCGCAGTTGATTTTGATTTTCGTTGAAAACCACTGCCTCAACTGCTGAGAGCGTGCACTCAATGCCAATTTCTTTGAGGTTTTGTTGAATTGCCGTAGCCGCATAAGCTCGACGCTGATTGCCAGCAGGGTAAGCCAGTGTAATCGCAAAAGGCTTTCCATCTTTTTCCAAAATCCCCGATTGCGAGCGTCTCCAGCCAGCTGCTTCAAGCAAAGCAAGGGCTTTGGTAGGATTGTAGTCGTAGCCATGTAAGGATGGGTGCAAAATGCTTTTGTAAGCAGGTGAAAGCGAAGTATTGACGATGGTGGCATGGTCTTTGCCCATGAAGCCTTCTGCGATGGCTTGACGGTTAATCGCATAGGTCATGGCTTGGCGCACACGCTTATCACCAAAGAAGAAATTCGGCACGATTTTGCCAGTGCGACGGTAAGTTTCGCCATCGATATTGAGCCAGACGATGCTATCGAAACTGCGAAACCGCACGGGAAGGATGGTAAGATTGGGGTTTTGCTGCACTTCGCTTACATCTTTCGGACTGATGCCACCAGCAGACATGATGACATCGACTTCACCAGTCTTGAAAGCGGTCAGGCGCGTGGTGTATTCAGGAATGACACGAAACACAATGCGCTCGAGCTTGGCTGGATGAGGCAAAACCGAACGCGGATTAGAGACCAAGACCAGTGATTTTTGCCGTTCCCACTTTTCAACCTTAAACGGTCCGCCGCCGACAATAGGCAGTTCGGCAGCTTTGGCGCGCAAATCCTTAGGGTCAATTTTTTCAAAGATGTGTTTGGCAATCGGCATGAGGTCGTAGAAATGGTCCAGGATAACGAGCGGCGCAAGCGGTTTGCTAAAGTTGAGAATCAGTGTGGTATCGTTCGGGGTTTGCACGCCCTGCTCGAAGTCGAGATTGCCGTCTTTGTCACGAACGAGGTCTTGAACATACTGCTGGCGGGTGCTGGCGACGGCAGGATGCGCATAGAGCTGGTAAGAGAATTTCAGGTCGGCAGCGGTGATGGGGTGTCCGTCATCCCACTGTGCGTCAGAGCGCAGGTAAAACGTGGCGCGTCGTCCATCGGGCGAAAACTCCCAACGCTTGGCAAGGCAAGGCAAGTAACGCACCTCGCCTGTGGCTTCATCAAAATCAGCCTGAACAAGTTTAGGAAAAACCTGAATGCAGACTTCACGAGAAATCGAGAGCTGAATTAGAAGAGGATTGAGGTGGTCGAAGTCGTTAGCAATCGCAATCACAACAGGCTTTTTGGCAGAAGCATGCTCTTCACTTTTTTTGCACGAAAGACTAAGCAAGAGTAAACCTGCGCTCACTATCACGCTAAGCCAAAACCGTGAAGGTGAAAGCATAAGCACCTGACGCAAGTGAGGCTATGATTTAGTTGTTAAGACCATGCAATGACCATTGACCATTGGTGTATTGCAAATGCAAAATGCCCCCAAACGCGACATCGACAGAAAACGCACGCTGAAGGGGTAAGCCGATAGCGTGGCAAAGTGCGGCGCGCATGGGACCAGCATGCGTCACAATCACAATCCGTTGCTCGGGGCGTTGCAGAAGTAAATCCATTTGCAGACTGATGCGGTGGTGAAGTGATTGGAAAGATTCACCATCGGGCGGCGCCACGCGCACAAAGTCTTTCATCCATGCCTGAAGCACGATACTGTCATGGGTTTCAATGTCTTCCCAAGTGCGATTTTCCCACTGACCGAAATTGACTTCACGCCAAGCTGGTGTAGGGTCTGGCTCAAGTCCAAGTTGAGAGGCAGCAGCTTTGGCAAGTTCGAGGCAGCGGTCAAGGTCGCTTGAAATAATGAGCTCTGGCTTGAGTGTCACTAAGCGAGCCGCCACAAGGTGGATATTGCGCCGACCAAGTTCTGAAAGTGGAACATTGGTGTGACCAATACAGCGCGCCTGACTATTTTGTTCAACTTCCGTGTGGCGCACTAAAAAAATGTCCATGCCAGTAACTGCAAATTTGGAGCGTTTTTGAAAATCAAGATGACAAAATATAGCGAAACTTCGCTAATCTGATTGGCGGCGCCAAGCACATCGCCTGTGATGCCACCGATGCGGCGCGCTGAAAATTTGGCAGAAAGAAAACTGGCAAGAAACGCAAAACCTACAATGCCAAGAGCAAATGCGCGAAAGCAAAGCAGGCTAATTGCACCAAAACTTAGCAGAGCCAGCCAAAAGCGTGAAGCCGTAACCGCACTGGCAAAGGGTTTTGAAGTGGCCGATTCAGCTCGCACATAGGGCAAACGCCAAATAAGCCAAAGGCTCGACCAGCGTCCAGCCGTATGCGCCACAATCAAGGAAAGCATTGCCGTCTCAAGGTCTAAGCTACCAAGTTGCGTCAGCAGTGTCCACTTTGCCGTCAGAAGAAACCACAGGGCAATTGCACCATATGTGCCGATGCGGCTATCGCGCATAATTTCCAAGACACGTGCAGCGTCGCTGGCGCCACCGAAGCCATCGGCGCTATCGGCAAGCCCATCTTCATGAAAAGCCCCTGTAAGCAAAATCGTGCTTAGCATGGAAAGCAGCACAGCAAGCGGCAATGGCAAGAGC
The DNA here is from genome assembly GCA_002794105.1 of Candidatus Thermochlorobacter aerophilus. Taxonomy (GTDB): domain Bacteria; phylum Bacteroidota; class Chlorobiia; order Chlorobiales; family Thermochlorobacteraceae; genus Thermochlorobacter; species Thermochlorobacter aerophilus. The sequence goes on along the minus strand of PHFL01000001.1, from coordinate 86,868 downwards.
ATGGCACCTAACCACAGCACGCCAGCACCAAAAGCCCCAACGCCTGCACCAACTAACGGAAAATACACGGTGCAATGCGCCAGCAAAGACTGCTCATAACGCACCCAGCGACCAACGGGCAGGCGCGTCAGAAACATGACCGCTATCAAAAAGATATTCCACTGTGCCCTCAACACTCATGCAATAGGTTGAGATTTATGCTCGGCAATAAGGCAAAGAAAACCTCTAAGCAAATTCTCTGAAAACGCATTGTTGAGCTCGGGTCGTCGCTCACGCTCAGACTCGAGCCACATGCGTTCAGGATGCCACTGCACTAGCAAAAGCAGTTGCTCTGGCATCGATGATTCCAACGCTTCAATGATGCCATCTGGCGAAAAGCCGACAGGTTTAAGCCCATCGCCAATTTTTGCAACCGCTTGATGATGACGCGAGCTGACAAACTCTGTATGCGCCACACCGATAAGCTCATGAAGGAGTGAAGGCTTATCTAATGTGACCGTGTGATAGCGGCTATGCTCTTGGCTGATTTTCTTGTGCGTGGTAGTAGAAATGGCTTGCTTTTCAATATCCAAGTGCAGCGTTCCGCCCATGACCACATTGAGCAGTTGCATACCGCGGCAAATTCCTAAAATCGGCAAGCGCTGCGCCAAACTGGCTTGAGCCAGTGCCCATTCCATCTCATCGCGTTCTGGAACCGAAACAACCTCCAAGTGCGCCAGTTCCTCATGGCTAAGCTGCATGCCAAACCGATGTGGCTCAATATCTTCGCCGCCTGAAAAAACAATAGCGTCGAGTGTGTCTAAGATGTCAAGATTCTCTTCAAGAAGTTCGTCGTGTGGTTTGCCTTCAAAGTGCAGTTCGACGCACTCAATGCGATAGCCAAATTTTTCGCCGTAACGTAGCCAGCTGATGTATTGGGGAGTTTTAGAGCATGCGGTGATGCCAAGTCGTATGGTTTGCATGTCAGCATGGGTTTAGTTTAGTTTTCAAAATAATTCGCAAAGATACGGCATTACGGGTTTTGGACAACGGGATAAGTGCCCTAACTGGGCTTGCTTTGCCAGTTGCCCAGTGCCATGCAAAACAAGTCTACGCACAACGCAAATCCATAGTGAAATGCAGCATTTACTTTTTTTGGCTCTTGCCTTGATGGTTGGAGCAATTTTGCCCATGCAAGTTGGAATGAATGCCACATTGCGCCAGAGTGTGGGCAGTCCGATTTGGGCATCGCTAACATCATTTAGCGTAGGGACGCTGTGCTTGGGCATCTATGCGCTGTTGAGCCGCATCGCTGTGCCGTCTGTGAGCATGCTATCGGCGGCGCCCGTGTGGTCATGGTTTGGCGGCACAATCGGTGCCGTGTATGTAACGCTTTCAATTATACTAGCGCCTAAACTGGGGTCTGCCACTCTGATTGCAGCCACAATAGCTGGGCAAATGCTGGCGTCGGTGCTAATTGATCACTTCGGTTGGCTGGGCTTCAGTCCGCATCCTGCTGGCGTAGAGCGACTGCTGGGCGTAGTGTTGCTATTTGCTGGAGTGTTGCTGATTCAGCGTGGCTGAAACTAAGCAGCATGGCACAAGCGGAGGCAAGTTGTGGTGCCATTCCGCTTGAGTGGCAAGAAAATTGGTCTGCGCAGCCCTACAAGTTTTCGGGCAAATCCAGTATATTCGAGCTCTTTTGCGAAAGCTTTTGCATGTCTTTATCCAACTTAGTTTCACATGTAGTATGCAGCGAGAAAGAATTGTCCCCATAAACATTGAGGATGAGATGCGCGACTCTTACATCGACTATTCCATGTCGGTGATAGTCAGTCGTGCATTGCCAGATGTGCGAGACGGTTTGAAGCCGGTGCATCGGCGTGTGCTCTTTGGCATGAGTGAGCTGGGTTTGCAAGCTGGGCGCCCATACAAGAAAGCCGCTCGTGTGGTCGGAGAAGTCTTAGGTAAGTATCACCCGCATGGTGATAGTGCCGTCTATGATACGATTGTGCGAATGGTGCAAGATTTCTCGCTGCGCTATCCATTGGTCGATGGACAAGGAAATTTCGGCTCAATCGATGGCGATGCACCAGCGGCGATGCGCTACACAGAAGTCCGAATGACGCGCATTGCAGGCGAGCTGCTGCGAGATATAGACAAAAATACCGTCGACTTTGCCCCAAACTTTGATGATTCGCTCGAAGAGCCAACGGTCTTGCCATGTGCCATTCCAAACTTGCTCATCAATGGGTCTTCGGGCATTGCCGTTGGTATGGCAACGAACATTCCGCCACACAACCTGTGCGAAACCGTTGATGGTCTCATTGCCCTCATCGATAACCCTGACATCACGATTGAGGAAATAATGAAACATATAAAAGCGCCAGATTTTCCAACTGGCGCTATCATCTATGGCTACGATGGTGTAAAGGAAGCCTACACGACTGGGCGCGGCAAAATCACGATTCGGGCAAAGGTGAAAATTGAAGAAAACAAAAATGGGCGTGAGTCAATTGTCGTTACAGAGTTGCCCTACCAAGTCAATAAAGCCAAGTTGCAAGAGCGCATTGCCGAGCTGGTAAACGAGAAGAAAATCGAGGGCATTGCGGCAATTCGTGATGAATCGGACCGTGAAGGCATGCGGCTGGTTATTGAGCTCAAGCGAGATGTGGATACAAAAGTGGTGCTCAATCAGCTCTTCAAGCATACGCAGATGCAAGAGACGTTCGGCGTTATCATGCTGGCGCTGGTAGATGGGCGTCCGAAAATTCTGACGCTCAAAGAGATGATGCACCACTATATCAAGCATCGGCATACTGTGGTCATTCGCCGCACCAAGTTCGAGCTTGCCGAAGCAGAAAAGCGCGCCCACATTCTCGAAGGCTTGAAAATTGCCCTCGATAATCTGGATGAAATCATCGCACTCATTCGCAAAGCCAAAGACGGCGAAGAAGCCAAAGAAGGCTTGATGACGCAGTTCAAGCTCTCTGACATTCAAGCCAAAGCCATTTTGGATATGCGCCTGCAACGCCTGACAGGCTTGGAACGCCAAAAAATTGAAGACGAATACCGAGAAATCATCAAGACTATTGAGCAACTCAATGCCATTCTAAGCAGTGAAAAGTTGCAAATGCAAATCATCAAAGATGAGCTCATTCAAATCAAGAAAGAGTATGGTGATGAGCGTCGGACGGAAATTGTCTATCAGGTCAGTGATGACTTCTCCATTGAGAGCATGATTAAGGAAGAAGATGTGATTATTACCATGACGCACAATGGCTACATCAAGCGCACGGCTGTGGATACTTATCGCCGACAAGGTCGCGGCGGAAAGGGCATCACTGGAGCAGCAGCCAAAGATGACGACTTCGTCGAGCACATGTTCATTGCTTCGACACATCACTACATTCTCTTTTTTACCAACTATGGCAAGTGCTACTGGCAAAAAGTCTACGATATTCCCGAAGCGCCACGCACGGCACGCGGTCGCTCGCTCAACAACCTCATTGAGTTTGAGCCGGGCGAAAAAGTCATGGCATATATCAATGTCAAGGAATTTAGCGATTCCCTCTTCGTGGTGATGGCAACTAAGAATGGCATTATCAAAAAGACGGCACTAAGTGAATTTTCTAATCCGCGTCGCACAGGCATTATTGCTATCAATATCGAGGAAGGCGATGAGCTCATTGGTGCAAAGCTGACCGATGGCAATCATCAAATCATCTTAGCAAAGAATAGCGGATACGCCGTGCGTTTTCATGAATCGGATGTGCGCCCGATGGGCAGAAACTCAACAGGTGTCAAGGGAGCAGAGCTCGACAAGGACGAAGCTGTGGTCTCGCTGGTAACCACACGGCGCAATGACATCACACTTCTGACTGTAACAGACTTAGGCTATGGCAAGCGCAGTGAATTAGAAGAATACCGCATGACCAAGCGCGGTGCTACTGGTGTCATTACCCTGAAAGCCAGTGAAAAGGTCGGGCGTCTTGTGGCAATGGTAGAAGTTGCCGATGACGACGACCTCATTCTTGTCACGAAAAATGGCATTATCAATCGTCAGCACGTGGCTGATATTCGTGTCATGGGGCGCAACACATCAGGCGTGCGCCTAATTCGCTTGGAGGAAGGCGACTATGTCAGCGCCGTAGCACGTGTGCCAAAAGAAGATGATGAGTCAGAGGAAAAGAGCGAGAAACAGACAAGCCACGATGAACATACCAATGGAACAGCCTGAAATAAGGCACAAAGCCGCGCTGTAAAACGCTTTGCGTCAGCAACATCAAATGAGTCAGCCTGCAACGCTCTACGTTGTCGCAACACCTATTGGAAATCTTGATGACATTACGCTGCGCGCTCTGGAGACACTGCGCCAAACCCCGATTGTCGCCTGCGAAGACACGCGCCAGACCCTGAAACTCTTGCGGCGGTTCAACTTGCCTGAAAAAGAACTAATTCCTTATCATGCCTTCAACGAGCGGACGGCAACCGAAAAAATACTGACTCATCTTGAACACGGTCGAGATGTGGCACTGGTCAGCGATGCAGGCACACCAGCGATTTCAGACCCGGGCTTCTACTTGGTGCGTGCCGCTTTTGAGCATGGTGTAAAAGTGGTGCCTATTGCTGGCGTCTCGGCGCTGACGGCGGCAATTTCAGTGTGCCCCCTGCCAATCAATCGTTTTTACTTTGAAGGATTTTTGCCACACAAGAAAGGGCGACAAAGTCGCCTAAAATTTCTTGCCTCACTCTCTCTTGAAGCCATTATATTTTATGAGTCGCCGCACCGATTGCTGAAATTGCTCGAAGAATTGCACACATACTTTGGCGATGCACAAGCTATGATTGCAAGAGAACTGACAAAAGTGCATGAGGAAATTTTGGTTGGTACGCTAAGCGAACTTCGCCAAAAGTGTGCGGCAAAGAAAATTTTGGGCGAATTTGTGGTGATTTTGTCACCGATGTCGAAACCGACTGAGTTAAGCAAGCCTATAACTGAAAAATGAGTGAGACTGCTGCACTGCAAATTGTTCGTGAGCCGAAGCAAATGCAGCAACTGGCAGAACGCCTGCGCCTGTCTGGCAAAAAGATAGGATTTGTGCCAACGATGGGAGCACTGCATGAGGGACACTTGAGCTTGGTTAGATTAGCAAAAGCCCATGCCGATGTGGTGGTCATGAGCATCTTTGTTAATCCTTTGCAGTTTGCGCCAAATGAAGATTTTGCGCGCTATCCTCGCCCATTTGAGCGCGATATCGAGCTGGCAAGGCAAGTTGGCGTCGATGTGCTGTTCTCGCCAGAGATGCAAATGCTCTACGGTGAGCATTTTGAAAGCTATGTCTCGCTGGAGCGTGTCTCAAAGGGGTTTGAAGGAGAGAGCCGCCCGACGCATTTTCGCGGTGTGGCAACCGTAGTCACCAAGCTCTTTAACATCACCAAGCCGCATATTGCCGTCTTCGGCGAAAAAGATGCGCAGCAACTGTCATTAGTCAAAAACTTGGTGCGAGACCTCAACTTCGACATTGAAATCATTGCTGCACCAATTGTCCGAGAACCTGACGGATTAGCCATGAGCTCTCGCAACATCTACCTTTCGCCAGAAGAGCGGCAGTTGGCGCCAGCGATTTACAAATCCTTACAACTGGCAGAATTGCACATTGCACAAGGTGAACGCCAAGCAAAAGTGCTCGAAGAACTGGTTACCCAGTCCATAATCTCTATGGGGAAAATCATGCAGATTGACTATGTGGCGGTGGTCAATGCTGAGAGCTTTCAAAGAGTAGAGCAGTTGCATGAGGGTCAAGATTACTACATACTGGTGGCAGTGCGTCTTGGCAGTGTGCGACTGCTCGATAACCTACATGTGCAACTTTGAAGATGTTGAAAGGACTGTGGAGCATGCTGCTGCTGTGCTTGCCGCTCCCACTGGCTTGGGCACAAGTGCAGCGCAGCGCAGAAATTCTTAGTGCTATCGATGTTGTGCAGTTTCGTGTAGACACGGCGCAAACTGCCGTAGAGTTTGCCATTGCACTTCCCAAAGCGAAACTACCATACGACGAAGTTGCAGCTGAACTGTATCGCACTCAGCTTGAGCTATCGGTAGCAGCATTTCAGGGTGAAAAGTTGGTGCAGAAAAACGCAGTTAAAGCCAGTGCCATTGATAGTGCAAGCATGCGCGGAAGTGGGCAGCTTATCATGCTGGTGCGGCTCATCTTGCCGCCAGAAAAATACCGAGCGGTCTTGACGCTCAAAAGTTTAGGCAGAAAAGATTTTCAACTTGAGACGGAACGCCCGCTGACGGTGAGAGCCTTCAGCGAAACGCAGCCTACCATGAGCGACATTTGTGTCGGCGCACAAGCCTTTCGCAGTACCATGAAAAAATCCATGTTCTACAAAAACGGCTATGAATTTGTGCCCAACCCAAGCGCGCTCTTTGGCACCGGTTTTGACACTGCAGTCTTCTATGCGGAATTCTACAACCTGAATCATCTCCCGAAAGACGGCAAATTTTTTCAACGCTCTTTTCTGATGCGCAGCGGACAGATGCTGGCAGGCACAGAGCGGCTCTATGCACGCGAGCCAACCAGCGAGACAGTAGTAGTATTCATTGAGCGAGTGCCTATTGGGAAGTTGGCAAGCGGCGGTTATGAATTTCATCTCCAGCTGGTCGACTCAGCCATGAAGCCTGTGCTAGCGCAGAGCAAAAAGTTTTTCATTTTTAATCCAACAGTAAAAGTCAATGCACCAGCAGTCACTAGTGACGAGAATTTTTCTTGGCTTACAGAAGAAGAAGCTAAGGAAATGCGCACGCAAGTCACCGCACTAATGACGCCAGAGGAAATCAAAGTCTACGACACGCTAAGAACGCTTCGTGACAAGCAACAATTTTTTCAGCAGTTCTGGGCAGTGCGTGGCGGAGCGAGCGCACGACGAGAGTTCATGAACAAGGTTGCCGAAGCCGATAGACTCTATGCTTCGCGTGTGCGAAGAGGTTATGAGACCGATAGGGGACGAGTATTTCTCAAATACGGTAAACCCACGCAGGTAGAAAGTGTGGCTGGCAGTCAGCAATCACGACCGTATGAAATTTGGACCTATCTCAATTCAGAGAATCAAATCGAAGCGATATTTGTCTTCATCGATAGGGGTAGCTTTGGAAGTTATGAACTCGTGCACTCAACAGCACCGGGCGAGCCGCAAAACCCAAACTGGCGTACATTCTTGGCTCAACCCGCACGATAAGTGGCAACGCTGCTTGCCGAGAAATTTTTCTCTTCCAGTAAAAAGCAAGATATTGAACTTACTCACAAATTAACCTATCAAAACTCCAATATGTGGCGCTACAAAAAAACAGCTGTATTTGTTCAGCTCCTTTCTTGGTCGCTCCTTTTCATCTTTGCTGACAGCGGATTTGCACAATTTCCCTTCAACCCTGATACGGTTAGGGCAGGGCGATTTGATAATGGCAAGATGTGGACATTTGACAATCCGCCAGTAGAGTTCTTTGCAAAAGAGTATGGCTTTCGACCAGACGAAGCGTGGCTTGCACGGGCAAGGCGAGCAGCACTGCGTTTTACCGAAGCTGGTGGGACAGGCTCATTTGTCTCACCAAATGGACTGATTATGACCAACCATCATATTGCGCGTGAAGTCGTTATGCAAATTGAAAGAAAAGGGGAAAACTTTAATGAAAACGGTTTTTATGCTGCCTCGCGCGCTGAAGAGCGCCGTGTGCCCGGGCTGTTTGTCGATCAGTTAGAAAAAATTGCTGATGTCACAGAACGTGTGCAAGCAGAACTGGCAAAAGCCAAAAGCGACGACGAGCGTGTAAGACTGCGCGAACAGGTCTTGCAACAGCTCGAAGATGAGTATTCACGAAAGCCGGAGTGGCAAAACTTGGTGGTGCAAGCAATTACATTTTACAGCGGCGCCAAATACTCACTCTATGGTTTCAGACGCTATTCTGACATTCGGTTGGTCTTTTTGCCAGAGTTGCAGTTGGGCTACTTTGGTGGAGACCCTGACAACTTTACTTATCCACGTTATGCGCTCGATGTAGCTTTCTTTCGGGCTTATGATGAAAATGGTAATCCCTGCGAAACACCAGACTACTACAAGTTCAATACAGATGGAGTCAGAGAGAATGAGTTGGTGTTTGTGGTTGGCAATCCCGGAAGCACGGAGCGGCTAAGCACAATTGCACAGTTGGAGTATAACCGTGATGTACTGCTGCCAGCGCAGTTGCGCTTTTTGCGTGCACGCTCAGCTATTCTCAAGGCGTACAACCAAACTGCAAAGAGCGATAGCATTCTCAACGTCATCTTCAGCTATGAAAATAGCATCAAGGCATTTTCAGGACAGCTGCGCGGACTACATGATGCCTATCTATTTGCCCGTAAGAAGGCTTTCGAAAAAGAATTTCGTGCCAAAGTGGCTGCTAACCCAGCCTTGAGAAGTGAAGAAAAAATATGGGACGAGATTAGAAACATCTATTCTGAACTGCGCAAAATAGCACCAACCCGCTTTGGCTTAAACCCGCAAGGTGAAGGATTGGAGACTGCATTTTTGCTGCTACGTCTGGCACGCTTAAAGGAAGTTGGCGACACTGGACAAGTAGCGCAAGTACAAACGCTAATACTTGCTGCTAAGCCATCGGAAAAATCACTGGAAACAGCGCTATTGGCTGCACATCTTGAAATCGCTCGCGACTATCTTGGCAGTACAGATGAGTATGTCAAAGCAGCACTGCAAAATAAATCGCCTGCTGAAGCGGCAGAACAGCTGGTGGCATCATCTAAGCTCTACGACCAAGAATTTGTGAGAAATTTAGTAACAAAAGCACCAGCAGAGATTAACGCTGTGCAGGACCCACTGATGCAACTAATGAAAATTGCTCTGCCTCGCTTTCTTGATGCGAATCGCAAAAGCTTTGAACTCTCTGCAAAAGCCGATGGCTTAAAAGCCCGCTTGGCAAAATTATTCTTCGACGTCTATGGCACCGACACACCACCAGACGCCACGTTTTCGCTACGCATCAATGACGGTGTGGTCAAGGGCTATGAGTATAACGGCACGGAGGCACCAGTGAAGACCACGTTCTTCGGACTCTACGACCGCTACTACTCGCATGACAAAAAGTATCCGTGGTCGTTGCCAAAGCGTTGGCTATCACCGCCTATGGAATTGCTTGCTATGCCGCTCAATTTTGTGACCACTAATGATATTATCGGTGGCAATAGCGGTAGTGCCGTCATTAACAAAAACCTTGAGGCAGTCGGACTTATCTTTGATGGAAATATTGAAAGTTTGCCCGGCTCTTTCATCTACACTACAGAAAGCAATCGAGCAGTGGCAGTACATGTCGGCGGAATTGTGGCAGCGCTAAAGTACATCTACGATGCATCAGCACTCGTCGAGGAACTTACAGGTGAAAAACCCAAAATGCAGGTTCAGCCCGCAAAACCGCAAAGTGAAAAACCAGATGTCAAGAAGCCAGCATCAAAGAAACGTTGAAGACGAGCTAAAACTCCGTGAAGCATAACACGGTGGGCTTGAAACTTGCACTTAGGACCAAACTGTCAGAGCTATGAAACGAACGAAGATAATTTGCACACTCGGACCGTCGACGGATTCTCTTGAGAAGATTATTGAGCTCATTCATGCTGGAATGGATGTAGCACGGCTAAACTTTTCGCATGGTAGCCACAGTGAGCATAAGGCTCGCATTGAGATGCTTAGAGAAGCGATGCAGAAAACAGGTAAGCAAATTGCAATTCTGCAAGATTTGCAAGGACCCAAAATCCGCATCGGAGCACTTGAAAAAACTGTGCTGCTCAAACAAGGTGAGCGATTCATAATCACAACTGATGATATTGTTGGCTCATATAACCGAGTATCGACAACCTATAAAGAAATCGTTCACGATGTCAAGCGTGGCGATAGAATTTTAATAGATGACGGGCTGTTGGAAGTAAAGGTGTTAGATAAAAACGAACGAGAAGTCATTACAGAAGTGGTTGTTGGCGGGCTGTTGAAGTCGCATAAAGGCTTGAACTTGCCGGGTGTCAGCGTGTCTGTCCCCTCATTGTCAGAAAAAGACATTGAGGATACACACTTTGGCTTAGACAATGATGTAGACATGATTGCCCTCTCATTTGTGCGTTCTGCCAAAGATATTGAGCAGCTAGCGAACATTATTCGCTCGCGTGGCAAAACTGCATGGATTGTGGCAAAAATTGAGCGCCCAGAAGCAATTGAAAACATTGATGAAATCATTGCCGCCGCTGATGCTGTAATGGTTGCACGTGGCGATTTGGGTGTTGAAATCAATGTTGCGGCAGTGCCTGTGCTACAAAAGCTCATCGTTCAAAAATGCAACACCGCCTACAAACCTGTCATCATCGCTACTCAAATGCTCGAATCCATGACGGAAAACCCTCGCCCCACGCGAGCTGAAGCCAGCGATGTAGCTAATGCCGTCTTTGATGGCACAGATGCAGTAATGCTATCTGGGGAAACAGCTTCAGGCAAGTATCCTGTAGAGGCAGTCAAAACCATGTGTGAAATCATCAACAGTGTCGAAGCAAAGGATATTCATCACTTGCTCCTTGCCGAGCGTGAAACCTTTGCGCCGCAGCCTAAAAATCATACAGGAAACGTGGATTTAGGCGAAGCCATTGCCATATCAGCCGTAGATGTTGCAAATAAGATTTGTGCCAAGGTGATTGTGGTCTTAAGCCATACTGGAAGCACTGCAATCAAAGTCTCAAAACAAAAACCATCTATGCCTATTATTGTCATTACCGACAATGAAAAAGTGCAGCGGCTGATGGGGCTGGTATGGGGAGTAGAAACCATCTACACACAGACCATGACTTCAACCGATGACAGTTTCCGCGTAATTGAAACAAAACTTGTTGAGAAGGCTATCGTTAAGCCGGGTGATGTGATTGTCTACACAATGGGAATTCCGATTTTCAAGCATGGTACTACTGATACCATCAAGGTCAGTTGCATCAGTAGAGCTTCAAGATAAATCAATCGCAAAGAGCATATTGCGCTCCTTGACATAATAGAGCCGATGATGACGCACAAAAAAGCCATCCACTAAAAGTCCACTCATCTGTGTGCCTAAAAGGTCACTGTACACTACATGACGCTGATGGTCGAAAACGAAAAGGTGGTAATTCAATCCAAGAACTTTTGTCCCTGCAGGAGTGCTGACCATCTGATTGGTCTGCTCATGGTAGCCTAAGATGATTTTGTCTTGGTGTGGCAAAATATCAAGCCCACCGATGATGCGCGCATGAGGGGCAACCATCCTAACCAGATTGGTAGCCTGCATAAACTCTGAAGACGAATCAGTCAGGTGTTCAGGCAAGACAACTTCTTGCTCAGCTAAAAGGCTGGGGGCTTGCTGACGCAATGCATTTACTGTTGTGGCATTCTGACCAAAGTCTTCCAGCATCTCTCCAGTCATGGGGTCTAAGGTAAGGAATGCTCGTTCAGCATAGCCTTCAACCATGATATTGCGTAAAGCAACCATTTTGTTGTGAACTATGCAAAGATAACCTAAGTCAGGACGAGCCCACTTGAGAGTGCGCGTAAGAGGTTCAATAGCCCAGATGCCTAAATGTTCAGGGATATTTGGACTGTAGTAGCCGTGAAAATACACCAAGCCATGGTAAGCAGTTTCCATGCCTACCCACCAGCCGTCGCCAATGGGTTTTTGCGAAACTGTATCTGTAAGGATAAAATCATCCCATATCAGTGTGCCTGTACGATTGTCGAGCAAGAAAAAGGATGCTTTGCGTTGAGTGCTTTGACGAAACTCGCAAAGAAGATAGTCGTCGCCGACAAAGAGTGCGCGCCAAATCCATCCATGAGGCTTACCAAACTGCCAAAGTGGCTTGAGCCGTTTCCTGAGAAGTCCAAACATAAGCTATTTCGTTCTTGAAAGTTCATAAATATCAATTTGCAACGTTTTGCCCATGAGCAGAAGCGGTTTCGTAAAGCATAGTGTATTGAACTGATTTTCCTGCGCTAACACCAAAAAGTTTTTAGCAATTTCACGGCATGGGGTAGCAATTACAGCTTTACCGTCATCCTTGAGCAGTCGGTCAATCGCCCGAAGGATTGGCAGAAGATTGCGGCGTTCATAGAGCACGTCGGCGGCGAAAATCATGTCGAAGCGCTCATGGAGTGTAAAGGAGTTCCAATCTAAGCGCATGGTGCGCAGTTGCGTACCATTGGCAAGTGCATTGTACTCAATGAAGGGTAGGGCTTCGACAACATAATCGGTAGCCAAGACGCAAGCACCAGCTTTGGCAGCAGCAACGCTGACAACCCCTACACCAGCGCCTAACTCAAGACAATTTTTGCCAGCAGGGCGCAGGTCGTCCAAAACATATTCAGCCAGCACAAAAGAGGCAGGCCAAATTTCTGCCCAATAAGGCATAATTTCGTTGGCAATGTAATCCTCGGAAAGTGAATCGAGCAATTCGTAGCTATTTGCCACGCTAAGAAATCTGAAGCGATGCTTGCCAATAAAGTAGGTCGCCTGCGAAAGAGAATACTGCGAGCGAAGTGTATCGTACAGTTTTTCAAGTTGACTTGACATGAAAGGCTGAAAGCAAATCAGCGTGTCAGGTATGTAAGGATTTCTTGAATGATGCGGTCAGCATCTTCGGCTTTGACTTTGGTGCTACCAACCGTCTTATGTCCGCCGCCGCCGTACTTTTTCATCAGCTCACCGACATTAATGTTTGCCGTGCGATTGAAGATGTTGTATCCAACCCCAATAGAAACCATCCCTGGACGTTCGCGGTCAGGCGTAATGCGCATGGAAAGATTCGTGGTCGATTGGAAGGCATAGACAAAGTAGCGATTGCCGTTTGGTAGATTCTCACCGTAGCTGCGTAGGTCAGTAATCAGCACATTCTTTTCCACACGAGAATGCTTGCGAACCGCATCGCGAAAGTTAAGGTCATCTTCACGAAATTTGTTGCACTTTTCCACCACTTGAGGATCCTGCATAATCTCGTCCAACGATTTATCCTTGAGTAGGTCAATCAGATGCAACCAGTATGGCTCATCCTCATGGTATTTCCCATCAATAGTCATGGAAAGAAGAAGGTATCCACTGGGAGAGAGAACTTCTTCATAGGTCAGGTCAGCCATATCAATGCGGTCGGTCTGGCGTATCAAATCCTCATACTTGGTCAGATGCGGAAAGCGTGGCAGGTAGTAGTCATAGACGACACGTGCAGCAGAGGGAGCTGTCTTAAACGCTCCCTTGAACTCTTTTGGACGAACATTAGCAGCGTGGTGGTCGAACCACATTGCGCAATTAGGGTGATAAGGTAAGTTGGTAATAATATCGTTGGGGTAGACTTCGATTTCGCGGTCTTGCACAAACTTTGGCTCAGAGAAACGAACGCGTTCAATATCTTCAGTATTCTTCAAAATCACAGCACAGACCAAGCCGTCAAGATCTGCGCGCGTAAGAACGTTGTATTTCATGCTGACACGTTATTGATACTCGTACTCGATTGGTTGAATTTCTGAAAAGCTCTTTTCAAGTTCTCCAGAAATAATCATCTCTTGGAAGACACGCATGAGATTAGGATCCCACTTATGGTCTTGCGTTTCTTGGCTCATAATCTCCAAGGATTGCTTGACATCGAGTGCACGCTTATAGGGTCGGGCTGTCATCAGAGCGTCATAGAAGTCAACGATGGCGATAATACGCGCAGTGAGTGGGATGTTGGTGCCAGAGAGCTTATCAGGATAGCCAGATCCATCCCAGCGTTCTTGATGACCACGAATGATTGGCAAGACATGATGAAGGGATTTGAGGGGTTTGCAAATGTTTTCACCAGCTTCAGGGTGAATTTTCATGATTTCATACTCTTCAGGTGTCAGCTTAGTAGGTTTGAGCAAAATCGAATCAGGCACGACAATTTTGCCAATATCATGAATTACTCCGCCTTTGCGCACAGCATCAATTTCCCACTCGCTTAGACCAATTTTTTTGGCAAGTTTCATGCCATAGTCCGAAAGACGGTGGCAGTGTCCGTTGGTGTATGGGTCTCGTCCTTCGATAGCGAGAGCAAGTGAGAAAATGACGGTTTCAGCATTCTCAAGCTGATCGATATACATCTTGGTTTTGAGCAGGGCACGAGCCTTGGTAATAAGCTCAACACGATTGAAAGGCTTGCCCAGGAAGTCATCGACGCCGACTTCTAAAGCCTTAACCTTATTATCGAAGTCAAAGAGCCCCGTGAGCATGATGACTGGGATGAGGCGCGTATCAGGCGACTCTTTAAGTTTAGCGACCATATCGACCCCATTCATCTTCGGCATAAGCATGTCGGTGATAATCAGGTCAGGCTTTTTCTCACTTATGGCATTGAGAGCCTCATAGCCATTGGTCGCTGTACGCACGCTATAACCTTCACTGCGTAGCGTCTCTTCCAAAAGCTTCAAAATGATTTCTTGGTCATCGACAACCAGAATATCAGCCAGCCGTTGCTCGCTGGATTTGGAAGAGTTACTCTTAACCGGAGAAGCTGGTAACACGTCACGCATAGTCTGGAACAGTTAGATTTCATGGTTACTCAAACTGGCTGATGCTGCTTTTCTTCCTTTTTGTCATCCTTATTGCTACTATGGCCTGGGAAGTAGGAGGCATGCGGGTCAATCACCGTTTTGGCATGATTGACAGCAATTGCAGCCTCTCCAAAGCCAGTTGCAATTAGTTTCAATTTAGCAGGATGCCAAGCAATGTCGCCAGCAGCATAAACCCCCTTGATGTTGGTCTCCATGCGAGCGTTAACCACAATTCCATTGTTATGAATTTCCAAACCCCAGTCTTTGATAGGACCAAGGTTGGTGTGAAAACCCAAGTTGCACAAGATAGCATCCACTTCAATCGTGTCTTCTTCTTTGGTCTTATTGTTAAAAATCACCGCATGGGTGATTTTTCCATTTTCTCCGTGGATTGATTTAAGCTCCCAAAAGGTACGAATGGGGATTCCCATCTCCTTAACTTTTCTGACGCTATCTTCATGCGCCACAAACTTATCGCGCCGATGAATAAGTAGCATATCGGTCTTATCGCCAAGCGCCATTGCCCAGTCCATGGCAGAATCACCGCCACCGATGACTAAAACCTTGCGACCGTAAAAGATTGTTGGGTCTTTGACAAAGTAGTAGAGCCCTTTGCCTTCCCAAGCTTGAATTGCTGGCGATTCCAATTTTCGTGGCGTAAAAGCCCCGACGCCAGCGGCAATCAGAACGGTCTTAGACCAGTACACCTGACCATTTTCAACCGTCAGCTTAAATAGTCCGTTCTCAGACTCGAGCTTATCGACACGCGCTGAAGTAATAATTTCGGGATTATACTGTGCGCATTGTTCATATAGGTTCTTGACCAAATCTTCGGCTAACACTTTCGGATAGCCAGCAACATCATAGATATTTTTCTTGGGGTAGAGTGCTGTAAGCTGTCCGCCGATTTCGGCAAGACTTTCCAAAATGCGCACGCGCATGGCGCGTAGTCCAGCATAAAAGGCAGCAAAAAGCCCAGTGGGACCAGCTCCAATGATGGTAATGTCGGCAACATCATGGGCAGAAGTCACATGGGCATCGTGCAGAGAGACGTTTTTTTCGGTAGTTACGGCTGACATGGTCATTAGACTAAGAAGATTGCAAAACTACGATTTAAACCTGCAAATACAGGTTGAGATGTAGAGTCGAAAGAAGATAACTCATTTTTTTTGAAATGAAAATCCTAAACTCCATCAGCAGGTCAAGATAGGTGTGATAAATCACGTGGAAGTAAGCGTAAGGAGTGTAACTTTAGGCAAGCAATGAAAGACAGCCGATGGAAAAATTGACTAACATAGAGCAGCGCCTTGAGCTAGCGCCTGAAAGTATTGAGAAGGTAGATTTGCTCAATGAGTATGTGTGGGAAATCAAAGATATCAACCCGCAGCGTGGAATAGAACTTAGCAACGTGGCACATGCCATTGCTAAAAAGTTTGGTTACGAAAGAGGGGCAGTGCATAGCCTTTATCACCGTGCAATCTGCAAATATCTTCTTGCCGATTATGAAAACGCCTTGAGTGAATTGCTCTATGTGCTTTCTGCCTATCAAAATCTGGGGGATAGAGTCCTAGAAGGGCGCGTGCTGAATTGGATTGGCAACATTCACTACCGATTGGGTGACTATCCTGTTGCCATCAAGTATTACATGAAAAGTCTCAAGCTCAAAGAAGAATTGGGCGATAGGTTAGGAGAGGCATATTCCTACAACGATTTAGGATGTGTCTATGGGCGACTGAACGACACATTGAAAGCTTTTACATACTTTTCTAAGAGCTTAGCCATCAAGGAAGAACTTGGAAACTTGCAAGGTCAGGCTCACACGCTCAATGAACTTGGTGATGCCTATCAGCGTATCGGTGATACACAACGAGCATTGCACTACTACCAAAAAGCTCTTGATATTCGCACACGGATTGGCGATAGGCGCGGTCAAAGTGTAACGCTGGCTAATATCGGGTGGGTATATCAGCAGCAAAATGAAATAGATAAGGCTGAAGAGTTTTATGTGAAAAGCCTTAGCATTTCAAGGGAGGTCGGGCACAAATACGCCGAAACTTCTACGCTAACACGCTTAGGCAAGCTGCTGATAGAAAAAAATGAATGCGAGCATGCACTCCAATATCTATTGTCGGCACTGACTTTGGCAGAAGAAATCAAGTCGAAGGAATGGACATACAAAGCTCATGAAGCCTTAGCTCAAGCATACGAGCGACTTGGTAACTTGGAAAAAGCTCTTTTTCACTTCAAGGCATTTCATGCTCTCAAAGAAGAAGTAATGAGTCGTGAGACTGCACAGAAGTTGCGTACCATGTCTATTCAATACGATGCGGAAAGAGCCCAGCATGAATCAGAAATTTACCGACTGAAGAATGTTGAGCTTGCTAGAGCCAATGAAGAGTTACAGAAGCTGATGGAAAGTTTGCGCGAAGTAAATGCGCAAAAAACTGCGCTGCTTTTGCAAGTCCAAGAACAAGCTCAAGCCCTTGAACGCCAAGCACGAGAAGACAGTCTGACAAAGCTCTTCAACCGCCGCTATCTCGATATCCAGCTCGAGCAGGAGCTCGACCGAGCAAAACGCTATGCAAGACCGCTAAGCGTAGCAATGCTGGATATTGATTTCTTCAAACAAGTCAATGACCGATTCTCACATCAAGTCGGCGATGAAGTGCTCCGAGAATTGGCTGAAATTCTGCGTTCAGAATCGCGCAGCAACGATATTATTGGAAGATATGGCGGAGAAGAATTTGTCATCATCCTCCCTGAAACCCCGCTGCTCAAAGCCGTTGCCGCTTGCGAGAAAATGCGATTGATAATTCAAGCCCACGATTGGCGAAAAATTCATCCTGACCTATCCATCACAGTTAGCATCGGTGTCGTGGAGCTAACCTCGCAAGAAAATATTGACCAGCTGCTCAGCGCCGCCGATAAAAAACTCTATGAAGCAAAACGCACAGGGCGCAATAGGGTGTGCTTCTAAGCTGGAGAAAGGAGCGCTACAATTTCTTGCGAAGCCGATAGCGAATAAGAACAGCTGTCAGGTTCAAGGCAAAAGTAAGAGAAAGCAGAACTAGCGTGGTGCCATATTGAATCGGCAAGGTCAGCTCGACATTGACCGATTGCGTCGACATTACATAGAGATGATAACCCAGATGCATAAACTGGTCATCGAGCGAATTAGGCAGTTTGGGCAAGAAAAACGCAGCACCTGTAAAAAGCAAAGGAGCAACTTCCCCTGCACCACGACTGATAGCAAGAATAGCGCCAGTTAGGATGCCACTGACTGCATTTGGTAGGACCGTATGCCATACAGTTTGCCACTTTGTGGCGCCCAGCGCATGCGAGGCTTCGCGATACTCTTTCGGCACGCTGCGCAAGGCTTCCTCGACAGCAACAATGACAACAGGAAGGGTCAGAATAGCCAGTGTTGCCGCAGCCCAAATCAAGGCAGGCTTGCCCCAAATCACTTCGTCATCTGGAACAAGGAGTCGATCGAGCCCAGCCCCGACGAACTGCACAAAAAAGCCTAAGCCAAATAATCCAAATACGATGGAAGGTACACTGGCTAAGTTACTGATGGCAAAGCGCACCATGCGCGCAAACCGATTCTGTGAGCTTGTGTATTCAGAAAGGTAAATTGCGGTGATAATGCCAAATGGTAGGACGAGAATGGACATAAGAATGACAAGAATAAAAGTGCCATAAATGGCTGGGAAAATGCCGCCAGCAGTCATGCCCTCGCGAGGCGGAGCAGTGAGAAACTCCCAGCTTAGCTTTGCCAAGCCGCCGCGAAAAATGTCAAACAAAATGACAGCGATAATCAGAATAATAAGCAGGGCGGCAAATGCAGTAGTGCCAGTGTAAAAATATCCCAACAGCTTTTTCTTCATTTGTACTGGTGCAGGAACAATTGTTCAGATTTCACTCACCGCTGAATTTTTTCATAAGCCATTCTTTGATGTAGAACTCTGCGATGCTGTTCAAAATCAGTGCTGAGAAAAAGAGCACGGTGCTAATCAAGAAAAGCACACTGTAGTGTGGGTCGCCGAAGACGACTTCTGCCATTTCTGCGCCGATGGCTGCCGTAAGTGTGCGCACAGAGTCGGTAAGTGTCCAAGAAGAAATGGGTGCATTGCCAGTTGCCATTAGCACGATAAGCGTTTCGCCAATTGCACGACCGAAGCCGAGAAGTGAAGCGGCAAAAATGCCCGGATACGCCGCAGGCAAAGTGATGTAAAATGCTGTCTCCCAGCGTGTGGCACCAAGCCCATAACTGGCTTCCTGAATGGGATTCGGTACTGCCGAGAGCGCATCTTCAGAAATGGTAAAGATGATAGGAATTGCCGTCAGGGAAATTGCTACGCCACCTACCAATGGCATCAGTCCTACTTCTGCCTGAGTCAGAGGCTGCAGTGCATCAGCTAAGACAAACAGCGCAAAGAAGCCGATGACGACAGAAGGAAAACCAGCTAACAATTCTGCAGCTGGCTTAATGAGCTCTCGTAGCCAAGCTGGTGCGAAACACGAAGTGTAAAGAGCTGCAAGCACGCCAATCGGCACAGCAATCACCATGGCAATCAAGGTGGTTTTCAGTGTGCCAATAATCAAAGGAATGATGCCGTATTTGGGATTGTCGGACACAGGTTGCCAAGTTGTGCTGAAGAGTGTCGGCAGAACTTCATGGCGTGTGTCTGCATCGAAAAAAACATCTTTGGCTTCCTTGAATGTGAAAATGAAAATGAGAAAAATCATGGAAAGGGCAATGGCGGCAACCGCTACGATAATGGCATACATGATGCGGT
This sequence comes from Candidatus Thermochlorobacter aerophilus, assembly GCA_002794105.1. Taxonomy (GTDB): domain Bacteria; phylum Bacteroidota; class Chlorobiia; order Chlorobiales; family Thermochlorobacteraceae; genus Thermochlorobacter; species Thermochlorobacter aerophilus. Next base: position 67,477 of record PHFL01000001.1, on the reverse strand, counting down.
CAATCCATTCAGCGCGAACCTGGACTGGCGTTCTTCGTGTAGATGGTGTTCATAGATGAGTTGAGATGTCGTCTTCGTGCGGCTTGAAGAAGCCAGTGTTTTGATGGGAAAATAACCTTGCTCAACGACAATAGCTTGGTGCTTCGTCGCTCAGAACCCAATCAATGAAATGCTGAACAACTGCATTTGGTGGCTTGGCAAGGTAGAAGTATAAGTTGCGTGAGATTGGATATTCGCCTGTGGTGATGGTCTGTTCATTGGCTTCCACGGCTTGTGAGGTATCGGTGCGACTGACAGGCAAGATGCGCACCCCTTGTGAGTAAGCATTGCCGCCGTAGCCAATGGCATAAAGGTCTTTGCTGACAGCATTAACGATGGCGGCTGTGCCCGGCAGGGTTTGAACATGGTCGGCAAAGTCGGCGCCTTTAAGAACTTCCTTTTTGAAAAACTCATACGTGCCAGAACTGTTTTCGCGCCCATAGACAATGATGCGACGGTCTTCGCCGCCGAGTTCTTTCCAGTTTTGGATTTCGCCCGTGTAAATCTTGCGAAGTTGAGGGATAGAAATTTTGGAAATAGGGTTATCCCTATGCACATAGATGACGATGCCATCTTTGGCGACGGGAATTTCAATTGCCTCGTGACCAAATTTTTCTTGAATTTTCTTGCGCTCGCGCGCTTTCATAGGACGAGAGGATTGGCAAATATCAGCTGTGCAGTTAATCAGTGCCGCAATGCCTGTACCGCTGCCGCCGCCATTGACTTGCACCGTCTGGTGGGGAAACTTGCTCATGTAAATTTCCGCCCACTTTTGTCCAAGGGCAACCATCGTGTCGGACCCGCGCACCGTAATCGGGCGGTCTGGAACAGCACAACCAAAAATGGCAAGAAACAGGCTAATCGAAAAAACGCACCTTCGCATATCACTTCGTAAGTGATAAACCCAAACTTAGCATATAGGTCACGGTATCGAAATAGCGTAACAAAAACTTAACACAAGCCATTAGCGCGGGAAAGGAAGCGGGTTCCAGAAATCGACATCAATGTCAACGCTATCGGTTAGAGCGTTGGGGCGCACAATGAGGGGCTTGCCACGCGGATTATCGCGACTGCCGCCATAGACACCTACGGGACGCCAGTCATTTGGATTGAGCACAAAGCCACGAAAGTGCTGTGCTACAGCCACATATTCGTATGTGCCTGCGGCAATTTCACGCTCATAGCGCAGCAGCGGAACATAGAACGGGCGCAAGAAAATCGTATCGGCGAGAATATTGAGGTCAAAAAAGGTTTCGGGGCTGGGCGCTATGCGATAGACCACCAGCAGAAGTTCACGCAAGCTATCGGGGCGCGTGCTATCTGGCACAGGTGGTGGAAAGTTTTTGAAGGTAATTGTGCCACGAAATCGTCCGCGTGCCTGAGCGTCAGTTGCGCGGTATTCAGGTTCTAGCCCCTGACCGCATGACGAAAAGCAGAGCATAATCGTTACACCTACGCAGACCAAAAAAAGCCATCTCTGCATCATGGCGTTGCACTCGAGAGAGGCACAATTTTCATAGAAATATCCATTGCTGTAACGCTATGTGTCAATTCGCCAGCGGAGATGAAGTCTACGCCAGTTTCAGCAATCTCGCAAAGCCGTTCTTTGCTCACACTGCCAGAGGCTTCCAGCAGGACTGCTGGTGACTTTGAGCGCGCAAAGCTGACAGCTTTCTTCAAATCGGGAAGTGGAAAGTTGTCAAGAAGGATGATGTCTGGCGAGAAGCGCAGGGCGTCTTGCAGCTCGTCTTGCGAGCGCACTTCGACTTCAATTTTGACATCTAAACCCTTGCGCTTGCGATAGTCTTTGGCACGCCGAATGGCTTCAGCCACGCTACCTGCAGCATCAATGTGATTGTCTTTGATAAGCATCATGTCGTATAGTCCAAAGCGATGATTAAGACCGCCGCCAATTCTGACCGCTTCTTTGTCGAAGTAGCGCAAGGCTGGTGCAGTTTTGCGTGTGTCTAAAAGTTTAGCTTTTGTGTGTGCAATAAGTGCAGTCCATTCTGCAGTCTTGGTGGCAATGCCAGACATGCGCTGCATAAAATTGAGCACGGTGCGTTCGCATAGCAAGAGTGTTTCCGTGCTACCAGTAATTTCGGCAATCACATCGCCAGCTTTGACGCGCTCGCCATCGTGCTTGCGTATGCTAATAGACATCTGATTTTTCGACATGGAAAAAATGCGTGTCATGACACGCACGCCAGCAATCACGCCGTCTGACTTGGCACGAATGATGCCTTTACTGCGATGAGCTTTTGGAATAATGGCTTCCGTGGTAAGGTCGCCCTCGTAAAGATCTTCGAGCATTGCAAGCTCAATCGCTTCCGTTTCGCAATGGGTATGAAACTCTGCAAAAGCATCTGAAGTGAGCAGTGTTTGGCGACTCATCTCAATGAGCTTCCGTAGAGAGCGTTACAAATCAAAAGACCGCAGATTTTTGAAATGACCATTAGAGCGCACACGGCGTTTAATTTCCTCAGTACGCTCAATGTCGGGGATGATTTTCTCAAAGTGTTCGATTAGCATTTCAAGTCGTTTGTTTTCGTTGGTCATTTCCAAAACCTTCTGCTTTTGCAGCACATCAAACCCAGCAGAGTGCGCTACACGAAACGAGACACGCTCGTGGAAGTCGTAGTCTTCGACAGTGGTCTCGCCCTGAAGCAGTTCAATGAACTTCAGATGCAAAGTAATGACACGCTGGCGCAGGGTTGGGTCAACAGGTTCACCATCGTCATCAAAGAATTCTACAGCGGCGCGCAAGTAGGGCTTGTCTTTATAGGTCTCAAGCATCCTATAGCGCATGACGCCGACTGTGATAATATCCAACCGACCATCAGGATATTCATTAACAATTTCCTCAAGCTCTACGGTACAGCCTACGGAATAAAGCTTATTGTTGTACGCCAGCGAGACGCCAAAAGGCTGGCGCTCTTTGCGGCAATAGGCAATCATTGCCTTATAGCGCTCCTCAAAAATATGCAGCGGCAAAGTCTCTTCGGGACAGACAACAAGCGGTAGCGGAAAAAGAGGTATGATACGTTTTTCAGCCATTTTTAACCCCATCTTCATCAGTCGTTGGAAAGAACCATAAAGCTAACCAAGAATACTTGCAATATCAAACTCTGTAACTGTTGCAATCAAAAGAAGTGTACCTCAGTCCTAGATAAAAATACCTCCACTAAGTTTTCTAAGCCAGCTTTATCTTCTTCATCAAAGCGTGCTAGCACAGGGCTATCAAGATCGAGCACCCCAACCAGTTGACCGCTTTTAACTATTGGAACAACAATTTCGGAATTTGAGGCTTGGTCGCAAGCAATATACCCGGGAAATTCGTGTACGTTTGCAACGATGATAGTTTTGCGCTGTTGAGCGGCGGTGCCACAGACCCCCTTGCCAAGAGCAATGCGTGTGCAAGCAGGCTTACCTTGAAACGGACCTAATACAAGTTCGCCCTGCTTGTAGAAGTAAAAACCAGCCCAGTTCAGGTCGGGCATAGTGTGAAAAAGTAAGGAAGAAAGGTTAGCCGCATTGGCAATCAAATCATGTTCGTTGCCCAAAAGGGTATAGAGTTGATTGGTAAGGGCTTTGTAAAACTCAGTTTTTGTAGCTGTTGAAAGTTCTGTGAATTCAAACATAGCTCTGCCTGTGTTTTTGGGTTTTCAATCTAAATGTGTCTGACAAGTTACCAGCACTTGTAAACCAAAGCTCAGGCTAAACGTTTGAAGCCAGTTCCATAAGAAGTTTGCGAATGTTCTTAGAAAATTCAAAGCGAGAGACGACTTTTGTGCAGCCCATGGTTCGGGCTTGCTCATACAACTGAGTTTGCATGTGTGGCAAGAAAGCAAGAGTCGGCACATTAGGAAAACGTTGGCGGAAACGCTCAAGTTGGTCAAGCTCGCCGAAACTCAGGTCAAAGACAGCTAGTGCAGGTGGATGTGCTTCGGAAAGGGTATCTGGCGAAATGCAAAATTTGAGTTCATACGGTGTATCCTGCATAGCGAGTCGGACCTGAGTTCGAAATATCAGGTCTGGAATAAATAGTGCAATGTAGCTGGACATAAGGTATAGAGTTAGATGTCATCGAAAACAATCGTGCGGGCATCAACAACACTGCCATATTGGCAAAGCAATTCGGTACGCACATGTCCATTTGCATTGCGCACACGAATTGGACAGCCGTAGCAAATACCAATACCTCAGCCCATCATGGACTCGAGCGATACTTCACAATCTAAGTGACGAGCGTTACAAAGCTTACAGAGTGCATCCAACATTCGATTCGACCCACAACCAAAGACCCTAATGCGTGCGCCACGAAATTGTTCCAGATGCTCTGACAGCAGTGCTACCACATTGCCTTTGTAGCCCAATGAGCCATCGTCGGTGGCAACGAAAACATTGGAAAGGTAGCGTGTGATGACCTCTTCAGCCGTGCGAGCGCCAACAAAGTTGTAGACGACTTTGCCACGAGCACGCAATGCCTCTTCAAGCATCGGCATGGGTGCTACACCAATGCCGCCGGAGACCAAGAGCGCAACATCAAAGTCATCACGTTCATAGCTAAAGGTATTACCAAGCGGCGCAAGGGTTTGAAATCTGTCACCTTTGCGAGCATGATAGAGCTGACGTGAGCCGATGCCAAAAACCTTAACCATAATCTCAATGTATTCGCCAACTACACGGTGAATGCTGAATGGGCGGCGTAGCAGTGGTATAAATGAATCACTTGTTCGAATTTCCAAAAACTGACCAGCCCGCAATACTGATGCAAAGTATGGCGCATGCAGTGAAAGAATGCTAATGCTGGACGTCAGATGTTGATTATCTACCACTTCTAAGCACTCATCGCGCACAAGTGAAGAAGAATATGATGCCATAGCCAGATTAATTTTTCATGCGCAGTGTCCATTTCGGATTTGGCAGAGCTAATGTTGCATCTTTTTTTCAGAGCCTATCCTGTGGTTGGTGCCCTTGACAGGGGCTGAAAGCGAATCAGCTTTTGCCGCCTTTGCTTGCAGGGCGAGCTTTAGCTTTTCTTGAATAGACTTAGCTTCTTCAGAGTCTGGAAAAAGTTTCACCAAAAGTGAATAAGCCGATATAGCAGAATCAGGCAAAGCAAAAGCCTTCTCGAAGATAAATCCTTTGAGCAAAAGCATTTTGGGGCGCAGTGTAGAATTGGGAAAAGCACGCATTAACGAATCTAATGTTTGCAAAGCCAGTGTAGCTCTGCTGCGCTCGAAGTCTAAGACTGCAAGTGCATAGAGCCGTTCTTCATCTGTTGTGTCTTTTACCAGCGGTGGTAAGCCAAAGTATTCACGGATGCGGTCAGCATATTTGCTGTTAGGAAATTTGTCTAAAATCAGCTTGTAGAGTGAATCTTGCAATGCGGTTTGTCCTTCAGCACGATAGACTTCAGCCAGAGCATAGAGTAGCGGTGCCTTTTGAGCGTGTAGTTTCTGCTTCAAAGAGTCAGGAAAAGTGTGTAGGCTGTCATCAATAAGTTTGAGTGTGAGATGATACCACGCTTTGGCAGAATCAGGAATGAACAAGTTTATTTGGTAAAAGTTGGCAATTGCGGCAGAGTAGTCAATGTAGGCGAGTTTGTATTGAGGTAGGTCTGTGTATCGCGTGCGGCTTCGAAGGTGATTTTAGAGCGCTGAATTGTTGTGCGTGTCTCGGTAGAATCGCTAAAGCTTTCTATGCCGCCAAGCTCGAGAAAGACGCTGCGGCGGTAATCGCGACGAGTGCGCTGCAACGGGGTGCGACTGTCTCGCACAACACTGGTGTCGGGGCGTCGGCTGCGCGTGGCACTGCGCTCCGAGCTAACGATACCCAACCGCAAGGTGCTATCCAGAGCTTGACGACTTTCATAGAGTTTCAGGATTTTTTCCATACGCTGCGATGCGGCAGCAATAAGTTCGCCTACCTCGCCTTGATTGAACTCGGCTCTGGCACTATCATAAAAAGCAAGCGCCATGGCATAGTTGCGAGAAATCTCTTGCTTGATATATCCTAGGCGTAAGTAACTGCGCGCCGCAAATTCCGTCCGCCGGTGGCGACGAATAATCTCAAAATAAAGGTCTAATGCCTTGCCCAAGCGGTCTTGCAACTCATAGCACTGCGCCAGTTCATAGCGCACCTCAGGAAATTTGGAAAGGTATTTGTCATCGCTAAGAATACGCTGAAACGCGCGTACAGCATCATCGTAGTGACCTTGCTCACGCAAATCGAGTGCATAGCTTAGCATAGCGGCATATTGCAGCTCAAAATCAGGGTTGAGATTAAGCACGGCTTGGTAGTACGAAGCAGCGCTTTTGAAATTGCCAAGTCGGTCGTAGATGCGTGCCAAAACGAAAGTGGCGCGAGCTTTCTGCTCAACATCTGTAGCGAGGGCTAAACCCAGTTCAATTTGCTCAATAGCTTCTGAGAGCCTGTCTTCACGAATAGCTAGCTCAGCAAGTGCAAAATGAGCATCGGCACGCACGGCGTTGCTGGTTTTGGGAGAAGCAATAACTGAGCCCAAAACTTCTTTGGCTTTGCTGGTTTCCTGCTGCTGCGCAAGACAGCGCCCATACCAAAACGTGGCGGCATCGAGCACATCACTATCGGGGTAGTTGGAAAGCACTTCTTTGAACTTGCGTTCAGCCGCTTCAAACTCGCGCTGGTAGTAGTAGGCTCTGCCCATGAGCAGCAGAGCGTTGTCGGCAATGGAACTATTGGGGTGCGCTTTGAGAACGAGAGCGGTTTTTTCAATAACACGGTCGAAAAACTGCTTGCCTTGTGCGGCATTTTCAAGCGAGATAAAAATTTGCAGGCGAGCGTTGCGCTCATAACTGACTGAGCCTTTCATGGCTTTCAAGCCTTTCTCATACTCGACCGTGGCATTGTAGTAGGCGTTAAAGTATGCCGTAAACTCATGATAGAACTGTGCAATTGGACTTTTGTCATCGGGACTGCACGCACCTAAGGCAAGTGAAAGCATCAGAAAAACAAGGGCTTTGCAGAAACCATCGTGCGCAAATTGCTTCACACTTCTGACATTAGGTTTAAAGCCCTATAATCTAAATTTTTCTTGAAATCCGAAAGGGCAAGTTTCTGCTACGAGTGCTTAACAAATGGATGCAGAAGCAGGCAAAGATATAGCCGCTGTCGAGCGACCCTTTTTGTGGCGCTTGCGCAGGGCATACCGCTTGCGGTAGCGAGCGCGATAGCGCACCTCACGGCTATCATCAGACAGGTCGGACAAAGCGTAACTGACTGTTTGAAATACTTCTGATGTAGTAGGAATCATGACCACACTGCCCTTTGGCACAGCCCAAGTCTTCAGCTCATTGAACTGCTTGAGGACATCAGCAGAAACTTTGTATTGCTTGGCAAGCGCCAGTAAGGATTCTTCTCGCTTGGCTTTATGTGCAATGAAATAAAGCCGCTCACCAGCTGGAATTTTTTCAATCGCTGCCGCCATATCGGCACCGCGCCCTTTTGGAACACGAAGCACATAGCCCTTGTAAGCAGGAGGGGTCATGTTTTTGAAAAGTTCGGGATTCAGAAATTGAAGTGTATCCACATCGATACCAGAGTATGCGGCAAGCGTCGGGAGCGTGATGCAATCTGGCACGATAACTTCATCATACTCTATGGGCTTGGCAAAGCGTATGGGCTCAAAGCCAAAGCGTTCGGGATAGAGCGCAATAATCGTAGCGGCGATGTAGCGCGGCACATATTGCTGGGTTTCACGACGGAAATACTTACGCAGTGCCCAAAAGTCGCGCTGATGTGGAGACTTGTATAAAGCTCTATTGACGCGCCCAGAACCGGCATTGTAAGCGGCAAGTGCAAGATACCAATCGCCATAGAGTTGATAGAGGTCTTTGAGATGACGCATAGCGCTGCGTGTCGATTTGATGATGTCGCGCCGCTCATCAAACCACTTGTTGCCAGCTAACCCATACAGCCGACCTGTCTCCTTGATAAATTGCCACATGCCAACTGCGTTAGCACGACTGCGAGCATGAGGATTGACACCGCTTTCAATGATAGAAAGGTAAATCAGTTCAGGTGGAGCACCTTCTTCGGCAATGACGCGCTCAATGGTCGGAAAATACAGCGCCGCACGATGCAAGTAGCGTTGAAAAATCTCCTTCACCTTCGGAAAAGTAGAAAAATAGGTGATAAACTTTTTGACCTCTGCATTGAGCACAAGCGGAATCTGCGTCTTCGGTAAAAGCATACCAGCAAAGAGATTTTCATCGACAGACATCTGCTCAGGATTGCAAAGCAAGCGTTCGCGAATAGCTAAGGCAGGATTGTCGGTATCCAACTTTGCAAGAGGAAGAACATGCTCATCATAGAGCTGAAGAATGCGAAACGCCATCCAGCAAAAATTAAAATCGCGCTCTAGCTCTTCATGTTCTAATAGCTCGGCAATGAGTTCGATTGCTTCGGTGAGCGTGGCGGCAAGCTCCTCGCTTTTTTCTTGATGTTGCTTTTCAGCCAGTTCGCTAAGGAATTTGACGCGCGCCAGCTTAAAAGCCTTGCTTTTGCGTTGCTCTTTTTCCTTGAGGCGAATAAGTGTGGCAATGGCTTGTTGGCGCTCGAGAGCATGAGCACGACTTAACGAATCAAGATAGGCGATTTTGACTGGGTCAACGGGTGCTGGCTCCAAAAGCGTCTCTTCTGGAGGGTCAAGTTTAAGGACGGCACTGGGCGAAGAGCACCCAACATAAAGCAAAAAAAAGAGCAAGCTAAGCAGAGCCTGAGGTAAGATGTAAGTATGCTTCATCCGAGAAGTTTTGTTATGTGTTGCTGATTTTTTGATGTCTACTTCTGCTTGCAATATAACAGCTTAGCATAAAAAACGAATGTTTTATATTAGACTTACTACGTTGAAAATCAGTTCAAAAAGCAAAGAGCGGAGGCTCGACATGGCATTTACACGAACCTGCACGCCGAGCCTCAATCTCGTGCAAGGCGAGAGACGTACCTCACCCTGTCGCTCCTGCGACGTCCCTCTCCTTTTGAAGGAGAGGGACGTTTTGGCAAAGCCAAAACAGGGAGAGGTCATGGGTAAGGCGTTGCAGTTAATATCGCCTAAAATCAAGCACTTCTTGACGTAGTAAGTCTATTGTTTTCAGTAGCTGAAGCGCATCTGCAAACTCTGTTGCAAAACAGCATCATCAAATGTCAAAGAAGGCATTTGCGAGAAGTAGTGGCTTGACTTTTATTTTGGCATTGCTTTCTACTTCCAATCTCTATGCTGAAAAAAACATAGATGAGCGCATCAACGAAGCGGTGGCGCCCTTCACCGAGGCAATTTCAAGCATCATCTTCTATGCTGTACCGATTGGCGAAGTCAAACTGCCGCTTATCATCGTGTGGTTAATTGGGGGCGCTGCAGTCTTCACATGGTATATGAACTTTATTAACATTCGTGGGTTCAAACATGCTATTGAGCTGGTTCGTGGCGATTATACCGACCCTTCACATCAAGGCGAAGTAACACATTTTCAGGCACTGGCGGCGGCACTCTCGGGAACAGTAGGATTAGGAAACATTGCAGGTGTCGCAATTGCCATCGCCGTAGGCGGTCCGGGCGCAACGCTGTGGATGATACTTGCAGGCATACTCGGCATGTCATCGAAGTTTGTCGAATGCACGCTGGGCGTCAAGTATCGCAATATCCATGCCGATGGCAGCGTATCGGGCGGACCGATGTATTACCTAAGTAAAGCCTTGGCGGCACGCCAACATGCCGCCATCGGTAAGTTTCTGGGAGCGTTCTTTGCCGTCATGTGTGTGGGTGGGTCATTGGGCGCTGGAAACATGTTTCAAGTCAATCAGGCATTCAAGCAGTTTGTAGTGGTAACAGGAGAATCGCAGAGTGTCTTGCAAGGCTTTGGTTGGCTATTTGGTCTGATAACTGCAGCTTTGGTGGCGCTGGTCATCATCGGTGGCATCAAGTCAATTGTGCGGGTAACGGATAAAATGGTGCCCATCATGTGTGGGCTATACCTGCTGGCTGCACTGGTGGTGTTAGTGGTGCGCATCAGCGATGTGCCGCATGCGCTGTGGCTCATTGTGTCAGGTGCATTTGCGCCTGAGTCAGTGGCAGGCGGCATGTTGGGCAGCATGATTCAGGGCGTGCGGCGTGCCGCCTTTTCAAACGAAGCAGGAATCGGCTCGGCAGCCATTGCGCATTCTGCAGTTAAAACAAATGAGCCCATCACAGAAGGTATTGTGGCACTCTTGGAGCCGTTTATCGACACCGTGGTCGTATGTACATGCACTGCGATGGTGATTATCCTCACTGGGTTCTACACGCAAAATACAATAAACGGCGTGGCGCTGACCTCAGCGGCGTTTGCAAGCATCATGCCATGGTTCCCATATGTGCTTGCAGTGATTGTCTTTCTCTTTGCATTCTCGACCATGCTCTCATGGAGTTACTACGGCTTGAAAGCATGGACATACCTCTTTGGTGAAAAGCCCGGGACAAGTCTTGTCTTCAAAATTCTTTTCTGCACCTTTATCGTTATCGGCTCCACAATGAGCTTGGATAAAGTAACAGACTTTTCCGATGCCATGATTTTTGCGATGAGTTTTCCTAATATCATTGGTCTATACATTCTTGCCCCAGAAGTCAAGTGTGATTTACAGTCGTATCTGGCGCGCCTAAAAAGCGGTGAAATCAAGCGCTTTAAGTAGAGCTGTATCAAGTGTAGTGGGCGCGGCAGCAATCGACACCGTAAGCACTTGCTATGGCAACAAATCTCTATTCCGCTGACACCCACTTTAAGCCGATAATGGAAATAATCAGCGTGGAGATAAAGAACACACGCCAGAAGTCAGAAGACTCTCTGAAGAAGATAATGCCCACCAGTGTTGTTCCCGCCGCGCCGATGCCAGTCCAGACGGCATAGCTGGTGCCAAGCGGTAAGGTTTGCACCGCTTTGCTAAGAAAAACAAAGCTAAGCGTGGCACAGACTAAAAATCCAACCGTCCAGCGCCAATCTGAAAAGTTGTTGGAAAGTTTCAAGCAAGTTGTAAAGCCGACTTCAAATAAGCCAGCAATGATAAGAATGAACCATGCCATAAATGATGCTATGAGGAAGTTTCTTTGACTGCATCAAAAATTTCAAACGTGCCATAAAACACCAAAATGGCAATAAGCGTGCCGATAATTAGGTCAGGCAGGTTGGTGCCAAGTCCTAAGACCATTGCACCTGAGATGATGACGCCTAAGTTGGCAAGGATGTCATACTTGGTAAATATCCATGCAGCTTTTAGGTGCGCTTCACCGCTTTTGAGCTTCTCGAGCAGAACGAAGCTGATGTAGTTGCCCGCAAGCGCCAGTGTGCTAATACCAATCATCACCCAGCCCAGTGGGTCACTGCCGCCCAGAAATCGCCGCACTACCTCAAAAGCCAGCCACAGTGACAAAATGAACTGCCCAATTGCCGCAGCCCAAGCAGCAAGTTTTTTTTCTTTGTTGCTCCGACCAATCGCATAAAGCGTAAGTCCATAGACTGCGCCATCGGCAAGCATATCTAGCGAATCAGCCATAAGACCAGTGGATTCTGCCAGCCAGCCTGCAATCATTTCCACAGCAAACATGATGAGATTGATAGCAAGCACAATCCTGACCGTGTACAGTTGCAAAGCATGCTCTGAAAAAGAAGTGCTCATTGTGTTGGAAGCAGATATTTGGACAATAAAAAATCTGTTATTTTCATGCTGACTTAAATTAAGAACATCTATGCTACCAAATGACGCTGGAACCTCGAAGCCTAAAGCTACACCTGTTTTTCGGGAAGAGTCTCAGCAAACAGATAACACGCCAGTCTTTCGTGATAGCACCAGTGAAGTGCATTCTCAAAAAGAGCAACGCACACTGACCGAAGTTATTCTGAGCATTGAAAAATTCACGTTTTCGTATGCCAGTAGCAAAACCACTGTGCTCCACAATATCGTCATGGATGTCAAGCGTGGAGAAGTTGTCGCAATCATCGGTCCATCTGGTTGCGGCAAATCTACGCTGCTCAAGGCAATTAATCGAATCCATGAAGTATCTTACCCTGTGCATGTAGAGGGCAAGATTATGCTGTGGGGCGAAAATGTCTATGACCCAAAAGTGGATGTCAGTGTGCTGCGTCGCCGTGTTGGCATGGTTTTTCAAAAGCCTAATCCATTTCCGAAGTCTATCTATGACAATGTGGCATACGGGCTAAAGCTCATCGGTGGCTACACCAAGGCACAGATGGATGAAATCGTCGAGCGTAGCCTTCAGCAAGCGGCACTTTGGGATGAAGTCAAAGACCGATTGCAAACGAATGCGCTGGGGTTATCGGGCGGACAGCAACAGCGACTCTGCATTGCACGCGCACTGGCAACCTCACCAGAAATTCTGCTCATGGATGAACCTTGCTCCGCCTTGGACCCCATCTCCACCCAAAGAATCGAAGACTTGATTGACCAATTGAAAGGCGAGTACACCTTCATCATCGTGACGCACAACATGCAACAGGCGGCGCGCGTAAGCGACCGCACTGCCTTCATGATGCAAGGACGACTGATTGAGTATAACCCCACTGAAAAAGTATTCACCAAGCCTGAACAACAACTCACTGAAGACTACATTCTGGGGCGCTTCGGTTGAGCATCCAACTACCATATATCTTCAACCATCAGATGCTAGGCAGTGACCCATTTGCGTGCATTACGGAAAACTGTATTTTTTGAAAACTCTATCCAACCGATACCCATGAGCGAAACCACTCCAATCTATGAAAAGGTAGCCAATAAGCTCTCAGCGCATTTGGGAGACCTCTCGGAATTCTCGTATTCTGCATTGCAATTGTTGCCGCTACCGGCGCTACTCAAAAACCTATTTTTTAACGAACTGCGCCGAGAAGCACATGAGGAACTGCGCCGATTCAAATCCGAAAAATTTCTTTTCGGACATAGCTCACTGGCACCCTACCGCAATGCCTTAGCTGATGCCGCTGCCAAACTATCTGTTCTACCGCGAGAAGACTGTCTGCGATTGCTCAAACATAGCACCCGCCTCACATACGAGTATCTCTCCCGCCCGCAACACTTTCTAAGCAGATATCTTTATGCCGAAAGCTATGAGCTCAAAGCGGAGACGATATGCACCACATTACAGCTCTTTACCGAATACACCTACCTTACAGAAGTAATGCAGCAATACATTGCCAAAAAGAAAGTCGAGTCGCTCTCGGAAGAACGCTTCGAGAAATTGATTGCTGATATTGACAAAAAAGTCTGCGCCACATATAGCTCAGCTGAGTGGATGCATCTTTTGGAACCACTCTATGAGTTTTATGTGCTTGGCGGGGAAATCAAAATTCCGATAAGCGAATTGCAAATTTTTCTTCGAGAAAAAGATGCGCTGGCAGCATTGAGTCTGCTGACAAAGCTCCGTGAGCATGGGATTGATGCACTGAAGAAAGAGGACATGATAATGGTCTTCGAAGGCGAAATTGGACCGCTTCTGGAAAAGAAAAAGGTTGCCAAAAGCACGCAAGAATTGGAAAAGACCATCATTTCACATCTGTCGCAGCATCTGATAGAGGAAGCCTTGCGTGAGCCAGCTCACACAAAAGTCGGTGCATCACCCCTGCCCATACCTGAAGATGAAACACTGCTCTTACAGAACATTTTCCCGAAGGTAGCTCACAGCCCCAAAGAGAGCAGTGTCGAGCCCGTGCAGGCTCTTACAGAAAGTGGAAGCACCGAGCAGATTGAATCTGCAGCCGATGTGTCTTCTCAATTGCACTTAGAGGCGGCAGAGCAACCAGCAGGAAAAGCTAATAACCCTGAACCTATGCCAAACATGCCACTTGCAGCGTCATCTGCAGAGATAACATCGGTGCAAAATGCACCTGAGGAAAAGGCAGTGAAGGCGCAGCAAGGTAGCCGCAGCGAAGAAAAGTTGCTAGCACAGTCAGAGCAAGTGACTCAAACACCTAAGCAAGCTCCAAAATCAATTCACCACAGTGAACCGCTAGCTTTGCCCATCGTGCCGCCTGTTAAGGTTGATACGCAAAGGGAGCTCAGGGATTTGCGTGAAATGATTTCGCTAAGCGACCGCAAAAAAATTATCAAGCGTATCTTCAAGGGCAATGAAGAAAACTATGAGCGTGCTATTACTGCACTCAATCAAAAAAAGACTTGGCGTGAAGCTTCTCTTTATCTCGACCAAGAAGTCTTCAAACGATATAATGTCGATGAATACTCAATGGAAGCTGTGCGCCTAACCGATACTGTCTTTGAGCGGCATTTCAACAAAAACTGAACATGCTCTATGATTCCGAAGCGATTGCGTCTGAGAAATTTTCTCTGCTACGGCGATGAACCTAGTGAGCTGGATTTTAGTCACATTCATGTCGCATGCATTGTAGGCAAAAATGGTGCAGGTAAATCGAGCCTACTGGAAGCCATCGGGTGGTGCATTTGGGGAGAAACCCCACGAGGGACAAATAGAGACATTATTCGCACAGGCGCAACCGAAGCAAAAGTAGAACTGGAGTTCGAGCTCGATGAAAAACTCTACAAAATTTCCCGAACGGCAGAACGCACAAATGGTAGCACAAGGCAAAGTGTAGACTTTTTCTGCTGGGATGCCAATAGCGACAGGTTCCGACCACTAAACGGCAACGGTGTTAGAGAAACAGAAGCAAAAATTGTGCGTGAAATCGGCATCTCTTACGATACCTTCATCAACTCTGTATTCCTGTTACAAGGTCGGTCTAATGAATTTACGATTCTAAATCCAACGGAGCGAAAGAGAATTCTGGCAGAAATCCTGCAACTTGAGCGTTACAGTGAGCTTTCGGAGCGCGCAAAGAACAAAACCAGAGCACTGGAAAAAGAACAAGCTCAACTTCGGGCACAAATAGAGCTACTCGAGCATGAACTCACAAATGAGACTGCCTTGCGCCAGCAGCTCCACGCAGCAAAGAACGCATTACTTGAACTTAAACATCAAAAAGAAAAATGTGAGGCTGAACTTGCTGAGCAAGAAAAAAAACTTGAAGTGCTTCAAGAGAAAAAAATCGCTTTACAAGCTGAGGAATTGCGCCTGCGCGATATTGAAAGACAAATCAGGGAGTGCGAGGAAAAAATCAAAAAGCAAGAGCATGAAATCCATGTGCTTAGTGAAAGACTTGCCCAGCGTGAGCAGATTGAACGCAACATGGAAAAATACACAGCGTTCAAAGCCGAGCTTCAAGTGCTCGATAGCCTCGCCGAAAAATATCATCGCCTCAAAGACACCCTTATGCATGTTCAGAACGAGATTGTACTGGCGCGGCAACGGCTCGAGCAGAATCTGGCAGCAGAGCGTCAGCGCATCAGCTTTCTGAAACAAAGCGAAGAACAACTCCTACGCAATCAGCATCGCAAAGTAAAGGCGCAACAAGAGCTTGAAGCGCTTTCCAAAGAGCGGGAGCGCCGATGCTACGCTGTCGAGGAATTGCAACGCTTGCGACAGCAGCAAAAAGAACTCTCAAGAAAACAGGGTCAGCTTGCCGCCCAAATTGAAAATTGCAACGCACAAATGAGCCAAATAGAGAGGAAAGCCAAAGAATTCAAAGCACTCAAAGATGCCATCTGTCCCGTGTGTCATTCCGTCCTGACGCCTGAGCATCGAGAAAAAGTCTTAACAGAATACCGCCAAGAGTATTGCAAATTCCGAGATGAAAGTCGCAGGCTAGGCCAGCAACTGGAGCAGCTCAGAATGGAAATGCAAAATGTAGAAACCAGCATCCATGAAAAGGAAAAGCTGGAAAAAGAGCTAAAGCAAATTGAAAGCGACTTGGCGCGCACACGCAGCACCATTGAAGATTTAGAGCAAGTGGAAAAAGAATTGGAGAGCGTGCGTCAAGACTTAGCAAATTCGGAGCGCGCCACAAAGGCTCTGTCTGAGCAATTGCAGTCCGAAAATTTTGCCTATGAACTGAAAGTGCAACTGGCATCACTAAAAAATGAAATCAACGCATTAGCCTACAATGAGCAAGCCCATGCAGAATTGCGCAAACAAGTAAATCAGCTATCCGATGCGCCAGTAGAATATGAAAGAATCAAGGTAGCAGAGGAAAACTTGCAAAAGTATAGCAGAGAAGTGGCGCAGCAGAAAGAGCATTTGCACCGACTCTTAGGTGAAAGAACATCGGCGGAGCAAACACGGGCAGAGTTAGCCGAGCAAGTCAAGGTGCTAAAAGAAGCAGAAGTGCAAAAGGCAAATTTGAAAAGAAAATGGGACGAGCTGAACAGGCAATGGATGGAAAAAGCAAGCGAAGTGCAGTCTCTGGAAAAAAGTCTAAGCAACCTTGAGCAGAAGCGGCAGCAGTGGCAGCAAGTGAAAAATGAAGAAAAAAGAGTGGCTGAAGAAATTGAACTCTATGAAATTTTGGCTGAAGCCCTCAGTGTCAGAGGTATTCAGAGCCTCTTGATTGAAGAGAGTGTGCCAGAAATTGAGCAGGAAGCCAACCGCATTTTGCAAAACCTCACGAACAATGCTCTGGCGCTACGCCTTGAAACAAGGCGGCAGCAGCAGAATGAAAGGGTCGTAGAGTCGCTGGATATTCACATCAGCGATGTCAATGGCGTCTCACGCAATTACGAGACATTTTCAGGTGGCGAAAAATTTCGCATAGATTTTGCCCTTCGCGTGGCGCTCTCTAGGCTACTGGCAAAGCAGCGCAGTTTTGGGCTCAAAATGCTGGTAATCGATGAAGGATTCGGCTCGCAAGATAAAGAGGGGTTAGATGCCATCATGGAAGCAATTGAAGCCGTAAAAGACGACTTTGAGAAAATTCTCATCATCACGCATCTTGATAAACTGCATGAGCAGTTTGAGACCAAAATTTTTGTCCACAAAGACGGCACAAAAGGCTCTTCTTTCGAGGTGGTATGCAATTGACGCAGAATGCTATAGCTGATGACCAATGCACGTAAGCGATTGATGCTCATGCAATTTGGTAATATGCACGAGGCAGCCCATACCGCACTATGCAAGCCATCGTGCAAAACTTTGAGAGTGTGTCAAACAAGATGAAACCAGTCGTTGCAATTGTCGGGCGACCTAATGTTGGCAAATCCACACTCTTTAACCGTATCATTGGCAGACGCCATGCGATTGTCGATGACCAGCCGGGCGTTACACGCGACCGCAACATACAAGATGCTGAATGGTGCGGACGAGAATTTCTGCTGGTAGACACAGGCGGTTACACCAGAGAAGAAGACACCATCAGTGCGGCAGTGCGAGCGCAAGCCCTGCGTGCAGTAGAAGAAGCAGATGTAATTGTGTTCGTGTGCGATGTACGCGCTGGCGTAACCGATGTGGATATCGAAGTGGCAGAAATCTTGCGCAAACAAGCCGCACACAAGAAAGTCTTTCTTGCTGTCAATAAAGTAGACAGCCAATCATTTCTTGCTGAAGCCGAAGCGTTCCGGAAGTTGGGATTAGGAGAGCCGCACTTTATTGCTGGAGAACAAGGGCTAGGCGTGGCAGAACTTTTGGACGAGGTCATCAAGTCGTTTCCCCCATCTACTCAAAAGCAGTCCAATGAGGCAGAGGTGGTTAAGTTGGCGGTGGTGGGGCGCCCGAATGTTGGCAAATCCAGTTTCGTCAATGCCGTGTTGGGAGAAGAACGGCAGATTGTAACTGAGATTGCAGGCACAACACGAGATTCAATTGATACCGAGTTCCGACGCTACGGACGACAGTTCATTTTGATTGATACAGCTGGGCTGCGCAAACGCGCAAAGGTGGAAGAAGATGTAGAATTTTTCAGCACTACACGCACTGAAAAAGCCTTAGAGCGCGCCGATGTAGCAATCGTCATCATCGATGCCACGCAGGGACTGGAAAGGCAGGACATGCGCATCATCAACATGGCAATTGAACGCAAGTGTGGCGTGCTCATTGCAATTAACAAATGGGATTTGATTGAAAAAGATGCAAAAACAGCGGAAGCCTTCACAGAGGCAGCGCAGGCTCAGTTGAAGGCGCTCTCATACTTGCCCATCATCACTGTTTCGGCAGTTACAAAGCAGCGCGTGTTTAAGGCAATTGACTTGGCTGAAGAAATCTGGCAGGCGCGACGCCATCGCATTGAGACCAGCGTGCTGAATCGTGCTCTGTTGCCAGAAATTCAGCGTTCGCCACCATGGTCAAAATCGGGCAAGGAAATCAAAGTCAAATACATTACGCAGCTTGCTACTGAACCGCCGCTCTTTGCGCTCTACGCCAGCAATGCTAAGCTGGTTCAAGGAAGTTACAAAAAGTATGTCGAGCGATTGATTCGTGAAAAATTTGGATTCAAGGGCGTGCCTATTGAGGTACAATTTAGGCAAAAATAGTTGCCTCTTTCACACAAACAACAGATGAGACGGATTCACATAGATTGGCTTTGCATGCTTTGTGAGTGTCTCTGTGTGCCGTGTGGTTCATCATTCTGAACGAAGTGAGGGAACCTGATACAGGTCTTTACCCCCACTTCGTTCAGGACTAATTTTCGCTGAAAAAGCTCTCGCGCGTCAGTTCCTTAGGAATGGAGTAGCGTGGCTTCAATGGAGAAGGTGAAGTTTTCGGAGCAGAGGATTGTGCAGGTGGTGTATCCTCAATGAGCTCTTCCTTGATGACAAGTGGCTTGCCTTCTGAACGCTTGACTGCCTGCGCGCCATTGAAAAACAGGGCTTGTACTAAGCCAAAAAATCCGCCCAGAAAACCAGCATACACCACGGCATAGAAAGCGCGCTCAGGCTCACCAATCGTATTGCCATAGATGGCATCGAGCACAAGTTGAGCAATCGGCGTGCAGATAATTTTGGTCAAAGCACCAGCAAGCGCCCCAGATGCAGTGCCAGCAAAGCCGTAGATGAGAATATCAGCAAACACTTCACCAAGATGACGCGTCAGAAGACGCGTAAGATAAAGAGAGATAATGCCGAAAAGTGAGCCAAATGTTGCGCCATAGATTGCACCCTGCCAGTGCAAAGAAAAGACGAGACAGAAAAATGCACACAGCGCCGCAAATATGGCTGCGTTAAAAAGAAATTCCTTTAGCAGTGCTGACTTCAAAAGACGAATAATGTTACTCATGTTAAAGTTATGCTTTTAATCGTTGAGAAATGTTCTGGATTTGCTCTAAAAACAATGCAGGGGTATGAATCGTTGCAAAAGAGAAAATTATTTTGGAGGTTCATAAATCACTTCAACGGCATCAAGATATTCAGCCAAGCGTGAGATGAGCGAAGGAAGGCTATCCAACTGACCTGTACGAATGGCGTCGCACATTGCATATCCAATCTGGCTAATCTCATCGAAGCCGTAACCGGCACCTGTGCCCGCCAGATTGTGAGCAATGAAGTGCACTTCGGCAAGAGCACCGGCATTCAATGCAGAGGTAAGTTTGACCACGTCTGCACGACGATTTTCCAGAAAAAGAGGCACAATATCTTGAAGTTCGGCATCAATGCGTACGACGATTTTTTTCATGATTGGCAAAGCATGCATAAATCGTTTCAAGCAACACTTGTTTTTTGATAGGCTTGCTAAGGCACATATCGCAACCGGCATCAAATGCGCGAGTTTGCTCTTCTGGTGATGTAAATGCCGAGAGCGCAATAATAGGTGTTCTGGGCTTTTGCTGTTCTGCTTCCCATGCGCGAATGCTGGCTGTGGTAGCGTAGCCATCGAGGTCAGGCATCTGCAAATCCATGAGCACGAGGTCAAAAACTTGCTCTTTGAAAACTTTGAGCGCAATATGCCCATCTTCTGCCATGTAAAGTTCAAAGGGCAGTTTTTTGAAATATGATTTAATCAGAAGCCGATTGTCAGGCTCATCATCGACGACTAAAATTCTCAGGAGTTTGGGTTCAGAGATTGGTGTTTGAGATGAAGCATGTTGTGGTGAAGAAGATGCAGGTTGAGATGAATTGTCAGAAAAGAGTTTTTGAAGAGCGACTTCAAATTCATTAGGATTTGAAGAGTTAAGCAAAAAAGCTGTGGGAAAGTTTTCCAAGAGCAACATATCACTTTTGCGCCGAGCATTAAAGAAAACAATGTGAGTGCTGAGGCGTTGGTGTGTGTGAAGCAGAGCTTGGCAAATTGCGTGCAGATTGTGTTCAGGAGTGTGGCAGTTGACAAAAATTGCATCAAACGGTTGCAGAATACTAGCTGCATTATTCAAAAGATGCGGGATGGCGTCGGGTATAGCAAAGGTCTCGACATGCAAACCATAACTTGCTAAATGGCTATAGAGCGCGCTTTGATGTACTGGGTCACTATCCAGAAGGAGAATGCGTTTGCCTTTGAACCGTAGGGAGTGTGGTAGAGCTTGAGAGGGAAGGCGAAACGGCAAGCGCACATGGAAACAGCTACCAACATGCAGTTGACTTTCTGCCCAGATGGTGCCACCCATCAGATTGACAAGGCGTTTGCAAAGGGCTAACCCAAGTCCGATGCCGCGATGCTTGCGCGCCGTAGAGAAATCGCCTTGGGTGAAGTGCTCAAAAATTACATCTAACTGTTGCTCGGGAAAGCCGATGCCAGTGTCTTTCACCGCAAAATGTAGCAAAGCAATCTGGCTGTCAGTCGATTCAAGTTCGGCAGAAAGCTCAATGCCGCCTCGTACTGTAAATTTGATAGCGTTATCAAGAAGATGATACAAAACCTGCTGGGTGCAGTGGGTGTCGCCAATGAGCCTGTCAGGCAGGTTCGGCGCCAGTGTGGCGCGTAGGTAAAGTCCTTTGTCGTGTGCTTTAGGGCGCATACACTGCGTCAGAGACTGTATGAGCGTGGCAGGTGAAAACAAAGCATGGCTAAGTTCAAGATGGCCTGATGCAATTTTAGAAAAGTCAATCAGGTTCTTCAGAAGTGAGAACAAAGAGGAGCTGGCGCGTCGGAAGGCTTCAACATAACGAAGTTGCTCGGGTGAAAGTGCAGTTTCAAGCAGAAGGTCGCTCATGCCTAGCATGATGTTCATCGGAGTGCGAATTTCATGGCTCAAACTGGCAAGAAACATCGATTTGGCAAGCGAGACTTCTGGTGTAGACTCATGCATCTTGGAAGCATGCTTATGTCGGGTGTAGTCGCAGAGTGCTTCGAGTGCAGCATGTAGCAGTGCCGACTCACTTAGGTCAGAGTAATGCAGGCTATTAACTTTGAGCATTACACAACCTAAGACATCTTGATAGGTACAGAGTGGAACGATAAGGGTAACTGAATTGCCCACAAATTGCTCAATTGTTTTGTGATGAGCCAGTTCATGGCTTGTCCCCAAATCCAGCGTTAAGGGAGTAGCGGAGGCATCTGAAGGCGCAGATGATGGTAACGAATGCCCAACACAGTGGAAGCAAAGGCTGCCGTCGGAGTTTGAGTGGGCATTGTAGATGGCGGCAAGCTCGAGAGAGAAGGTCTCAACAAATATCTTTGCCACATCACTAAGGCAATTTTCCCCATCCTTGAGCAACGTGCGCTGAATAGCTGTCAAGGCACTTAAGTCAGACTCGTGCATAGATAAGTATGTTAGTATGTTTGGATTGATTCTCAGAGACTCACTTCCTTTTTCTGCTTAGCGGACTTATAAATGGCATCAATAATTTGCATGCGCTCAAAAGCTTCTTGAGCAGTTGAGGTGATGGGGAAATGTCCTTGTACAGCGCCAATAAAATGCTTTAGCTCGTTTTGATAGGAACGCTTGTAAATGTCTTCAAGCGAACCGATGCGTTCAGGTGTAACATTAACCAGA
Source organism: Candidatus Thermochlorobacter aerophilus (assembly GCA_002794105.1). Taxonomy (GTDB): domain Bacteria; phylum Bacteroidota; class Chlorobiia; order Chlorobiales; family Thermochlorobacteraceae; genus Thermochlorobacter; species Thermochlorobacter aerophilus. The sequence goes on along the minus strand of PHFL01000001.1, from coordinate 45,650 downwards.
TTATCGCGAATTTTCTTGTGAAATTTAAGTGGATAGACACGCGCAAAGCCGTCTTTGCCGTAGGCGTTGCAGAAAAGCAAATCGTGGTCAACTTCAAAGTTCCAGCCTGTTTCAATTGAGATAGCTTGTCCTGTTTGGAGGCGGACAAGAACGGATGAAAAGTCTTCTACGCTAGCTGAATCTTCATGAGCTTGTTTTTCAAAGTTGACAGCCGAGACGCTTTTGGCTTTGGGAAAATTCAGTAGCCACAGGGCAAGATCGAGCACCATAATACCTAGGTCCAAAATAACACCGCCGCCTGAGACACTTTTTTGCTTCTTCCACTGCCTGTCAACTGGGTTTTTTTTCAGCCAACCAGCCTTGACAAAGAAAACTTCACCAATCTCACCATTTTGAATAAAACTTTTCATGACCATTGCATCAGGGCGAAAGCGTTGATTCATGCCCACCATCACCTTAACATCTAAGGGAGCGACGGCATCAAGAATCTCTTTAGCTTCTTTGGCAGTCCGTGCCAGAGGTTTTTCTACAAGGCAATGCTTCCCAGCTCGTGCTGCAGCAATAGTAATAGCTTTGTGAGTATTTGTCGGCGTAGCAATGATAACTGCATCCAAATCTTTCATGGCAAGCATATCTTCATAGTGACGAAACACATGCTTGACTTTGTAGCGCTCGCCAATCAGTTTAGCCTTGGCATATTCAATATCGCAGACGGCAACTAACTCAGCATCATCCAGTTTGGAGAGTATGGGAAGATGAGCAACTTGTGAAATGTTGCCTAAGCCGATGACGCCGACTTTAACTTTTTGCATCTCGACAGTTTGGCAAAATTAGGTTTTGAAAAACCGAGTGCATCTTTGCATGAAACAGCTATGATGCAAGTTATGCAGCATCACGCTTAAAGCATGTGGAATCAACGCTCATATTTGCTGCTACCCACGCTGCTCATAATCTTGCCAATCATGTCGTTGTAGGTTCTCACCGAGTCTAACTCGTCTTTACCGACCATAGAGTTTTGATGCAAACCCTCTAAGATAAATTCCATAGCAGTTGCTAGTTCGGCTTTGTTTTTGGGTTGCATTGTCTTTTCGGCAATCTCTCGCAAGCCTTTCACTCGGTCTAGCGCTTTGAAGTAATCTTCAAACTTCATGTCGTCGTAAATGTCGACCTGATTGCCTTGCGAGAACCAGTTGGTAATGGCGGCATAAGGCGATTGCCCTTGAACTTTCTTGTTGGGGTCAGGACAATACTTTTTGAAGACTTGATTGATGGCTTTACCAATGAGCAGTTTTGCGACATTGATAACGCCTTCTTGCTCTCCTTCATAAACCAGTTCAATTTTGCCTGTGATAGCCGGCACCACCATAAAGAGGTCAGAGATACGCACCAATACATCCGATTCGTCATTGATGATAGCACGTCGTTCTGCGCTGCTGACTAAGTTTTCCATGGCACTGATTGTCAGGCGTGCTGATACACCAGACTTTTGGTCGACATATTCACTGCGCCGCGCCTCAAATGCAATATGCTCAATAATCTCTTTGAAGTAATACGGCACAGTCACTTTGACTTCAGAATTGCGGTTTATCCAAGCCTCTTGCTCAGTGATTTTGATGCCGATTTCGATTGTCTTTGGATAGTGCGTGATGATTTGTGAATCAATTCGGTCTTTGAGTGGGGTAATGATGTTGCCGCGATTGGTGTAGTCTTCAGGGTTGGCAGAGTAGATGATGAAAATGTCGAGTGGAATGCGCACTTGGAAACCGCGGATTTGAATATCCTTTTCTTGCATGATGTTAAGCAAGCCGACTTGGATGCGCGGTTGCAAGTCTGGCAATTCGTTGATGGCGAAGATGCCGCGATTGCTGCGTGGAATGAGTCCGAAATGGATAACATTCTCGTCGGCGTATGTCAGTTTTTGCGAGGCGGCTTTAATTGGGTCAATATCCCCAATAAGGTCAGCGATGGTCACATCAGGCGTAGCTAATTTTTCAGCATAGCGTTCTGAGCGATGTATCCAAGCGATTTCAGTGTCGTCCCCTTCGTGCAAAATGCGCTCTCGTGCATACTTGGAAAGTGGCTTGAAGGGGTCATCATTGATTTCTGAACCTTTCACAATGGGAATATACTCGTCTAAGAGATTCACCATTAGGCGAATCATCTTGGTTTTGGCTTGTCCGCGCAGTCCCAAAAGAATAATATCGTGCTTGGAGAGAATAGCATTTTGAAGTTGGGGCAATACGGTGCGTTCATAGCCAATGATACCGGGAAAAGGATTTTCACCGGCTTTCGTTTTGGCAATCAGATTTTCACGCATTTCGTCCTTGACCGAGCGCGTGCGATAGCCTGAGCGCTTCAGTTCGCCAAGGGTCTTGATTTTTGTCAGGTCACGGAAATCACGCATAGAAATCAACAGGTTATTGTTTGGTTAAAAATTCTGTGAAAAGCATAGGTTAAAATTTTGCAAAGAACTAGACAAGTTGCGATGAGTTACTCTAAGCCGTGTAGACCGCATTAGCAAGCCAGACTATGTGGCTGATTAAACAACAGGATTATACATGCCGCGCTGACTGACCAAGTTGTAGCCAGCTCTCAATACCAAACTGCTGAACCGTAACACAGATGCTGAATAGGCGGCAGATTAAGATTGCTACAGGAACTGGATAAAGTTACAAGCACGCCACTTTAGCAAAGGTGCTTAGCGCAATTTCTTGCGACGATTGCGGATATAATCAATAAAGAGATACTCGCCTAAGTTATCCAACCCGCTAAAGTAAGCGCGCCCTTGATTGGCTTCTGTAAGTTCGCGCACAAAGCCTTGCAAATAGGGGTCGCTGGTTACCATGAACGTCGTAATTGTAATTTTGTCTTTTCTGCAGATGACAGCCTCATCGAGTGTTTTATTGACAATCTTGCGGTCAAGCCCGAAGGAGTTCTTATAAATCTTGATGCCTTCGTTAATAGCCGACGGTTTGCCGTCGGTAATCATAAAAATCTGCTTGTTCTGATTTTTTTTGCGCTTCAAAATTTGGCGAGCCAGTGCCAGCCCTGCTTTAGTGTTGGTATGATATGGTCCTACGCTCACAAAAGGCAGGTCTTTGACATCAACTGTCCAGGCTTCATCGCCGAAGAGAATGATGTCGAGAGAATCTTTTGGATAGCGCGTAAGAATCAGTTCAGCAAGTGCCATAGCCACTTTCTTGGCAGGTGTGATGCGGTCTTCCCCATAGAGAATCATGGAGTGAGAGACATCGATCATCAACACCGTGGCGCATGTAGTCTGATGCTCTGTTTCGTAGATGCGAAAATCTTCTTCAATGAGTGAAATATCTGTAATGCTGCGTTTGAGGGCATTGTTGAGCGTGGCAGTGATGTCGAGGTTTTGCAAATTGTCACCAAAGGTCCAAGCTCGCGTCTCGGTCAAGCGTTCATCTGAGCTACCAGTGCGTGGGATTTTATGATTACCAAACGCATTTTGCTTTCGCAGGGCGGTAAAAATTTCGTTTAGCGATTCTTCACGGATTTTCTTGGTAGTTTTGCCCGTGATTTTAAACTCGCCTCTTTCAGCCGCATCGGCAAGATAGCCCTCGCGCTTGAGCCACTCAATAAACTCCCCCATGCCGATTTCATCGTCACCTAATCCATACTGGCGATCCATTTCAGTCATCCACTGCAAAGCCTGATTGGCATCGCCATTGGTATAAATCAAAAGCTGATTGAAGATTTTTAGCATTTTCTCAAGGGTGGTCTGACTGGCGGTATGCCGCTCCTCCCATTTGCTGAATCGATAGTCCATCGTCAAAACTTTGTTTAATTGCAAAACTAAGCATAACGCTTCTCTTAACACTCTGAACTTAACAAAAAATTCTTTCGAGACAAGCAGTAGGTCTATTAACAAATCACTACCGATGGTCTAAACCAAAAACTTGCCGAAAAACTTACCGCGAACACTTTTAGCAAAGTGCAACATTATGTAGTTTCGCATCAAGGAAAATTTTAGAGCATAGAAACATCTGCTGCAAAATGCAGTGCAGTACTTGAAAGACTAAACAAAGCGTGACCATTCTGGCAATAGAAACCTCACACTCGCCAATCAGTCTTGCACTGGCTACAGAAGATAATGTAACTGTAGAGTTCGGCACGGCTTGGCAACGCGCTTCTGAAGAAATCTTACCGCTACTTGAACGCCTGCTGACACGCACCGGTGTAACACTTTCCCAACTTGATGCCATTGCGCTCTCAAATGGACCGGGCTCATTTACAGCCCTGCGAATTGGCATGTCGACAGCGAAAGGACTCTGCTTTGCTTTAGATAAAGCACTGGTGACTGTAGGTACACTGGAAGCTATGGCGCAAGCAGCCTACGAACAACTCTGCAAGAAGGGCATAGCCTGCTATCTGTTGGTGCCTGCCATCTATTCTAAAGCAGATGAATTCTTCGTAGGCACAGTGTCTCCCAGTGCGCTACATGCCGAAAGACTAGCAGAGATTCCAAAATTTTACCTAAAGCTGAGCCAACTGTCTGAACAATTTCCTAAAGGCACGGGCAAAGTGCTGTGCGGGCGCAGT
>PHFL01000001.1:34139-40501 GCA_002794105.1 Candidatus Thermochlorobacter aerophilus | reverse complement strand
GCAACTGTTAAAACCATCAACAAAGAGCATACTCTAGGCGCAAGCCGAGAAAATAGCACTACTCCCACTCAATTGTCGCTGGTGGCTTAGAACTCACATCATACACCACACGATTGACGCCTCGCACCTCATTGATGATGCGATTAGAAACTTTGGCTAAAAAGTCGTGCGGAAGGTAAGACCAATCTGCTGTCATACCGTCAGTGGAATTGACTGCCCGCAGTGCTACGACATTCTCGTAGGTACGGTTATCGCCCATGACTCCAACGGTTTGAATCGGAAGTAGCACGGCAAAGGCTTGCCAGACTTTATCGTAGAGTCCTGCGGCTTTGAGCTCTTCGATAAAGATGCTATCGGCTTCACGCAAAATGTCGCAGCGCTCTTGAGACACTGCACCAATGACACGCACGGCAAGCCCGGGACCAGGAAATGGATGACGCTGTAAAATGCTATCTGGCACACCCAAGAGTTTGCCAACTTCTCGCACTTCATCCTTGAAAAGCTCACGCAAAGGTTCTAGCAGTTTGAGTTTCATGTTCTTGGGCAATCCCCCAACGTTGTGATGGGTCTTGATAGTCTGTGAAGGACCTCTGACATTAACACTTTCAATGACATCTGGATAGAGCGTACCCTGAACCAAGAACTTTTCACGAGAGATATTAGCTTCGAAGACCTCAATAAATGTTTTGCCAATAATCTTGCGCTTTTTTTCAGGATCTATGACACGCTCGAGCCGAGAAAGAAAAAGATGTGCGGCATGAACAACTTTCAGGTTTAAGCCCAAACTGCTCAGAGCTGCCTTAACTTCTTTAGCTTCATTTTTGCGCAAGAGACCATTGTCGACAAACACACACTTCAGACGCTTGCCGATGGCACGGCTGACCAGCGTTGCCGCTACCGTAGAATCTACACCGCCAGAGAGTGCACAAATTACTCGCTCCTTGCCAACAGTCTGACGAATTTTTTCAATCTGCGACTCAATGAAATTCTGGGGTGACCAATCAGGAGAGAGATGTGCAATTTCAAATAAAAAATTGGCAAGAATCTGTTTGCCATACACGGTATGATGCACTTCAGGATGAAATTGCAAGCCGAAAATTTGCTTGCCATCGTTGCAATACGCCACTGCACAAAGCTCAGAATTATCGCTCTCGGCAATGACTTCAAAGCCAGCAGGGAGCACGGTAACTTTATCGGCGTGGCTCATCCATACTGTGGAATTGGGCACGTGCTTGAAGAGCAAATTTGCTTTGCCATTTTGCTTAATAATCAAATTTGCGCGTCCATACTCACGGGCTTTGGCTAACTCGACTTTGCCGCCAAAGTGCTTTGCAATCACCTGCAAGCCATAGCAAATGCCAAGTATGGGCAGATTCAGCGTGTAGAGCCGTGCATCTGGCATCGGTGCAGACTTAGCATAGACACTGGCTGGACCACCCGAAAAAATCAAAGCCTTCGGCTGGAGCGCAAGAATTTTTTCAAGCGGAGCGTTGTAGGGCAGAATTTCAGAATAAACGCCAAGCTCACGCACACGTCGCGCAATCAGTTGCGTGTATTGAGAGCCAAAATCCAAAATGACAACAGTGTTCATTGAACACAGCGAAATGATTGTTAGCGAGGCATTATATTGCCATCAGAAAGAGTTAGACCAACATCAATTGGATAAGAAAACTCTGAGCCCAAAATCTGAAAGACTGGCTTGATACGCAACATCATTCTGGTAGGTTTGCTACCCTCGCCTGCAAGGTTGAACGCAAAATTTGCAATTGTTTCAACCGACTGCCCTGAAAGCACTTGAAACAAATCCATTGAAATATCCAGCGGAATAATGGAAGAACTATTGGGCGCAATTTCAACACGCTCACGAAGTTCACCAGAGAGCATCTCAAGCTGGTCAATGAACAGCGTCCAAGACATCTGCGATATAGCCGCCTGACTCGCATTCGGATTTTGTACCTCAAGGTGAAGCCGAAATGTGAGAGGTAGAGAACGGTTAGCAAGTGCAAGGCTTAACCGTGCGGCATCAGCAAGATTGAGCTGATTGCGAGAGGCGACATGTTGCACATCAATTCCAGCAAGCCGTATAGAAGAAACAGATTCCAAGCGAAACCGACATCGGGCAAAAGTTTTGGCTTCATTGACTGTGCGCAAAAGTGAGCAGCTCTGCACATGAAGCGCCAACCCGACAAGAAGCCAAGCAGATGAGGCGTTAAGAAGTCTGTGCATTTGGTATCAGAGTGATGCACAAAGATAGGTAAAAGTTGCAGAAGCAAGCACTATGAGGCACAGCGTGCTACGAGCATCTTCTCCAAAAATTCAGCCACAGCTTTGGCGCGTGCTTGTGCTGCTACACGCTCACGCTGGGCACGCTGACAGAAATCGGCTTTCGCCGCTTGTGCCGCTTTGGGATGGCGGCTCAAAAATTCAAGGGTCGACAAGAGCTCAGCGCGCTTCGGGCGATAATCTGCTAACGCCGCCGCTTGAACCACACGAAGGTTAAACTTCTCCGGTCCGGGATTGATACGGTGAATAAAAATCGGTCCAGCATCGGTTTCAAGTAGCTCGTAAAGCGTGGCAGGTGCAATCCCTGAAAGCACCGTTGTATCGGCACTGCGAAAGACCAATGCCATTTGCTCAGGATTGAGAAATGGCAACGCAAAAATGTTGCGACTGGTGCGAGCCGCAAGATGAGAAAACTTCTCAAATGCACGCCGATTATTGCCGCACACAATCAAAATCTGACTATGTTCCCAATCGAAAGCGTTCTGCTCTGCCAGTTGCTTAAAGGCAGGATAGAGATGTTCTACCCAATAAGTGCCACCAGTAGCCACGACTGTAAATCGGTGCAGTGAGAGATGTGAAATAGAAGGCAACTGCTGCTCACGAAGGGCGGCGCGTGCTGCTTGAGCAGACAACTGGCGTACCGCACTAAACGATGGGCGGGGCATATAGCCAGCTTGCACCGTCTGTTGTGGCAAGTATGCGTATTTGCGTTGCAGCTTGACAAGGTAGCTTGGACTTTGTGCAATGACAGCATCAGGCAAAAGCCCACGGTATACCGGTACATGAACAAGCGATTCATCAAAGTCGGGCACATAGGCTACGATTTTCACATCGGTGCCATACTGCACTTTGAGCTGAAGAAGAGCATAGGTCTGCATAAAGTGCGTGCTGACCACAACTGGTGCCATTTGCTCGGCTATGAAGAGAGTCAGTTCGGCTTTTAGCTTATCAATCATGTGGCGTGTAGAACAGAAATATGTGCCACGCACAGCATCATATTCCATAAGGTTGTAGAAACTATCATAGAGCCGTTGACATTTGGAGTAGACGATGCAGTGCGCTCGCGCAATAGCTTCTACACGGCTTTCAAAATAGCCGACTCGGAGCTCGGGCGTAAAACGCTGCAGTGATTCGCCAAGTGAATACATGGCACTTTTGTGTCCGCCACCAGCTAAGGTGGAGACGATGATAACATCTTTTTTCATCTTGAGTTATGCCCCGTTTGAAAATGCCCGTAACATACAGTCTATGACACTTCTGAACAACACATCTGAGACCAATACATAACCTGATTCATTCAAGAATTGCGTTGGAAAACTTTGAGTGGGTATCCCTGCGACGGGCGAGAAGACATGGGGTTGACCTATGAGATTGTCAAAGAAGTGTTTGAACTTTGGCTGCACCAACTCGGTATATTGGGTAAAAATTCTGTATTGTCAGGCAGCAGTAGATGTTCAAGGGAGGTAAAGGCAAAGACGCAACATTCAAAGTGGCTCGTTATGCAAGATAGCGTAGCAGATAACTGACCTATGCAAGTAAGACAAAACTTATTTTTGCTACTTTTGGGCAATGGTGCTCAAAATCCGACAACTAAAAGTGACCAAACGATTTGTCTTGCGCCGATGATAAAAAAGTGCGAAGCTATTGTACTGCGCTCAATTGACTACCGAGACGAGTCAAAAATCCTAACGCTTTACACCAAAGAGTTCGGGAAGTTGTCAGCAATAGCCAAGGGCTGCCGAAGCATGAAAAGTAAATATGCATCGGCTCTTGAGCTGGGTTCGCATATTTCAATTGTGCTCTACAAAAAATCAACGCGAGAGGTTCAGAATATCTCTGAAGCAAGTCTGAAGACGCCGTTTTTGAACATTACATCATCGTTGGAGCGACTGGGCGTAATGCTACAAATTCTCGAGCTGACGCGCTTAGCCACAGAAGAGGAGGAAGCAAACCCCAAAATCTTTCATTTGCTGTTAGAGAGCTTGCGCCAGATTGATGTGGCAAGGAAAAATCTGCGTAACATCTTTTTTTTCTTTCAGACGCATTTTGTTGCGCTGCTGGGCTTTAAGCCAAGTTTTGAAGAGTGTGTAGTTTCAGGAAAAAATATTGCGGCGGAGTGGGATAACTTGCGCAGCAAAGACCTAGTGCTGCTACCAGAGCGCGGGGGAGTGGCTCTCTGCAAAGAAGCCGAGCGCATGGGTCTGAGTGGCAAACCTATATCGGCACAAGCCTTCCGCTGGATTCAATTTTTGAGCCAGACGCCACTCAATTCGGTAGAAAATCTGTATCTTCAAGCCTCGCTCTACGACGAAGTGGCGCAAATGTTGGATGCATATCTGTCTTACCACATTGAGCACTTGCCGCCACTTCGCAGTAGGGAAATTTTTAATGAACTTCTGCGTTAAATAATAAAACTTCGAAATCTTTCTCTCGTAGAGGCAACCGAGTTTGTAACCAGATTGTACCAAATTCACCAATAAGGGAGACCTTTCTATGAACAGGAATACTTTGCTAACGGCAATTGGGCTCATCTTCATTGGTATTCTCATTGGAGTGATTACTGTGACGGGGCTGCAAGTAACCACCAAGGTGGAGGCGCAGCAGACTCGAACCGTAGCGCTGGGCAATCCAACTTACACGCCGAAGGAGTCCATGCAAGCCATGAAGGCTGTCAATCAGGCGTTTATTGATGCGGCAAGCGTTGCGAAACCAGCAGTTGTCAGCATTTATGTCGAAGCGCCAGCACGACCGTTAGGCGATAAATCGGAAGGCGAAGGTGACTTGCCCGACGATATGTTCCACTTCTTTTTCCGGCAACCGCGCGGCAGCATCCCCATGCGTGGGTCAGGGTCGGGCGTTATCATTACCGCGGATGGCTACATTGTAACCAACCACCATGTCATTAATCCAGCAACCAACAATGGGAGCATCAAAGTTGTGCTCGATGACAAGCGTGAGTTTCGAGCCAAACTGGTCGGAAGCGACCCTTTGACAGATATTGCTGTGGTAAAAATTGATGCCAAAGATTTACCAATGATACCACTTGGCGATTCTGACGAGGTGCAAATTGGCGAGTGGGTGATTGCTGTTGGCAACCCCTTCCAGCTCACTTCAACGGTTACAGCAGGGATTGTAAGTGCCACAGGGCGCGGCAACTTGCGCGTCATTGAAGGTAGCTACAGCGTAGAGAACTTTATCCAAACTGATGCGGCTATCAATCCGGGCAATTCTGGCGGCGCGCTGGTCAATATCGAGGGCAAATTGATTGGCATCAATACAGCTATTGCTACTCGCAACGGTGGTTATCAAGGTTATGGGTTTGCTGTGCCAATTAATCTTGCTAAGTCCGTTGCTGAAGACCTGATTAAGTATGGAAAAGTACTGCGTGGCTACATTGGTGTGCAAATCCAAAGCATTGATGCAACGACCGCCAAAGCTTTGAAGCTGCCGAAGCCAGAAGGAGCATGGGTACAAGCATTGGTGCCTGATGGAGCGGCAAAGGAAGCCGGTATTCAGGAAGGTGATGTCATTATTGCTATTGATGGTCGACCTGTCAAGGAGACAAACGACCTGCAAGCCTATGTAGCACGCAAGCACCCTGGCGACCGAGTAGTTGTTAGGGTCTGGCGAGATGGCAAAGAAAAAGACATTCCAGTGACGCTGAAAGCACGCGATGAAAAGTCTGAGTTAGTGAGCCGAGAACCAGAGCCTGAGCCGGCTAAGCAGCTGGGCTTAGAAGTCAAGGATTTGACTGAAGCAGACAAAAAGCGCTACGAAGTAGATTACGGAGTGCGCGTCAGCTCTGTAGAGCCTTTTGGGCAAGCCAGCGAACGCGGCATTACCAAGGATGATGTGATTTTGGAAGTCAATAAGCAGAAAATAAACTCGGTTAAAGAGTTCAAAGAAGCAATTGCTCAAGTCAAGGAAGGTGAAGCCATTTTGCTGCGAATTCGTCGCCGCGACAAATCAACAGCCTTCGTAGCAATTGAGATGGGTAGAAAGTAAAGGATGTAAGGAAACGGACGCAGGCAAGTGGCGTCCGTTTTTCTTTCGAGGACTTTGCTACAATCAAAAAACTG
>PHFL01000001.1:26768-34119 GCA_002794105.1 Candidatus Thermochlorobacter aerophilus | reverse complement strand
TGAGCAAGCGGTTCATTGAATCTGCACACGCGCATCTTTAACCGACTGGGCGTGACAGTTAAAACCATTCATGACCCAGTGCAAATCTGCTACCACCTACCAAACGGCTTTGAAGTTGCTACACACTACGACCGCGAAAGATTTCTTGCCGAGCTGATTGCACGCTTCCCCGATGAAGCTAAAGGAATTCGCGCCTTCTACGATGAGCTCGAAAAAGTCTTCAGAATTATTAGCACATTCCCAGCTGGGTCATTGGAAGATGCAGGGCATGTACTACGCTTGGCAGTCCGATACCCCAAAAAAGTTATCCAATTGGCTTACTACACCTTGCTCTCCATGGGCAGTGTTGCCAGACGGTTCATTAAAAATGAGGAACTGCTGCGCTTCATTGACATTGAGTGTGAATCATGGGCACTGCAAGATGCCAGTGCCACACCCTTTGTCAATGCAGGAATATGTTTAGCAGACCGGCATCATGGCGGAATCAATTATCCAGTCGGTAGTTCAGGCGCAATTGCAAAAGCCTTGGTTGAAGGCATCCGAAAATTTGGCGGGAAAGTGCGTTTTGCTACGCCAGTTGAAGAAATTCTTGTCAAGAATGGGAAAGCAATTGGTGTAAGACTACAAAATGGAGAAATTCACTATGCCGATGCCGTCGTAAGCAATGCTACAATTTGGGATACTTTCGGCAATTTGGTCAAAGACGAGCGCTACAAGGTTGATGAGTCCAAGTTTGAAATTTCCCCGAGCTGGTTCCAGCTGCATTTAGGCGTCGATGCTCGCATTTTCCCTGAAGGATTTCACGTTCATCATATCATTGTTGAAGATTGGCGAACCTATCGAGACATTGGTGGCACAATTCGTCTCTCAGCGCCCTCGCTCTTGGATAGAACCTGCGCGCCTGAAGGCAAGCATATTGTGCATGCCTTCACAACCAGTGAAGTTTCGCAGTGGCGGAAGCGCTACCCAAAAGATGAAGTATATGAAGCCGAGAAGGCGCGCCAAGCCGAAAATCTTATCAAGCGCATTGAGCGCATTTTACCAAAACTCTCATCAGCAATTGAGCTACAATACGTTGCGACACCGCTGACACACAAGCGCTACCTCAAACGACACTTGGGCTCATATGGACCACTTCTCAAGAAAGGACAAATCGTGCTACAGAAGCCACAAAATTCTACGCCAATCAAAAACCTTTACGTTGTTGGCGATAGCTGTTTCCCTGGTCAAGGTGTCATTGCAGTAACCTATTCAGGTGTATCTTGCGCACATCTGCTGTGCAAAAAGTTCGGCAAAAAGTTTGAGTACCTCTGACTAACACTTTGCACACTTGAAACACGGTGTTCACTCCACCTCTGCTGCTGCGACCCTTACTCGGTCAATATGCAGCGCACTGCTCTGTGTAATGGTGCTCTGCTCACACAGCGGCAAAGCACAGCCCTACTCGCTCATTGATACTCCGCTGCGCCAACTGACGCTAGAGACGAGCTACGGATTTGCCAGCACAACCTTGCCCGGCTTTGACTACCCTATTACCGTAACACTGCACATAGAAGGCATGTTTGGCATAAAGCGCTATCTCTTTTCGGAGCATAGCAATCAAATCGTGGATTATGCGCATCCGCATGCATTTGTCGGGTACTACACTATGCTGAACGCCCCAGTCGAATCAGAGACGAGGGTAAGAACAGTAACGATGAACCTACTACGAATGGGTATCGGCATCCGCGATGGAATTGGGTATCGCTTGGAGCAGGCGGCGATTACGCCTACTATCAATAGTGCCATGCTACTGGCTCGACCGTCGTTTGCGCGATTGCCGCAAGACCGCGACAGTGCAAGTCAAGCAGAACGCCTCAACAACGGGCTACACTTTGGCACGCTTACTGCCGCTGGTGTGGATTTTCAAATTGCATCGGCTCTCGCTGTAAATCTGAACTACGATTGGATGATTGTGTTCCCACGATTTGTGCCGCTGCAATTCATGGGTAGCCATTTTCTGCAGTGGGGCTTGCAGATTGTCGCTGGCTACATGATTGATGCCGTCTTTGGCAAGTTCCCGATGTTGCTTCCATGGGCACACTTCTTCATCAAAAATGCTATCAACTTTACGCTGTATGCACTTCGGCGCAATCAGATGCACTTTCCACTTGCAAGTGAAGCCCCATTGAGCGTGCAGAGCTTTAAGGTTGGTGTCTCATTCTACATTGGTCCGAAAGTTCTGGATTAGCGTCTCATGCAAGCCTGATTGAATTTTTTGTGCTGCACTGACTCCAGCCAACCAGCCAGTCGAGTAAGCCCCTTGCAAATTAAACCCACCGACTTCACCAGCAATGTCCAATGCTTCACCTGCAACGTAAAAGTTTGGCACAAGGCGCGATTCCATAGTCTTAGGATTAATGTCGCTTAGAGCGACGCCACCTGCTGAGACCTCTCCACGCTCCAAAGGCACCTCTTTTACAACACCTAACAAGTAGGCTTTCAAAACTTGTAATAACTTGCGGCGATGCTCCTTTTTAAGATGGCTCCACTTCTGCTCATACTCCACACCAGCTGCATCAAGAAGGAATGGCACAAATGCATTAGGCAGTTTTTCCTCAAGAAATGTGCGTAGAAATTGTGTGGCGCGTTCATGTTGCATGCGGCATAGCAAAAGCTCTAAGTCATCAGGAGAAAGCGCAGGGAAAAAATCAATAAACATCTCAACTGGAGAGTTTTCCAACGCCTCAGCAACCTCTCGTGAAAGAGAAAGCGTGGCAGGACCGGAAATTCCTAAATGAGTAATCAAGACATCATCTACACGCGTGGCAGTGTGAGAAGCACTTTTGGCAATCAGCTTGACGGCACGCAACGAAATACCAACAAGTTCCGCTGGTGGAGAGGGTGTAAGGTAGATTGGCGCTAAGGCTGCACGTGGCTTAACAATGCGATGCCCCAACTTTGCAGCAAAGCGCAGTCCATCGCCAGTAGTCCCTGTTTTAGAGTAAGATACCCCGCCTGTGGCGATAATGACCGCCTGCGCTTGAAAAACAGTATCGTCCAGATGCACTAGGAAGTGGGATTCTTGCCGCTCAACATCTCGCACCAGAGCATTGGTAAAAACCGTGATGCGGTGCTCACGAAGCATGCTCTCGAAGACAGAAAGCACATCTGTAGCTTTGCCAGAAAGTGGAAAAATTCGTCCGTTGGGGCGAGTGTAGGTGGCAACCCCATGCTGATGTAGCCATTCAACCACTTGGCGATTGGTGAGTGCGAAAAAAGATGGCTTGAGAAATCGTCGCTCTTGCGGACGCAGAAATCCTTTTTCTAACACACTCATCATATCGCCATCGTGAGAGATATTGCACTTGCCGCCACCTGAAATGCGAATTTTGATACCCAGTCGCGCATTGCGTTCTAAAATGACGATTTGCACATGCTCGTCACCAATTCCGCATTGGCGTAAATGCTGACGAGCACCGAGAGCGGCACACATGCCAGCTGCACCGCCACCAACGATAACAATATGTGCTGAAAAAGTCTGCATATATGCCTCTCCGTATCGGTTAAAACAAAACCTTGTGCACACTGCGAAAATAAATGAGCAAGCCTACTACGAGCATAGCTTCTCAAAAGGGCACATAGGAAAATGAGAACTCGTTTGTAGGTGACCGAAAGTAATTTTCTCGGGTGGAATTATAAGCCCTTGGCACTGCAGAAATTGGTCAGCATCGGGAGTGCGATACCTGAAGAGCGCCAAACAGGAGCGTGAGTAAGCGTTGCGAGTTGCAAATTACTGAACGGTCATGAAACGAAGCATACAAAAAGGCGCAGCGTATCAGGTTGCATCAGCAGTTGCATGAAGGCGTGCAGAAGAGCGCTGCGAGACGAGAAAGAGCGTCAGCGCGCCCACCAAGCCTGAAAGCACAGAGGCAAAAAGAATCCCCATTTTCACCGAGGCAATTGCAGCCTCTTGTCCAGCAAAGGCGAGTTCTGCAATAAAAATTGACATGGTAAATCCAATCCCAGCCAACATACCCACGCCTAAGATATGTCTGAAGTCCGCGCCATCAGGCAGGTCACCGAGGCGCAGTTTGAGAGCCAGCCAAGTAAAACTGAAAATGCCGACCGGTTTGCCAACGCACAAGCCAAGCAGAACGCCTAATGTAATCGGATTTGTCAGCGATTCAGACAGATGGTCAAGCGCAATCATGACGCCAGCGTTGGTCACAGCAAAAATGGGAATGACGAGAAAATTAACTGGGGCTTGCACGCTGTGTTCTAAACGCGTCAGCGGGCTGGAGACCGCACTTGCTGATTTATCAATTTGCTCGACAATCTGAGTTTGCTCTTTGCTGGCAAGAATGAGCTTATCTTCGTTGCGCAACGACGCAAGTTCTTCAAGCAGAAAGCGGAGGTCTTGAATAAACTTCATCGGGTTGCACTTTGGACGAGCAGGCACAACAAATGCCACCAGCACGCCCGCCACCGTTGCATGCACCCCAGAGCCTAAAAAGCAAAGCCACACCATTACGCCGAAAACCCCATAAACCCACAGGCGCCGTATGCCCAGCAAGTTCATGAGCCACATCAAGCCCAAAATGCCCAAGCCTGAAAAAAGGTAAGTGAAAGAAATTTGCTCGGTGTAAAAAATGCCGATAACGGCAACTGCGCCCAAGTCGTCGACAATCGCAAGCGCTAAGAGAAAGGTCATAACCGAACTTGGCACACGCTTGCCCAAGAGAAATAGCACGGCGACGGCAAAGGCAATATCGGTCGCCATAGGAATTCCCCAGCCGCGAGCCGCATCGCCACTGGGGTTCAGAGCAAAGTAAATGAGTGCAGGCGCAATCATCCCGCCAAGAGCTGCTAAAATGGGCAGAGCGGCTTTACGCAGCGACGAAAGTTCACCAACCAAAATCTCTCGCTTGATTTCTAACCCAACAAGGAGAAAAAACAGGGTCATCAACCCATCGTTGATGAAGTGATGCAGAGAAGTTTCCAGCACAGATGAGGAAATTTTGATGCCGATAGGTAAATGCAAAAGACGAGCATATACATCTGAAAATTCAGAATTAGCTAGTATCATCGCCGTGATGACCGAACAGAGCAGTATGGCACTACCAAAAGTTTGCTTTTGAACAAACTCTTTGATAGGCGAAGAAAATCGGCGATAGAACTTTTCCAGCGGCGCAAGATAGCGCTCATCTTGCAAGGCGGCTGAAGCATAGTCTTGCGATGAAACAAGGGATTCTGATGGTGCATCAGGTGAGTTGTTAGGTGTCTCTGTATTAATAGTGCTGGAATTCATGTGAATTGAAAGTTTGCAGTGCAAAGGTTTTTCGCCAAATCACAACGCAAGTTGCACAGGTATCGTTTTTTGTTGGGTAGCGAAAGCAAAAACGCACAGAAGAGCTTTATGCATGAGCCTGTACATGCAAGGCATGAATTTGCTCAATGGTGCGAATCAGGCGCTCGGCATATTTTTCTTTTGTGTAGAACTGATGAAACTTCTTGAGGTTATTTTCCCGCATTCTCTGGCGCAAGTGTTCATCTTGAGCAAGTAGCAGAATTTTTTCAGCAACGGCAAGAGGGTCTTGTTCAGGCACAATAAATCCATTCACGCCATCTTCAACCACTTCAGGAATAGCGGCACGCCCCGTGGTGATAATAGGCAGTCCTGCTTGCATTGCCTCCAAATTCACAATGCCAAATGTCTCAATCGGGTAAAACGTGGGGAAGACAAAAATGTCGGACTCATAAAACAATTGCTCCTTGGCTTCACCCACAACAGGACCTTTCCACACCACGAAATCTTGCAACTGTTTTTCACGCACGAAGTTTTCTGCATCAGCTTTATCGCGTAAATCTTCCCATGCACCTGCAAAAACAAACTGAATGTCTTTGATGTGAGCAATAACCTTCGGAATAGCTTCCAAAAGCACAAAGAAACCTTTTGTGCGAGTAAGATTGGAAAGATACAGCACCTGAATGTGCGATTTTGTTTTCTTCAAGGGCGGCGAAGATTTGAAGGTCTCAATCCCGTTATGCACGCTGAAGATGCGTTCGCAAGGAAGAAAGGGCGTAAAATTAAACTTTAAGTTTTCGCCGACAACAATTGCTGCCGTGGCGGCACGCACGAAATTATCGATAAGGCACTGCAACCACTTCGGCGAGCGACTATAGAACTCTGGCAAGTGATTGCCATGTGCATAGTAAATGATTTTGATGCCGAAAAGCCTGACAACCGAGAGAAGAATCACATCGCGCAGAAATGGAATAGCAGAAAAGCAAATCGGATAAATTGCGTAATCGTAACGCTGTGTGAGGCATTTGCCGAAAATCTGGAAGAGATATTTGACGAGCAGAAAAATTTTCCTAAAGCTAAACTTACCGCCTAATTCATCAACGCTTGCGGCAAAGTTGATGACTTGAAGCCTGACATCGAACGCCGACATAAACTCTGATTCCACCGCAACCCGATTCATGACAGTAAACCCATGATACGGGGGCGGTAACTGGACAAAAAAGAGCAGCTTCAGCTTCGGAGCAGAGTGAGCCATGCTGACCGTAGCAATTGGTTATGACTTTTCATCCATGCGAGCGTCATCTGCAAAAGCAACTGGCTTGGAAGAAAGTCCATCTTGCAATTGCACAATGCGATGCGGCACTGCGAACTTAATGCCTTCATTGGTCAAAGCGCGATGCAATTCTTCTCGCAATTCAATTTCGGTGTCGAAGCGTTGGACGTAATCCTCAACGAAACACGCTAATCGCACTTCAATTCCCAGTTCGGTGATGCGCATAGCTTGAAGCGCTGGTTCGGGGTCACTGACGACAAAGCGGTGCGACTTCATGACTTGCATAGCAATTTCACGAACTTTTTGGATGTCCGTGCCGAACGGCAAAGTAAAAGGCACGAGCACACGCGTCTTGTGCGTCGGATAGGCAAAGTTGATGATCGTGCTTTTGACCAGCTCGGAGTTTGGCACAATGTGGTAGTTGTTGTCAAAGTCCAGAATGCGTGTAGAGCGTAGTCCAATGGCTTGAACGTCAGCAAGTGTGCCATTGGGTAACTGAATGCGGTCGCCCACACGAAAAGGCTGGTCGAAAGCAATAATTACACCGGCGATAATGTTTGCAAATGTATCCTGCGCCGCAAGCGCCACCGCAAGCGAACCCACGCCTAAACTCACTAACAAGCTACCGACATTGATGTAGAAGTGATCCATCACAATTGCCGCCGCAATCAAAATCACTAGAAGCGAAATCAAATTCTGAGCCAGCGGGGCCACGGTCATCAATTGCTTAGTATCTTGATGATGCGATTGAGCCGCCGACTCAAGCAAATACTCAATCGTAACGCGGATAA
>PHFL01000001.1:24307-26748 GCA_002794105.1 Candidatus Thermochlorobacter aerophilus | reverse complement strand
GTTCGCCCGAATCCCTTTTCGCCCGATGGCGATGGACGCGAAGACAACTGCGTGATTGCCTATTCGCTCAAAGGCAACGTGAATCGAATCCGAATCCGCATTTTTGATGTGAAAGGCAAATTGGTAAGAACGCTGGTCAATAGTGAGCCTTCGGGCAGTTCAGGTGAAGTGGTTTGGGACGGCTTCGGCGAGAATCGAGAGAAACTTCGGATTGGCATTTACGTCATCTTGCTTGAATCGCTCGATGCCAATCGAGCCGTGATTGAAACCTTGAAGAAAACAGTTGTATTGGCGCGTCCGCTATGAAATGCCGTATCGGCGAAGCCAGAGTTCAAGTAGGGTTGCCATCCACACGCGCAAGTGCGTGCGATAATTTTGTGTGGAGATGTCATTGCTTTCAAAAAAATCTTTTTTCAAATCCTGCACAACTTTTGGGTTCAACAGTCCTTTTTCGCGAAGAGATGTTTCGGAGAGCGTGTCTTCAATGACTTGCCGAAACCGCCCGCGCCGCATAAAGTCTGCGAGTGGAAACACAAATCCCATCTTCTTGCGATAGACAATTTCATCTGGCAGTAAATCGCTGAACGCATCGACTAAAATTTTCTTGCCGATGTTTTTCGTGGCGTTATCGATTTTGTAAGAGGCCGGCAGTGAAGTCATGGATCGGCAAAGACGTGGTCGAGAAATGGCACGCGCACTTCGAGCGAATTTGCCATGCTCATTGCGTCAGTATCGCGAAGCAGGGTGTTTAGCATGTAGAAGTTCAGTTCAAGAAATGAGATGGCTTGAATGAGGTTCTTGTGCAGGTCAGGGTGGCAGTTGCGCAAGGCTGTCTCTTGCATTTCTCTGAGTGTTGGTTCGGCTTTTGCTTTGTGCAAGATGAGTTTTTCCCTCAGTGGTTTTGGGGTGATGGTGCGAATGTTGTAAATCTGCATCGGTGTGCGATATGCACCAAGAATGCCAATAATTGCGCGCCACACCCAACGCTCTTGAAGGTTGAGCGGCACGACTTCATTCAGCCGACATGAAAGGTGCTGAACAGCGTTTGGAACAAGTGCCATCAGTTGACGGAATGCCATTAAGCGTTGAGCAAATTTGAAGAGCGTGTATCCGCCGAACAGTTCATCTGACCCAAGCCCTGATAGCGCAACCGTGATATGTTGCCTTGCGACTTTGGAAACGAAGTATGAGTTCATGCCGTCGTAAGAAGGCTGGTCAATTCCTTCAACAATCCGTTCAAGGTCGTTGGAGATTTCCTGTTCCGATAAAATGATTTCGGTGTGAATGGTGCCGTAGCGTTCAGCCACTTTTTTCGCGAACTGCACTTCGTTGTATGCGCTCCCGCCAACATCAAATCCGATTGAGAATGTCTTTGTTTCTTGCCCCAGTGAGCGCATGATGGCAACGATAAGCGAGGAATCAATTCCGCCTGAAAGGAACACGCCCAGTGGCACATCGCTGATAAGGTGTTTTTGAACTGTTTCGGTGAAGAGCCGCCGCAGCTCCACTTTGGCATCGTTGTATGCAATGGAGGGAGTATTACCTGTGTAAAAATTCGGCTTCCAATATCGCCACATTTTTTCTTGACCGTTTTGAATCACGAGGGCGTGAGCGGGCATGAGTGCATAAACATTTTCAATCATGGTGCGCGGTTGAATCACAGAGCCGGTCTCAAAAAAGTCGTGAATGGCGGTCAGATTGAGTTTTCGCTCTACGAGTCCAGAGGCTAATATGGCTTTGAGTTCAGAAGCGAAAATCCATTGATGATTTTGTCTGGCGTAGAGCAAGGGCTTTTGTCCGAAGCGGTCGCGAGCAGCGAAAAGTTTTTTCATGACTCTATCCCACAACACGAAGGCAAACATGCCGCGCAAGTATTGCAGGCAGTCTTCGCCAAAGGCTTCATACATTGCCAAAATCGTTTCGGTATCGCTATGCGATTGAACACACACACCCCGCTTGGCAAGCATCTCGTTGAGTTCAAGGTAGTTGTAAATTTCACCGTTGAAGGTAATCACATAGCGTTGATGACTGGACGAGGTTCGGGAGAACATGGGTTGAGAGCCGAGCTCTGAAATTTCCAAAATTGCAAGACGCCGATGCCCAAGCGCGATGTGTTCATCAATGAAATGACCATCGGCATCAGGTCCACGGCTTTTCATGGCTTCTGTCATTCGGCGAATTGGCAATACCATTTCGCCATGCGAATGGCTCTGCTGGCTATAAATTGCGGCAATTCCGCACATAAAAAGGAGTTTTTTCTTCGTTTCTTGCTTGGTTCTCTTTACGCTTTTTTACAAATCAATACAAGTTTGTCAAATCCTATGCCAACTTTCGGGCTGTGTTTGATATTTGGGTCTATGCGTTAGATAAAACAGTCAAGGTTTCGCGCACACACTTTTCCCAAGAAAAAGATGCTACACGTGCTTTGCCCGCTTCGATAA
>PHFL01000001.1:0-24287 GCA_002794105.1 Candidatus Thermochlorobacter aerophilus | reverse complement strand
CTTTGCCCGCTTCGATAAGGTGTTTTTTTAGGTCGGAATCCGTAATGACGCGATAGAGCGCGCCAGCAAGTTCATCAACATTTCTTGGATTGACCATGACCGCGCACTTTCCATTTTGCGTCATTTCAGGGAAGGAGTGAACATTGGCGCACACGACTGGCACACCTGCCGCCCATGCTTCAAACAACGGATTGCCGAAACTTTCATAGCCGCTGGGGTATGCAAACACTTCAGCATACTTGTAAAAGTACTTTAACTCTGCATGCGACAGTTGCCCCGTGAAAATCACGCGCGTTCAAGATGATGGTCTCTTACAATATCACGCAATCGTTTTTGATAGGCTTCACTGGAACCGATTCCCTTGCCTATAATCACCAACTGCATTTCCATTCCTTTCTCACGCCATAGTTTTTCGAAGGCTAACATGAGTTTGTCCTGATTTTTATACTCCCACAGTGCTGAAGCATACATGATGAAAGGTAAATGCACGCCAAACTTTTTAAAGAGTGCTTCACGTTCCGATGCTACATAATTTTTTTGAAAGGTCTCCACATCAACGCCGTGATGAATCACATGAATTTTCTTCTCATCAATGCCGAGAAAGTTTACGACATCGCGCTTGATGTCTTCCGATGGCGTAATGATTGCGCGCGCTTTTCGAGCCGAAAGCGGCGTGAGCGTTTTGCGCACCCACAGGCGTGTTTTATCAATCGCATATGGATAGTGGTAATAAAGCATACTGCGAATCGCCACTACTGACGGCACACTCGAAGCCAAAGAAAGAAAATTTCCTGGAAAATAGGCTACATCAAGTTTCTCTTTTGCTAAATACGCGGGCGCAATCACTTGCTCGCTGATGACTTTCGCCACCGAACTTTTATCGCCTAATGGGACTTCAACAATGCCAATTCTTTCAGATAAAAAAGGCTCAATGAGATGTTTTTGGTTGGGACTCAAAAAAACAGTGAAGGCATGCTGAGATTCACTGTGCGTGATTGCTTTTATGAAGTTGATTAAGTAATTCCGCCCACCTGTATCTTCCGAGATATTGCCAAGCGAGACAATCCCAATATGTTTTTTCATGATTTATGACTGATTCGTGCCGTTGTTTGGCGTTTCGCTTGCAAGTGGCAGGTCAGAGTTTTCCATTCTCACAACACGATGCGGCACTGCTAACTTAACGCCTTCGCTGGTCAAGGCGCGATGCAATTCTTCTCGCAATTCAATTTCGGTGTCGAAGCGTTGGACGTAATCCTCAACGAAACACGCTAATCGCACTTCAATTCCCAGTTCGGTGATGCGCATAGCTTGAAGCGCTGGTTCGGGGTCACTGACGACAAAGCGGTGCGACTTCATGACTTGCATAGCAATTTCACGAACTTTTTGGATGTCCGTGCCGAACGGCAAAGTAAAAGGCACGAGCACACGCGTCTTGTGCGTCGGATAGGCAAAGTTAATCACCGTGCTTTTGACCAGCTCGGAGTTTGGCACAATGTGGTAGTTGTTGTCAAAGTCCAGAATGCGTGTAGAGCGTAGTCCAATGGCTTGAACGTCAGCAAGTGTGCCATTGGGTAACTGAATGCGGTCGCCCACACGAAAAGGCTGGTCGAAAGCAATAATTACCCCTGCAATAATGTTTGCTAATGTATCCTGGGCCGCAAGTGCCACTGCCAAAGAGCCCACGCCCAAACTCACTAACAAACTTCCGATATTGATGTTGAAATGCTCCATCACAATCGCCGCCGCAATCAAAATCACTAATACGGAAATCAAATTCCGAGCCAGCGGGGCGACCGTCATCAACTGCTTGGTATCCTGCCGTTGAGATTTTGCCGCCTCTTCTAACAAATGCTCAATGATTACACGAATAAATCCAATCGCAACGCTTATCGCCACCACTGCCGCATAGATGTAGATGACCGCATCAATAATTTTGATGAACCGCTCGACCCCAACACTCTTTTCAGTACTCACCATTTGCACTTCCCACAGCACATAGAGCGAGAGAATGGCAAACACAATGGACTTGGCACGCTTCTCCAAGACTTCTGCGAGGCGTTCATCTAAATTCGTGTTGGTTCGTGAGAAAATTTTTGAGCGGAGTGCATGCACAATCTTCTTAAAAAGCCACCCCAGCGGAAACGAGATGAGGATGAGAACTGCCGCTATAACGAAGCGATAAAGGAGCGGGTTGGTCTCGATAAGTTCTAAAATTTTTTCGTGAGTCATTGTCATTGGCTCTTAAACGGTTTGATGAGTTCACAAGTAAGTTGAATTTCTTTTTCCGAAACGCCGAAATGCGTTACAAGGCGAATAAAGTTTTTCTTAATGCTTGAAATCAAAACGCCGTGTTGCTTAAACCACGCGACAACTTCCATTTCGCTCCACCCCGACGGCGAGACATCAACCGAGACGATGTTCGTTTTCACAAGGTTCAAGTCAACGCGAAAGTTCGGATTTGCACAAAAGGCTTTTGCTAATTCAAGTGCGTGTTTATGGGAAGGCGCAAGATGCACGTAATTTTTTTCCAGTGCAAACTTCGCCATTGTTGCAATCACGCCGGTTTGTCGCATGCCACCGCCCCACATTTTGCGGTAGCGACGCGCCTTTTGAATATCGGCTTTTGTGCCGAGAAGCATTGACCCAATCGGCGCGCCCAGCCCTTTTGAAAAACAAACTGAAACAGTATCAAAATACTTGGCATACGCTTTTGGTGCAATTCCAGTTGCAAGGCAAGCATTCCAGAGCCGTGCGCCGTCCAAGTGCAGTCGCAATCCTCTTGATTGGCACACTTCGGCGATGCGTTCAATTTCATGAATCGGATAGATAATCCCGCCTGCTCGATTGTGCGTGTTTTCCAATGCAACAAGCGACGTGCGCGGATACCAATCGGCACTGGGGCGAATGGCATCTTGAATTTGTTCAGCGCTCAACACTCCGTTTATGCCGTCAAGCGTTTTAAGTTGAACACGTGAAAGCATAGCCGGCGCAGCAGTTTCATAGTTGGCAATGTGTGCGCCAGTTTCGCAAATTACTTCATCGCCTTCTTGTGTGCTAACTTTAATTGCCAATTGATTTGCCATCGTGCCGCTTGGCACAAATAGCCCAGCTCTTTTCCCAACAAGTCAGCGACTCCTGTTCAAATTCTTTTGTAAGTTCATCTTCGCCGAAGACATCATCGCCAAGTTTTGAGCGGTCAAGGTGGCTGACTGCCTCGAGCATTTCGGGTGTGGGTTTGGTGACAGTGTCGCTGCGCAAATCAATGTATGATGGCGCCATTTATGCAAAGGAAGTTGGTGTCGGTTGATGATATTCAGGTTCAGGGGCAGTGCGAAAGTTGCCGCGTGGCACAAATGCAGGATGCGTCTCAAAAAGTCTCTGAAGTTGGGTGAGTGTCAGGGCGTGCGCACCGCCGAGTGCTTCGGCAGCCAGCAAAGTTTTAGCCGCATGCTCGAGTTTTTCGGTGCGGTAGAGCGCTTGCCAAATATCCTGACCGAAGACCACCACACCGTGATTGGCTAACAAAATTGCATTGGCATGTCTCACAAACGGTGAAAGTGATGCAGCCACTTCATCCGTACTGGGCGTAGCATATGGTGCCAACGGCACAGCTCCAATATCCAAGATAACTTCGGGAAACACGGCAAGGTCTAAAGCGCGGCGCGCGGCGGCAAACGCCGTAGCATACACCGGATGCGTATGCAGAATGGCATGCACATCTGGGCGCTCCCGATAGATATAAAGATGCATGCTCGACTCCGACGACGGACGGCGCTGTCCCTCAAGCCACTTTCCATCTAACGACATGAGCGAAATATCATCAATCGATGCCTTGCGCTTGAGCGTGTGCGACGCCGTAATATAAACGCCTTCTGGCGCACGCAAACTCAAGTTGCCATCGTAGCCAGCCACAAAACCTAAAGCCGCAATCTCATGCGCAACATCTACAAGCGTCTTTTGCAGTGAAAAATTCATCCGAAAAATGAAGAATTTTCTTACCCTAAGAAGCGTTGTAAGCACACAAAGATAGCCAAATCTAAGCGATTCTAAGTGATTGAAAGAAATCAATCGCTACTTTTCTACAAAGGCACAATTTTTGCTAAGTATCACACATGAACTTCCAACATATCGTTTCAATCTTGTCATCACTTAGATATGGAGATACGATATAAAAAGCTGCGCAAGTCGCTCAAAAAGATGAGGGAGATGCTCGAGCAGCTTGAGATGCTGGAGTCGTTGATGGAAGAGACGCTTGGGCGCAATGAAGTCGCACCGTCCATAGAACGTGTGCTGGACGACTTTTCCTTAACCTTGCATGCCTTTCTTAAAGAGTTGCCAAGCAACATGCTCCCCAAGCACCTCCAGGGTGTACGCGAGCATAAGCTCCCAACGGCAACAGCTGTAGTGGTAAGCAATGGCGCTGAACAAAACTTGTCAGAAGAAATTCGGCAAAGCGAAGCACGATTGCAGAGTTTCATGCGCCAGCTTCTAAAAGAGGAATTGCAAGCCCTTGCAAAAGCGCCCGCGCATAAAGACGATGGTGAGGAAGTCAATGAACTGGTGCGTCAGAGTGAGCAGCGCTTGCGCACGATTATCGACTCCACCCCGCTTGGCATTGTCATCACAAACGAAGACACCATCATCGAGTATGCCAACCAAGCCTACTGTGAAATCTATGGCTACTCACCTGAAGAGTTAATTGGTAAGTCCTTTACAATAGTTGTTCCGCCTGAAAAGAAAGACTTCTGGATTGACTTGCATAAAAAATACCTTGATGGCTATAAGGAAATTCGCGGTGAATGGGAAGTACGCCACAAAAGCGGACGACCTATCTACATCCTTGCCGATGCCGCACGCATCATTGGAACCGATGGAAAGCGTAGGAAGGTAACATTTGTAAGCGATATTACTGAAATGGTCAGACTCAAGGAAGAAATGCGCCAGACAGAATTACAATTGATGCAATCGGAAAAAATGAGCTCGTTGGGTCAGATGGTCGCGGGCGTGGCGCATGAAATCAATACGCCGTTAGGCTTGTAAAAGGCAATCTGCAACTGTTGATGGAAGCACAAAGCGAAGTGCAACGGCTGATTGACACATACACACCAGCTCAAAGACGAAATTCTTCTACGGCACAAGTGAGAAAGTCGCTGAACTGATTGATGCCATTGAAGAACAGACCAAAGCGTTGTCTTTGCACCGCGAATCTGTACGACTGTGCAAAAATTCTCTCGATGGCATCATGCGCATCCAAGAGCTGGTCAATAGCGTGCGCAACTTCTCTCGCCTCGATGAAGCAGCGTGCAAATCTGCTAAAATTACTGAGCTGTTAGATTCTTCACTTAGAATTACCGAACATCTCTTTCGTGAAAAGAACATTGAAGTCGTCAGAGCCTACGCCGACGACCCCACTGTGCTGTGCTATCCAGCGCAGCTCAATCAGGTCTTTCTGAATCTCTTCGTAAATGCAGCACAAGCAATTGAGCACGACAAAGGAAAAGTGGTCATCTCTGTAACCAGCTCACCAGACTGGGTTGAAGTCAAGGTCTCAGATAACGGTGTTGGTATCAAACCCGAACATCTCAAAAAAATCTTTGAGCCATTTTTTACAACAAAAGAGGTTGGCAAAGGCACGGGACTGGGACTTACGATTGCATACAAAATTGTCGAAAAGCATCGTGGCAAAATTGAAGTGGAAAGCCAAGTCGGTCAGGGCGCAACTTTTACTGTAAAGTTGCCACGCAATGTAGCACCTGAGGGAGATAGCCCTGATTTGCCATCGCCATTTATCGACGAAGAACCAACGCAAAAGAGTACCGAACGCGTAACAAGCTGACTGAGTTTGTGAAGTCTTTAACGACTAAACTTTGCCAAATCCAAATGAATACGCCAGATACAAAAATCCTCTTTGTCGATGACGAGCCACAGGTCTTAGAAACTATCAGCCTCATTTTCCGAAACTGGCACTTTGTAACAGCAGTGGGCGCGGAAGCTGCCTTGAAAGCAATTTCAGATGATAAGTTTGCCGTGGTGGTCTCCGACCAGCGCATGCCGGGAATGACAGGGGCAGAACTGCTCAAAAAAGTCCGAGAAATTGCCCCAGAGACTATTCGCATTATCCTGACAGGCTACTCCGACATGGATAGCATCATTGAAGCTATCAATTCAGGAGAAGTGTGGCGCTTCATCAATAAGCCATGGGACAATCAAAAACTGAAAGCTACAGTCAAAGCCGCAGTAGATTTGTATGAGGTGAACCGAATGCTGAAAGAACAGCAGAAAACCGGTCGAGCCGTAAATGCCAAGCAAAGCAATGCCAGCACAGTGCTCTTCATTGACAAGCGAGCGGACCACTTGCAAAAATATCAGGAGCTCTTCAAAGATACATACAACGTCCGTGTTTGTGAAACCTTGCCTGAGGCACTGAAAATTATAGAAAGCGAACCGATAGCCGCTGTGGCTTGCGATTCCTCGTTGGCAAGCGAAGAAGGGGCAGACTTTTTAGCCGCCATCAAGCAGCGATTCCCAGCCGTGGTTACCATTTTCATGTCGGACTCAAAAGATGCCAATGAAGCCATTCGGCTCATCAATGAGGGACAAATTTTCCGCTACCTTGTTAAGCCATTCCCACGTCAGGCTCTAATTAACGCCGTGCAAGAAGCTGTGCAGAAGCATAGCGAAATCAAAGTGTTGCCAAAAGAGATGATAAGCACTGCGCCAAGAGTGATCTCGTTTAGTCAGATGCTGGCTGATATTCGTCGGCGCCGTGAAGAAAAGAAAGCATATTGAGGCATGCCTGCAACTAAGGCGAAGCGTTACGATTTTTGCTTGGGCGTGCTCTCAATTTCTTTGAACTCGGCGTCTTCAATCTCATCCAAGCGGAGCGGACGACCAGAGCGAGTAGTTTTAACATGCTTGGGCATGGTCAGAAGCAAGTAGAGAAAGCGCAAAAAGTAGTATAAGGCAAAGCCTAACGCGAAAAGAAGAAGAAGTCTTAACATACAGCCTCCAATTTCACTATTCAGAATTAGTATAGCCTTTTTTCAGGATTAAAGTATTCTGTTCCAGAATGAGTGTGATTGCAAATAAGGTTGTAGAGCAGTTCAAAGTCAGCGGGGTTGCCGACAAAATCTAACTCTGTGGTATTGACAATAAGTAGCGGTGTTTTGCGGTAGCGAGAAAAGAAATAGTTATAAGCATCATGCAAATCGCGAATGTAGCTTTCGGTGATGTGTCGTTCATATGGGCGATTCCGCTTTCTGATGTTTTGTAACAGACGCTCTGGTGTAGATTGTAAATAAACAACCAAGTCAGGTAGCGTAATGGATTTATCCATGAGATTAACGATTGTCTCGTAGAGTCGCAGTTCATCGTCTTGCAAGTTGAGATAAGCAAAAATTTTGTCTTTGTCAAAGATGTAGTCGGTAATAAGATATTCGTGAAAGAGGTCGAAGTTGCGCAGTTGCTGTTGCTGCTTGTAGCGGCTGGCAAGAAATGACAACTGTGTTTGAAACGCATATCGTTCGGGCTGTTCATAAAATCGTTCAAGGAAAGGGTTGTCCTCGAACTCTTCCAAGACAGGGCGTGCAGAAAGACGTTCGGCAAGTTTGAGCGCCAGAGCGGTTTTCCCAACGCCGATGACACCTTCAATAGCAATGTATTTTGGAGTCTGCATAAGTCTTAACGCCTCAATTCTCGGCGAAGTTTGTCTTTGAGCTCCAATTCATAAACATGATACTTGAAAGCCAAGCGCCCATTGATGAATACGACAGGGATTTTAGTGCCGTATTCATTAATGAGATTTTCGTCATCATTGAGTTTAATTTCGCGAAACTCAAAAGGAATTTCCTCTCTGACTTTCATCAAAACAGCCTTTGCTTCATCACAAAGACAGCAGCCATCTTTCGAGTAGAGTTCAACCAGTATCATGTTGCCTGCTTCTATGTGCTGTAGAGTTGTTTTTTGGGAGACTTTTTCTTCTTTGTCGGTGTGGCCGGTGCCGCAGGTTCAGCAGCAATAGGCTGTGCCGATACACGCTGCCACCCAACCAGAGCCACAATCAACAAGACGATAGAGATAAGCTGTGCTTGCGTGAGCCCAAAAGCGACCACGTCGTTAAGGCGCACAAACTCTACGAGAAAACGACTGACGGCTTGCAGTGCCAGAAAGAGAAAGAAGAGCTGACCATGCGGACGAGCCTGAAGACGCATGCGCCAGAGCACTACAAAGAAAATAAACGCATAGAGCGATTCATAAATCGGCGTAGGGTGCACCGCAATATCAGCTGGTACAGGTTGGTTTGGAAAAAGACGCTTAAATTCATGCACAAGGCGCGGATTTCTATCGGCAAGCGTCGAGACAATACCGTTGGGATAAGTCATTGCCCAAGGCAAGTCGGTTGGCTGACCGTAGCAGCCATCACCAGCTAGCAAACATCCAATGCGCCCGATACCATATGCTAACATAATGGCTGGCGCTGCGGCATCAAGAAAGGGCAAGATGGGAACTTTGCGCCATTTGAGGTAGATGTAGTTGCCAATAAGTGCCCAGTATCAAGCCGCCGTAGTAAGCTAATCCACTGAGCTAAACAGGGTGCCAAGTGGGTCGCGTGCCAAGTCATCCAAATGCTCAAGCACATCGAAGAGCTTTGCCCCAACCAATCCCAAAATGATAGACAGCGCTAAAACGGTATTGGTGACATCAGGCAATTTTTTGCGAGCAACTTCTTTTGCCATCAGGTAATTTGCGGCAAGAAAAGCCAAGGCTAACATGGCACCGAAACTGTAGAACTTTATCGGACCAATAGAAAAAAGCTCTGGATACACAGGTCTGATGGCTTGAAAAGTCTGTTAAAGAATTCGTTGCTGAACTGCTTCAGAAAATAAGGCAGTTTGTCTCATTTATCAACTTTTATGTGCTCTAAAATTTCGCTAAGCAAAAGGGCGCGCTGTTCGCCAGTCATGAGGTTTTTGAGTTGGAAGTGTCCAGACTGCATTTCTTGCTCACCAGCAATGACAGCATACTTTGCACCAAGTCGATTGGCTTCACGCAACTGCGATTTCATGCTACGCCGCAAGATATCGACTTCTGTGGCAATGCCTTCACGGCGAAAAAGTTGAGCTGTGCCAATTGCCCAGCGACGCGCGGACTCAGACTGGGCGACAATCATCACCGTCGGAGCCAAAGGCTTTGCTGCACTGAAGAGCTGATACTTCTCCATTGTCATGATAAGTCGCTCCATACCAGAGGCGAAACCTACTGCGGGCACAGGCTTTTCACTGCCAAGTAGTGAAGCCAAGCCGTCGTAGCGACCGCCCCCGCCCAAGGCATTTTGTGCTCCAAGGTCAGGGCTTTGCAGTTCAAATGCCGTGCGAGAGTAGTAATCCAGACCACGCACCAAGCAATGGTCAATTGTAAAAGTAATGCCAAAATCATGAAGAAAATCTTGCACGGCTTGAAAGTGCTCACGAGAGGCATCATCGAGGTAATCGATGATACGCGGAGCGTGTGCAATTAGCTCTTGCAAATCTGGATTTTTGGAGTCCAAGATTCGCAAAGGATTTTTCTCGAATCGTTCTTTTGAAACATCGTCCAAGCGGTCATAATGCGGGCGCAAATACTCACGCAGGACCTCGCGGTAGACTTTGCGCGTGTGAGCGTCGCCAAGACTATTGAGCCGCAAGACGGTGTTGGGCACGCCAAGTTCTTGATAGATGCTCATCATGAGGGCAATAATTTCAGCATCAGCTTCAGGTTCAGCACTGCCGATGCACTCACAGCCAAATTGCCAAAACTGACGCTGCCTACCAGCTTGCGGTCGCTCTTTACGGAAAAGCTCGGCGATGTAGTAGACTTTTGTCAAAGCAGACTGCGAAGCAAGATTGTGCTGCAAGTAGGCTCGGATGACACTGGCGGTCATTTCTGGGCGCAGCGTCAGTGATTCCGAATCAGGGTCGGGCTGAAAAGAGTACATTTCCTTGCCAACAATATCGGTTGTCTCGCCAATGCTGCGGCGAAACAGCGCTGTTTCCTCAAAAATCGGCGTGCGAATCTCTCGGTAGCCAAAGCGTTCGAAAATGCTGCGCACCTTTTCCTCAATGTAGCGCCACTTGTAAATGTCGTGAGGCAGAATATCCTTCGTGCCTTTGATAGATTGGAACTTCATGGTGTGGTTCTGACTCGGTCAGCAGGCTTAGATTTCAGGAAAGGATTGCTCTTCGAGTTGGAAGAGCTCAAGCACTTCGGCTGAAGTTTCTGCCTGAAGCAATTTCTCGCGAGTGGCATCAGAGCCAACCACTCGAGAAATGCGACTAAGTAGCTTAAGGTGCTGCGTGAGCATGTGCTCGGGCGTTGCCAAAAGAAAAACCAATTTGACTGGCTCATCATCAATAGAAGCAAATTCAACTTCACGTTTGAGTACCGCAAAGCCAAGAAGTGGCGCACTGACTGCACTTGTTTTGGCATGCGGTAAAGCCACATTTTTGCCAATGCCTGTGGTCATTTCTTTCTCTCGCTTGAGGACATCGTTGCGCAGTTTCGCCTTATCCAAAATGGCAGGATGAGACGAGACCAGCATCAACATCTTCTCTATCAAGTCGTTCTTCGACTTGGCTTCAAGTCCAATCTGGATGTATTTCTCAGAAATAATATCGGAAAGTTTCATCGCTTAGCGACTTAAAGGCTTCAAAATGTGGGCATCAAATATAGCAAAAACGCCCTGTACCTTTACAGTGCATACTTGACATAAAGAAACACCGCTGGCGAAGCGATGCACAGTGAATCGAAACGGTCAAAAAAGCCGCCATGACCGGGTATCAGGTGCGAAGAATCTTTCAGACCACTTTCACGCTTGAACATAGATTCAATCAAATCGCCAATTGCACTCAGCACGCCAAGCAAGATACCAATCATAAACAAATGGAGGAACGAAACCGTTGTCAGCCACGCCCGACCAAAGCCGAGCGTGACACCAACACAAGCCAACAAGCCAGAAAGAAAACCTTCCCAAGTTTTGTTGGGACTGTGCCGCTCAAAAAATTTTGTTTTGATGAGCTTTTGACCAAAATACTTGCCACCGAAGTAAGCTGCAGTGTCTGCCGCCCAAACGCCAATAAAAATCATCATCGTAAAGTAGCCATCAGGCTCACTTTTACGCAATTCTAAGAGAGTTGAAAAACATAGCGGCGCATACAAAATAGCCAGCAAACCTGCCCCAACATTGTGAATCGGCGAACCATGCTTACGGAACACTTCCGCCGATGAAAGTAGCGCCACAGCAAAGACAATCAAATGCGCCGTAGAAAAAAAGTTATACTGTGCGTTAATTAAAATGCATGCCGCAAGAAAGTATGTAAAAAGTGCGGCAGGAAAAGTCTGCGTGGCTTTGAAAATCTGCGACATTTCATAGAGAATCCCGATGGCAATGATGAGCAAAATGGTCAGAAAAGGCACACCGCCTAAGTATGCACAAAACAGAATCAGCGGTCCGAAAATTGCGGCGACAACAATACGCTGCAATAAATTCAGGCTCAATTGTCAATCTCCCAGTTTGGCGCTTGTGCATCAAGTTCTATCATCAGGCGAACAGCGTCGTCGTAGCAATCGGCTCTGACCAAAAGGCAAACAGGCTCAGTTGCACTGATGCTATGGAGCATAAAATCTCGCTTGGAATAAATCCAGACCTCAATGTTTGAAGCGGCTAAATACGCTCGCAAAAGTTCCGCTTCAATGGGAGAGCTCAAGTGCGCCAGCTCTCGCCAACAACACTGCGGCTGTGATTCAGAAAAAAAGGACTGCATCGGTGAGTCTGAACATTTGAACAAGTTTGAAATAAACTCTATTCATTCAATTGCTGTGCAACGCTTGAGACTGCGCTGATACAACCCAATCAAAGCAAGCGTCAGTCCAGCTGAAATAAGCATAGCAAAAATTGCCGTGGGTGATGAAATATCTGGCTCATCAGAGTGCAGGCGCTTGACTATCGCCTCATCCAGACCTAAAGCATCCTTATGACGGACAGCAATTAAGCCCAACACAGAGAAAAAGTTATTAACAAAGTGCGCCGTCATTGGCAAGATAAGTGTGCCAGATGAACTGCGAAGATACGATAAATACACACCGATGAGCATCAGCGGAATGAGTTGGGCAGGATTGATATGATACAAGCCGAAAATAACACCCGTAAGAATAGTGGCACGGGTTGCAGACATGGCGCGCGAAAAATTCTTTTGCACATAACCGCGAAAAAGACACTCTTCACACACTGCAGGCACAAGCGCAACAACGATAACAACAAACACAAACTCGGCAACGCTATGTACTGCCGTCAGTCCCTCAAGCAGGGCTTTGTATTGATTGTACATTCGACGAATGCTCTCACCCCAACCCAGCACATCGCTCATGATAACAAGTTGCACATCACCGACATAGCTCAAGAAAGGTGACATGGCAACAATTGCCAGCGATGCCGAAACCAAAGCCAAGGGCGGCGGAGACTGACGCAGTGCTAAAAACTCTAAGTTAGCTACCGAAAATAGCCCCTTGCCTGTGTGAAGTGAAACCAGCATCAATGTAGGCAAGGTAAGCAGAAAAATCTGGGAGAGCGCTTGCGATAGCCGAACGGCACTGCTACTCCAATCTGAAATGTCAGTAGAAGTTGGACCTACAAAAAGAATTGTAAGGATAGCTCCGCCAATTTGATAGATGAGAAAAAGTGCAAATAGTGCCGCAAGCGCTACAAGCGGCGGTGAAAATCGCTCCTGTTCAAAATATCCCGTGTAAGTCAAAGGCGAGGAAGACCCAGAAGAAGATTTAGACTGCAGCGGTTCTGAAGGCTGACTCTCCATGCACGAAGCGTTCAAAAGTTTGAGTAATCTTCACCGTAAGTTGAATTTCAAAAGGAAAAGAGATTTTCCCAAATGTTTTTGCGCTCTTTAAGCCGCAAAAATAGCACACAGATAACACAGATGGAACGGATGTAGGCGGATTTGAAAAACTGGATGCTTCATGCGCTACGCTCCGTTCAGCATGATAACTATGCTCCAGTGTGTGGATGCTTCGCTTTGCTGATGCTTTCTTCAGCATGAAGATGAAAAAAACGAAAGTGAGAAACACTAAGCCAGCCTACATCAATACTCACGCTTGGCAGTAAGCGGATGAAGAATGCCTTCCATAGAAGCGATTTCTGCTGTGATGGCGCCAACAGGAACTTTGATAGAAATTTTAACGGGGATTTTGTTATCGTCGTCAGTCATCCAGATAAGAATGCGTCCTTCGCTTTTGAAAAGACCGGCGCCTTGCACGAGCGGTTCTACGACGACTGTGTTGAAGGTGCCCACTTCTGTTTCAATCACATCACGGTATCGCACCTTGACTTCAAGCGGGTATTCTTTGTCGTCACTGATTTGACGCAGGTAAATGCTCTCACCGTTTTTGAAGGTCTTCAAATCTAATGTGCGAACATAGAAGTAGGCGGAAAGAATATCCTGCGCATACGGACTCATGGGAAAATCTTTGTTGTGAATAAGTGAACGCGCTTTGCCAGCATGGTGGAAAAACTCGATTTCATCGTCTCTGGAGAATTTGCCTTCACGTAGGCGCTGTTTGAAATAGAGCGGGCATAGCGCATCCTTGTGAATAAAAGTCTCATAGCGGTCATCGACCTTGAAGAAATTGTCAAAGACGGGAATAGTTGTCGCTGTAAAAACAACATGGTAGCACGGTTCACCGCGTATGATGGTATCTTTGACAACAGCAATTTCCGTGTTTGCTGCTTTGATAAGACCATACTTTAAGTGATAGCGCAGTCGCTCACCAGTGCGGAAGGTATTGTTAGAGACTTTACGGTATCTGAATGGCTCTGTTGACTCTTGAGCAAGAAGGTTTGCCTGCCATGTGCAGATGGTGAGCAAAAGGAGTGCTTTACAAAAAGCAAGTGAGTGCGTATGCTGCTCCATAGATTTAAATCGTTGAAGTTTAATGCTGTTCTAACGCTGAATGGCAATAAAAGTTTTTTGTAAGAGTCACAGGGTATGGCAGGAGCGTTTGAAAAGTGCCAGCGTCAAAAATGTAGCGCTAATGAGTAAGCAGAACTTGGGTAAAAGGTCGGTGTGCCGCACATAGAAAGTTTCGCCTTCCCCGATGTCCAAAGTTGCTATGCTGAAGGCTTCTTCCCACCAAGGGATTTCGCCATATCCGCGTCCGTATCGGTCAATGAAAAGTGAGATGCCTGTATTTGCACAGCGTGCCATGGCACGGCGGGTTTCAATGCAGCGCAAGCGCGCAAATGCCGCATGCTGGTACGGACCGTAGGACTTCCCAAACCAACCATCGTTAGTAATAATGGTCAAAAAATCTGCACCACGGCGTACAAATTCGGCAACAAGCTCGGGATAAATGGATTCGTAACAGATAAGCCCGCAAGTGCGCAGACTATCACCACGCAAAGTGGGAAGAGTTAGCAGCTTAATTTCCTTTCCGCGCCCCCAACTGCTGATGCCTGCTACACCAATACTAATCGATGAAAGAAAAGGTAGGTAATCCAAATACGGCACACGCTCTGCAAATGGCACCAGTTTCATCTTGTGATATATCTGGGGCTCACGCTGATGCGGAATAATAAGCATGGAAGAATTGAAGGAATCGTAGTAAAGTCCAGAGTATCTATCGAGGCGCGAACTGGCTTGACGCTGTGTGCTATCGCTGTAGCGCACAAGGTCGGGAAAACCGGTCAGCAACGGTGTGTTCCATGCAGCAACCTTTGCCCAAAGTGTATCGCGCTGGATATAATGGTATGGCTCAAGAATGTAAAACGGTATGGTTGTCTCTGGATAAAGAATCAAATCAACTGGTTGATGGTGCACAGCTTTGTCGGTAAGCGCATAGTGCTTTTGCATCAAGAAATCCTCTTGGTGCCTATCCCATTTGATGAAAGGGTCGATGTTCGGCTGAATGATGGCTACCGTGGCAGAAGTTGGCTTTGTGGGTAGAGGAGAGGAAAGAGCTAATAACGAATAGATAAGTGCAGGCAAAAGCATTGCGCAGGCAAGCAAAATACTTTCAGAAAATAGACGCGGCAGCTGACGATGTTGTTCGTAGCGCTCGTAGAGCAAAAGTGCTAGAACATTGAAAAGCATTATCCAAAAGGAAATACCCCAAACGCCAAAGAGGTCAATGTATTGAATCAGCCAAAAAAGGTAGGATTGAGAATTTCCCAGCGTCAGCCAGCCAAAAGAAATTTCCATGCCCAAGTAAATCCATTCCCAAGCTGTCCAGAGAAAGGGCAATGCTGAAAGCGCAAGCGTCCAGCTGGTGCGTCGCCACACGAAGTAGAATGCCACAAAAGGCACTGTAAGAAAAAAGCTCTGCGCAAAATACATTAGAACGCCGCCTACTGCCGTCGATAAAGACACCCACCATACCGAGCACAAGACAAAAATGAACATGCTAAAGTAAGCCGTGCGATAAAAAGCCCCGAAAGATGCAGTTTTCTTGAGCTGATACAGCAGCGGCACAAAGCCAATCCATGCAAGCGGCTCAAGATGAATAAACGGGTAGGTTGGAAAAGCAAAACCAAGCATAGCACCAGAGAGCAGTGGCAGTCGCCACTCGCCTGTGCGAAATGCTTGCACCAGACGCTCTCGTGCAGAAGGTGACGCAGAAGCAGGTTGAGCAGCTGATGAAGTGGTACGGGTTTTCGCTGGTTTGCTGACTGAAAGCGGCGTTTTTGACACGCTGGTGCCCCAGATTAGAAGTTATTAAGGTTTAAGCAATAGCATGCAATATATGCAAACAAACAGGCGCAAAAAATCGCAATCAATGCCGAAATAGTTAGTCAAATCAAAACATGCTTAGTATGAACATGTTGCTCAGCAAGAAGCAAGGGTGCCTCATCTGCATGGCAAGCATCTCGAAGCGATATGACAAAAGTGCTTTGCAGAATCCATATCAGCGGTGAAAGTCGCGCTGTTAGGCTATGCACAACCTACAGTTGCGAAAGCTGCTGCAGATGAAGACGACACGACTAAGCCAGCATCTCATGGTGCTTGGGTATTGGAGAGCTTAATCATTAGGTCTCCTTTCTTAGTGTTTTTCTTAGCGGCAACGGATGAACTGGATGCAGGCTCCTCGTCTTGTTCGAGGGGCTTGTGCGGTTCTTCTTCATAGCGGTCGAGACCTCTGTAGAGCCGTTCGGCTTCTTCTGCAGAGATAGGCTCTAAGGCGTAGTCAATCAAATCATCCATCTCAGAAAAGAAGCGAAAGCTCAGACCAGCTACTGCGTCGCTATTGGTTTCCATAATTTCTAGAACATCGTTACGATTTTTTTCAGGTAAAAGAATTTCGACAATACCAGCGCGACGGGCGGCGAGGATTTTTTCCTTAATGCCGCCAACGGGTAAAATGTGCCCACGCAAGGTAATCTCACCAGTCATGGCAATACGCGGTTTAACTTTGCGCTGAGTGTATATTGAAGCCAGAGAAGTCAAAATTGAGACTCCAGCTGAAGGACCATCTTTTGGAATAGCCCCTTGTGGAATATGTAGATGCACATCCCAATAACGAAAAGCGGCATCGGGAATACGGAAATACTCAGCGCAAGATTTAAGATAAGAAAGTGCTGCTTGTGCTGATTCTTTCATGACATCGCCCAGCTGCCCAGTCAAGGTAAGCCGACCAGAACCTTTAGTGACAGTAGATTCAATGAAGAGAATATCTCCGCCAGAGGGTGTCCAAGCTAGTCCGATTGCTACGCCCGAAAGTTGAATTGGCTCGCTCATTTCTGGGAAATACTTCTCAAGACCCAAATACTTCTTTAAATCTTTAACCTCAATCTTGGTAGGCGGAATTTGAGAACGGTCTTGCTCACCTGTTTCAATGCGAAGAACAATATCCTTGGCAACGGCGCGACAGATGTTGGCAATTTCACGCTCGAGATTGCGAACCCCTGCTTCACGAGTGTAGAAGTTGATGATGTGCAGCATAGCGTCGTCGGAGATGCTCAGCTCGTGTGGCAGAATGCCATGTTCCTCCATCTGACGCTGAAGCAAGTATCGCTGAGCAATGTGCAATTTCTCATAATCTGTGTAGCCTGCAATTTGAATAACCTCCATGCGGTCCTTAAGCGCAAGTGGAACGGTGTCTAAAGAGTTAGCAGTGGCAATAAAGAGAACACGCGAGAGGTCATAACTGACCTCGAGGTAATGGTCCGTAAAAGTGTGATTCTGTGCTGGGTCCAGAACCTCAAGCAAAGCCGAAGCGGGGTCACCTCGGAAGTCGGAACCAAGTTTATCGATTTCATCGAGCATAAAGACGGGGTTGCTAGTGCCAGCACGTCTGATGCCTTGAATAATGCGTCCGGGCATAGCTCCAATGTAGGTGCGCCGATGACCGCGAATTTCAGCTTCGTCTCTGACGCCACCTAATGCAACACGCACAAACTGCCGACCTAATGCACGTGCAATTGATTTTCCAAGCGAAGTTTTGCCAACACCGGGCGGTCCGCAAAAGCAAAGAATAGGGGCTTTCATGCTGGATTTGAGTTTCAAGACCGCAAGGTATTCCAGAATGCGAGACTTGACTTTTTCGAGCCCGTAGTGGTCGGCATTGAGCACGCGTTCGGCTTCATGTAAGTTAATCTTCGTGTCTGAATAAATGCCCCAAGGGAGCGAAAGCACAGTATCAATGTAGTTGCGTGTAACGCTGTAGTCTGGTGAAGTTGACGGAATACGCGAAAGCTTATCGATTTCTTTTTCAATTACATCGCGTACATCGTCAGGTAAAGACTTCTTGGAGAGCAATTCACGTAGCTTGAGTGAGTCTTGCGTCTGCAAATCATACTCACCTAACTCGGCTTGAATTGTCTTAAGCTGCTGACGCAAAAAGAACTCGCGCTGTGCCTTATCCATGTCCATCTTTACCTTGGTTTGAATCTGCTTGGTAAGCTCAAGAACTTGGATTTCGCGCGAAAGATGCTCAATGATTTTTTCAGCACGACCTTGCAGAGTATTGATTTCCAAAATGGCTTGTTTGTCAGCAGCCGATACATTCAAATTCGAGGCAATGAAGTGCAAAAGAAATCGCACATTCTCAATGTTCTGTAGTGCATAGCTAGCTTCATTAGGAAGATTGGGTGAAAGCTCGATGACTTTTGCCGCCAGTTGCTTGACCGTGCGTGCGTAAGCATCTAACTTGCTTTCTGGCATGCTCTCGGTTTCCAATACCTTCACCTTACAGATGAAATAAGGCTCACGCTGCACAAACTCGTCAAGCAACACACGCTTCAGACCCTGCACAATCACGCTGGCGCCACCATCTGGAAGTTTGAGCACTTTTAAGACCAAGCCAGCAGTGCCGATTTTGAACAAGTCAGATGGCGTAGGGTCATCGACCTCAGCGTCAGACTGCGCCACAAAAGCCACTTGCTTGCTAGCAGGGAGATGCTCAATCAAGGTAAGTGACTTTGGACGCCCAACGCTGACAGGTATAATCACATCGGGAAATAAAACCGTGTTTCGCAAAGGTAAAACTGGCAGGGTACCATCAATTGGGGTGCTGCTCTCGGACATCTTAGGCTCGTGCGGGATGTTCTTTGCCAAATTGTCCAGCAGACCGACTGGTGAAGATTCCTCAAGATTATCCTTTATATCGTTGCTCATGTTTGAAAAGCTGAATACTGGCAAGGCTCTATGCCAAAGACGATACATCTTAGACTTCATCTTTAACTCATGTTACTGCGGAACACACGGGAAAACTTTAGTCAAGCGGAACTGCTGCGGGAAAATCGCATCACGCTCTTCTTTGAACCGTGCCAGCAGAAGGGTTAGCACACGCTCTGCGCTAATCCCCAAATATCTGCAGCACTCAGTGTATACTGCTCTAAGCTAACAAAAAAACGGCAAAATCGGTTTTCAGCCCGTCTTTTTTTCATATCCGAAAAGCGGCTAAGCAAAATAATTCAGCGCTGAATGCAAAGCATGGGTGCCAAGCTAAGCAGGTGCAGTGGTATAAATCTGCTCTAAAGCCTCATAGTTGGACTTGATGGTGTGTGCAATTTCTGCTTCGCCATGCATGATAGAAAAAAACATGGCTTCATATTGAGCTGGAGCAAGATAGATGCCGCGCTGCAACATAGCATGAAAATATTGGGCATACTTTTTGGTGTCGCAACTTGTGGCGCTCTTAAAGTCAGTTACATCTTGTTCCGTCATAAATAAGCACATCATGGAGCCGACCCGCTTCAGGCATAAGCCCAGACCCAGTTTGCGAAGGTTTTCAGTGAAGCCTTCTTCAAGCTGTCTGCCTTTTTCTTCAAGGGCAGGGTATGGATTTTCTTCGACGAGAATGCGCAGGGTTTCAAGTCCAGCGGTCATGGCAAGCGGATTGCCAGAGAGCGTGCCAGCCTGATAGATGTCTCCTGCTGGCGCCACACGGCTCATGATGTCGCGCCGCCCGCCGTAGCAACCGACAGGCAAACCGCCGCCGATAATTTTGCCCAGCGTTGTCAAATCGGGTGTAATGCCGTAGAGCGACTGCGCTCCGCCCAAAGCCACACGAAAGCCCGTCATCACTTCATCGAAAATGAGCACAATGCCTTCCTGTGTGCAAAGCTCGCGCAGTTCATGCAAAAACTGAGGATGCGCTGGCACCACGCCCATGTTGCCGCCAATCGGCTCAATGATAACTGCCGCAATTTGATTGGGATACTCTCGTACCAACTGACGCACTGACTCGATGTCGTTGAATGTGGCAATGAGTGTATCTTGTGCAGTGCCTTTGGTAACGCCAGGGCTATCAGGCACGCCCAGCGTCAGAGCGCCAGAGCCAGCACGGATGAGAAAAGCATCGCCATGCCCATGATAGCAACCCTCAAACTTGATGATTTTCTCTCGTCCAGTGTAGCCACGCGCCACACGAATTGCTGACATGCACGCTTCAGTGCCCGAGTTGACCATGCGCACCATTTCCATAGAGGGGACAAGACGAGAGATAAGCTCAGCAAGCTCAATTTCAAGTTCGGTCGGTGCTCCAAAGCTGGTGCCGATGTGCTTGAGCGTATGCTCAATTGCTGCCACCACGCGTGGATGCGAATGCCCAAGAATGAACGGTCCCCACGACCCAATGTAGTCGATGTATCGATTGCCGTCGACATCAAAAATGTAGGCGCCTTCGCCCTTGCTCATGAAAAGTGGAGTAC
Source organism: Candidatus Thermochlorobacter aerophilus (assembly GCA_002794105.1). Classification (GTDB taxonomy): domain Bacteria; phylum Bacteroidota; class Chlorobiia; order Chlorobiales; family Thermochlorobacteraceae; genus Thermochlorobacter; species Thermochlorobacter aerophilus. The sequence continues at coordinate 4,096 of PHFL01000001.1, read as the reverse complement.
CGCCCACCGACTTGAAAGCCCGAACTGGGGAATTGACCCCACCGGGAATGACTTGCTTAGCACGCTCAAAGAGCTGCTTCGAACGCTGATAGTGCATGATACGGCAAAAAACTTAAGAGAAATTGACAAAACAGCTTTTATCTCAAGCTTTCTAACCGACGTTTTCCAAACAGCGTTTCACTTCTGCACACTCAGTCAGAGAGTAAAATTTCAATGATGTCTTTTTGAGCGCGCATCACTTTCTGGACAATATCGGCGCGAACAACCACGCGGCATTTTCTCGTAGTCCGCTCAAAGGCTTCAATAAACTCAGTCTGAAACGCAGAAAGTCCAGACTGACTAAATGGCTGAAAAGTCTTGGTCTTGGTATGGTAAATCTGCAGTTCGCAAAAGTCGCGTAAGTCAAAAATGGTCTTCTGCGAAGGCACGTCTATGAGCACTTCATTGCCTGAGAGCTTAAGACGAAACTTGCGATTTAGAAGCTCGCAAATGGCTTGCTCTTTGAGTTTGCGTCGGCGAGCATCACGAGCAAGCGCATTGAACAGCGGCAGATGCACTTCAGTATGCAAATCAAGAATGATGGCGCGCTTGTAGGGCTGACGGTCAATTAAGGCTTGAATAAGTGAGAGCAATGGAACATGGCGAGTGTTGAGTGCAGCACGCAAGTCAAAGAGCAGTCGCTCATCTGATGCGGTGTAAAAAATCCGGCGTAGAGTATTGGGCTCAAGCTGTGCATCATCGAGAGCATCTTGAATAAAGCGTTTGAGCATCGCTGAAAACGTGCGAACCGTGTGATGCCAATACACATTGCGCATCATCATATACTTGGCAAACATCAGGCTCTCCAACGGTGCAATGCCTTTTTCTGTAATAGCAAAGCGCCGCCGCTTGGCATCTGGAACGAATGATTCAATCAGACGCTCAATATCGATGTTGCCATATGGGATATTGCAGTGATGAGCATCGCGCATGAGGTAATCCATCTTATCGGGGTCGAGCGTGCCACTGATGAGCTTGGAATACTTGAGCGCTTTGCGCCCGACTACCATGTCAATCACAGCCTGTGAGTCAAGCTGCCACTCCTGTTCCAAAACATCGGCAAGGCAACCAAACTGCCCGTGTTTTTCGGTGATGAATTCAGCCGCCAAGTCTTGATGATTGGCAAAAATAACTTCATTTTGGCTTGTCAAAGGCTGGGTTTCAACAACATGTGCATGCGGGTAGTGACCAATGTCGTGCAAAAGGCTCGAGGCTAAAATGAGCTTGCAAGCTGGTTCATCAAAGTAAAACGATGCGGTTTGCAAAGATGCTGTAAGTGGATTTGTCACCAAACGCTGCAAAATTAGCTTGGTAAGGTGATAAACCCCCAGAGAGTGCTCAAAGCGCGTGTGTGTGGCACCGGGGAATACGTGGTGCGCAAATGAAAGTTGCCGAATACCCTTCAGGCGCAAAAACCCCGGATGCGAGATAATTTTTCGCAAGGGCTTATCGAGTGGAATGTGTCCCCACACAGGAATGCGAATAAACCCACCATCAGAACGAAACAGAAACTCAGGGAGCGACATCGATGCATGAAAGTTTATGAGAGAGCTTCCTCTTTTTTGAGCAAGCAATATAGGGCAACGCGAGCTTGTGCAAAAAAGCATACATGAAAACCATGCACAAAAATTAAATTTGTCTCAAAATCAAAGGAAGTTGTGTGACTGAGCCTATCCGAATCACAGATGCAACCTTTACGGTCATTGACCTTGAAACCACAGGCGGCGCACAGATTGAGCATACCATTATTGAAGTTGCAGCGCTCAAAGTGCGCGGCGGCGAGCTCATCGATGAGCTGACCACGCTGGTGAATCCGCAGCAGCCTATCTCATACTTTATTTCGCAATACACAGGCATTACAAACGACATGGTCAGGTCGGCGCCACGGTTGGAAGAGGTCTTGCCGCAGTTGCTTGCCCTAATTGGCGATAGTGTCTTTGTGGCACATAACATCAGTTTCGATTTGCGATTTCTTAACATGGAGCTCAAGCGCCATGGCAAGCCAGCTTTGCAAAATCCTGCGCTATGCACGGTGCGTCTAGCAAGACGACTATTACCCAAACAGCAACGCAAAAGTCTCGGCGAATTGGCGCAGTGGTTTGGTATTGTTATCAAGGAGCGGCATCGTGCGCGTGGCGATGCTATGGCAACTGTCCAGGTGCTGCAAAAACTCATTGAAATTGCCGCTGAAAAGCATGATATCGAATACCTCGATGAATTGCTTTCGCTGCAATTTCAACCCATGCGCTACTTCAAAAAAGAGCCAGCACACATACGCCAACTGCGTGAGCGCCTGTTGCCCACGCTGCCTGAAAAACCGGGTGTCTATCTCATGCGCTCCGCCGTTGGAGAAGTGCTCTATGTGGGCAAATCCAAAAATCTAAAAGCACGCATCAGCTCATACTTTACCAGCGAGACGGAAAAACCTGAAAAAATCAGAGAACTCATGCGAGCCGTGCGGGCTATTGACATCGTGCCCACAGGTTCTGAACTGGAAGCCCTGCTGACAGAATCGCGTCTCATTAAAGCCCATCGCCCACGCTACAACACCTTGCTCAAGCGCTATAAATCCTACCCCTTCTTGCGCCTCAGCGCTCACAGATTTCCACGCTTGGAGATTACTATGACTGTACAAGACGACGGAGCAGAGTATTTTGGACCATTTCCCTCAATGCAAGTGGCGCGTGATGTTTGTGATGTGCTTAGCAAAAATTCGCTCTTACGCGAGTGTTCCGATGAAGAGTTCCAAAAAGGACGAGCCTGTCTTTACTTGGATTTACAGCGATGTTTAGCGCCATGCGAACGCATGCAAGCTGTGGAGGAGGCGTATCAGCAAGAGGTAGAGCGTGTGCGGCGATTTCTCTCCGGTGAAGACAGCGCGCTTATTGCTTTGCTAACTGAAAAAATGAAGCAACTGGCAAATGAACTCAGGTTTGAGGAAGCGGCAGAACTGCGCAGCAAAATCCACAGCCTAAAGCGAGTCTTTTATCGACAGGCAGATATCATTTCGTCGGTAAATGAAAACAACCTGCTGATTATTCTGCCGTCTGAAAAGTATTCGGAGCGGTGCAAAGAGTTTGTCGTGCTTTTCATCCGATTTGGGCGACTGAAAGCGCAGCATAAAATTTCCCCTGATGAGGTGTTTGCGCTGGAGGGTGAGATTCGCCGTGTCTTTTTCAGTGGTGAGCAGAAGCCTGAGCGCTGCGAAAAAGAAGAAATTGATGAGATGCATATTCTTTCAAGTTGGATTTACCACAATCGTGAAAGTTTGGCTTGCCTCTACATGTCGCCCTACTCAAGTGCAGAGCATGCGGTGATGGCGCTGGCAGAAAGATTGGCAGAGCTATCTGGTTTGCAAAAAGTGCAGAGCCTGTGTAAGGCAGAGGGAATGAGCTAACTACCAGGTAACTTTCTGAATCTTGAAGTTGAGCGGCACGGTGATGGCTCCAGCAACAGGCTTGCCGTTTGCTTGGGCAGGAATGTAGACAGCATCTTCGGTGAGCACGCGCACGGCCTCTTCATTGAGCAGTTCGTGAGCAGGCTTGAGAATGTCAATCTTGAGAACATTTCCCTTTGCGTCAACGAATACCCGTGCCACCACCTTGCCTTCAATCTTCATATGAATAGCCGTTTCGGGATACACAATCTTTTTAATGATGGATTCAATCCCACCTTGAATCTGCACATCTTTCTCTACAGTGGCATTGAGTTGTGAGGTGAGCGCCTCGGCTTCAGCGGTAATGCGCTTGATTTCGTCATCTTCATCGACAGCGACGGTAGTCGGTTCAGGTTCAGAAGGTTTAGCCTCTGCCACAGGTTGTCAGCAGGTTTGTCAGCAGCTTGCTCTTCCTTCGGTTTGACGAGTGCCGCCACCGGACGCCCTGCAGCAGGTTTCTCAGCAGGCTTTTCCTTCGGCTTGCTTGAAGCCAAGAGGGTAACACTGCCGCCAGTGGCACCCAAGATGAAGTCTTTACGAGTGGTTGTATTTGCAGCAATCGTAACGGGAATAGGCTCTACCTTGGGCAGACCCCGCTTAAAGGCTTTGAGTGAATACTGT
>PHFL01000080.1 GCA_002794105.1 Candidatus Thermochlorobacter aerophilus | reverse complement strand
GAACCACTGACCTCCACCGTGTCAAGATGGCGCTCTAACCAACTGAGCTAACCGCGCATGGCTGTGCTTACGTAAGATGCAAATATACAACAGGGCGTGTAGAGTGCAAACGCCACCCTGCTGTGCTGGGTCAAATTTCAATTGCGGCGGCGGCGGCATGTGCCTGATGCCAACATTCTTCCATTGAGTTGCCCACCACCGTTATGTGCCCCATCTTCCTCCCGATGCGTGAATCGGCTTTGCCGTAAATGTGCACTTTGGCATGCGGATACTGCAACGCACACGGCAGAGATGATAGCTCCACTGGTGCATTACGCTTGCCTAAGAGATTGACCATCACTGCCGCTTGAGTCAGCATTTCTGGACTACCAAGCGGGTAGCCTAAAATGGCTCGCAGATGATTTTCAAACTGCGACGTTACACAGGCTTCAATTGTGTAATGTCCAGAATTATGCGGACGCGGCGCCAGCTCATTAATCAGCACACGACCATCTTCACAAAGGAACATTTCCACACCAAAAATACCCACGCCATTTAGCACTGTGATAGCTTTTTGTGCTACACTCGCCGCCTTTTCCAGTATATCGGACGCAAAGGGCGCTGGTGCTTTGACGGCTTTGCAGATGTGATTTTCTTGAAGCGTCTCAACTACTGGATAGATGACCATTTCGCCCTGCGTATTGCGTGCGACCATTGTAGCCAGTTCAGCCTTGAACTTTACAAAGGCTTCCGCCATCAATTGCCGCTTTGGATAGCCTAAGGCAGTCATCGCTGGCTCGATTTCTGCTTCAGACCTTACGGTGCGGTTGCCATATCCATCGTAGCCCTCGCGTCGAGCTTTGAGCACGAATGGATAGCCATGCTTTTCAGCAAAGGCTTGCGCATCCGCTTTTGAACCAATACTTTGAAATGGGGCAACCGCCACGCCTGCCGTTTGTAGCGTCTGTTTTTGAATCAATTTGTCCTGAATGCAAGCCAGCGTTTCTGCAGTAGGATAGACAGGCGTGCCAAGCGACTGCAAGTGGTGCAACACACTTGCATCGACAAATTCATTTTCGAGCGTGATGACACTGCAGACTCGGGCAAATTCAGCCAGCTTGGCTTCATCGTGCCACTCTCCAACAAAATTGAGCTGAGACAGCTGTGCGGCTGGCGAGTTTGCTACACGCTCGAAGATGGCCACCTGAAAGCCAAAACGTAAGGCGGCGTAACTTGTCATTCGTGCAAGTTGTCCGCCGCCCAAAATGCCAATGGTGAGTGTCTTCACACTTCGTCTACTGTCTGGCAAGGTTTCGCGCAATCACAATGCGCTGGATTTCTGATGTGCCTTCGCCAATCGTGCAGAGCTTGACATCGCGGTAAAACTTCTCGACGGGATACTCCTTGATAAAGCCGTAACCGCCAAAGATTTGCACCGCTTCACTTGCTACGCGCACGGCTACTTCAGATGCAAATAGCTTGGCTTGCGACGACTCCATGTTGGTATTTTTGCCTTCATCTCTTAGTGAAGCGGCTTTCATCGTCAGCAGTCGTGCAGCTTGAATTTCAGTTGCCATGTCAGCCAGTTTGAACTGGATGGCTTGAAACTCACCAATCGGTTTGCCAAACTGCTTGCGCTCTTTTGCATAGCGGATGCAGGCCTCTAAGGCTCCTTGCGCAATGCCGACCGAGAGCGCCGCAATGGAAATTCTGCCGCCATCTAAAATTTGCATGGCTTGCTTGAAGCCTTCGTTGAGTTCTCCAATGAGATTTTCGTATGGGATTCGGCAATTATCCATCACCAACTGCCCTGTTTCAGAGGCGCGCATGCCGAGCTTGTTTTCTTTTTTGCCTGCGCTAAAGCCCGGTGTGCCTTTCTCGATGATAAACGCTGAGATACCATGATGCCCTTTCTCACGGTCGGTGATTGCCATGACTACGGCGATTTCTGCCGAGTGAGAGTTGGTAATGAAGTTCTTTGTGCCATTGAGCACCCAGTGGTCGCCATCGCGCACAGCGGTGGTGAGCATGCCGGCAGCATCGCTCCCTGAATTAGGCTCGGTCAAAGCCCACGCCGCCAGTTTTTTGCCACTTGCCAGACTCGGCACATACTTGCGTTTTTGTTCTTCTGAACCAAACTGATAGATATGGTTGGTGCCCAGTGAATTATGTGCTGCAATCGTCAGCGCCAGACTTGGGTCATATTTTGCCAGCTCTTCAATAGCTACGACATATTCCAAGTAGCCGAACCCTGCACCTCCAATTTCGTTCGGGAAAATCATGCCCAGCAACCCTAATTCACCAGCTTTCATGACCACATCAAGTGGGAAACGTTGCTCCTCGTCATCTTGCATCATCCGATTGGGCGGATACTCTCGTGCAAGAAAATTTCTGACAATTTCGGCAACCATTTTCTGGTTTTCAGTGTAACTGAAATCCATTGCAGATTGTAACTGCTCTTGAATAATCTCTGGCATAGTTTGATTTCAGAGTTATGTTGTTAATTGATTGGCGCTTACACTTTGCAGCAATTTGCGCCCAAATTAAATACGTGCCTCTTCAATTACAAGATTTGGCTATCTTTTTGCCCAAATGCAACTGTTGCTATGATTGCCAAAAGAATTATTCCCTGCCTTGATGTCAAGGATGGGCGCGTGGTGAAGGGCGTCAAATTCCAGTCGCTGCGCGATGCAGGCTCAATTGTCGAGCAAGCCAAGTTCTACAATGAGGAGCTTGCCGATGAGCTGGTGTTCTTGGATATTTCTGCTTCGCTCGAGTCGCGCCAGACAACTTTGGAAGAGGTGCGCAAGGTTTCTGAGCAAGTCTTTATTCCGCTGACGGTGGGCGGTGGGATTCGCTCCCTTGAGACGGCTCGCGACGCATTTTTGCACGGGGCAGATAAAATTTCTCTCAACACTGCGGCGGTGCAGACTCCTGAACTGATTTCGGAGCTGGCAGAGCGATACGGCTCGCAAGCTGTTGTAGTCGCCATTGATGTCAAACGGGTGCAAGGCAAATGGCAGGTCTTCACTCACTCTGGACAAGTGCCCACAGAATGGGAGGCTTTGGAATGGGCACAAAAAGTTACCGAACTTGGTGCCGGCGAAATTCTGCTGACCAGCATGGACAAAGATGGGACTCAGCAGGGCTACGACCTTGAACTTCTACGGTGCATTTCTACATCGGTCTCCGTTCCTGTCATTGCCTCTGGCGGAGCCGGCAATTTGGAGCATCTCTACCAAGCCTTTCATGAAGGCAAAGCCGACGCGGCACTAGCAGCTTCGATTTTTCACTACCGGCAGTATTCCATCATTGAAGCCAAGCGATATTTGCATTACCGCGGCATTTGCGTGCGACTTTAGATAGTGCTGACAATTCAAATCTTGCAGATGCACTGTCATGCTGAACAGAGCGAAGCAAAGTGAAGCATCCACAATGGATTCCTCGCTCGCGCTCGGAAAAAAAGAGAGCTCGGAACGACGAAACGGAGTGCTGGGCATGACTGGTCTTGTCATGCTGAGCGCAGCGAAGCATCCATGTGCTGAATTCCTCACTGCGTTCGAAATGACACTTTCGGTTTTGTCATGCTGAACAGAGTGTAAGCGAAGTGAAGCATCCATTTCCTCGCTTGCACTCGGAACGACGGAAGAAAAGTCTGAAACAGTGCCGCAAAACCAATGCGTCTCATTTGGGCAGCACGACCTAATATTCACTGGCTTCACTATACTTAGTGTCAAGCCGACCGCTTCTGTACGTTTGATTTAACTGATGCTTGCGCAGATATTTCTAAAAAACACAGGCTCTCTTCCAATCAACCGATTCTGACATGGAGTTTTACGAGCGTATCAAGGAAGCATTGATAGCCCTCACCAACCTTTCTCATAGCTCATTGCAACAGCATCTCTTGGGCGCACTCTGGGAAACGCTGCGTTCTTACCACACTATTCCGATGACAGCTGGCGAAGAGGCGACATTTCTTTATCTCGGGCATGCGAGCACGGTGCACTGGCACGGTGATTACAATCAGTGGGGGCATCAAAAAGGGATTTCCACAGCAGGCAGAAGGCTGGGCAAATCCGATGTCTGGATACTCGAAAAAGTCTTTCCGATTGATGCGCGCTTGGATTACAAAATCGTGCTCAACGAAAGTGAGTGGCTCTTAGACCCAGCTAATCCCTACCGCTGCAAAAGCGGGTTTGGACACAGCTCTGAACTGCGCATGCCACGCTATCATTATCCGCTCTCGAGCTTGCGTCGCCCACACACACCGCGTGGCACCATGAGTGAGACTTTTCGTCTGCAAAGTCGCTACTTAGGCTATGCGGTTGGTCTGAATGTGTATGTACCATTTGGCTACGAGCGCCTCTCGCACCTACCTACCTTGTATGTAACCGACGGTCATGAATATGCTGATGACGACATGGGCGCACTTTGCACAACGCTCGACAACCTGATTGCTGAACGGCGCATCAAGCCTGTCATGGCGGTTTTCATTGACCCCAGAAACCCTGATAACCCTAATGAAAATCGCCGCCTTGAGCAGTATCCTGCCAATCCCAAATTTCTCAAGTTTGTTACGCGTGAGGTGGTGCCATTTATTGATGCCTTATTTCGTTCAGATGCGCGTGCGGAAGCGCGCGGGTTTTTAGGCACCTCATTTGGCGGCTTGTGCGCGGCTTTTTTCGGCGCCAAAGCGTCAGACACTTTCCACTTCATTGGCATTCAATCCCCTTCGTTTTGGAAATATCCCGCCATTTTTGAGCTCTACGAAAAACAGCCTTGCTTACCGCTTCAAATCTACATGAGTTCAGGTACGATTAACGATACGGCACTTCGCGCCCGCCAAATGCGAGATATTCTTTTGCGCAAAGGCTACAAATTTTTGTATCGCGAAACCAACGAAAGCCATTCTTGGGGGACTTGGCGCGGCGGTTTGGAAGAAATGTTGCTCTACTTTTTTGGCACGCCTGCTTCGCCCAGCACCCTTTCTCGTGTGCCAGAGCATGATACCAACTACAAACTTTCTGCCTTGCCGCCCCTGACGCACATTCATTACACACTCGGGCATCGCGAGAAAGTTACCATTGAGCTCTATGACCTCCATGGTAGAAACATAGACCAACTGCTCTGCAAATTCCAGCGGCGCGGCGAACACACCGTAGAGCTTCCGAAGCTTGAGCCCGGACTTTACTTCTATCGTTTGCACATTGGCTCGCTTTGCAAAACCCAGCTCTTCAGAATTGCCTAAATTATTTAGGTTTCAGCGAAAAAATTTTTCTCAATTTTTCACACTTTTTTCTTCCAATGCTATCTTTTGCGAAACTTTAACTTGCAACAAAACAACTTATGCGCTATGGCGTCCCAAAAACCAATGGTGATTTTGTGTCTGGCAAGCTACGAGAAAGGACAGGCTTTCCTGCGTGAAGCGGCTCGGCAAGGCTGTCATGTATATCTACTCACTTCGAAGAGTTTGGAGCATGTCGACTGGGGGCGCGAGCATCTTAAGGATATTTTCTACATCCCCGATGTTAACAAGGAGTGGAACAGGCATGATGTATTGATGGGTGTCAGTTACCTTGCGCGCACACTTGAGATTGATAAAATCGTTGCGTTAGACGATTACGATGTGGAAATGGCGGCGATGTTGCGTGAGCATTTGCGCCTGCCCGGCATGGGCGAAAGCGCCGCTCGCTATGTTCGTGATAAACTTGCCATGCGTGTCAAGGCGCAAAGCGATGGCATTCCTGTTCCCGACTTTGTGCATGTTTTGAACTACGAGCGCATGCGCCAGTTTATGCGGCGCGTGCCGCCACCGTGGATTGTTAAGCCTCGCTTTGCGGCGTCAGCCTTAGGCATCAAGCAGGCACACAGTGAAGATGAACTCTGGCAAATTGTTGAGCAATTGGGCGATAGGCAATCTTTTTATGTGCTGGAGCGGTTTGTGCCCGGCGATGTCTATCATGTTGATTCTCTCATTCACAATCGTCGTGTCATTTTTTCTATTGCCAGCAAGTATGGCTTGCCGCCGATGCAGGTCATGCACCAAGGCGCAGTGTTTTCAACACGCATTTTGCCTTACGATTCATCGGATGCCCATACCTTGCTTGAACTTAACTCACAAGTAATAGCTTCTATGGGACATGTATTGGGTGCGTCACATACCGAATTTATCAAGGATGCAGAAGGCAAGTTTTACTTTCTTGAAACTTCAGCGCGTGTAGGTGGCGCGCATATCGTGGAGCTTATAGAGGCTGCCGCAGGCATTAACCTCTGGGAAGAATGGGCGAAGCTGGAAATTCATCCTGATACCTACACGCTACCTACACTTCGGCGCGATTACAGCGGACTGCTCATTTCGCTTGCCCGACAACAGACCCCAGACCTTTCAGCGTATCAAGACCCTGAAATCTATTGGCGCCTCAATAAGGACTATCACGCTGGGCTGATTGTCCGCTCCGAACGCTATGAGCGCATCACAGAACTGCTTGAGCAATACACAGCACGCTTCTATCAAGACTTTTTCACCAGATATCCTGCGCCTGAACAACCTACTCACTGACGAATTAGACTTTTCCTGTAAAAAGGCTATTTTTACTTTAATAAATGGTTCTGCTGAATTGAACTATCACAGATGAGTATAGGATTCGAGATTGTTCTGATACTCTTATTGATTTTAGCTAATGGCATTTTTGCACTCTCCGAAATTGCTGTGGTTTCGGCACGTAAGACGAAACTGCAGCAGATGGCCAGCGAGGGAGATGAGCGAGCACGTGCAGCACTTGAGTTAGCTAATTCTCCAGACCTTCTCCTCTCTACTGTCCAAGTTGGGATTACGCTCATCGGCATTCTTGCCGGTGCGTATAGCGGCGCTACGATTGCCGAACAACTTGCTGCACAGTGGAAAGATGTGCCGTATATTGGTCAATACAGCAGCCAAGTGAGCTTGGCTGTGGTGGTTTTGGTCATCACTTACCTTTCTCTAGTAATCGGCGAGCTTGTCCCCAAACGCTTGGCGTTATCTAATCCCGAGCTCGTTGCCAAAATTGTTGCCTCACCAATGAAGGCAATTTCTGCTTTCTTCTACCCTGCCATTCGCATTCTTTCCTCTTCAACAAACCTTATTTTGCGCTTTTTTGGCATCAAGCCACAAGTTGAGCCGCCTGTAACCGAAGAAGAAATCAAGGTGTTAATGGAGCAAGGCACGCAAGCTGGCACCTTCAACGAAGTGGAGCAAGATATGGTCGAGCGTGTCTTGCGCTTGGGCGATAGGCGAGTCAGCTCTATCATGACCCCACGCACCGACATTGTCTGGCTTAGCATTCACGACTCCCCAGAAGATTTGCGTAAGCAAATTATTGAAAGTGCTCACTCCTTTTTCCCTGTCTGTGGCGAAGATTTGGACGATGTTCTCGGCGTTGTCCATGTTAAAGATTTGCTTGCTCGCAATCTCTGCAATGAGCCACTCGACCTCGTGCATGCTATGAAAAAGCCCCTATTCATTGCTGAAACCACGCCGCCGCTCAAAGTGCTCGAGCTTTTCAAATCCTCACGCGTGCACATCGGTATCGTGATTGATGAGTATGGCACCACACAAGGCTTAGTTACGCTCAACGACATTCTTGAAGCTATTGTAGGTGACATTCCAACTACCAATCAGCCAGCCAAGCAAAAGGTCGTCCAGCGCGAAGATGGCTCTTGGCTTGTCGACGGCATGATTACACTCGATGAGTTCAGTGAGGAATTCGAGCAAGTGCCCCTGCCAGATGCAGAGGAACGCGACTACGAAACCCTTGCTGGGTTTATCTTGCATCAACTTGGCAGTGTACCTACGGTCGGTCAATACTTTGATTGGAAAGGTTGGCGCTTTGAAGTAGTCGACCTAGATGGCAATCGTGTCGATAAAGTCTTGCTCTCACGCGCACAGTCTACGAGTGCCATGGCGCAAGAAAACTCAAAAATTTCGTAGAAAAATTTTACCTTTGCTGTTCATTTTGCCAAAGACAGCAACTTCAGGCAAAACGACCCAAATTCAGGTGGAAACTTGAAACTTTTACTGGCTTCAAAATCACCGAGGCGGCAGCAGCTTTTGCAACTGACCCGGCTTCCTTTTGAAGTATTGTCCGTTGAAGTCGATGAGTCTTTTGACAGCAGGCTTCCACCAGCAGAAATTGCTATGACGCTTTCTGAGCGCAAAGCCAAATTTACAGCCGCTCGTTACCCTGAACATGCTCAACATGCTGTGATTTTAAGCGCCGATACGATTGTGGTTATTGACCAAATGATACTCAACAAGCCCGCTAATTTTGATGAAGCAGTCTCTATGCTTACACGTCTGCAAGGTAGAACGCATGAAGTCTTTACAGGATTTACTTTGCTTTCCCCTGACCGCATCCATTGCGATTATGAACGCACTGCCGTGACCTTTGCACCTATGACTCGCAAAGAAATAGAATTTTACGTTCAGACTGCACAGCCCTTCGACAAAGCTGGCAGTTATGGTATCCAAGACGATTTAGGCGCCTGTTTCATTGAACGCATTGAAGGGTGCTACTACAACGTGGTTGGCTTACCACTTGCGAAGGTCTATCGCGCTTTGAAATCTTTTCCCATGTTGTTCAATGATTAAAAAAACCATTTACTATGAAGTTGTATGTCATCCGACACGCCACGGCACATGATGTTGGCGAAAAAGGCATCTTAACTGACGAAGCGCGCTTTCTTACCGATGCTGGCAAAAAGGAAGCCAGTCAGCTTGGTGCATACCTCAAATCCAAATCGGTCAAGCTCGAGCTCTTAGCGCATAGTCCTTTGGTGCGCGCCGCCGAGACCGCTCAAATTCTTGCCGAACACCTTCACTGTGAGCTGCGCACCATTGAGAAGCTCTCTACTGAACATGACCTCGATGACCACTTGGATGTGCTCAATCAGCTTAAGTTCATGGACCGTGTGGGAATTGTAGGGCACCAACCGACGCTGTCGAAACTCATTCTTACGCTCATGGGCGCCAGTCCTCGTGCGGGCTTAAAATTCACGAAGTGCGCCATGGCCGTGCTGAATCTTGAACGCTTGGGCAGTACTTGGACGGGACAACTGGTTACGCTGCTCTCACCTGCCGATTTGTAAGCTTTTTTAGCTTGCACAATTCACGCAAGTAGCTCTGAACTTCCTGCACCTATTTTTTGCCTGATGTTTCATTTTGTGCCATCAGGATTGGCTCCAAGGTTTTCCAGACAGTTTCGGCAATAATTTTATGACCTTCAGCAGTGGGGTGAATGCCATCAGGCAAATTGAGTTTTGGATTGCCGCCAACTCCCTCCAAAAGAAATGGGATGAGCGCGGCACGATTTTTCTTGGCAAGCTCTGGAAAGACGGCTTTAAAGGCGCTGGTATACTCTGCACCGAGATTTGGCGGTGCTTGCATGCCTGCAATGACAATCTTGATGTTAGGATACTTAGCTTTAGCACGGTCAATAATAGCCTGCAGATTGCTTTGCATGGTCTCTACGCTGATGCCGCGCAGTCCATCATTGCCGCCAAGCTCTAAGACCAAAATATCGACTTTTTGTTTGAGCAGCCAATCTATGCGGCGCAATCCCCCTGCGGAAGTCTCGCCTGAAAGTCCCGCATTGATGACCTTGTAGTTCAACTTTTTTTCTTCAATTTTTTTCTGAATGAGTGCAGGAAAAGCCTGAGAAGGGTCTACGCCAAAGCCTGCCGAGAGACTATTGCCTAAGAAGAGAATCACTTTGGGCTCTTGCGCTGAAAGCAGATTATGAACAAAGAGGAAGACGATACACAGCAGCGCGGCAGTAAGTCGATAGCTCATTGGGGCACAAGGTTGGTCGAACGCGCTCGTTTGATTTGCCGATGAATAAACTCAATCGCATATGCATTAAATGCTTCAGGCTGGTCAATGTTGCAAACATGCCCTGAATTTTTGATGATCTGCAGTTCAGCATGTTTGTGCTTTTTGACCAGCACTTTGACTGGCGGCAAAAACATGTAGTCCTCATCGCCCATTAGGTATAGTGTGGGCACAGGAATTTCCTTTTCGGTAAAGTATTTCAGTAGTGGGTTAGCTTCATCGGTGAGTCTGAACCAGCGAATAAACTCGCGTTGGCAGAGTTTTTTAGCTTCGTTGATGAACATCAGGCGAGAGTTACGGTGGCGACGGCGCGGCATAATAATCCACGCAAAAAAGCTATAGAGCCACATGTAAGGAACAATACGCTTGACAAGATGCCCAAGGAAAATGAGAATTTTGGAGCGTGTGTTAAAACGCGTGATTGCTCCGCCCATGACCATTGACTTTACACGCTCTGGGGCAAGCTCACCTATCGTGCGAATGATAATTGTGCCGAGCGAGATTCCAACAAAGTGCGCTGACTGAATCCCAAGATGGTCTAAGACCTCGAGAATTTCAAGACTGATTTCTTTGAACGTGTAGTTTTCGGCTTTGTAGCGCTCCAGCATGGATTGAGATTTGCCATGCCCACGCAAATCTATCAGCAGCACATTGAAGTTTTTGCGAAACTCGCGCAGTTGCTTGAACCAAATAGACGAACTTCCCCCAGCCCCATGAATGAACACCACCCAATCTGTCTCTGGTGAAATGATGTATTCTTTGTAGTAGAGCATCTCCTCTGCCTTGCTTTACATACATAATATACACAATTTCACTGCACCTGCAGGACACCACTTTTAATCCTCCCACACATAGTCGAAGAGCATCAGTGAGGCGGTCATCATCACAACAGCATAGGCACCAAGCAGTTGCAGTTCAGTTTCTGCTCGTGCCAGCGGCGCATCTTCCATCGTTGCTACTTTGCTAGCACGCACCACTAACAAA
>PHFL01000079.1 GCA_002794105.1 Candidatus Thermochlorobacter aerophilus | reverse complement strand
GGTCAAGAAAAAAGCCCGTTTTGTGTCCATGTCGCACATCCACTTCGTAGCAAATCCCTGCATCGTGCACTTCGACCGTGCCTTCCAGCGTCCCAAATGCAAGGCGTGAGTATTGCGGCAAGCCTTCCAGCTTTCTTAGTTCCGATTCGTTGCGCAAAACAATCGCCCTTGGTGAAAATAACTCACAGAGTGCAGCACAAATCTCATCAAGCCGCGCTTCCATACCCGCTGAAAAGGTCTGAATGGAAAAGACGTCGGCGAATTTATCCACCACCAAACCGGGCAAGCGGTCCGATTCACCGTGCACCAATCGGAAAGCATTGGTCTGCGATTCAGGATAGAGCTCTTGTCGCAACTGCCACGCTTGCCGCAATCGGCGCACGAAAAACGCTCGCTCAATCGGCTCTTCGCACCAACTCAAATGGCGATACGCAATCAGTGAATTGCGATTAAAAAACCCAATGCCCAGAAATTTTTTTGCAAACGTGTGCAGCGCCACAACTTCGCCAGTCGCAATGGTTTTATCTACCTCGAGCAGTTCGTTGCTAAATACCCATTGATGTCCTGCCAGCAATCGGCGTTCTTGATTTTTCTTCAGAAAAATTTGCTTCATGGGCTATTGATGTGCTTCGAGTGCGCTTCCTTGATTGCCCACAGTTGCCACCACGGCGTTGTTGGCGAGTGATGATGTTCCCAGTGGTATCCGAAAAAGTAGCATGAGAGCATTGCCCAGAGGTGATTTTTTTTCAGCGTTCGTGCCGCGTGCGGTTGCATCTCGGCTGTAAATGGGGGCTTGTGCGGCTGGTAGGTGCCGAAGTAAAAGAGCTGTAACATGCCCCAAAAACATGGTAGCATCCAAAATAGCCAAATGCGCGACTCAGGCACGAAAAACACTCGCTCAAAGACGTTGTATAGTGCTGCCATGGTCAGAATTTGCGGCACAGTTGCATAGCGCCAAAGAAATGCACCGAGCCATCGCCAAAAATTCTGCGATGCGACATAGAAGTCAGGGTCGCTGTCCGTGGTTGGCGCCGCATGATGTAGTCTATGATTTTTCAGCAAGCGTCGATACGACATTGCGCCAAACAGCCAACACGCCACATATCCTATGGCATGATTCAGCCAGCGCACACGACTGACCGAACCATGCATGGCATCATGCGCCGTGATAAAAAGTCCCGTGGTCAGATACCCTTGCACAGCAAGATGCAAGTAGCTCTCTGGCGTCGTCCAAGAAAGCGAGCTGCTAAACAGATAAATCAAGTGAGATAGCCACAACACAATGATGCTTATTCCAATGACTGTTCCCATTTTTCTAAAGTTTGTCTTTCAAAAGAGTTTTTCGCAAAAATGCGTTCCTTTTTGATGAGCGCCTTACACCCTTTCTGCAAGGAACTCTACGGCACGCTGCTCTGACCAATACATGCCCTGCCTGTTGAACGACACAAAACCAATATGACCGCCTGCATGCGGCGTTTCAAACCACACCATGCGCAACTTCTTCATGCGTTCAAACGGAAAACATGCGCTTGTCAGGAAAGGGTCGTCCATAGCGTTGATGATAAGCGTGGGCACAGCAATCTCATCGAGAAAATTTTCCGAACTGCACTTTGCGTAGTAATCTTCCGCATTTTTGAATCCATGCAGCGGTGCAGTGTAGCAGTCGTCAAACTCCCAAAGTGTTTTGATACGGCGTAGGCGCTCGAGTGAAATCGGTTGCGGCACATAGATGGATTTGGCGATAACTTTTTGCGTCAGTTGGCGCAAGAACCTGCGGTTGTAAATCGGTTGCCGTGAAATCGCACGCGAGCATTCTGCTAAGTTTAGTGGGACGGATAGACACACGGCGGCAGCAATGTGCGCAATGGCATCACGACCGCGCTCGCCCAGATATTTCAGCGTCAGATTCGCGCCCAAACTAAATCCGACCAGTACGATGCACGTGTAGCCATGCTTCAGGCTATGCTGCACCACTCGGTGCAGGTCGTCCGTCGCCCCGCTGTGATAGGCTCGCGCCTGTCGATTGGGCTCTCCACTGCATCCACGAAAATTCCATGCCAATACATCGAAGCTGTTTTGATTCAGTGCACGCGTCATACCCAGCATGTAACTGCGCCTCGAGCTGCTCTCTAAGCCGTGTGAAAGAATTGCAAGCCGTGTGCTGCCGACTCGCCGCCAATCCAAGTCGAGAAAATCGTCGTCGTCGGTAAGCAGGCGTTCGCGCTGGTATGTAACATCTTTCACAGTGCGGCACAGTGCGGAGAAAATCGTTTGTGCATGACCGTTTTTCAGAAATGCTGGTGGTATGTAGGTTGAGTGCGAAATGAGTGGCATAGATTTGCCAGAGTAAAACCGTTTGACGATGAAAAAAATACTTTTGGCACCAGATAGTTTCAAAGGCACTTTTTCTTCGGAAGAAATTGCCGTGCTTATCCGAGATGCTTTGCCTGCCCCTCTGGGCGAGTTTTGCACGATTCAAGCACTTGCCGATGGTGGTGAAGGATTTGCGGATGTCTTTAAGCGCATGTCGGGCGCTCAAGTCAAACACGCAGAGGTGCATGGACCGCTTGGCGAACCTGTTACCGCTGAATTTGTTCAGATTCAGCGGCGCGCCATCATCGCCATGAGTGCGGCGGCGGGTCTTCCGCTTGTCAAGGGCACTTTGCAACCAGAGCGTGCCACCACCTTTGGCGTCGGTGAGCTGATGCTTGCGGCAGTGCAATCGGGAGCGTCTGAACTTGTTCTCGGCTTAGGCGGCAGTGCCACCTGCGATGGCGGAGCAGGCGCCTTGCAAGCGCTGGGCGTCTCTCTGCTCGATGCGGCGGGGCAACCTATTCCGCCGGGCAACGCTGGACTTGCCTTGCTTGCCACAATTGATTTTTCCTCGCTTGCTTTGCCGTCTTCACTTTCCCTTGTGATTGCGCATGATGTGCGTAATCCGCTCTTAGGTCCGCATGGTGCTGTGCAAGTTTTCGGCAAGCAAAAGGGCGTGCGCACCGAAGCGATGCCTGATTTTGAAGCTCGGCTTTTGCATTTTGCTAACCTTGCCGAGTCGCATGTTGGAGTTTGTTTTCGCAATGCGCCCGGTGCTGGTGCCGCTGGCGGTCTGGGTTTCGGCTTGATGTTGCTGACGCCCTTCCTTCAATCTGTCAAGTGCCTCTCTGGCTTTGAGTTTATCAGTCAGAGCGTGCAACTGAGCGCGCAAATTTTGAACAGCGACTTGGTCATCACCGGCGAAGGCAAACTTGACGAGACTTCATTTTCAGGCAAAGTCGTAGGCAGTGTGGTGCAGCTTTGTCAGAGCCATCGCAAGCCGTGCGTTGTGATTGCTGGGGTTTCAGACCTTCGTGCTGAAGAAGCCAAGCGTTTTGGCATTGAGCACATCTTTACGATTTTTGATACTGCGCCTGCATCATTAGACCTTGCAAAAGCAGAAACACCACATCGTTTGAAGAGACTTTTATCCAATTTCACGCTATGAGCGGCTCATCAAATGCTCCACGTAAGCGCTTGCCTGAAGAAATTGTCTCACTGCAAGAGCCAGTTTTGTCGGACTTGCAGCGTGCGCACTTTCTTGACGGGATTGCTAAGTTCAACGGCGGCGCATACTGGGAGGCACATGAGGCATGGGAACACACTTGGCAAGCCATGACCGACGATGCTGAAATTTTCATTCGTGGCTTGGTGCAACTTGCTGCCGCTTTGCATTGCCTTCAGACCAATCGCCGAGAATGTGCCGACCGCAATTTTGCTAAAGCCTATCCGAAACTTCGGGTTGTGCCTAATCAGTTTATGGGCATTGATGTGGCAGCGCTCCGTGCATTCATTGAAGCCTATCAAGCCGCACCGAATCCAGATATGCGCTGCCAAATTCGTTTTGTCTCATCATCAACTTCTTAAAATCAACTGCAAGAATATATGTCCATACGCTACAATTCTCCCGTCATCCTGACTTATGCACTCATCTGTGCCGCCGTGATGCTGCTGAGCAACCTGACCAAAGGCTACTTTACACAAGCATTTTTCACGGCACTGCCCTCTATGTCTTTTCTCAATCCGCTGACCTACTTTCGGCTTTTCTCCCATGCTATTGGGCATGCGGATTGGACACATCTTATCAGCAATTTCTCCTACATCCTGCTCATCGGTCCGCTGCTCGAAGAAAAGTATGGCTCTATGGCGATTCTGGTCAAGATGCTCATCACGGCATTTGTAACTGGGCTTTTGAACACGATTTTCTTCTCGACGGGACTTCTGGGCGCCAGTGGCATTGTTTTTATGCTCATTTTGTTGGCTTCATTTGCCAACATTCGCGACGGGGAAATTCCGCTCACGTTTGTGATTGTGGCGGCGCTGTATTTGGGTCAAGAGCTGGTGAATAGTTTCAAGCCCGATAATGTTTCGCAGTTTGCGCACATTCTCGGGGGTTTGGCTGGCGCTGTGTTTGGCTTCGGTGGCAAGTTTATTGCACAGACCGTTGGCAAATGATTTATGTTCTTTCTTGCCCAAGCGGTTCCGCTTTTCAGGGCTGAAGGTAGGGCTGAGCCTGCGCCTTTTCTTCTTTTTCACGCTGACGCTGCACTAAGGCTGAAATCCAGATGCTTACTTCATAGAGCAATATCATGGGCACAGCCAGCACTAGCTGCGTGATGATGTCCGTCGACGGTGTAATAACAGCCGCCAGAATCAGAATCCCGACAATCGCATGCCGGCGATAGTGGCGCATGAACGGCGGTGTCAGTAGCCCAATTTTTGAGAGCACAAACGAGATAAAAGGCAACTCAAATACCAATCCACAGGTCAGCAGCGTGCCTACAAAGAAAGAAATGTAGTGATCGACCGAGATATTGTTTTCAATCAGCGGCGTGCCAAACCCTGCAAAGAAGTTGAGCGAAACTGGTAGTAGCACAAAGTAACCAAACGCCACGCCTGCAAAGAAGCACAGCGAGACAAATGTGACCAAAAATCGTGTGGCGCTTTTTTCGTGTGGCTCTAATCCCGGCTCTACAAACTTCCAAATCTGATAGGCAAAAATGGGAAATGCGGCAATGATTGCCGAAAAGAATATGGCTTGCAAATACAGAGAAATCTGCCCATAAGGAATCAGGTTTTGCAGTTTTGTGTTTGGACTTGCGCGCTTGAGCGGTCCGATGAGAATTTCGGTTACGATAAAATCTGCAAAGTAAGCGCATACCGCAGCTACCACGACCACTGCAATGAGCCCTTTGATGAGTCTCCAGCGCAGTTCTTCGAGATGGTCTAAAAATTCCATCTCACCTTGTTGAGCAGACGGTTTTGCCATAGTTTGCGGTGTTGTGTTAAGTCTATCAAGATACGAAACATAGGCTATGCTGCCGAAAGTTTGCGCCCCCAGATTCTTAGACCGAGTGACCAGATGCTTTAGA
Organism: Candidatus Thermochlorobacter aerophilus; assembly: GCA_002794105.1. Classification (GTDB taxonomy): domain Bacteria; phylum Bacteroidota; class Chlorobiia; order Chlorobiales; family Thermochlorobacteraceae; genus Thermochlorobacter; species Thermochlorobacter aerophilus. The sequence continues at coordinate 1,044 of PHFL01000079.1, read as the reverse complement.
ACCCGCCGATTAGGCATCCGCACGGTATGGATTCCTCGCTTTGCTCGGAATGACAGAAAAAGGCATCCGCAATGACACAAAAAAGTGGGGCACGCTCCCAAACTTGTTATGCTAAGCGAAGCGCGAGCATCCACACTTCCCCAATTTGTCATGCTGAACGGAGCGCAGCGAAGTGAAGCATCCACACACTGGATTCCTCACTGGCGTTCGGAATGACAGGGAATGACAAGAATACTCGAAACATCTATTCTCTGCGATAAAAAAGTGCAGCGTCTCCTGCCACAGCGATGTTTTGCACAGCCACGGCAATTTGCACTGTAGCAAATTTTCTTCTTTCTTTAAGTTTGCTTTATCGCACACAACCGTGGTGATGTTTTGTTATCACAAGATTACATCTCGCATTGATTTTGGAATATGCGTGCGCACGCCCGATGACTTTGCGCGTGATGTGCGCTGGGTTGCTTCACTTCCTGCTGAATTGCGACCGCACTTTATTTTCGACGATGGTTATGACGACACATTTCATACTGCATACCCTATTTTGGAGTCCTTCGGTTTCAAAGCCTCACTTTTCGTAATTACCGACTGGATTGGGAAGCGTAATGACTGGGATGCGAATTTCTTTGGCAAGTTTGAGCATATTTCACTTCCTGCTTTGCGGGAGTTAGCGGCGGCAGGCTGGGAAATTGGTAGCCATGGCGCCAGTCATCGTGCTCTGACGACACTCTCTTCAGCCGAGCTTCGGCGTGAAGTGTTCAGCTCTAAGCGCTACTTGGAAGATGCGCTCGGTGTCGCGGTCCGGAAAATTTCCTTTCCGTTCGGATTGTTTAATCAAAGAGTGATTGATGCCTGTCAAGATGCAGGCTACGACTCTGCTGTATCTATTCGCTGTGCTTCAGCATGTGGATATGTGCAGCGCAGTTTGGCTGTCTATCGCTTCGATAGGCAGAGTCATCTTCGCGCCAAATTGCATTGCCATTGGCTTGAGCTTATGCGACTGCGTGCCATAAATTCCTTTTCAGGTCTTACGGTTTTGATGCATCA
>PHFL01000078.1 GCA_002794105.1 Candidatus Thermochlorobacter aerophilus | reverse complement strand
GTTGTAGGTGGTAATGTCATCGGGAAGCGTGTATGCGCCGCTTCGTATGCACCGTGCCGCCGCCGGTTTGCAAAAATGGGTTACTTGCTAACGTGGTCAACACTGTTGGAAAATGCGCCGGTGCTAATGCGCAAAGTGCCGTTCCCAAGCAGTCTTTCAAAAGTTTGTGTGGTAAAAGTCTGAACGTTCAGCGTGCCGTTGATGGTCACCGTGCGCGTTGATACGGTCTGAACGATTTGATCATTAGCCGTCAGCGTAATCGTGTGTCCCGGATTGATGACATAGTTCCAATCGGGGTTGGGCGTGCCTGTCACAAAGTCTGTTCCACCGTTAGTGAATGTCCAGATGTTTGGAGCATCGAAGTTCCCACTTTGGTAGGAGTAGACAGTCGTTTGCGCCAGTGTAACTGTCGGAACAAGAAGGGTGATGGCTAATAGGGTTTTTGCGAAATGAACGATAGCAGTTTTCATCGCTTGTCTCTTTGAGTTTTACAGTTGAATTTTGGATAACTGAATTTTGGACAAATCTTTCCCAAGCACCATCTGCAATGGAGGTAACCAATTCACTCCTGTTCGCGGAGCGACAGTGTGTATTTACTCTCGGTGAAGAGGGGTGCGGCTTATACACAGTAGTTCTTCAGCTCAAAGCATAGCTGCATAGGCATATGTTCTTGCAAAAATGCGAAAAAAATTGAGTTTCGCAAAACATTTAGTGTAAAAAATTTGTGAAGTTTTGCGCGCGCTTTTTTTACATTCTCTTGCTAAAATGATTCACTAACAGCACAAAACTGCGCCGCTATGCGTCTCTCCACTTTTGTCTCGTTTTTGCTTGTCTGGTTTTTTCTTTCTCCAATGCTTTACAGCCAACCCATGCCTAAGCCTGCGAAATTCAATGACTACCGCGCCGACTGGGACCTTGTCGCAAAAAAAATTCGTGAGGGCTTACCCAAATCGGCACTTGAGCTTGTCGAGAAAATCTACAGCCGAGCCAAGTCCGAAGGCAATCTTCCGCAGCAAGTCAAAGCTCTAATGCACCTTGCGCAATACACCGGAGCACTTGAAGAAGATGGCTTTTTCAAATCTCTCTTGCGATTTGAAGCGGAAGTCCAGCGTGCCACTTTTCCAGTTTCACCTGTGCTGCACTCGCTCCTTGCCGATATGTATTGGAAATACTACCAGGAGAATCGTTACCGTTTTCTGAATCGCACCCGCACCGCCCAAGTTCCCCCTGAGCAAGACATTCGCACCTGGAGCTTAGCGCAGCTTTTTGAGCACATCATCAACCAGCATCGCATGGCTTTGCAAGACAGGGCACAACTTCAAAAGACCCCGCTTTCGATTTACGACAGCATTCTTGACACCGTCGCAGGCTCTAAAACCTATCGTCCAACTCTGTTTGATTTTCTTGCTCATCGCGCCCTTGATTTTTACACGCATGCTGAAGCTGGTCTCCCTAAGCCCCTTGATGAATTTGAACTGCTTTCTCTCGATGGGCTCAAACCTGCCGCTGAATTTGTCAAGGTCAAGTTTGAGACTTCGGATACTTTATCGCTCAAATATCTTGCGCTTCGGCTGTATCAAGATTTGATTGCCTTTCATCTGTCTGACCCTAAGCCTGATGCGCTTATTGATGTCGATATTTTGCGCCTCAAATACGCTCATGCCATCACATTCAATGAAAACAAAGATGAGATGTATGTGCAGTCGCTGCAGCAACTTGAACAGCGCTACCGCGCCCATTCTGCTTCCACTGACGCACTCTACGCGTTAGCAGAGCATTACTTTGCTCGTGGTGAGGCTCAAGGTCCAGACGGCTTGAATGGTCGGCAGCGTGCTCTGAAGCTCTGTGATGAAGCCATTGCGCGTGCGCCCCAGTCACGCGGAGCAATCAACTGCAAGAGTCTCAAAAGTCAGCTTTTGCAAAAGCAGTTTAGTTTGACGGGCGAGCGCTGTGTGGCACCCAATCAGCCTTTTCGTGTTTTGGCATCGTATCGCAATTTTAACAAGGCTTACTTTCGCCTTGTGCGCCTTCCAGATACTGACGCATGGCGCTATGAACCAGAGGACGGTCGCATCAAGCAAGCCTTAAAACTCAAGCCCATTCGCACCTTCTCTCAAGTTTTTCCTTTGCCCAACGACTTGCTTGAGCATCGCGCCGAGTTCAAAGTCGAGGCTTTGCCCAAAGGGCATTACGCTCTTTTGATGAGCGCACGCGAAGACTTTGTGCAAAAAAACAACATCATTCAAATTCTCGAGTTTTGGTCGACTTCCCTTTCCTTGCTGACCACAAATGCGGCAAGCGACACTGAAGCCTCTAAGACCTTTTTCGTCTTAGATGCCCAAACTGGCAAACCGCTCTCTGGCGCCAAGGCACAACTTTTCCATGGGGAGTATGACTACCAGCGCAATCAATACCGAATCATCAAAATGGAGCAATACACCAGCGATGCAGAGGGTAAGTTTGTGGTGCAGAATGTGCAATATGCTTTCCAAGTCGAGCTTCGTTATCAAGACGACCGCTTCATTCCACCCGACCAGTTTTTTACTTCACGGCGCTACTCTGACCCCCAAACGAAGACGCATACCATCACGCTTTTTACTGACCGTAGCATCTATCGCCCTGGGCAGACGATTTACTTCAAAGGCATTGTGCTCAAAGCCAATGCCGACCGCACGCGCCACGATGTTGTGCCCAATGAACGCGTTCGAGTTATGCTCTATGATGTCAATGGCGAGACCGTCTCTGCGCTTTCGCTCACCACCAACGAGTATGGCACTTTTCATGGCAGTTTTTCTGCGCCCACTGGCGTTCTGACTGGACGCATGCGCATTGAGGCTCGCGGCAAAGGCTCTGGGCAAACCTTTGTGCAAGTCGAAGAATACAAGCGACCAAAATTTGAGGTAGGCTTCAATCCAGTTCAGGGGTCATACCGTTTGAATGAAAAAGTTCGTCTCACTGGCTTTGCCCGTTCTTACGCTGGCGCCAGCGTTACAGATGCGACGGTTAAATTTCGTGTGGTGCGTCAGACCCTCTTCCCGCTGTGGTGGCGATGGTGGTTGCCCCGCCCGGAAGTGCCCGACCGCGAAATCGCTCACGGCACGCTCAAGACCGATGACAAGGGCGAGTTTGTTGTGGAATTTGTGGCAACGCCCGACCGCAGCGTTCCCGAAACTCAATATCCCGAATTTACTTACACCGTGTATGCCGATGTAACCGACCTTAGCGGCGAGACGCGCTCGGCACAAACCGCCGTGCAGGTAGGCTACCTTGCTTTGCGTCTTTCACTTGTGCTCCCTGAAAAAATTGATAAACAGCAACCGCCCAGCATAAGCGTCGAGACGCAAAACCTTAGCGGTGCGTTCGAACCCGCACAAGGCACACTCAAACTCTACAAAATCAATGCCCCGGCACGCGTGCGGCGCCCCCGTCTCTGGGACGCTCCTGACCAAGTGACCATGACCAAAGCTGAACATGACTCGCTTTTTCCCGACGACTACTACGCTCGTGAAGACCAGCTCACCAGCGAAAATGTGGGCACTGCCCCTCAAGTGTTCCGCTTTGACAATCGCACCAAGCCTGAGACTGTTCCAATTCCTTTCGCCTCACTTGAGACGGGCGACTATCTGGTTGTAGTGGAAACGCAAGACCGCTTTGGCAAGCCGCTCAAACTTGAACGGCGCTTTACGCTTTATTCATCTCTCAGCACCGAGCTTGCAACCCGTGTGCCCTCGTTCTTCGCCATTCCTGATGAGCGTCCCTATGAACCCGGCGAGACCTTTAAGTTTGTTTGGGGCTCGGCATATCCTGATGTAGAAGCCTACTATGAGCTTGAGCATCGCGGCCGCATCATCAAGCGAGAGCGGCTGAGTGCCCAGCGCTCGCAGCAGGTCTATCGCATTCCAATTGTGGAAGACTACCGCGGCAATCTCACGTTTCGCATCTACTTCGTGCATCGCTATCGCTTCTACCAAGAAGAATACACCATCATTGTGCCTTGGAGCAACAAGACGCTCAAAGCCGAATGGATGTCGTTTCGCTCGAAAATGGCGCCTGGCACTCAAGAAGAATGGCGACTTAAACTTAGCGGCTCGAAAGGCGAGCAGGTCTCTGCCGAAATGCTGGCAACACTCTACGATGCTTCATTAGATGCATTTTTACCGCACCGTTGGTCGCTCTTCCCCTATCCCAGTTTTTCGCCGCAATTTTCAGCCACAGTAGGACAAGCACTCGCACCCGTTTTCGCTGAAAGCAGGGAATCTGAATGGAATCGCTACGAACCACCTTACGCTCAAGACTACGATGCCCTTTACTTCGAGGACTTTATGAGTGGGCACAGGCACCGTCTTGCCGCTACACTTCCTGGCGGTTTCGGAGAAATTGGCTTCGGTGAGGGAATTGGTCTCATCGGCTACGGTCGTCTTGAAAGTCTTGGCACTGGTGCTGGTGGTCTTGGCGCCGCACCATCACGCGCAGCACTGGCTCAATCGGAGGACGAGTCTGCTCCACTGTCGCCGCGTCGCATATCCAGCGAGTCTGTCCCTCAAGCTCGTCAAGCCTCTTCGCCCAAAGCCAATCCACAACCTTCGCCAACGGATTTTCGCAATGTTCAGATTCGCAAGAATTTGAACGAAACGGCATTTTTCTTCCCTACCCTTACCACAAATGAGGCAGGAGAAATTGTCTTTCGCTTCAGTGTGCCCGAAGCCTTGACCCGATGGCGCTTCTTAGGCTGGGCTCATACCAAAGATGTGCGCATCGGCGAAATTTCTGCCGAGAGCATCACTCAAAAAGACCTGATGATACAGCCCAATCCACCGCGTTTCCTTCGTGAAAACGATGAGCTTGAATTCCCTGTGAAAATCACCAACCTCTCTGGCAAAGACCTCACTGGGACAGCACAACTTTCCCTGCTCGATGCCAGCACCATGCAACCGCTTGGTTTGCAGAGCTTGGGCGAGCAACCATTTAGCGTGAAGGCTGGCGGCAATGTCGCACTGTTTTGGCGTATCAAGGTGCCAGTAGGCATCTCTGCTATTGCGTATCGTGCAGTGGCAAAAGCGGGTAACTTCTCCGATGGTGAAGAAAATGTCTTACCGACGCTCACCGATAAAATTCTCGTGACCGAAACCTTGCCCTTGCCAGTGCGCGCCAAACAAACCAAATCCTTCGAGCTCACCAAACTCTTGAACGCTTCCTCGCCCACACTGCGGCACGAGCGACTTACTCTTGAATTTACCTCCAATCCTGCTTGGTATGCCGTGCAAGCCTTGCCATACCTCATGGAATTTCCGCATGAATGCACCGAACAAACCTTTGCTCGCTACTATGCCAATAGCCTTGCCTCGTTTGTGGTAAATTCTTCGCCCAAAATCCAGCGCGTGTTTGAAAAGTGGAAAACCGAAAATCCCTCTGCGCTGCTTTCAAACTTGGAGAAAAATCAGGAACTCAAGCAAGTTTTGATAGAAGAAACGCCATGGGTGCTTAATGGCAGAAGCGAATCAGAACGCAAGCGTCGTGTTGCCCTGCTCTTTGAGCTGAACACGCTGGCACAAAGTCTGAAACAAGCTGAACAAAAATTGGTCTCTATGCAATTGCCCAGCGGCGGCTTTCCTTGGTTTCCGGGCATGAGCGAAAGCCGTTGGGTTACGCAGCACATTGCCGCTGGCGTTGGACACTTGGATAAACTTGGCATTTACAAGCGTCCCAAAAACGTGATGCTCACCAGCGCCTTGCCTGCCTCGCTTGGTCAAGCCATGTATCGCGCCATTGAGTATCTCGACGAAGAAATGACGCGCGAATACGAATGGATTCTCAAGCACTCGACCAAACCAGATGACGACCATCTTAGCTACCTTGCCATTCACTATCTCTACACGCGGAGCTATTTTGCAGATATTGCCATTAGTGGCGGCGAGCGCCAAACTAAAGCCTTGCAGTATTGGGTGCGCCAAGCCAAACAGTATTGGGCATCGCGCAATGTCATGCTCAAAGGCATGTTGGCACTGGCTTTTCATCGCTCTGGCAATAGCGACGACCGTGAGCTGGCTCAACGCATCATGCGCTCCATCAAAGAATATGCGCTGATGTCTGACGAACTGGGCATGTATTGGAAGGATAACACTGGCGGCTACTACTGGTACCAAGCCCCAATTGAAACCCAGTCTCTCCTGATTGAGTGCTTTGATGAGATTTTAGACGACCAATCTGCTGTGGAAGCCATGAAAACATGGCTTTTGAAGCACAAGCAAACTCACGATTGGCGCACCACCAAAGCTACGACTGAAGCCTGTTACGCCTTGCTTTTGCGCGGCACTGCCTTGCTCGAAAGTGAGCTCCTTGCCGAAGTTACACTCGGCTCCATGCGCATCTCGCCTGCTACTGTGCCTGACTTGGCGACTGAAGCAGGCACCGGCTATTTCAAAACGGCATGGGTGAAAGAGGCTGTCAAGCCCGAGTATGGCAGGGTTACCGTCAAAAATCCGAATGATGGCGTGGCGTGGGGCGCGCTGTATTGGCAGTATTTTGAACAAATGGATAAAGTGACGCCTGCCGACTCTCCACTTAGGCTCAAAAAACAACTTTTCCGAGAGCGTCTCACCAGCAAAGGCAAAGTGCTCGAGCCCATTACCGATAAGACGCCCATCACGGTTGGCGATGTGGTCAAAGTGCGTCTTGAATTGCAGGTGGATAGAGACATGGAGTTTGTGCATCTCAAAGATTTTCGTGCCGCTGGTTTTGAGCCTCTTAGTGTGCTGTCGCAGTATAAGTTTCAAGACGGCTTAGGCTACTATGAGTCGACGCGTGATGTGGCAACACATTTCTTCATGGATTATGTTCGCAAGGGTGTCTATGTGTTTGAGTATTCGCTTCGGACGGTGCATCGTGGCAAGTTTCAGAGCGGTATTGCCACCATTCAGTGCATGTATGCGCCAGAGTTTAGCAGTCACAGCGAAAGTGTGCTTCTCGACATTCGGTGATGATGCAAGATGAGCCTGAAAGAAAAAGCCTTGCGTGGAAGCAAGGCTTTTTTGTTGTGACCCCAACGGGATTCGAACCCGTCCCGCCACCTTGAAAGGGTGGTGACCTAACCACTAGTCGATGGGGCCTCCGATTTCTTTCCGTTTTGAAAGAACAATGTATTGACTGAAAACGTTGGGCGAGCAACGGGCTTCGAACCCGTGACCTTCAGAGCCACAATCTGACGCTCTAACCAGCTGAGCTATGCCCGCCGTGTGTTATATATCATGACCACACTCTTGCCTGCTGCGTGCCGTAGCATTTGCTACTTTTCTCGAGCACCGCATGGATGCGTGCCCGACTGGATTCGAACCAGTGACCCACAGCTTAGAAGGCTGTTGCTCTATCCAGCTGAGCTACGGGCACCTTTGCCGCTCGACTCGCAGGTCGGGGCACCGAGACTCGAACTCGGGACCTCCTGCTCCCAAAACAGGCGCGCTACCAGCTGCGCTATGCCCCGTCCAGCTATGCCTTATAGAGACGCTTTGCTCGCCCCAAAATAAGCTTGGGTTTTGTGCTCAAAAATAAGGTCTTCAAATATAGCTCTTTTTTCGCTTTTGCCAAATTTTTTGTATTCCATCGGTCAAATCTCAAACCAGTCTCGTGCTGTCTGCAGCGTACGCGTTCCTACTTCTTCTACCGACACATTCTTGATGGCGGCGATTTTCTTTGCCACTTCTACCACAAATGCTGGCTCATTGCGCTTGCCACGATATGGCACAGGCGCCAGATACGGGCAGTCTGTCTCCGTCAGCATATCCTCGAGCGAGAGCGCCGCCACCACCTCTGGCAAATGCGATTTTTTGAACGTGACAATCCCCGGTATGGAAATCTTAAATCCTAACTTCAATGCTCGTTTTGCCTCATCGACTCCGCCAGAAAAACAGTGCATCATGCCGCGCAAATTTGAAGACTTCTCTTCCTCCAGTATCCTGAACGTGTCTTCCCAAGCATCTCTCGTATGAATGATGACTGGTAAATCCTGCTCCTTGGCAATGCGCAACATCTCACGAAAACACTTCTCCTGCTTGACTTTATCCATGTCGTCGTAGTGATAATCCAATCCAATTTCACCAATAGCCACCACTTTTTCGTGCTTTGCTAATGCAGCAAGTTCCGCAAAGTCTTCATCTGTCACCTCGTGCACATCGTTCGGATGCAATCCTACATTTGCGTAGATGAAGTCATACTGCTCTGCCAGCGCAATTGCCTCTTTGCTTGTCTCCACCGAGGTGCCCGGATTGAGAATCAACGCAATTCCGCTGGCTTTCAGGCGCGAGATGACCTCATCACGGTCTTGGTCATAGTCTTGAAACGAAAGGTGAGCGTGCGCGTCAATAAACATGGTTTGAAGTTGTTTTCATTGCATTGCCTGCATGCTCAAAACCTACATTTTTGCTTTGGCGTTCATGATTTTGTGCAGATTGCGCCTCTTGCCCTTGTGCTGCATTCAGCCATACTGATGCTGCCTTTACTGAATGGCTCAATTTTGTGGATTCGCTGGGGGGTTCGGGGTTTCGGATGGCGCATTTGGTGCCGTTTCTGTGGAGGGTGGATTCTCCATTGCCTTTACCGGTGCAGTAGGCGTCTCTTCAAAGACATGGCGATACCAGATGAGCATGACAGCCACCCCGCATGTGATTGCCGCATCCGCCACATTAAAAATTGGCCATAGCGAGACATATTTGCCAAATAGCATTCCATTGTAAATATCAAAATGAATGAAGTCGACCACCTGTCCGTAGAAGGCGCGGTCAATCAGGTTGCCGATTGCCCCACCGATGATGAGTCCGAAGGCAATGCGGTAGTAGATGTTTTTGCGCTGTGTGCGGTATAAGTAGTAGCAAATGCCCAAGGTTGCAAGGATAGACAGCGTGGTGACCACTGCCCGTCCGCCCAAGTCAATGCCGAATGCAATCCCTGAATTTTCTGTGTATGTAAGTTTCAACCAATCGTCAATGAGCACTACAGGCGCTGCCCCTCCGCTTAACTGCTCTTTGACAATGTATTTCGTCGCCTGATCGAGCGCCACAATCAACAGTGCAATCAAAAAAATTTGCATCTATGGAAGCCTTTGAAATTTGAAAGGTTAATCTACAAATTTTATTTCATCAATTTTAATCACGCTTTGCGGTGCCGCGTCCTTAAAAGGCTCAATAATTTCGCCAACAGTGCTACCAGAGTAAGACGGGTCGCATACGATGTATGTTCTGCCCTCAAAGATGATTTTTTTGCCCATTTGCCTGTTTTCAGGAATCTCCACTGCCACGGCTACATGATTTGGGAACTGCAAGCCGACCACATTGTAGCCCAACACACCTCGCACCAGCGCCGCCAGCAGATAGGCACGGTCTTCGCAGTCGGTGTAGTCATCAAAGAGCGATTCTTCTACGAAACTGCAATGCTCACCACGTGCCTGTTTGTGGTCTTCAAGGTAAGGACGCGCCAGAGAAAATTGCAACAAAAAATCTACTGCGGCGGCGCCAGTTAGTTTCTCCTGCGCCACAAGTTTTTTCAATGGCTCAATTACCTGTGCTTTGAATGCACTCGTCAGCGGCTGGTTAAAATACCAACTCACTTCCATTTGCGGATGTTCGGCAAGATAGTCAATCAGATTTCGATTCAGTGTAACACGCAGTGAAAAGGTCTTGCCTTGAAATGTCCAAGTCAGTGTTTTAGTAACCGGCTTATTGGGCAGAATGGGGAAGCTCAGCTTATCGAGTGCGAGTGCGCGCAGAGTTTGCGCTTCATTCAAGTTTGCCAGCAGCTCCATCTCACCTTTGGGCTTAGATTTTTGGATGCTGTTTTTCTCCACATCGAGCAGCATGAACATTTGCTTGCCGCCTTCCCCTAAGCGAAACATGGCACCAAAGTAAATCGGCTGGTTGATTTCGACGGCAAGCTGCAAGCGGCGCTGCGAAGCAACTAGCACGGCATTGTAGCCCATGGCACGTAGCAGGGCACTGCACCCGACCACACGCTCCATTTCAGATTTCCATGCTGACTTTGCCACTGCCATTGCTACTTTCAGGCGAAGCCAATCGCTACAGCGTAGTGAATCGCAACTGCGCTGGAGTGTTTTGACGAACGGTTGCAGGCTCGTTTGCACGGCACGCATGGTTTGCTCCAGCGCCATTTCATCCATTTCAGGTTTGATGGAGAGAGCAACAGCGCTTTGTGGCAAAACACCCGACCAAGTCTGTCCGTAGAGCGACACCGTCAGCGGTCGTTGCGCCAAAGCCGTGGCGGCTGCCAAGAAGTACATCAGCCCTGTTAGGACAGCTTGCATGTATCGTTCAATTGCTTTGAAGTTTTTCGAGTGCGTCGTAGTAGCGGCGAATGAGTTTTTGGTAGTCGTCCGAGTAACCTTTTTCGCGCAGTCGATTGAGTGCATCTTGAATTTTGCTTCGCCCAGTTTGCGACCCAATTTCAGCGGGCGACTTGCGCACAAAGTTTTTAGCGGTTTTGGCTTCGCGCTGTTCTTCAAACTCACGCTTTTGCAGCGATTTGGTCGATTGCAGCATGCGTGAGAGAATTTGCTGCTGACGCTTTACAAGCTCGCGTGAGAGCTCTTGTTGCTCCAAGCTCTTGGCGGCTTCTTCCATTTCTTCGGCGAGTTTTTCCAAATTGCCCATGAGCTCATTGCCCTTGCCTTCTCGTTGTTGCTGGGCTTGACGCTGCGCCAATTGTCGAAGCTGTTCTTGAATGAGGCGTTGCTGTGCAGCAAGCTGTGCCAGACGCTGCGCTCTGTCGACTTGGATTCTGCCTTGCATCAAAGATTGAGTTTCGCTATTGAGCTCGCTTTGCTGTTCAGCTAAGCCTTGCATCAGTTCGGAGAGTGCGTCGCCGCTCTCGCCTTGACCGTCTTTGCCTTGCTGTCCCATCATTTGCCCCAGCATGTCGCTGGTTTGTTGCGCAAATTCATTGAGCTCGCGCATGGCTTCTTTCATGCTCTGCGCAGCTTGCTGTGCATTGCGCGCTTCCATTGACGCTATGGATTGCTGCATTTGCTCTTCAGCTTTAGCAAGCTGACGAGACATTTCGGCACGAATTTTTGACGATTTTTTGCCAATCTTGGAAATGCTTTCCTGCAACTGTTTGAGCGATTCCAAAATCTGTTGCTGGTTTTGCGCAATTTCGCGCGACTCTTCAAAAGAGGCTTGAGCTCGAATCTGCTCGGTTTCCTTTTTCAAGGCTTCTTGCTCTTTAGAAAGTTCGAGCGCGGATTGTGCGGCGTTTTGCATGGCTTCAAGCAGTTCTTGGCGGCGCTGGCGTGCAAGCTCTTGCTTCATTTCTGCAATTTGCTTCTGGCGCTGCTTCATTTTTTGCAGAGCCGACTGCTGCTTTTCTGCTGCCGCATCTGCATTTTGCTCTTTGAGTTTTTCTTTGGCTTCACTGACATCCTTTTCCAATCCGTCTTGCTCGGCTTGAGCACGCAATTTTTCCAATTCTTCCATTGGCAACTGTTCCTGCTTCGGAAAGCTCTTCATTTTGCTTTCCAATTCCTGACGTGCTTGCTCGAACTCTTTGAGGTCTTTTTCGAGACGGTCTTGCTCTTTTTGCAGGTCTTTGAATTTTTCGGGGCTCTTGGGTTGCTGCATCGTCTCGGCGCGCAGTTCTTCTTGCTTTTGAATCATTTCCTGCATTCGCTTTGCCAGCTCATCGATTTTGCGCTCGAGCTGGATGCGCTGCAAAAGTTCTTTAGTGCGCTCCAGACTTTTCTGAAGTTGCTCTTCGTTGAACGTCATTTTCTCCAAAGCCTGACGCAACTGCTGCTCATTGACCTGTGCCAACGCTTCTTGCAATTGGCGCATCGCCTCTTTGAGTTCTGGCGAATTGATTTCATCTAGGAGCCGTTGTACTTCCTGATACTTCTGCAGCGTTTCTTCAGAGACTAATTGCCGCTCTTGCATCTCTTGTATCATTTTTTGCAACTCATCTGAAATGGCGGTGGCACTTTTCTGAAGTTCCTCTTGCTTTTTGAGCGCTTGTTCAAGGACTTTGCGGTCTTGCCAACTCGAGCGGTTCTTCTGACGCAGTTCGTTTTGAACCTTTTCAAGCTGCTCTTGAATGGATTTGGCTTCTTCAATCTTTTTTTCTAAGGCTTCTGTAGCATTCTTTTCTGCCTGTTCCACTTCGGCAAACACCTCTTCCAACGAAGGCAAACGGAACCGATAAAAATCGGTGCGTGCGGCTTTATAGCCCAATACGGCATCGTTGTCATAGACTTCGGCATAAAACTCTAACTCATCGCCTGCCACCACACCTGCTTTGCTGAGGTCCCATGTAAAATTGACCACTCGGTCAACTTGCGAGCCTTCTGCAGCAAGCGGGATAGGCAGCTCGCGAAAGGTTTGTTCAGGCTCGCCGACTTCGGACTTTGTTACGCGGAATTTTATAGAGAGCTTACTGAAGCCGAAATCATCTTTGAGCTCAATTGTCAAGGGCTGGATGAGCGATTCAGGCAGCGTGGTTTCTTTTGCCTCTGGCTGCAAAATTCGAATAGATGGATATTCATCGGGCAGCACCCGGATGTGGTAGGTGGCACTTTTTTCGGTGCGCATCTGTGCGTCGTCGTAAGCCTCGAGCTGATAGGCAATATCGTCTTTGAGCACAAAGCTCAGCGATGCGGAATCGGCACTGACTTGCATGGGCATCAGCAGCGTATCGTTTGCAATAAGTGTAGCGGCTTGAATTGGCTTTGAGGCTCTTAGGCGTAGAAACACTTTCGTGCCTTTGAGCGCAACAGCATCGCCGAAGTTTGGCTCAAGCTGCTGCGCACTTAGCCGACTGTAGGCAGGCGGCACCAGCGAAAGTTGAAACATTTCAAGTCGCGGCTTATCGAGCACACTTACACGATGTTTTTCGCTGGATATGATTCTGCCTGCCACATTACTTTCAGCAAAGTAGATAAGCGGCTGCTTTTGATTTTTGAGCTGGTAGGCAAATTCGCCTGCGCTATCTTGCACTAGTTTCAGCTCTTGCCCTTCAAAGCCATTCTCGTCGAGAAGTTTGAGTGTTAGGCGGCGTACTTCTATTGCCACCTCGCTCTCGGGATTATCAATCACTCTGAAGCGCAGTTCGGCATCGCCGCCTTTTGCAATCTCGATATCTTTTGAGAGTGAAACAATCCTAAACGGTGGCGGCGGTGTGAAATCTTCATTGAACTTGATGACTCGCACCAGCGCTTTGTTGAGTCCCAATGGGGAGAAGGCAAACAGCAAGGCGGCTACCATCACACTGGCGGCAGCAGCACCACTTGCCTTCTTCGCCTTGTCCAGCGAAACGGCTTGCTCAAAATGAAGTGTCGCTGTTTCTCTCTCCACATGTTCCAAAGCCGCAATAGCAAAAGGATTCTCTGATGCCTCACGATACACTTGCAATGCATTTACCAAGCGGTCTTTGAGACTGGGAAATGCTTCTCCAACCACTTTAGCTACCACATCTGGGTCAAAATGCTGTTGTAACAACGGCAACACAAGACATTTTACCAATGCCGCCACGCTCACCAGCCCCAACATCACGAGCAACATCAGCCGCCCGACTGTCGAGAACCGCCCGACCGCCTCCACCGCCGACACTGCTATGACCGCCGCTAATGCCACAACCAAAAACTTCGATATCCCCTGCAACATCTCTCGCACTTGCATGCGACGATATGCCGCTCTTAATTTCTCCACCAGATGAGAATATGCCTCTTCCACCATTGTCCCTTATTTCGTTGAGTGCGTTTGAATGTCCTATGTGTGTGCGATTGAAAAAAAGAATCTAAGCAATTCAAGCATAAATTTTTTTGCAGTCCTTCGCCCATGGGGCATTTTTGTCGTCGAAAGTTCGTCGTGCCGTTTCATGGATACGGTAGGTAGGCTCTGGCTTGTGTCATCATGAAAGGTGTGATGCGTGCTCGCTTTCGGCGTGCTCCTGCCTGTGAAGTGATACGCCGTTCAATTCGCTTCAACCTTTCTTGAAGAGCGACTGCGCCGCTCTGAGTTTGCTCTTAAGGTCTTCATTGGTCCCCTTTGGCTGTGCTATCTGCGGCGAGGAGGTCTCTGGACGCACTGCCTGCAAAAGCGGTTCAGGGTATTGCAGATATTCGTTGTTTTTTGCCGTTGCCTCACGCAAGGTGCGTTCTATCTGCTCTTGAGTTGTGGGCTTGGGAATGTATTTGAAGACATTGACTTCATTGACCGCTCTCATAATCAGCTTGACATCCACTATATCGGTAAGCACCACGATTACCGTCTGTGGGCGCTCTTGCTTGAGTGTTTGCAAGAAATCCACGCCATCGTATTCGCCTAAGTTTAGCTCGCTGATAATGACGGAGATATTTCTCTTTGAGAAAATCTCAAACGCTGATTCTACGGTGTCTGCCGTGATTACCTCATAGAGGTCGCTTAGCTTCTCGACGAACTGCGCAATTTCCTCTTTTGCATACCCTACAAAAAGCACCGCCGGTTTTGCCGACACTTTCTTGAGCATGTCAGCTGCGTGCGCTGGCACAGTCCTTACTACCTCAATCGGCGAGGGATTTAGCATCGACATCCGGTCATAGATTTGAACTCCGAGCCTGACCACACTTTGCAGCATCTCTGGTCGACATGGCTTATTGAGATAGCGGAAAATCTCTCCCGCATTGACCGACTTGATAACACTCTCTAAGTCGGCGTAACCCGTCAGCAGCACACGAATGGTGCGCGGACTTGCTATCTTGACCTGACGCAGCAGCTCATGCCCCGGCATATGCGGCATGCGCTCATCACTGATGACCACTTTGATAGGATGTTGATGCAGAATCTCTAAAGCATCGTTGCCATTCTCCGCTGTGTGAACATGGTAATCAAACTCCAACAAGCCTTTCAGAGAACTTAGCATCAGCGGCTCATCATCCACCAAAAGAATGTGCGAAAGATTTTTCATCCTCAGTCCGTGATTAGGTTACCGCGAGCATCTGGCACGAATTTAATCAAGTTTCTCTGCTTCTCCATGTTTTTGCTCTCTTTTTGCCGCAAGTGTAGCCTTTCATGTACATCTTTTTGCCAAAATTTGCGCTCCTCGAGCCACTTCCAGCGGCAGCGCCTCGCTCAAGTTATCTGGCTCCAAGTTAGGCAGTCTGCATATGCCTCGCCGACTCACGCACGCTTTGCTTTGCCTGCTTTACTGGCAGCGTGATGGTAAACTCCGTGCCCTCACCCACCTTGCTTTTGACATCGATTGTGCCGTTGTGCTGCTCAATGATTTTATAGACAATCGAAAGCCCTAACCCTGTTCCTTGTCCAACAGGTTTCGTGGTAAAGAAGGGCTCAAAAATCTTCTTCAAATTCTGTTCGGGAATGCCGACGCCTGTATCAGCGACTTTGATAATCGCCTTGTCTTGCTCTAACTGCGTCGTAATGGTGATTTTGCCAAATGTCTCAATCGCTTGTGCCGCATTAGTAATGAGGTTCAGAAACACTTGATTTAGCTGCGCTGGGTAGCACTCGACCATCAAGTTCGGAGTGTAATTTTTTATCACCTCCGCTTTGTGCTTGACAAGGTTCGTGGCAATCATGAGCGAGGCATCAATGTTTTCGTTGAGGTCTACGGTTTTCAGCGCCGCCTCATCCAGACGAGAGAAATTCCGTAGGTTTGTGACCAGCTCTTGGATGCGCTGCAATCCCAGATTCGACTCCGCTAAAGTCTTGTGCGTTCGTTCTACCAACGCCATTTCCTCAATGCGTGAAACCAACTCGCGCACATTTTCTAACTGCGCTTCCAGCTCACTAAGCTCGCCTTCGCGGAGCATCATCTCCATTTTTTGATACTCCTTCAACGCCCGCTCCAAAATGCCCACATTGCGCTCGACGATGCTCAAGTTGTTTGTCACAAACCCCAACGGCGTATTGACCTCATGCGCAATTCCCGCTACCATCTGTCCTAACGACGCCATCTTCTCCGACTGAATCAACTGTGCTTGCGTGTCTTTCAAGTCTCGTAGCAATTGTTCTATGCGTTCTTTTTCGCTGGCAAGTTCATTGCGCTGTCGGATGATTTCATCGGTGTTTTCCAAAATGATGCGGTCGCGCTTTCGTAGCGAAATCGTCAGGCGTATTGCCATAGCAAAGAAGACCACCAGACTTAGCAGAATCGCCCCAACTTGGAGCGCCTGCAAGCGTGTGATGCGCTCGTTGGATGCTTCTCCCAGCGCAATGATAAAGCGCTGATTGGCATCTAACATCGCCTCACCCTCATGGACGAGGCTCTCTACACAGCGTTCCAGTAGCAGGGTATCTGCCACCGCACTCGGCTGCTCTGCCAGTTTGAGAAATTGCTCTCTCTGACTTTGCCACTTCGTCTCTATTGCCTCCAGCGCCCCTAACACCTTTTCTTCTACCACTGGCTCCACCGTCACCGGCTGCCCCAGTAGCTTTGCCGTGCCCCCATTTTTGAGCGCCCTCTGAATCTGGTCAAACTCCTTGATGGCGGCCGCAAATTCCTTAAACGATGAGTCAAACGCATCCAGCGTGAAGACCTTGATGTGGGCATCGCGCAAGCTCTTTTCAGCTGTCTGCCACACACGCGCACTCTGCGTGGCTAAGGCAATCTGTTTCGCCTCCGCTTCACTGCGCTGCGCCAGTATGAAGTTGACGACAAATACCGCCGAGACCAACAACAAAAAGAGTGTGGCATAGAGCGCCAACTCGCCGTATTGGCTTGTGACCATCACTTGCGGTCTTTCGGGACTCTGCATGGCATGGCTGTGGTTGCTATCAAAATGCGGCAAAATAGCTACTTGCCGCCTGACTTGCAACGCTTAACAAAAAAGTAATCCTTCGCTCACGCACGCCGTGAGTAGCCAGTGCTGCCAAGCATAGAAATACCCACCCCACATCGGTGAAATTGAATGAGATTTCAATCCCACATTGGTGCAATTAGAAT
>PHFL01000077.1 GCA_002794105.1 Candidatus Thermochlorobacter aerophilus | reverse complement strand
GTTTGGTGTAAGTTGCAAAAAGTGCAAGGCGGTCATCCAGTTATGGCATAAAACCTCGGAGGGAAGTGTAAGGAATGTTGCGGCTGCCGAAATGCTCTCTGAGTAAGTCGTTTCAAGGCACACTAGGACCAGATTAAACTCTGCTTTTTTAGCAGAAATAAGCCCTCTCTACCAGGAAGCGTACTTCATCTTGTCTTTGTTGGGCTCGCATCATTTGCAGCATAGCCGTTTTTCTGCATTCATGCAGCAAAAAAGCGAACCTCATAGGAGGTTCGCTTTTGTCGCTGATGCGTTGATTTTAATACTTGCGCTCTTTGGGAATGAATTTATCGCGGTATTCCCAGTCACGTTCTGCTAGTGCCATATTGACTGGTTTGAACGAGATTTCTGCGTGCCCATCTTCATGCACAAGGCAGAGTGTATGCTTGAGCCAGTTTACGTCATCGCGTTTGGGGTAATCCTCTCGGGCATGTGCGCCGCGCGACTCTTTACGATGATAAGCACCTTCAATGATAGCTGTAGAATACTCAATCATAAACTCGAGCTCTACAGCATCGAGCAAGTCGGTGTTGAATTGTTTGCCTTTGTCTTGCACGACTACATTTTTGGCACGCTGGCGCAGTAATTTGATGTCGCGACAGGCTTCAGCAAGCAATTCTTCTGTGCGGAAAACACCAACTTTATCCATCATCATCTGTTGCAAATCTTCACGCACTTTAGCGACGCTTTCGCCCTGTGTGCGCGAAAGAATTGCATCGAGCTTTTCGCGTACTTTTTTGTCTGCATCTTTTTGCAAGGGCATCTTGCCCTTGGTCTCTTGCACAAACTTTACCATATCTTTCCCTGCTCGGCGACCGAACACAATCAAATCCAGTAGGGAATTGGTGCCCAAACGATTTGCTCCATGAACAGAGACGCAAGCTACTTCGCCAGCCGCCCAGAACCCTATCTTCACATCGTTTTTCTCATTGTAGACAACCCGACCATCAACAGTGGTTGGGATGCCTCCCATGGCATAGTGGCATGTCGGTTGCACAGGGATAGGATGCTTTGAAGGGTCAATGCCTAAATAAATTTTGGCGAAGGTTGAAATTTCTGGTAGTTTTGTCTCAATTTGTTTAAGTGTTAGGTGTGTTAGGTCTAGGTTGATATAGTCTTTATTTTTGCCTACGCCTCTGCCTTCACGCACCTCAATATACATTGCACGCGAAATCATATCGCGTGGGGCAAGATCTTTGACGGTTGGCGCATAGCGTTCCATGAACCGTTCGCCTGCGGCATTACGCAGCACACCGCCTTCGCCTCGCGCACCTTCCGTGACCAAAATGCCCAAGCGATAGAGCCCTGTTGGGTGAAATTGCACAAACTCCATATCCTCGAGCGGAATACCGTGCCGCATGGCGATGGCAAGTCCATCACCTGTATTGGCGTGGGCGTTAGATGTGGTTTTGTAGGCTCGTCCAAATCCGCCCGTTGCAAACATCACTGCTTTGGCGCTGAAGAGGTCAATATCACCAGTGCGGATGTTGTAGGTTACTACTCCGCACACTACGCCATCGGTCTCACACAGGTCTAATACTTGAAACTCGTTGTAGAAGCGCACCTTGCGCTTGATGCATTGCTCATAGAGCGTGTGTAGGCAAACATGTCCAGTTCTATCGGCGGCATAGCAAGCGCGGCGCACTGGTGCTTCTCCAAAATTGCGCGTGTGTCCGCCAAATGGGCGTTGTGCAATTTTCCCATCTTTTGTGCGTGAGAAGGGCACGCCAAAATGCTCCATTTCAATAATTGCTCGTGGCGCATCGTTGCACATGATTTCAATGGCGTCTTGGTCGCCCAGATAGTCTGACCCTTTGACGGTATCAAAGGCGTGCCATATAGGGTAGTCTTCTTCTTCATTGCCCAGCGCCGCACAGATTCCGCCCTGTGCCGCACCAGAGTGTGAGCGAAGCGGGTGCAATTTTGAAATTACGGCAACATCGCAATACTCTGCAGCTTCCACAGCGGCACGCAGCCCTGCCAAACCCGCTCCGACAATCACGATATCATGATTAAACACCGACATATTACTACTTCAATTTTGTGAGTTTAGAATTTCCTTTGTTCAGCACAGTTCGCCACACTGCTTATTGCCACAATTGGCTTATGCTGAAACTCGGCGGTTGATATGGTCCTGCCGTCAGAACGGTTTGCGCTCCGATGACAAATAGTGCCAGTGCCAATACCCAGCATGTTGCCACCAGCGTCAGTCTTAACCCTTTGTTCTTAGCGTAATCGTCAATGATGTTCAGCATGCCGTTAAAGCCGTGATACAAGCCGAAGATGAGAAAGAGCAAGTCAAAAGCCTTCCAAAGCGGATTGGATAACCGCTTGGTAACTTTCTCATATGTGATGATATGCTCGCCGAACTTCGGGTCGGTAATCAGGCCAGCTTCGACGGCTTTTTTATACTCAGGGTATTTTTCTGCGTATGCGGCACGAATTTGCTTGTATTCTTCTTCGTCAGCCAAATAATCAGTGGGCATGTGCTGTACCCAGAAGTGCCCAATGAGTGTTGCTAAGAGCAAAATTCCAGATATGCGCTGGAAAAACCAGCCAAAGGCACCACTTCTCTTTGCTTCTCGTTGCATCTTAAACTTCCTTTCTTGATTTTATTTGAAGAGAGGTATGATGAAATATGGCGCCAGAATTGGATAGCCGCCCAGCAAAATGATTATAGCAGATAACACCAATGTGGCATAAAACATCCGCTTCTGCTTTGGCGACCAGCCTAGAAAATCCACCATCACGATGCGAAAGCCATTGATGGAGTGGTAAGTTACGATGGCTAAGAGCGCAAATTCACCCAGCTTGAAGAGCGGGCTACGGTATGAGCTCATGAGTGCATCAAATTTTGCAGGGTCGTACAGCGCACGCAGCCCAAAGATGTGAATGACCAAATAGACCACCATGCCAATCCCAGATATGCGGTGCAGAATCCATGCCCACATGCCGGGACGCCATTTGTATTCAAGAATGCGCTGCACTGCACCTTGAAAGCCTGCAACATAGGGAAGTTTTGGGGCGGTTTTCGGATTCTGTGTTTCTACTGCCATACTGCTCAACTACCTTTCTGAATAGTTCAGTTTGAGAAGAAAACTTGGCGACCGAGAATTGCTGCGCCAAGATTTGCGGTTAGTTTGTTTCAAAATTTAATCTTTCTTTTGGCTAATGCAAAACCTCATGGCAATTTTTGCATTAGTCATCCTGCTCCTTGATAACAGCGCACAGTCAGTTTGTGTTCGGCGTGATGCGCATTCACCTGCTGGCAACACATTCGCTATATTCTTCAATCTCTCGTATTAAGCTCGAGTTTGCTTTATGTTACCAACATATCGCCCTACTGAAATTGCTTTCGTCTACGCCGTAGCGTTTTTTCAAGGCATTGGAAATATCGTCTTTCCTGCCAGCGCCGCAGTCTTCAAATCACATCACCGCTTTAGCGATAGCGACTACGGACTGCTCTACCTTGCCTTGATTTTCTTTGCTATTCTAAGCTCCCTTGCTGCGGCTTTTCTTGTCAGGCGCATCCCACTTAAGCTTATTCTTCTCGTTGGCATTTTTGGATATGCACTCTCGCAAGCCATCTTGGCACTAAGTTACCCTATGCACAGCCATGCACTCGTGCTTATTTCAATTTCGGTGCTGGGCATTGGTTTCGGCTTTACAGGCACGGCGGTCAACTTTTATCCTACGCAATTTTTTCCTCTTCACCACGATGCGGCAATTATTTTCGTTCATGTTGCTTTCGGCATTGGGGCAACAATTTCACCTGCTTTGCTTGCACTCGCAGAACATACTATCGGCTGGGTTGCCTATCCGCTTCTAACCGCACTTATCATGTTTTCTTTGGCTACTTTTTCTTTCACTTTGCCTCTTCGGGCGACCATGCCGAAGTCCTCGCATGAACATATGTCTTCTTCCATTCCATTTGAGCTTTGGCTTTTTTGTGTCATCGCTGTGCTCTATGCGCTTTGCGAAGCCACCTTCTCGAACTGGGCAGTTATCTTTCTGCGAGAAGCAAAAGGCTTACCTGAACCGACAGCCGGTTTTGGACTTTCGGTCTTTTGGTTTGCCCTTACGGTAGGACGATTTGCCGCATCAGTTTTAGCTCGGCGTATTGGTGCAGAAAAAATTTACCTTGCGCTCCCTCTTTTGATGATACTGGCTTTCTTGCTACTTCCTATGGTTAGTGGTGCTCTGCCTTTGCTACTATGCTTTTCACTTGCTGGGCTCGGCTGCTCGGCATTTTTCCCACTCAATGTCAGCTTGGCGATGCGATATTTTCCGCAACATGCTGCCACAACGGGCGGGCTGATGAGTGCATTCGTCATGCTTGGTATTGGCTTTGCTTCATATGGCATTGCTCCGCTTCGTGCCTATTTCCCGCTTGAGCAAATCTATGCTTTTTCAGCGCTCTATCCGCTTTCCGCGCTTTTGATTGCTATCAGACTTGTTCGCAAACTTTCGCCTTCTATGGCTTTTTACTCATCATGAAAATTCTGCTCCTGTCACCTATCTTGCTCATGCACTCATCGCTGAATTGCTAATGAGACACTGGCTGCATCTGTTTTGTGCGCTTATCTTGCTGGGGCTTATGGGTTGCCGCTCGGTGGCGCGTTTCACTTCTGGGTCAAGTGCACCGCCTGCCGCTGCGCCAAGGTCGGAAGTGGTTCGCTCTGCACCGCCACCGTCTGCCCCTGCCGCTTCTGTCTCCGCACAGGTTCTCTCAATAGAAGAAGGGCTTGCTTCTTACTACGCTATGGAGTTTCACGGTCGGCGAACCAGCAGCGGCGAAATTTTTGACGCACAAGCGCTGACTGCCGCACACCTGCATTTGCCCTTCGGCACACGCGTGCGCGTTACAAACCTTACCAACAACAAAAGTGTGATTGTTCGCATCAACGACCGTCTGCCGCCCAATAGCAAGGGGCGCATCATTGACCTTTCACCCAGCGCTGCACAACATCTCGAGATGATTCAAGCTGGCGTAGTGAAAGTCAGAATTGAAGTACTTGCAAATTAATTTGCTATGCGTTTCCTTGAAGGAATACTTTTTGGCGCATCTATATCGCTCTCGGGAAACTTTACTATTTTTCTTCTATGTCGAATGCTCAAAATATCTCCATGAAGGGGAAAATTTGCCTCGTTACAGGCGCAAACAGTGGCATTGGGTTTGAGACCGCCAAAGCTTTAGCTCGAATGGGCGCACGTGTCGGGCTGATTTGTCGCACCCCAGCCAAATGTGAAGACGCCAAGTCTGCTATCCTTCAAGCTGTGCCAAGTGCTGAATTGGATGGTTTTACTGCCGATTTATCGTCTCAAGCTGAAATTCGCCGCGTGGCGGCAGACATTAAACGCACTTATCCCAAAATTGATGTCCTGATTAACAACGCTGGCATTGTTGAAAACACCTTCAAGCGTTCAGTAGATGGTATTGAGATGACCTTTGCGGTCAATCATCTGGCGTATTTTTTGCTTACCAATTTGCTTTTGGAGCCCATCAAAGCGGCGGCGCCTTCGCGCATCATCAATGTCTCGTCAGCTGCGCACTTTGGTGCACGCATGGATTTTGACAACTTGCAAGGCGAAAAAGGCTACAATGGCTGGCGGGCATACAGTCAATCCAAACTGGCGAACATTCTTTTCACATACGAGCTGGCGCGCCGACTGGCTGGCACTGGCGTAACCGTCAATTGCCTTCATCCGGGCGTCATTGGCACGAAACTTTTTCGTAACTTGGGCATCATCAATACGCTTGCGGGCATTTTTCTGGCAAGTCCTGAAAAAGGAGCAGAAACTTCGGTCTATCTTGCTTCCTCGCCTGAAGTTGAAGGCGTCACGGGCAAGTATTTTGATAACAAGCGCGCTGTGCCTTCATCGAGCGCTTCCTACAACGAAGCCGATGCAAAACGGCTCTGGCAAATCAGCGCTGAACTGACCCATCTTTCCGATTAGTGCATGCGACTGCTTTATCTTTTGCTCTGGCTCCTGCTCTCTGGTGGCGCTTTCTACGCCTTAAACACAGCCTTTGCACCTCTGCCACCTATTGGCAAATTTTTCAACCCGTTTTCAGGCTTTTGGACAAACAACCGCTCATTAGATTCACTGCCGCAAACCCTACATTTTACGCAGCTTGAGCATCCTGTCGAAGTGGTTTGGGATGAGCGCCATGTTCCGCACATTTTTGCCCAAACTCTGCATGACCTTTACTTTGCACAGGGATACCTGACTGCTCGCCACCGCTTGTGGCAAATGGAGTTTCAAGCCTTGGCGGCTGTGGGGCGCATCTCGGAAGTGATTGGCGAGCGCGGTGTGGCGTTCGACCGCTTTCGGCGCCGCATCGGTATGCCCATGCTTGCCAAAATTGCCGCTCAAAACATTGCTCGCCACAGCGAAACCCGTCTTGCAGTCTCGGCTTACACTGACGGCGTCAACGCGTGGATTGAATCGCTGACCGAACAAACTTTGCCTGTGGAGTATAAAATTTTGGACTACAAGCCTGAAAAATGGTCTATTGAAAAAACTGCGGCACTGTTTGCGAGCTTTTCTTTTGACCTCACCTTTCGCAACAACGACGCCGCATTTACCCAAGCCTTAGCTTTGCTACCCAAAGACAAGTTGCAAGCCATCTACCCTATTCATCCGCCATACACCGAACCTGTTGCACCATATACTTTGATGAGCAACGCTCAAACTCATGAGCAAACAGCAGATTCACTTTTGCTACTAATGCGGCATGACAGCAGCCGTGCGATGCCGCTCGATACGCTCAGGACTGGACTCTACTCTAAGCCACCTTTTGAGCATGAGGTTCTGGCTGGCAGCAACAATTGGGCAGTTTCAGGCAAACATACAGCGACAGGCTACCCAATTCTTTGCAATGACCCACACCTTAGCCTGAGCTTGCCCTCGATTTGGTATGAAACACAGCTCATCTGCGATAGTGCCGGGCTCAATGTCTATGGCGTTTCTTCGCCGTCGCTGCCCGGTATCATCATCGGCTTCAATCGTGATGTGGCATGGGGCGTGACCAACGCTGGCTCAGATGTGCTCGACTGGTATGATGTGCAGCTCGATGAACAGCGCCAAACCTATCGCTACGGTCAGGAAACGCTACCAGTTGAACGTGTCGTCGAGGAAATCAAGGTGCGCGGGCAACCCAGCCAAATGGATACGGTCTATTACACCCGACTTGGACCCATTCCTTACCGTTCTCACGAAACCCCGTTTGATGAGCGCGTACCCAAAGGCAAAGCGCTACACTGGCTTGCAACAGAATCCAACAACGAACTGCTCACTTTTCTTAAGCTCAACCGCGCTAAAACCTTGCGCGACTACCTCGACGCCCTTTCGCATTACAACACGCCTGCACAGAACTTTGCCTTTGCCAGCAAGTCTGGCGACATCGCCATTTGGCACTATGGCAATTTTCCAGTTCGCAAGCCGTATCAAGGTGCCAGCATCTTAGATGCCTCTGACCCTTCTGCCCTGCTTTCTGCGCGCCTGCCGCGCGAGAGTTTGCCGCACCTTATCAATCCCGAACGTGGCTTTGTCAGCTCCGCCAATCAGCATCCGAGCGACTCGACCTATCCCTACTACTTAGGCTGGGACTATGCGGCGTTTGAACGCAGTCAGCGCATCAATGAGCAATTGAGAAAGTGGATTGCCAGCGGTCGGCTCTCGCCTGAACAGATGATGGCTTTGCAAACCGATAACCTTAACGCATTTGCACGCCTGATTTTACCACCCCTGCTGGATGCCCTTCGCACCGCTTCATTCAATAGCTTAGAGCAAAAGTGCCTCGATGAACTGCGTCGCTGGAACTTCGAATATCGTTCCGAACTTATTGCGCCCACTATTTTTGAAGCGTTTGCCAGCGAACTGAGCCATGCCCTGTGGGATGATGATTTACCCAACATTTTGCCACGACCTATACGCAACGTTACCGCTGCGCAACTTACTGGCACCGCCAAAACTTCATTCATCGATAATGTGAATACGCCAGAGACCGAGACGCTCTCCGACCTTGCTCACACGGCTTTTCGTGCTGCTGTGGATACACTTCGCACACGCTACGGTGATTTTGGTGAAAGCTGGAAATGGGGCACTGTGCGCAAAACCACCATTCAGCACTTGGCACGTCTTGATGCCTTCTCACGCACCCTTTCTACATCTGGCAACTACAACACGGTGAATGCGACCTCACAGCGGTTTGGACCATCGTGGCGCATGGTGGTGCAACTTGGCGACACGCTTCAGGCTTGGAGCATTTATCCCGGCGGTCAGTCAGGCAACCCCGGCTCATTCTTCTATGACCATTTGATTATTGATTGGGCAGAGGGTCGCTACTATCCAATAAAATTTTTGCGTTCTCCAAGCGAAAATGTGTCCAGCATCATTGGCAAGACTACGCTGCTACCCAGTTCGCCCGATGGGCAGATTTTTTCTACGATAGGGCGCTGGCTGCTTGAGCAATGGTGGTTGTGGTGGGCACTGGCGCTACTCTTTACTTCACTGCTTATCTCACGTGTAAAGTTTGGCTTCATAGTGGGCGCGCTTCTTGTGGGCGCACTCTGGCTCGGTTTTTCACTTCATCTGATGAACGGTCCAAGTGACCTGATTGCCTCAAAGATTGCTGTGCTTATCAAACTGGCACATCCTATCTTTTTGGTTATTATCACTACTCTGGTTGGTTTGGTTATCGGCGGGCTTGGTGGAGCAACGGGCAGTGCCTTGCGCGCTTTCCTTTTTCTGAAACCCTCGCCTGCTCAGCCAGCATAAACATATCTTGCTAAGGTTACTGACGCTACAGGCTTACATTTCTATTTTTGCTTTGCAAAACCGAAGTTTTTTATTTCATTTAGTTTCTCTTCCAATTAACGCTACCATTGAGCACCGCTCACGCGCTGCGCTTCGCTGTAGCCTTGTGGGCGCGTCGCCTTTCAATGAGAAGTGAGACCAAACTTCTTGGCAATTTTTTTAGGACTTCGGGGGAGATACCAGCATGGAGCATCAGGAAAAATCGGCATGTGGCGTAGGTTTTCTTGCCAGTCGTCGTGGGCTTGCGCATCGGGCGCATTTAGAGCAAGCGCTTCAGGCTCTCTCTTGCGTCGAGCATCGTGGCGCTTGTGGTGCCGACCGCCTCTCCAGCGATGGTGCAGGCATCATGACGGACATTCCTTTTGAACTCTTTGGCTACGAAAAAGGCTCCGTGGCAATTGGCACGCTCTTCATTCCGCTTGATGCAGAAGGACAAAGGCTTGCACTCAAAATTCTTGCCGACACGTTTTCATTTTTCGGTCTTCGCATTGAGGCATATCGTGATGTGCCCATCAATCCAGATGTATTGGGTAGCGAGGCACGCAAGTCTATGCCTGCCATCAAACATGTCATTATTCGTCGCCCTGCACACTGCCGCACTGATGACTCATTTAACAAATTGCTCTACACGGCTAAACAAGCCACACGACTGCGCGTGAGCGATAGGGGTTTGAAAGAGTTTTTCTTTGCATCCCTTTCTACCAATACGATTGTCTACAAAGCGCTCACGCCTGCCGACAGACTGTCTGACTTTTATCTTGATTTGCAAGATGCGCGCTACAAAACGCGCTTTGCCATGTTTCATCGCCGCTTTAGCACCAACACGCGCACGGCGTGGGATAAAGCTCAACCGTTTCGGCTCATTGCACATAATGGCGAAATCAACACCATTGCGGGCAATCGTTCTTGGGGCTTTTCGCGTGAGCAGGTCTTGGGTTTGCGTGAAGGCGAATTGCTGACTCATCACGGCATTAGCGATACGGGCTCACTCAACGAAATGGTTGAAGCCTTGCTCTACCGTAGCAGCATTCCCCACATTGCCGATGTGTTGGCGATTCTTGTGCCACCTGTCAATAGTGGCAAGCCCTTCTACAAGTTTTGGTCGCGTGCGATGGAGCCATGGGATGGACCGGCATTCATCACTTTCTCTGACGGAAAGTTCGTCGGTGCGCGGCTCGATAGAAATGGCTTCCGCCCATGCCGCTGGGCAATGACTGATGAACACTTCTACCTTGCTTCTGAAGCTGGTGTGTTTAATCTTGACGAAAGCACCATTCTTGCCAAAGGCACCCTGCAAGCTGGCTCGGGCGTTGTCATGAACTTGGATACCGGCGAAATTGATTTTACTGACCCCGCTGACCTGCCCGAATACTGCGATGCTGTCTTCGATGCTCATCTTTTGCGCGCCGAAGAGCGTCCTGCACCAGTGCTTTCGTCTCTGCTTGAGACCAAGAAAGTGTTTGGCTGGACACTGGAAGATGAGCAGAAAGTGTTGATACCGATGATTCTCACGGGCAAAGAGCCAATTGGGTCAATGGGCGATACGGCACGACTGGCAATTTTCTCCAACGAACCTCGCAGTTTTTTTGACTACTTCTATCAACACTTTGCCCAAGTGACCAATCCGCCCGTCGATTACATCCGTGAGACGATGGTGGCAGATTTGTCCGTTGAGCTGGGCAAAAAGCCGAACATTTTTTCCACGAAGGAGCTGATTCCACCGCCGCTGGGCATTGAGCTTTCCAGTCCTGTTTTGTCTTTGGGAAAGATGGCTTTTGTAGCGTCGTTCAAGCGCGGTTCTCCTGACTCACCTGACAAGCGTCTTCTTGCAGAAGAGTTGGATGCAACCTTTCCACGCAGTGAAGGTGCAGTAGGTGCGCGTGCCAAACTGTATGAGCTTGGTAAGCGTGCTGTTGAAGCGGTCAAGCATGGAGCATCTATCATCATCCTTTCGGATAGCGCCGCATCATTTGAGCGTCCGCCTATCCCGATTCTTTTGGCTCTGCGTGCTGTGATTCATGCCCTCAATCAGGCAGGTCTGCGGCTTGAGACATCTCTTGTGGTGCACTCGGGTCAAGTGCATTCCATTCATCACTTGGCTTGTCTTATCAGTTTCGGGGCAAAGGCTGTCTGTCCTTACCTTGCTCTATCCGTAGCACGCTTTGAGTCCTCACCTGCCCTCAGTGCTTTACCGCCTGATGTGCGCGAGAAAAATCTCATCAAGGCTTTTGAGACCGGATTGCTCAAAGTGATGAGCAAAATGGGCATCTCGGTGGTCAAAAGCTACCAGAGCTCGATGCTTTTCTCAGCGATTGGCTTAGGCAAAACGCTGATTGATGAATTCTTCCCCGGTGTGTTTTCGCCCATCGGTGGTTTGGAGTTCGATGATGTTATTGAGCAACAGTTGCATCACATGCAACGGGCTTTTGCTTCTGAGTCGTTGCCTAATACTTTTCAATACAAAGAACACAATACAGGTCAAGAGGGCGAAAAGCACTCCATGACGAACGCCCGCTCCAAAATCATTCACAAGCTTGTGCGCGAAAATCATTCGGCGTTGCAAGAGCGCTCGCTCTACGAAGACTATCTCAAACTTGGCGAGGAAGCTGAGCCTGTCAATATCCGTCATCTTTTTGATGTCAAAACTGCGTCTGAACCGCTACCTGAAGCAGAAGTCCAATCTAAAGCTGACATTCTCAAGACCTTTGGTTCTGGTGCCATGAGTTTTGGGGCGATTAGCGCTGAAGCGCAGCGTGATATTTTTTTGGCGATGCAGGAAATTGGCGGTCGCTCCAATTCAGGCGAGGGTGGCGAAAATCCCTACTACTTCAAAGAGGGTATTACGGCACATACCAAGCAGGTGGCTTCGGGTCGGTTTGGCGTAACAGCAGAGTATTTGATTTCTGGCAAAGAGATTCAAATCAAAATCGCACAAGGTGCCAAGCCGGGCGAAGGCGGACAATTGATGGCCGCCAAAGTCAATGCCGACATTGCCAAGGCACGTCATTCACTGACTGGGATTGACCTGATTTCGCCGCCGCCGATGCACGACATCTACAGCATTGAGGATTTGAAGGAACTCATCTACGAGCTGCGTCAGGTGCATCCAGAAGCTGAGATTAGTGTCAAGTTGGTCTCTGGCGCAGGGGTTGGCACTATTGCTGTCGGGGTTGCAAAAGCTGGGGCAGACATTATTCACATTGCTGGCGGCGATGGCGGCACAGGTGCTGCGGCACTTTCTTCCATGAAACATGCTGGGCTCCCATGGGAAATTGGACTTCTGGAAACCCATCGTGCCCTGCTTGAGCATCACTTGCGTCAAACCGTAAGGCTGCGCACCGATGGCGGACTCTTCACTGGCAAAGACATCATCCTTGCCGCCATCTTGGGCGCAGAAGAATTCGACTTCGGCAAACTTCTTCTTATCGCCGAAGGCTGTGTCATGGCGCGTATCTGCGAAAAAAACACCTGCCCCACTGGCATTGCCACACATGACCCAAAGTTCAAAGCCAAGTACAAAGGCAATAAGGACCATATTGTCAAACTTCTGCACATTTTGGCTGACGATGTGCGCCGTCATCTTGCACGCATTGGCGTTCCGACCCTTCGCGACCTTGTCGGGCGTACAGATTTGCTGACGCTCAATCCACGATGCTTGCCCCTTGTCAACGAACGCAAGCTGGATTTGAGCTTTTTCTTCAGTACCGATATTCCACGGCTCGATAGTGCACCATCTGCACCCAAAGGCACTTTCAATGAGGGCGTTAGCGCACTTAATCAAAAAATTCTTCTGGATGCAAAGCCAGCACTGGATGCCTTCGAGCGCGGCGAGCACTTGCCACTCTCGCTAACTTATCACATCCGCTCTACCGATAGAGCCGTGTTAGCCACACTTTCAGGCAAGATTGCACAACACATTCGCCAACAGCGCTACAAGCAGGGCTTTGCTTCGGAAAATGTTCATTTTTCAGGTCACATTGATTTGACCTTCAAAGGCAGTGCTGGACAAGGGTTTGGGGTCTTTCTCACTGAAGGACTTTCCGTTCGCCTTGAAGGCGAAGCTAATGATTCAGTCTGCAAGTCCATGTCAGGTGGCAAAGTGGTGATTGTTCCCAGTCGCCATGCTCGCTTTACACCAGAGACTAATGCCATTATTGGCAACTGCGCACTCTACGGGGCAACGGGCGGCAAGCTCTTCGTGCATGGTATCGCTGGCGATAGATTTGCCGTGCGCAATAGTGGAGCAACGGCTGTGGTTGAAGGCGTCGGGTTGCACGCTTGCGAATACATGACCAATGGTTTGGTTGTCGTCTTGGGGAAAATTTCTCCCAACTTTGGGGCGGGCATGACAGGCGGCAAGGCGTATTTATATCGCGCCGATAGCACGCTCATCAATCATGACTACCTTACAGCTGTGGAGATGACGCCCAGTGACGAGCAAGATTTGTATGCGCTGCTTTCCGAATATTTTGCAGATACGCAAAGTCGCACTGCCGCTTTGCTCTTGGAGCACTGGCATCGCGAAAAAGCTCATATCACCAAATACTTGCCGATTGCACTGGCTAAAGCCATAGCAACCGCTTCAGCACAGGTAGAGAGTCTCGCATAGCCAACACAGAGTGAGTGTAGGTGTTATCATGACCGTGCTTGTGTCATTCCGAACGCAGTGAGAAATCCACACAACAACGGCACACGAAGCACACGAATTGAGCGTCCTTGCAAAGTAACCTCACCCTGTTGTCCCTCTCCTTCAAAAGGAAAGGGACGTCTGCGCCAGAAGACAGGGTGAGGTCAATCCAGCGTGGATGCTTCACTGCGCTGCGCTCCGTTCAGCATGACAAGAGTGAAGATGCCATTCCGAGCGAAAGCGAGGAATCCAGCATGGATGCTTCGCTCAGCATGACAAGAGTGGGAGAAGATTCCGAGCACTCTTTTGTTTCATTCCGGCTGCCAGCGAGGAATGACACTTCGGTATTTATTGTGTAAGTGACTCCTTCTTTGGAAGTAGTCGTGTAGTAGGATATTTCTTCTGCCGAATTATGTCCATGTTGACTATGAAATCTTTCAGCTTGCCTTTTAGCCATAGTGGCAGTTGGTCTTTGTAGTGTGCGCTCATGACTTCTCCGCTATTGCCACCGGGCAAGACACTTCGGAAGAAGTTTCTTTCTGACAGGTCTATGACGCGCCGTGAGCTGGCGCCTAATTTTTGCGAGGCATCCAGTAGAGCCAGTCCGCTGGAGTCGCTGGCGCGATAGTGGTATTCACCGTTGTTTATGGTCGTTGCACTTCCTGCCGTCTTGAACGGACCCAGATTGAAAATTTTGCCAAGCGGATTTTCGCGCCCGTCTTTTGCTTTCTGACCAAATACATGCCGAATGGTTAATTGATGCAATTTGCCCCATTGCCACTCTGCTTCATTTTCACTTAGCTGCTCACGCAAAATCTGAATTGCCTGCGCAAAACTTTCTCGGATAATATCGTCTCGAGTTTCTTCTTTTGGGGTATGGACGTTGTCGAACCATGAATTGTAGCGCCAGACTTGCACCAGCGTAGTGTCATCCATTTCTGTGACCAGTGTGGAATCAGCAAGGAGTTTTGCCATGACGCGTGTTGGTGCATTGACCAGCGAGAGATAGTTCTGAAAGAGCTCTTCGCCCAGTTCATCTTGCAACGTATTGCGCAAAAGTTGTTTGAACCACTGTGCGTAGATGGTTGCCGCAATAGAGGTTTCTGTAAATTCAGCATTCCAGTTTCGCAGGAATTGAATAGGCTTTTTGTGTGCCTCAAGTGAATCACCTGCTAAGGCACTGAGCAAAAATTTGGTCATTTCTCGTGCATGGGGAGAGACCACATCGGTTTGCATGGTCTCAAAATCTTGGCTTGAGAGTTTTTCTTTGCTTTGTAGCAATTCCCAAATGCGCTCGGCACGGCTTGGCGGTTCCCAAAGCGCAGAGATGTAGTAGGGATACTCATCTGGCACAATCTTGTTGTTTGCCGTTACAATCATATCGCTTGGTGGATTGTAGAGCGAAGGGAGTTTCTCGAACGGCACATAGCCTTGCCAGTCTTGTTCGGGCTTAGCGGCATTGCGTAGCAAAAAGCCTTGCTTATCGGTGCGAATTGGCAACTTGCCTGCCGCTTGATAGCCAATGTTGCCCTCACGGTCGGCATACAGAAAGTTTTGCCCGGGCAATGCGTAGTGCTGTAATGCTTGACGAAATTCTTGCCAGTTTTTCGCCTTGAGCAGTTCTAAGAATGTGCGTGCTTCATCGGAGTGCTCTAAGCCAGTCCACTTCATGGAGATAGTGTAGCCTTTCAATAGCGGCGAGTGCGAACCTTGATACGGCGCATACACCTCATCTGAGATAACCACACCATGCTTGGACAAAAACACTTTCAGTGGCACAGTTATGCCGCCTTTTACTTTGATTTCTTCAAAGACTTCTTGAAATGTCTCTGTCGAATCCAGCGAGACGAAGAAATCACAATCGTCGAGCATCATGTTCGTCAGTCCCCATGCCAGCCATTCGTTTTTGCCCAACACGATGAAAGGCACACCAGGCAGTGAGCAACCTGCCGCATTGATGCCTGCACTTTCGCAGTAGAGCTGCAGCTCATACCAGCGAGCTGGCGCCAGCAATCCTAAGTGTGGGTCGTTTGCCAAGATAGCATTTCCGGTCACGGACTTTGAGCGTGTAACTGCCCAGCTGTTGCTGCCGATGTGTGAGCCCAGTGTGCCTGAAAATTCGCGGTAAGCCTTATCCACTTTTTGCAACGCTTTGAGCACGCTTGCCGCTTTCTTTAGTGAGTCGGGCGTGATGGGCAAAATGGTAGGTTTATCTTTCGGATAATCTGGATAGAGACTTAAGGCTTTCTCGTAGCCGACTTTTGCGGTGATGTCTGCCAGCGCTATATCAATGTGCCAAGCAATGTTGAGTTCCCAACCCATGAGGCGCACAATCGCTAAGCAATCTTCGGGTGTCCATTCTGCTGGTTCATACTGCAAAATATCGAACTCAATCGGCAAGCTGGCTTTTCCAGCTTTGACAAGCTGCAGATAGGCATTCACGCCACGGCAATACGCCAGCAAGGCATTTCGGCTTTCTTGCGAGAGCACCGAGCTTTTCCAGAGTGAATCTGCCACACGCCGTAGCCCTATGGTTCGGAAGAGTTTGTCGAATGCCAAGGCTGGTTCGCCAAGAATTTCAGCCAGTTCGCCTTTTGCCGCTCGTCGCGCAATATCCATTTGCCAGAGTCGCTCTCGTGCATGCACAAAACCTTGAGCAAAGAACAAATCAGCTTCGGTGCTGGCTTCAATGTGGGGCACAGCGTATTCATCGTAGTAGATATTCACAGCTGCTGTGAGCCCCTGTAGCTCGAAAGCAGTGTCATACTTCGGTAAGGATTTGTGCAGCATCACATACAGCGCAATTGCTGCCCCACAACCGATAAAGACCAAAGACAGCGATAGACCGACAATGAGTTTGACCGTACGGTTCATCGGGGTTAATCGTAGCGAAGTTCGATTTTGTCGTATGTGCCCGCATATGTGCTCAGCCTAACTGCATCGGCTTTGTAGAAATCGTGCGGGAAGCCCAGCTCAATCTGACTGACTTCATTGAGCTTTTTCATGGCTTCATCGGGCAAGGTGAGATTTAGAGCACCAAGGTTATCGCGCAATTGCGCCTCGGTGCGTGCGCCAATGATGGGAATTACGCTGATTGGATGTGCATTCTGACGTGTCCATTGAATTGCCACTTGCGATGGGCTGACGCCCAGTTCCTTCGCCACTTCCAGCACCACCTCTGCAATTTTATTAGCGCGCTCCGACCGTCGAGAGCTGTGTTCTGGCAGTCGTCCTGTTTCATTGCGCAGATATTTGCCGGTCAAGGCTCCGCCGCCAATTGCTCCCCACGGTGTAACCGTCAGACCGAAGGCTTTCGCCATTGGGAGTAGCTCGCGCTCTGGCGTGCGTTGAAGCAGACTATACTCAATTTGCAAAGCAATGAAACTTGTCCAGCCGCGCAGTTCAGCCATCGTGTTGGCTTGTGCCACAATCCATGCAGGCGCGTCAGAGATGCCGATGTAATGCACTTTTCCCTGCCGCACAAGGTCATCTAACCCGCGCAGAATTTCTTCAACGGGCGTGGTGGCATCCCATACATGCACCCAGAGCAAATCAATAAAATCGGTGTTGAGCCGTTTGAGGCTTTGCTCGACGGAGCGCATCATGTTTTTGCGATGATTGCCACAGAAGTTCGGGTCACCCAGTCGGTCGTAGAGTGTGTATTTTGTTGCCACTACAAAGTGGTCGCGGTCGCTGGCGATAAATTCGCCTACGAGTTTTTCACTTGTGCCTTCCGTGTAGCGATTTGCCGTATCAATGAAATTTCCTCCTGCATTAGCATACGCATCAAATACGCGCTTACTTTCCTCTCTATCTGCGCCCCATTTCCACTCTAACCCGAAGGTCATTGTGCCTAAGGCAAATTCCGAGACCCTTAGACCCGATTTGCCCAGTAACTTGTATTTCATGCCTCGAAGGTTGGTTTGTTAGCGGTGTGCCTGTTTTGCAAAAAAACACTCTTTTTTGCATCCCTACAAATTTCGCAAAACATCATCACTTCGTGGATACAGCTTACAGCTCAATGAGATGCTTCGGTGCTGAGGGCAAAGGCTGTGCCCCTGCTTCAGTCAAATACACCATATCTTCAATCCGAACGCCAAACTCATTGGGAATATAGACGCCCGGCTCAATCGTGATGACGCATCCGGCTGGCAAGCGCATGTCGGTTTTGCGCCCAATGGTCGGCACTTCATGCACTTGAAGTCCTACGCTATGCCCTAATGCGTGTGAGAATGCTTCACCATAGCCGCGCTCTGCAAGAAAGTTGCGCACCACTCCATCTAGCTCCTTAGCCATCATTCCGACTCTTGCCTCACGAATGCCTAACAAGTGCGCCTCCAACACCGTCTCATAGGCTTGACGCATGGCAGTTGAAATTTTGCCCACTGCCACTGTCCGTGTTTGGTCAGAGCAGTAGCCCTCTACCACACAGCCCATATCAATCACCACCAGCGAATTGTTTTGGATGAATTTCTCGGATGCCCGTGCATGAGGCAGCGCCGCACGCGGTCCTGACGCCACAATCGGTTCAAACGCATCGCGCTCAGCGCCGAATCTTTTGTTCCAGTATGAAATTTCTGCCGCCACCTCGCGCTCAGTTATGTTCGGCGAAAGGATTTCCAACAGCTTCTGAAATACCTTGTCGGTAATGGCAACTGCCGCCTTGATTTTCTCCAACTCTTCAAAGGTTTTGACCACAATCAGGTCGTCATATACGCCAGTTTTGGGCACCAGCTCTATATCTGGCAGCTCTTTGCGCAGTTTCTCGACCGTGGCAAACGGTAGCTTATCGGCTTGAAATCCAACTCTCGTCCCTAAGGGATACTTGCCTGTTTTCAACTCCTCCAAAAACCCGTCTTGCGTGATGACTGGGATAGCATTTTTCACTTCAGCTTTCACCTGTTCAGCATACCGACCGTCTGTAAAGAGCCATGCTGACTCTTTGGTCAGTAGCAACACGGCATTTGAGCCGCTGAAGCCTGTTGTCCAACGAATGTTAGCAAGGTCTGTCATGAGCCATGCATCCAACTGCTCATCTTGCAGTTTGCTTCGCAGTGCATGAAGTTTGGGGTCTACGGTCTGTGCAATTTCAAGTGTATCATTCATGTTGGGCATTGCGTTAAGTTAAGTTACTCGAATCGGCTTTGATGACGCGCACAAATCCTACTTGCGATTTCACTATGGCGCGTCCATTTTTCTCCTCTTGCTTTTTCAACGCCTTCAGCTGTTCTTCCAGTGCTTTCACTTCTGGCGAGTATTCGTATGTGGTGCGGTATTGCACCTCAAACTCAAACCCATTGAAAGGAATGCGCTTTTCGTGCAAGAGCTTGACCTGCTCATCAATAATATCAAAAACCGCAGGTTTGAGTTTTTCAATTTCTTCCTCGAGCTCCGATAGCTTAGCGCGCAAGTCCAAGTAGCGCATTAGCAGATTTTTTTCTTCGTCGGTCATACATGTTATTCACTTAGATTTGCTTGAGTTTTCCAGCTCTCGAGAGAAGCATAAGTTTCACAAAATAGTGCAAGAATGCGGTTATTTCTCACACTGAACGCACCTACCATGCCGAGCGAAGCGAAGCATGACCTCACCCTGTTTCGGCATTGCCGAAACCGTTCCTCTCCTTTTGCAAGGAGAGGGACAATAGGCGAAGGTTGGCTATCCTCACCCCTGTCATGCTGAACGAAGCGCAAGCGCAGTGAAGCATCCACATTCCCACATTGTCATGCTGAGCGAAGCGAAGCATCCATACTGTGGATTCCTCACTGCGTTCGGAATGACGCAAAAGAAATGCCCGGAGCGACACAATGCCCGCCATGACAAAAGTGCTTGGCATAACATTGCCTGTCATGCTGAACGAAGCACAAGCGCAGTGAAGCATCCACATTCCCACATTGTCATGCTGAGCGAAGCGAAGCATCCATACTGTGGATTCCTCACTGCGTTCGGAATGACGCAAAAGAAATGCTCGGAGCGACAAAAAACGCTTGAAATAGCATTGCAGAAAAGCTCAGAATGGAAACAAATGTTGCAGTCAAAACCTGTTTGTTCTTACTTTGTCAGCATCACACAAGCTAAAAACTTTTCAACTTTCCTAAACAAGCAGTGCTATGGATTCGCTTCAGGATGACTCTTTGAGCTCTACGCTGGCAACTCAGCGGGAGCTTGCTCAAAAAATCCGTGACTTTACGGGCATTGAGCGCGATTTTGTTGCCCTCAAATTTTGCACCACGCTCGATGATATTCCTCCCGGCGTTCAGCGCTACAAAGGAAAGGGCATCTACTGCGGCATGTGGAAAGAAGTCTCCAACTATGCGGCACCGTTTTACACTGTGCCAGATGACCACATCTGCGCAGGCGGTGTCAGCTACACAGGCATGGGACAGAAAGCGCTTCCGCCTCAGCTCGAGGAAATCGGCTGGTCTATGCTCATTGGCGAAGGCAAGATTTACTACTCTCGTGAGTCGGTTACCAAGTGTCAAGAAAGTGTGCCATACAGCTTCAAAAAAGCCAAGTATTTTGCGGCTACGGTGATGGGACGGCTGGAAGAAGTTCCCAAGCCTGATGTCGTGCTTTTTTTCTGCAATGCGCGTCAGTTAGAGTGGCTCTGCCATGCCTACAGCTTTGAGTCTGGTGAGTTGGTGCAGGGTTTAGCGGGTCTGTCGCTTTGTGCTTTGGTGGTGCCGCATCCGTACATATCGCAAAAGCCGATTTTTTCGCCCGGCGATTTATCTGGTCGCGAGCTGGCACGCATGAGCGATGGCGAAATGTGCATTGCTTTTCCTTTCAAAGACATTCCCATGCTGGCGCAAAACCTTTACCGCATCAAGAAGTTTGAGGATTTGCCAAAGTCGCTCCTACGCTAAGACCAGCATAGGGCTCGGTAATAAGTTCTGCTGCGCAGAGTTTCAGTTGGCGAGCAGATGTGCCAAAGCATTGGCGGTGGCGCATCTCTATGGCTGCAATCAGTTGATTGGCACGCTGACGCAGGTCTTCATCGCTAAGTTCACCGCGCACAAATCTCATGCGCGCAATCCATAGTTGATACTTGAGCTCCAAAATATCCTCGCGGAAGACCTTTGCTTCTTCCAGCTTGTGCCAAGTTGATACAAGGCTCGGTTTCAGCCGCTGTTTCTTTTGACGCTTTTGCATAACTTCGCACGCTATTTTGCAAACTTAATACTTGTTCGTTTATGAAAGCCATTATTCCTGTTGCTGGCGTCGGCAGCCGTCTTCGTCCTCACACCTACACGCTCCCAAAGGTGCTTTTGAATGTCGCTGGCAAGCCCATTATCGGACATATCATTGACAAAATCATCGCAGAAGGCATCAAAGAAGCTGTGGTGGTCGTTGGCTACTTAGGCGACATGATTGAGGAATATCTGACGCGTCACTACGATATCCACTTCACATTTGTCGAGCAAGAAGAGCGCCTTGGTCTGGGACATGCCATTTGGATTACGCGTCAGTATGTTGGCGAGGACCCCGTGCTCATCATTCTCGGCGATACCATTTTCGAGGTGGATTTAAGCGAGGTGCTGCGGCGTGAGCATTCAGCATTAGGCGTCAAAGCCGTTGAAGACCCGCGTCGCTTTGGTGTGGCAGAAGTTCAAGATGGGTTTATCACTCGGCTTGTCGAAAAGCCCGAGCATCCGCGCTCCAATCTTGCTGTGGTTGGACTCTACTACATTAAGCGACCTGCGCTCCTGATGGAATGCTTGGACCGCAATATTCAAGCTAATCTGCGCACCAAAGGCGAGTTTCAACTCACAGATGCCTTACAAGCCATGATTGAGCGCGGCGAAAAATTCTCAACTTTTCCTGTCGAGGGCTGGTATGATTGCGGCAAGCCTGAAACTTTGCTCTCGACCAATGAAAAACTGCTCAAATCTCGCTCACGATACAAAGATATTTTCGGCTGCGTGATTAATCCGCCAGTCTATATCGCCGAGGATGCCGAAATTGAAAACTCTATCATTGGACCATATGCCACGATTGGCAGTAAAGCTGTCATCAAAAATTCTTTGATAAAAAACTCCATCGTCGGCGAACAGGCACGCGTCATTTCCATGCTACTTAGCGAGTCTATCATTGGCAACAACGCTCACGTGTTAGGCAAAACTCGGCGCATCAACATTGGTGATTCTTCAGAGGTAGATTTAAGCTGAGCTACACAGGGCTCACCGAACCTGAGGCGCCCCACACGCAGTAATAAATGTGCTTGCCTCGTTTTGGAACGACATCAACGAAACAATGCTTCATAACCAAACAAAAAGCGTTTCCATGACAGCGCCACAACCAATTAAGGTAAGCAACTTAAATGGATGCTGCGTTACGACAAGCTTTGCAAGCACGCGCTGCAATTCGTGATGCTCTTTCTAAACAGCGCCTTGCGCTTTCAGAAGAAGAGTGGCAAACACGTAGCCAGAAAATTTTTCAGAGCCTGATGGATGCCCCAGTTTTGCACCGAGCTCGCATGGTGCATTGTTTCATTTCTATGGCTTCACGTCGCGAGGTCAATACCGAGCCTATCTTACAATGGCTACAGGCACAAGGCAAACCAATCGCTGTGCCCGTTATGAAATCACGCAATCTCGTCAGTGTGCGCTTTACAGGCATGGATAAACTTGCCAGCGGTGTCTTTGAGGTCCTCGAACCTATCGAACATGTTCCTGTCGATGAATCCATGATTGATGTGGTGCTCACACCACTTCTGGCTTGCGATAGAGCTGGTAACCGCTTGGGATATGGCAAAGGTTTCTACGACAACTTCTTTTCTCGCCTAGCAGCAAAAGGTATTCACCCGTATAAAATTGGCTTAGCTTTTTCTTTTCAAATTTTGGAACACATTCCCCAAATCCCAGAAAAAGCACATAAAGATGTGCCCTTGGATGCTATTGCCACCGAAACTGGCATGATTTACATCTCACCGTAGTTTATGCTGCTCTGCCAGCTCAAAATACTGGCTATGCAGTTGCAAGATGTGGTCAATGTAGCCATACTTTGCTTTCGCATTGGCAAAGTTTGAGGCATATTGCTTTGCTCTTCCTGCAGAAGTCATAGCACTATCAATCTTGCCGGTCCAGAGATAGGCCTTGAGTCGCAGCATTTCTGTATGCAAATCCAAATCGCGCTGATGCCAAGGCTCCACCTGCGCCAACAGTGTCAGCACCTGCTCGAATTCTTTCTGCTCAAAAGCTCTTTCTGCTTGTCTCAAGCAGGAGAACGCCTTGACTTTTGCCTCTGTAGCCGTATCCATGATGGCTTGCTCGCGTGCAGTTTTTTCTTGTAGCGAAAGAAATGGCGAGAATAACTCCATGTCGTATGCCAGTTGCATGGCTTGCAAGCGCATGGCAATTGCTACATCGAACTCAAACGAAAGGTGCGACCGATACAGACGCTCCAATATCCGCCTTGCTGAATCTATAGGCGTCGCTTTGCTCCACAGCATCGCATCTGCGAGCGCAAACCAAGCCCGTTCAGGATGCTCCACATTTTGAAGTTGACCTTGTGCATCATTAAAGACTTCCTTGAAGGTAACTTTGCCTAAGTGCGCCAGTGCCAACTGAGCACGCAGATACCGATATGCCGCCTCAGCATTAGTGCCATGCGACATATCCAAGACCCGCTTTGCCAGCTTGCTTGCCTGTTCATAGTCCTCGTGTTCGTAGGCTTTTGCGGCTTTCTTCAAGAGCTGTGCTACAATGTGTGGGCACTCCACCTGAAAAATGGTCTTGCGCTCAAAAACCTGCTGGTAATACGGCGCAATTTGCGGCGGCACCATTACCTTGCTTAGATGCTCCAACCACTCACTCAGTAACTCGTCGAGCGATTTGCCATACACCCGTGCAAAATCTGCATCAGCATACACTTGCTTGAACGCTGCCATGCCGTATGTTTTCAAGAGATACTTCACAAAAGAACCCGCCAGCGTGTAGCTTGTTGAACTTAGTTCAGTCCAAAACCCAATGAGATTGAAGAGTGATTTAACATCAAACTCTGGCTTATTTTCCAGAAAGTTTGTCGAGAGCTCATCGAGTGTCCACTCAAACGATGGTGTTTCCAGCGCTACCGCAATTCCCTCCAGTAGCCCTATACTTGGCGATAACCCCAGCCATCTATCACCAAACGGTTTCATGAAAAGATGCACCAGTTCGTGGCGCAACACTGCATCGACATTTTGCTGTGTGATGTGAATTTCGTTCATCCAAACGCGCGCCATTTCTGTTTTATCCAAACCTGTAAAACGCTTTTTGCTTTCTCGGTCTGGATAAACGAAAATGTAAATTGGTGGCACAGTATCCAGCTCCATTAAGCCTTGCAAATCGTAGATTTCTCGCCTGATGCGTTGCCGTAGATGCTCGCGTTCTTTTTCTGAGAGTGCGGCACTGGCATACCACATTTTTGATGAATCCAACGGCACCAGTGTTGCCATAATGGCTTGCCGTGATGAGCATATTCCCAACGATTCACTCTGTAGCCAAAAAAAGACTGCAGTGCTTATGGAGAGCAAGAGCATTAGGCGCGCCCATGCTGAAGGAAGCTTTTTGTAAAACCGCCATGTCAGCATCGTCGCCGATATGGCAAGTGTCTCTACACGGAAGAGCACATAGCGCGGCTCAATTTCAATTGCATCGTCGTAGATAGAGCCTGAAAAGAATCCAAAGATGTGATTGAAGAAATACACTTGCGGCGTGGTGTAAAAGCGGTAGAGCGGCGGCACCAGCAGAAGTATCACATACAGCACCACAAACAGCGATTTTTTCTGCCGCAGTGGCATAATCTCAATGAGCAGAACCAATGAGAGCGTGAAAAGCACTCCACCGCCCACTGCCAAAGCATAAAACCCAAGTCCCTCCAAATACGCGCAATTGCGCACAAACAGCATATTGACCGCCATTACGACT
Organism: Candidatus Thermochlorobacter aerophilus; assembly: GCA_002794105.1. Lineage (GTDB taxonomy): Bacteria > Bacteroidota > Chlorobiia > Chlorobiales > Thermochlorobacteraceae > Thermochlorobacter > Thermochlorobacter aerophilus. Next base: position 18,452 of record PHFL01000077.1, on the reverse strand, counting down.
GGCGGAATGATAAGCGTCAGAAGCGTTACCCATAAGCGTCTTTGCGTCTCGCTCTCGCTTAGCCAGAACAAGCCCAGTGCCAAAGGCAGAAGCGCCGCTTGCACCAAGCAAAATTCATATCCCAACACATTGAAGAGCGGCACATTTGCCAAAGCAATTGAGAGCAATAGTGCAAACCCCAAGACGAGCCATGCTCCTCGATGTGTTATTTTGCTCAGCCCAAGCATCTTTGTCATTGAATTGCTGCAAGAAGTGCGGGTCAGAACCTTTCACGCATGTTAGCGGATTTGTTGTTCATAAAAATCCCACTTGAGCTTGTGCAAGGGTTTTGCTGCTGTGCGTGGTTGTGGCGCAAAAGTTTTTTAGCACTCCGATGTGCTTAACGGTTGAGCAATTTGGTTTTGGCTATGCTGTTCCAGCGCTCGACCATTTTGTCAAATTCCGCGCTGCGTTTGATGCTTAGCAGTCGGCGCGTTTCGTCGTTGAGAAATCCGTAGAGCTCGAGCTTATCGTAGAGCATGAAGAGTCGCTCGGCTTGCAGTGCGTCTTGGTAGAGCACTGGAAATTTGGTGAGCAATCGCTTTTGCGATAGCAGTGCAGCATCATAACGCCCGTTGCTTAGGAAATACTCGACAGCGTTCAGACGCTCATTTAGGTAAGGAATAGCCGCTATGTTAGAGCTTGTGGTATCGGCTATGCTTTCACCATAGGTGAGCCCGATGGGCAACTTGCGCTCACGGCTCTCGCGTGTGGATTTCGGCAGTTGTTCGGCTTCGATTTGTGTCAGTGCCGCCACAATTTCTACCCGTGATTTTGGCAGCACATCTTCAATGAAGAAATAGGCAGATTCAGGCAGTGCATACACTTCTGTTTCCTTGAAGAGCATGGCTTTTGCACCTTTTTTTGTCAGCATGAATGTCTTTGCCAAAACTTCCTCTTTGGCTGAAAGCGGTAGCCACTGCTGCTGATAGGGGTGCAAATAGAGTGCAGTGCCTGAATCGATTTTAATCCACACTTTCGTTTGAGCACTAATCACTGTGCTGCATAGCATTAGGCATAAGCAGAGTTGAAGCGTTCGCATAACAATTGTGATGTTAGAGGTCATAAATGTGAACATTTCCTTTAATGATACCTTGCTTCTCTATCACTTCGCGATAGTATTGCTGTGCCCCCATTTTGAGCGCTGTCTCAAAACCGCTCGATAGCACTGTCGTCTCAATTGGGAGCCACAGTGTTGTTTTACCCAGCGGATTTTGGCGTGAGATGGCTTCAAATTCATTCAGCCCGAGCTGACCAATTTGTGTTACATCCAATCCTGTATCGACCAGCAGGAACAGATGTCCGATTGCCCCCGGCTCTGCAGTTGGAACAACTACGCTTTGCGGCGCTTTTGGTCGCACATCCACAATCGCGCAGTGAATACCAACTGCCATCAAGCATGAAGCCAGATAGACGACGAAATCTTCACAATCGCCCGAGCGCTTCTCAAGTGTCTCGCGCGGCGATTGCACTTGGTCGACAACCATTGATGTGGTTGCATCAGGCACATAGCGCAGGTCTTTACCCAATTCGGTGATAAAGCGCCTGAGTTGGTGGAATCTGGCAGGTTGACTGGTGCTATCACCCGTCAGCGCACGTAGGTATTTTGTTTTTGCAAACAGCTGCACTTGTTGGTCATTTGGTGCAATAAAAAATTTCAAACTCCATGTATCGCCATCCCATGCATTTTCGTTGAGTATAACCACTGGCACATTAGCTAATGGGAGCCTACGGTTATCGAGCTCGACCGAGATAGACAGCTCACCAATGCGCGAGATTTGAAACTGCTTGACATCGCTCAGATACAAATAAATCGGCACATCGCGCAGCTCATCAGCATCAATTTGAATTGGCTCACTTTTAAACCGACCTGTGTTACCCAGCGTCGCCGTAACCTGACACCACACGGGACGCTTGTCTGCATTGTGCAAGGTAAGAATTGCAACGGGATTGTGCGCGTAGTATTCGCGTTTTGATTGGAAAATATTCTGATGCAGCAATTTGAGGTCAGCAAGTTTCAAAATCGGCTGAGTTTGTGCGCCAAACTTGAACGTTGCACCTGCTCGGAACGACTGCTCTTGTAGCAAATTGTTCGGGGAGTTTGTCCAGTTTAATGTTGCAGTGTTCAGCCATCTTTCAAATTCTCCACGTGAGAACTTGGTAGAAGAATACCACACGCGCTCAATGCCCACACTGGCAGCAAGGTCGCTGGTGAGTGGAACGCCGATATCAAGTTGCAGTGTTTGAAAATTGAAGGTTGCTATTCCCCGCTGCGCCCGAATTGCCACTTGAATCGGCTCCGAGATGTTCGGCAAGGGATTCGGCAAACTTTGCATGTAAAACGCACTGATGCTTCTTAAGTGCGCCGAAAGCCCGAAGCGAAAATACGGCTGGATGAACTCCAGTTCGCCAAACGGCAGGATGTCGTTCCGAAACCGATATGGCAAGTCCACTTGACCGATGCTCAGCACTGGTGTTGGCATAATACCCAGATGCATGCGTAGGTTGCCCAGCGTGGCATACCCGCGTAGCCCCGCAAGGAGACTTTGCTTTTCCCAGTTCATTGGTTTAAGCTGAGCTGTAAATACACCGCCTTGTGTTTCAGAGACTTTCAACCGACTTGCAGCGACTTTTTCCATGAGCACCGAAAAAAACATACTGACTCCAACCTGCTCACTGCTTAGCCCCAGTGCAAACGACAGTGGGAAATTGGCACGATATACATCATTCGGCTGATTGGACGGACGCACCAGCGCGGCATCTTGCGGCAGACTGATAGCAGTCGGCTCGGGCTCAATTTGGAAGATTTGCTCGTAGTTGTTGTTGATAGTCGCCTGTGCGCGCCAAAGCCCAGTCTGATATTGCAACACCACTTTTGAGACCAAATAATTCGATGCATCGAAACGATTGCGTAGCACTTCGGTCTGAACCGAGATAGCAAACTTTGAAAAACCCTGATTTTGGAATTGCTCTATCCAGTCCACGGTTTGTGCTGAAGCAACCGAACTTAGCAGCAGCAGTAGTAGGGCAACAGACCGCATCATCTTGGTAGGTAAGTTTGTTGCGATTGCCTCACTTTCCGAATCAGATTCATCAAGTCGGTTTCAAAGACACTGGGCAAATTCCGAAAGCGTTGAGCTCTAATTGTCTCGTCCGATTCTTTTGCACCGATTCCCAGCTGAATTTTTTCTACTACGCCGTCAATATAACTTTTTATGCGTTCTCGAAACTGTGATTCATCTCTCGGTGTGTGCGCGCCGCACAGCTTCTTACAGACCTCATCCTGCGATTCTGACTGACTGTAGAAGTGAATAATCCATCCTCGCAGATACTCTGTTACGGTTGCGCGATGCACGGATAATTCTGCGGCAACTGCTGAGATGGCGCGGTGTTTGAATTCGTTTTTGCGCAAGGCTTGCAGAATCTGTTCCGCCAGTTCATCTTTGGGCGCTTGATGCAGCGGCTTTTCTCCCAGTTCAAAGTCTTCGGGAAGTAAAAATTTACGCTGGCAAAGCGATGCATTCAGCACGGCACGCTCGGTTGCCGCCTTCAGTTCCCGCACATTGCCTCGCCATGGCTGCTCCTTTAGCCAAGCTAACAAGGCTTCAGAAATTTTCAGCTCTGGATTGATGCGATGCAAAAGATGCGTAAAAATCACCTCAATATCTTCTGGTCGCTCACGCAAGGGCGGTATGACCAAACTAAATCCATTGAGGCGATAGAATAAATCTTCTCGGAAGCGTTTTTCTGCAATCAGTCTTTCCAGCGATTGATGTGTGGCAGCAATGATGCGAACCGAAACATGAATAGTCTTCGTCCCGCCCACGCGTTCAAACGAGCCTTCTTGCAGCACGCGCAAGAGCTTGACCTGAAAGCTCATGCTGGTCTCTCCGATTTCGTCAAGAAATAGCGTGCCACCATTTGCTTGCTCAAAGCGCCCGATTTTCGTTTTCACGGCACCCGTAAAGGCACCAGCTTCGTAGCCGAAGAGTTCAGACTCAATTAGATTTTCATTCAAGGCGCCACAGTTGATGGCAATGAACGGTTTATCTCGTCGCTCCGAACGGCGATGAATAAATTGCGCCAGCTTTTCCTTGCCCACTCCACTTTCGCCTAAAATGAGCACAGGAATATCGTGCTTTGCCACTTGGTCTGCCTTTGCCAAAATGGCGGCAAGCGGAGAATTGGCAGCAAAGTAGATGTCTTCGGCTTCAGGAAAGGTTTTAGGTAAGCTCACTGGCACATTGTGCGAGAGCCGCTCGTAGAATTGCAACCTGTAGCGCAATTCTTCTCCATTGCTACTGTATGCCGCATCTTGGACTGACGATAGGCGCTGCTGTACTTTTTCAGTGTTTTTTGCAACCAGTGTTCTGACTAAGGCACGTCGGCTCCGCACCACCAGTAGCCCTGCGATTATCGCTATTGGTAAAGCATTTGCACTTAACCATAGCACTGGTACATCTACTTTGGCGATGTGCAATCCCACGAAACCGAGGATGTTCAAGCCAATTGCGCCAAGTGCCGCATGAAGCGAACTGGTTCTTCGTGTGTAATATGCAAGCGGCAGTAGTGAGAGCATGAGCAATGCGCCAATTTGCCAATTCTCCCACACGGTCAAGACTTCACCTGCCGCCACTTTCAGGGCTACCCAAATTTCCAATTCCGCTGTAGAGAAGGCTTCCCCGCTACGCTCACTGACCACATACGACGACACGCCTGCATAGTCAAGGTAGATGACTACATCGCGCCCCTTCACCTCGCCACCGCCCTGAATGACCTCCCGCAGAGAATACGTTGGCGTCAGTTTCTGCGTTGGCAAAACGATTGCTAATGTCTGCGTCAGGGGCACATCGTAGAAAAATGACGCCAGCGTTCTTACAGCACCTGCTTTGGCAATAATCTTTTCATTTTTGATGGTGAAGCCTTCAGAAAAGGGCAAAAAGCAGCGCTTGGCTGGAAAGGTTTTCCCGCCCAGTATGCGCACTGAATCTGTGTGGAGTTCTTCGGTCAGCAAGTAGATGTTCGGTAGCGTCTGCAGCGTGTGGAAGAAAAATTCATCCGATTCAGGGTGCGCAACATCGGCATTTGGGAACGCTAAGTCAAGAAAGATGCGTGTTGCGCCATTTGCGGAAAGGTTTTGTAATGCTACAGCATACCATTTGCGGTCGAGCGGCCAGCCACCTAAGGTCTTACAGTCATCTTCATTGATGACGACCATGATAGGCTGTTCTCGGGCGTAACTGTTCGCACTTGAAACAGTGAGGAGCAGCAGCCACAGCACCCAGTGCCTCAAGTTGGGGCAGTAGCGAATTTGCCACATTGTTACCTGATTAAGTCATCAACGCAAAATGCCATCGTGCGGCGCGCTTCACTTTCAGAAAATGCTTCACTTTAACCCTCTTCTTTTTTCAGCAAGTGGATTTGTTCAGCTGCTGAGCCGCCCTTTTGGCAACGCGCTCTTCTGTCGTTGCACTTGGCAAAATGCACACTTTTGCTTAAGATAAAACAAGAACTCCAATGTACAACGCGAGGCGCAAAAACGCTGCACACTGGAGTTCATCTGGTTTCATAGAGTCCACTCCTTTGAGAATCAGAGTGTTTCCACACAAAGAACAAAAGCACAAAGAACAGAGAATCCCTTACTGCACGCGTATTGTCTGGCGTAGCACTGGCGAGTTTGCATCGCGCAAACCTACTTCCAGCGTGTATTCCCCTGCTGGCAACGGCAGACCCGTTTGTGACTGACGCAGCGGCACTTGAAACGACATTATTCTTTCTTCGCCTGAACGCACTTCAAAACTTGTCAGCACCTGTGCGCAGATTTCAGGTTGCTCTATCCAGACTCTCTCGTTCGAGCTTAGCCTCAGACTTAGCTGGCAGGATGTTGAGAAATTAAACCTCTGTGTTGTGCCCGAGCGATTTGTAATAGAAAACGTCCCGCTTAGTGTATCGCCCGGTGCCAATGCCGTCCTGCGCAGATTGAGTGCAAATTCTACACCGTTTCGCGTTGCTGCCGTGCGACTACTCAATTCAATCACGACCGAAGCCATGCTTTGCCCTACCAAGCTCACTGCACCACCGTTGACCAGCTTGACATCTGCACTGGCAATGTGAATCACTGCTTGTGATTCCTGAACCCGTTGAAGTTCTTCTGCCGTAAAGGTTACACTGTTCATGCCACGTGTCAGCTCCTTGAGCACATAGCGAGCGCTTCCCATGGGCGAAATCACTACGGTATCGCGTGACCATGTCACACTGTCTCTGGGCATGCCTGTTAGCACTGCAACAGCAGACATTCCCAATTCCCCTTCAAAGCGCACCACCAAGTTGGAATTTCGTGGCACTACCGTGTGTAGCCATGGCGAAAGTATTGTCAGTGCCGCTGGAACTCTCAGTCGCTTATCGGTCAGTGTTAGCCCTGTCAGATTCACCGTTACATTTGTCTCACTAGGTCCCATTTCCATCGCCCTCACTCGTGATTGGCTAGTGAAGGGCGAAGGATACACAAAAACGGCTGGTTGCAGTGCTACAGGTCCTATGGGCAGCACCCCTTGCGGCAGTGGCAATCGCTCGAATTCATACACCTGTTCTCCCACTTGTGCGCTCATGCGTTCTGGTAGGGTTGCCCCGAAGAACATAGCTGTACCGACACATTGCGTTTTGTCTGCTCCTGGTACTACTCTCGCCACAGTAATGCTGCTGCGTGGCGTTCCTCCACTTGGCATAATCACTCGGTTGTTGATTACTGCAGTGTTTGGCACACCATTTATGGCGCTTACAAAGAGCATACCGCTTACTTCATCTACCGACCAACTTACTACCAGCGGTTGCTGACTTCTATCTGTGCTACTAACAGGTGTCTCCAACCGGTCACAGCCTACCAGCAACGCGAACAAAAACAGGATAGCTGCAAGTATCGCCAGTACTATTCCAAATTGTCTCCCTGCATTATCTATTGCCTCTCTCGTCGTCACTGGCTATACCACGCTTTTTACACTTTGCTCTGGTTATGCATTAGCCAAATACCGTGCCAATTCTTATGTCTCAAAATGCTCTTATTTTGGCTATTTAGGCAGGTTTTTGATAGGAAAGTGTTAGGAGATACTGTCAAGAAGTGTCGGGAAATTGCTTTTCCTTACAATTTCAGGTCTCTTCTATGCCCAGCCGTAGTGGCTGTAGCGCACTTTGCTGTCGCAGTGACCCAAAAAGTCTATCCCAAAGCGACAGCATAGACCCATAGTTCGTATCCGCTTCCTCTTTTCTAACCGAGTGATGCACCCGATGCAGTGTTGGGGTAGGAATGATATAGGCTAAACCCTTCTCGAGAGCATAGGGCAATGCAATGTTACTGTGATGTAGCAAGATGATAGGGAAGGAGAGCAAAGAGTATAACAGGATTTCAGTCGCTCCAATACCCAGCACGGCACATACGGGCAGGCGTGCAACTTCTGACAGCATAATTTCTATGGGATGAAACCTTACCCCAGTTGTGACATCCATCAAAGCATCCGCATGGTGGAATCGGTGAAATCGCCACAAAAACACACTTTGATGATTTAACCGATGCCAGATATACATCCAAAAGTCATAACATAATACCAGCAAAACGCTCTCAAAAACTTCATTCAAACCCAACCCCTTCAGTCCTTGCCAGTAAGGCTGAATATGAGTCAATATCGTCAGTGTTGCGACAGATAGACTCGCAGATAGAAAGGTGTTCAATGCTGCAACAGCAAGATTCGGCAACGCATGTTTTAATCGCCCTTGCCGGTTCTGGAAGAACGGGATAATACCTTCCAGTAACCATAGCAAGCTGCCGAACACTCCTGCTACAATGATTATCATCATCTGCAAATGACTCTCCTTCATGGCTGTATGACCTTTTTTCTAAATTATGCATCGCAGTTTTTTGCTTCCAATTCTCTACGATATGCCGCCTTCAGCTCCCACAAGCAATGAATGCATAGACAATCTTCAAACTTGCTTCGGATGTAAGCGCTTTCTGCCTCATTCAACTCAATTGCACTGCATTGGCATAGCATCACAGCGCCGACTTTGCACTCAAATTGCACGCCGCAACGTGGGCATATCTTAATTTCGTGCTTATGCATCAGTTTGTTTGGGAATTAAGTCGCAAAACCAAAATCGGTTTTTTGTGCCTTGGTAGCTATACTCGCGCAACACCGTTTCACCTATCGAGAATTCAATTGGATGCTTAAAATATGGCGCATCGAAGCAAAATGTATGAAATTCACCATTTTCTCCACATGGGTCTATGCCTTCAGGGAGGCTGCTGAGAAATTGCTCATCAATAACTCGCCCAACGAAAGATTTTTCAAATATCTCTGCGTTTGCACAAACAATCACTGCTTTGAAGCCTAATTCAATTAGCTCTTTAAGTAGCAGCTTTGTATCTTTTTTCCAAAGTGGGAAGATGGCTTTAATGCCCAGTGGCTCTAATTTTTGCTCCCGATACTGGCGCAAATCTTGCAAGAAAATATCACCAAAAGCGGCGCATTCAAACCCATTTGACTTTAACTCAAGAATTTTTTTGCGCATCTCTGCTTCATATTCAGCATTGGTCGGCTGCTCTGGTAATTCAATTGTGCCGTAAGGGATTCCAATCGCCTCGACTTGTGCTTGCCATAAGGCGCGCCGCAAGCCATGCATGCTAACCCGATTGTATGACGCATTTACTGAAGTAAGCAAATACTCTACACTGTATGTGTTATCCTGTAACAAGTAGTGTAGAGCTAAAGCCGAATCTTTTCCGCTGCTCCAATTAAAGTAGGTTTTTATGCGATGCATTCTTAGGCAAACGGAAATTTCTCTTTTGCTTGTATGGGTGGGCATTTTACATTTGCGTAGCTACAAAATACGCAGCACTCTCCTTGCTTTGGTTTTAGCAGTGTTTTGCAATTTCCACACTCGTAGAAATACTGGCATGCGTCTGCTGGCATGATGATTTCTTTTTTGTAGCCGCAATTTGGACAGGTTAGGATAGCCGTAGCAATTATGTTACTTTTATTTTGCAACACATTAGTAAGATTATACGGCTAATATGAACGTAATTTCCAATATACCATTATGAAAGCGCTTTTCCATAGACTCTGGCTGAACCGGTTTTGGCAGTAAAATTTCTTTGTAGAAACGCTGTTTTGCGTTCTTAGCTTCTAACTCGAGAATGTCTTTATTTAGCGTTAGTGTAATATCTTTTTCTTCTACACCGGGCAATTGTGCATAGATTTTAATTGATGCGGCTTCTATGAACACATCGGTTTCAGGCTCTGCTTGCACTGGTACGACCACCTCACTGGCAGCATTTCTTTGCTGTGCGGCTTTTCTGGCAAATTCTCTGGAAAACGTGCTTGTGTGAGCTCTGCTTCCTACCGCTGTTTTGAAAGAAATACTATAACTTGCCTTCATGCCCTCCTTTATTCGGCTCAAATCTATTTCGCCCTCTTTGGAGAAATTTTCTGCACTTCGTTGCAGGTTTTCAGCAAGTTTAGCTAACCGCTCAATTCCTTCTAAGATACTACCGATTGTGTCCTTCACATTTACTTTCTCTTTCATCATCGTTTCAGGTTTAGTAGTTGACTGAAACTGTTTTGAAGAGTTTTTCAGGCTGTTTTTTTTCTGTTTCCTTGATATGCTTCTTTGTGATGTCTTCAATCTCTTTGATTACATTTTCCAATTGCTTAATAATTTCGTGTCGTCGGCGCTCTACTGCTGCCAGCTCTTTTTCGAGTCGTTCTTTTTCTGTAGTGAGCACATACAGGTTAAGGTAATTGCCGCTGGTCCCAATAGGCTTGGCTGTTTTAGAGCGCGGAATGCGTTTGAGGCTACGTGCGGATTTAATTGCGCTGATGGTCTTTATGGTCGCCATAATTATGCTTGATTTTTCATTTCGAAGAAGCTGGTGGCATAAGCGATGCCAACTTTTTTTCTAAGGTTTCCAGTCTTGCTCTCAGTTCTTTATTTTCTTGCTCAAGTTGTTTTGTTTTTGTCTCGCTCGAGAGCATTGGGTCACTTTGCCACCAATTAATGCCTAACTCCATTGCTTTATTGACGGAACAAATCACCAAGCGGATTTTAATGTTAAGTAATTCAACATCTGCAAGGTTGATTTTAATATCCCCAGCAACGACGATACCTTTATCCAAGACGCGTTCTAAAATTTCAGCCAGATTGCTGCCGCTTGTAGAGTATGCAATTTCTCTACTCATCATGGCTCAAAGTTGGTTTTGCGCGCAAAAGCTATCACTTCCAGTGCTGGGTTCATCTTCACCTCGTAGATGTTTCTATCCATCACCCTACTCGGCAAGCCGACTGACTTAATAAATGCGCTTTCTTCATAGACTTCTGCATATCCTAACCAGCCTTCAGGAATTTTTTCTAACTTTACCAGCTTGGCTGTTCCGCCCGTCATTGACCCTACAAAAGCCACCAGCTTTTTGGCAGCATCTTCAAAGCCCATAATGTCTTGCTAGAATTACTTTGCTAATTTTTCTGAACGCAGCACATGCAGATTGGTTTCTGCATTGCGTCCCAATCCCACCTTGCTGCTCAGCGACGACTCCAAATAGAGACGCGTGCGCTCCACCAACCTTTTCACTAATGCTCGGATTTCTTCTTGATTTGTTTTTGACCCAACACGACTTGTTTCCGATACCAAGACATCTTGGCAGACACTCATGAAGAAATCTGGGGGCTGATAGATTTTTGTGCGCTGTACGGCTAATGTTTTTGCAATCATGATGGAAGCACGCACCGTTGGTGCAAACTCACATCGTCCGCTTTCTCGCAAGGCTCTGACAAGATTGACAATTTCTTCTGCATCTTGTGGCGGAATCTTCGATTTGGCTACGACAATTGCCACTTCAGTTTCGAAATCAGGATAGCCAAGGTCAATCGTAATCATGCGGTCGCGCAGGGCATCAGCAACTTTGTGCACCCCAGCATATTCTTCAGGATTGCTAGTGAAAATGCCGACAAAATTCGGATGAACCTTCAAATACCCATCTTCGCCAGTGCGCCCTGCTGGAATGTCTAAAATTTTTTCCTGCAAGACCGATAGCAGCACATTGTTGGCTTCTGGACGTGAGCGTGTAAATTCATCGTAGAGCAGCGTAAAGCCATATTTGCACGCTACAGTCAAGCGGCTGTCGACCCAGCGTTTAGCAAAATCTTCCTCAACTTTGAGCACACGCGATTGAAACCGATCGACCACTCTGCGGCTATGGTAGCCAAACTCTCCACCCACCAAATCGCTGGTCTTATACTCAGCGTCGCCATGAATCATCACGATTGGTCTGCCAATTTTGCTAGCGATGTGCATAGCAAGGGTCGTTTTGCCCGTGCCGCTTGCACCGCGCAAGTGTATAGGAAAACCCGCCTCAATGTAGGTCAGAGCCCGATAGGTTAGGTCTTTGACATACTTGGTCTCGACGAAATCTGGCAAGGGCGACGCCTCAATGACTGCGCTAATATCGTTCATTCGTTCATCCGTTGCGTTCAGGTTTTAGTTTACTTTTTTTGCTTCACAAAAGGAATACTGATGGCAAACTGTCTTTCTATCTCGCTGGGCTCACTTGTTGGCTTTGGCATATCTACCTTCGCTGTGCTTGCTAATGCGCGACCTGAAAGCTCAGCCCATATTGCTTGGTCTTCTCGTCGTTTATTGGCATAGGCAGTCACCATTGCAGCAGCCTGACGCCTCAGCTCTCGCACAGTGTCTTTTATGCGCTGTACCTCATCTTGCTTTGCTTGCACGAACTGATGAATTTGGCTCATCAGCACACGATGTGCTTCCATGCGTTTTTGCTCGTTGGCTTTGAGCCCAGCTTTGAGTTCTGTTGCTTTTGCCTTCAGTTCCTGCCTAAGTTGATTGTGTTCTATCTGCAAGCGCACCATGAACTGCCGATGCTGTTCTAACAACTGCTGCACAGACTGGCGCAGTTCTGTCTCATACTGCGATAGCATTGCTTCGGTCTGTTTTTTGCGCTGCACATTTTCCTTGCGAATTTGCTCGCGTAAGTCATTAATGTTCTGTAGGAGTAGCTTTGTCTCGCTCTTAAGACGCTGGATTGATTGTTTGCGCTCCAGTGCAAGATGTGCGCGCTGCTGGCGTGCTGCTTTGATGCTTTCCACGATGGCGCGCATGGATGTGCTGCCCTGGCTATTGGCGCCACTAAGCGTTTTCTCTAACATGATGAACCGTCTTACTGTGTTTTAGTCGTTGAAGTTTGAAGCGTTGTAGCATTTCTGCTACTTCTCGGCGCCGTGCTTGAGTTTGGCGAATCCGCTCTTCACTATCGCGCTGGAACTTTTCAAACATAGCTTTCAAGTCTTTGAGTCGCAATTCTTTGGCTTTTGCAATGCAGGTTCGTAACTGTGCCGAGAAGGCTTCTTGTTCGGCTCTGAAATCTCTGAACAGTTGAAGCAATTCTTCACGGCGTTTATGCTGCAGTTCTACAAACTTTTTCGTCAGTGCCGCAACCTCTGCAACACGGCGAGCATGTTGAGCTTGTTCTACTTTTGGCAGGCTCGTTAGTTCACGCAACACTTCTTGACTCAACTCGGTCTGCTCTGACAGGAACTGACACACGGATAGTGAGAGTTCAGTTTCACAGCGCTTCTGTGCTTCTACAGCATTTTTGAACATTTTGTCAAAATCCTTGTGGCGCACCGAGTGATATTGTGCCAAAGATTGACGCAAAGCCGCATTGTAGTCGCAAAACGCTGACTGCGCATGCTCTGCAGTTTCGTGAAATTCTCGCACAACACAGCCAGCTGCATCTAACGCTGCATGCATAGCGTTTAACGCTTCTTCATACAGTACGGTCTCAGCCATACATTGCATTTGCTCATTTAGCCGTACTCTTTGACTCATTGCCACACAGGAGGTTTAGTTGCGTGTGCTCGTGCTTTCTTGGAGCAGATGGCAAGTTTAGCGGCGTGCTTGGTGAATTGCACTTTGCACCTACAGCGCAAGGGCAGTTCAGCAAGCCGTCTAATTCGGGGTTACGCCGCCGTTGCAGTCAGACCAATTGCTTCGGCATACTTGAGATAGGTCTCTACCGATGCAATCACAACACGCGCCTCTACTGCTAGCAGCTCAATGCCGACTAATGAGACACGGGCAAATGCATCAATGACGATGCCCTTGTCCAAAATGCGGTCAATGACTTCTGCAAGGCTTGACGCCCCTGTTGATTTTTCAATTGCCATCGCTCTCTTTCTGGTTTAGTTTCCGCCGAGTTTCTCTCTAATCCTACCATCTGCTTAGCGGCGGCAACTAAGCAGAGGCAGGCATGTAGCGTAACTTACAATATTCATGCCGTAAATCACAACGCGCTGTTTTGGCGACTTTTCTCGGCAGAAATCATCCACTGTCGTCTAAAATTCTCCAGCATGAGCACAGGCGCGTTAGCCGTTTCTTCTTAGCTTCCGCTGCACCCTTTCAATTAACCCAACACAGTGAAGCACTTGCCTTGCACAAGCTGAGCGGCTTTGCTTTCCAGTCTATGCCTTTGGTCGAACTAATTGATGAAGAAAACCGTGTTTTTGACGATACCTTTTTCGGCTCTTACGACATCTGCGGCATCTTTGAACGGGTCGTGCTCAAAAAAGAGTATCCAATGCTCATCGGCTGCACGCTCCAGGAGCTTTCGCTTCTCTTCCATGATTTCGAGTGGATACAGGTCGTAGCCCATCACCCATGGCAATGGAATGTGCGATGAAGTAGGAATTAGGTCGCCGCAGTAGCATACTGAAGTTTTTCCGTCGGTTACGCGCACCAGTTGCTGGGCACGCGTATGTGCATGAGAGAGCATCAAGTGGATGTTGGGGAAGATTTCGATTTCGCCATTGGTAAAGCGCAATCGGTTGTGCTCCAAGAGCGGCACGAAATTTTCTTTCAGATAGCTGGCTTTCTCACGCGGATTAGGCGACATTGCCCACTTGAAGTTTTCTTCCTGAACATAGTAGGTAGCATTGGGGAAAGTCGGTACCAGTTTGCCCTCTTGAAATTTCGTTGCACCGCCAGCATGGTCAAAGTGTAGGTGCGTAAGGATAACATCAGTAATTTCCTCTGGTGAGACGCCTGCACGGCGCAAATTTTGCTCAAGAAACGACTCTGAGATTTTATACATCTCTCGATATTTGGGCTCCCACTTTTGCCCCATGCCCGTATCAACTAAAATTTTTCTGCCATTACCTACGATGAGCATGGCACGTGCCGACATTTCAATGCGGTTTTTTTCATCGGCAGGGTTGCTTTTCTCCCACAGCACTTTTGGCACGGTGCCAAACATGGCGCCTCCGTCAAGTGCAAAGCGCTCACACTCCACAGCGAAAATTTGATAGTCTCCGATTTTCATCTCTTCTAAGGTTTTAGGGTTTATGAGCCTCTGCTAATCTGCATTTACTAGCGTCTGGCGCAACCAATCCAATGCGGCTTGTGCAAAAAGCTCCTTGTTGCGCAGTCGCTCCTTGACAAAATAAAGTGTTTTTGCCTTTTCTTGGTTTCCGAGCTTATGGTTTGTTACCAGCGCCAAGCAGACCATGCCCACTGGCTTCGTCTCTGTTCCGCCTCCTGGTCCTGCAATGCCAGTTGTTGAAAGCGCAATATCTGCGCCCGAATTTTTCAAGCATCCTTTTGCCATCTCCAACGCCACCTCTTCGCTGACAGCGCCATGCCGTTCAAGTGTCTCCTGCTTGACCCCTAAGGTTCGCATTTTTGCCAAGTTGCTGTAGACCACATAGCTCTGCACGAAGAAGTTTGAGGCGCCAGCGATATTAGTGATGCGGTGTGCAATCAGCCCGCCTGTGCAGGATTCGGCAGTCGCTAAAGTCAGCTTGCGCTCTTGCAACAGTTGCCCAATGAAGGCTTCGAGCGGTTTCTCTTCTGTTGCATATAGGTATTTCTGAATGCGTGAGGCAATGTGTGCCACTACAGCGGCATTTTCTTGCTCGACTTGCTTGCGGTCTTTGCCTTTTGTTGTTACACGCAGGTTGACGCTGGCGGTCTGTGGCAGGTAGGCAAGGGTTGTGCCCGGTGTGAGAAAGGCTTTTTCATCACCGATGAGTTCAGCCAGATGTGATTCGCCAATGCCACTTGTCATCAGGTGCGTGTGTTTGATGTAGGTTTGCGAGAGCGACGCAAAGTAAGGCACCACATCACGGCGCATCATTTCTTGCATTTCTGCAGGCACCCCGGGCATGATGACCACATACTTGCCGCTGTAATTTGGCAAGTCATGCAAAATCATTCCGGGTGCTGTGCCCAGCACATTTTGCAACACTACACTGCCTTTGATGACCTCTGCCTGTGAGCGATTGTTTTCTGGCATTGGCATTTTGCGCTGTTCAAAAATGCGCTGGCAGTTCTGATATGCCTCTTCGTTGAACTCGTAGCCCAGTCCAAAAAATTCGGCAATAGCTTCCTTAGTTACATCGTCGTGCGTGGGTCCCAAGCCACCTGTTATGACCACGATGTCTGCATGGCTCAAAGCCTGTGCCAATGCTTCTTGGATGATGCGTTTATCGTCGCCAATCGTTACAATCCGCCGTGTAGCAATGCCGATGTTATCGAACTCTTTTGCAATAAATGCGGCATTGGTATTGATGACCTGCCCAATGAGCAGTTCATCGCCAATAGAGAGGATTTCAAGTTGCATAGACCTTGCAGGTTTGCCTGTGGAAGGGACTGCGCTGAACCACACAGGCTAAGATAGTAGATTTTGCTAAAATTGTGTCGTTCAGCGCAAATCTTGATGTGGAGGTTTCAGGATGCAGTTGCAGCAGCAGGTGTCTTTTCGGTGCTGGTCTCTGCGCTCTTTTTGGAGTCAGACTTTGCGCGATTGTTGTTCTTGTAGTCAGTGTTGTAGAAACCTGTGCCTTTGAGCACGAACCCACCAGCGGCACTAATCACTCTCTGAAATGCCTCTTGACCGCAATTGGTGCAGGTCGTCAGTGCTGGCTCAGTAATGCGCTGTTCAATTTCGGTTTCGTACCCACAGGCTAGGCAGCGATAGTGATAAATTGGCATAGTCTTCCCTCCTCTCTTCGTTATTTTTCGGGCAAGACAAACAATAAAGACTGGGCGAAAGTTCCCACTGATGAATGCCTACTCTTGCCTACTTTATGCCTCCCATTAGATTGCGAATCGGCTTGACCAGCAAGAAAAGCACCAGCGATGCAAGACCTGCTGTGGCAAACACAGACAGAAAGAGCCACGGAAGGGGAAAGGTCTCAAACAGACTAGCAATTTGTCCGCCTGCAAAATTGCCTACTGAAGCCCCTAAGAACCAGACTCCCATCATCTGACCAACTACACGCTCTGGCGCCAGTTTCGTCACCGTCGATAGCCCAACAGGACTCAAACATAGCTCAGCCATAGTGTGAATCAAATACACCATAACCAACCACATAGGACTGACCCGAAATCCTTCAGGCGCACCAACAATAGTGAATGCTGGCGGTACCAAAATCACAAACCCTAGTCCTGCTCCTAACAATCCTATTGCAAATTTGGTAGGACTTGACGGTTCTAAGTTGTGCTTACTTAGCCACATCCATAGCCATGCAAAAACTGGTGCTAGCAAAATCACAAACAGAGAGTTGAGCGACTGAAAGTATGACGATGGGAATGCAATGCCGAAGAGTGTATTGTTGGTATAGCGGTCTGCAAACAAATTCAGACTTGAACCTGCTTGCTCGAATGCCGACCAGAAGATAGCAGCACAGATAAATAGCACCACAATTACCACCAAGCGATTGCGTTCCACCGGGGTCCACTCTTGCGCAAACAGCACTCCGAAATAACCAAAAGTTACAATCACATATGCCACACCAATTACAAAGCTGATGTTGTCGGCATTGATTTGAATTGTGTTCGTTACGCCAAGTATGGCTACTAGCATCAGTATGGCTAATGTCATACCTACCCCGAGTATGAGTTGCCGCTTCGTTTTTCGCGCTTCTTCTGCATTCTGGGCTGGCGCTGGTGCTGCACCAGCATTGCCCAAGAACTTTCCTGTTAGCACGAATTGCACTAGTCCCAGAAACATGCCCACAGCGGCGGCGCCAAAGCCCCAGTGCCAACTTCCTTTGGGGTCTATTCCAAGATTCATCAGAAAGGCTTTGAACCATTCTGCTTGAGCAAGCGTGCCGCATACCAAAGGCGCAACAAATGCTCCTAAGTTGATGCCCATGTAGTAAATTGAAAAACCAGCATCTCGGCGTGCATCATCTGGCGAGTAAAGCTGTCCGACCAATGCGCTGATGTTGGGCTTCAGCAACCCAGTGCCAAGCACCACTAGCACTAACCCCAGATAAAAGGTTGCAATGCCCGGCAATGCTAGCGAAATGTGCCCAAACATGATTATGACACCGCCGATGAAGACTGAGCGACGCAGTCCTAAGAATTTATCGGCAATCCAACCGCCGGGTAAAGACACAAGATACACAAACGCCGTGTAGGTTGCGTAGATTACTCCAGCATTGCGTGCATCAAAGCCCAAACCGCCTGCAGTAACTGGTGCTGTCATAAACAAAATGAGCAGTGCACGCATGCCGTAGTAACTAAATCGCTCCCACATTTCGGTAAAAAATAGCGTGGAAAGCCCGCGCGGATGCCCGAAAAATGCAGTGTCGTCGGTCGCCGTGCCTACTTGATTGACTGGCACAGATGTCGTCTCAGTTGTCGGCATTGAAAATCGTCTTTGTTGTATGTTGTTTTGTTGTCTATGGTAGATGGGCTAAGGTAAAGAATTTTCACGCCTTGCAAAAGACTTGCTCAAGGTGGCACGCTTTGGCGTAGTGCACTTGTAGGCAACGCTAAGCCTAAATTCATGAGGATTTCGTTAGGGAGTGATAAGGTCTGGCAATGTTGTTGTGTATTTTCATTGCGACTTTCATAACTTCAAGCTAATTAGACCTGTTGTGCCAAGATATGGAAAGACTTTCTACTGACAGTTTATTCAATTACAAACCTACTACGGACATGGCAAAGGACAAAGCCGCAGATAAGACGCTGGACAAAATCAGCGCCGAAAAGCGCAAACAACTCGAGCTTGCCGTCGACACCCTCGAGAAGCAGTTCGGCAAGGGCACGATTATGAAACTTGGTGACACTGCCGACATGCAGATTCCTGTTATCTCCACAGGGTCTCTGACATTAGACTTTGCGCTTGGCGTTGGCGGTCTGCCCAAAGGTCGCATCGTTGAGATTTTTGGACCAGAGTCGTCTGGTAAAACCACAATTGCCTTGCATGCGATTGCAGAATGTCAGAAAGAAGGGGGGATTGCGGCGTTTGTTGATGCTGAACACGCTTTTGACCCCGGATACGCTCGACGCGTTGGCGTCGATGTCAAATCGCTACTCTTTAGCCAGCCTGAATCTGGTGAGC
>PHFL01000076.1 GCA_002794105.1 Candidatus Thermochlorobacter aerophilus | reverse complement strand
GTGTCGAGCTGACCGAGTTGGGCGTAGAGCCGCGCAATGAGAGCTTCATAGGTGGCTCGGCGTGCCGAATCAGTCGCTTCAGATGCCAAAAGACGCAGGTCACGAATTTCATTTGCAAGACGTGCCGAATCAGGCACAGGATAAGTGTCAATGTAGCTTTGAAACTGTGCAATCGCTTTGCGGCTGTATTCTTGGTCTAAGCTATGAACAGGAGAGAGCTTGTAGTAGCACATAGCAATTTGGAAAAAAGCAATCCGAGCATACGGCGACGAAGGCACATTGCGCAAAAGTGTCTGATAGGCTTCTGCTGCCAGAAGATACTGTCCATAAAAGAAATAGCTCTGTGCTAAATAGAATTGCACGTCGTCTTCGTATTCGGTAGCACGACTGATGTAAGTGAGTTTGTTCAACTCAAGTTGTGCACCGTAGTAATCTTTCTGGTCGTAGAGCGACTTTGCATACTCGAATCGCCCTCTGAGAGAGTCATCAAATACCGCTCGTGGTGTACTGCATCCGACGCCTGCAAGGATTGCACCTAAGCAGAAGAAAGCACGAGCAATGCGAAAAAATGCACTCATCTGTTGAAGTGTCTATCGGCTTCTGACGCTGAAAAACAAAAATACAATAATTCCAATTGCTCCGATGATGGTAAGCGGCGCGGCGGCACTTTCCCAGAAAGAGGGCAAGCTAGGCTTGAAGGTTTCGGCAAAGCGGCGGTCTTCGCTGGCGGCAAGCTCATCGACATTGAGCGTGTCTTGCCAAGTCAGGGTAAAGTGCCGCACAAGTAGGGCTTGCTTTTGTGCGCTAAGCAGTTTGCTATCAAAATTCAGCGCAAATGAGCGTATGGCGTGCATTGAGCTCAGAAATTGGTAGGAAAAATTGGCTTGCAGGGAGTAGACTTCAAGTGTGGCGAAAGTCGTCTCATTTGGTGGCGGACTTTCGTAGAGCGTAAATCCTGCCGCAAGAAGGCGGCTTTGCAGTGCGGCATCAAGCAGACCTTGAAAGGTGTAGGGCGGCGCAGGTGTAAAAAGCAGTGTCTTTGGAAAAGAATCATTCATCAGTGCCTGTGTCAGGTGTTCAGCATAAAGTTCGGCAAAAACGGTGCTAGTAAGTTTTGGCTTCGACTGTGTGTAGGCGGCAAGTGTGCCCATAAACAAAAACGCAAGAATAGCTCGGAGCATGGTTCAGAACAAGCTCAAAACAGGTTGAATTTCAAACAAAACACGCAGAAAGATTTGAAAGTCATTTAGCCGAGCACCCTCAATGTTGTTGGCATTATAACGCCAAACGGGTGTAAGATTAAGTTCAATATTAAATGCATTCGAGGGCTGATAGAATAGTCCAAAGGTTAGTGCTGTGCGGCGTTCCACGATGCCAAACGGTGCTGGTTCGCTGTAGCCAGTTTGCAGATTGTAGCGCGTGGTATCTAACCACGGCTCGGTAAAGGGACCGTAGAGACTACCTTCGCCTTTGCCGACAAACAGCACACTGACCGAAGCCCGAAATTGCTTAAAGAACCAATGAGAAACACCTATTTCCAACGACTCAAAGTCGGTGCCAAGCGGATGCGCGAGCGGATTTGTGCCAAATATCCAGCGCTGATAGCGGTTAAACTGCCGTTGGTGATAAGTGCGATTGATGGCGCGTGAAATTTCAATGAAGACGTCAGTGCCATAAATCCCGAGTGGATAGAGCACATTTGCGGCACGAATGCCAATTTGCCCTGACCATAGGTTTGGCTCAAGTGCAGTTTGGTCGACAATATTGAACTGCCAGTCATCGACGACAAAACTGCCGTAGATGTTGATGCCATTAAAGGGGAAAATGCTTAGGTCGGCGCCAACAATTGGGTTAATTTCTTCGCGGCGATTGTACTGTTCGCCATAGACAATTGAGAAAGGATTGATGAAACGAAAGTCAAGCCCACGGTTTCGTCCGCCGTAGAGGGTGCCTTGCCACAAGCCTAAGCGTAGGCGGCTTGAAAAAAGATTAAGGTCAAAGCGAATAGCTGTCAAGTAGCGCTCGACAAAACTTTGTATAGCACCTGATGGTGTGCCTTCTTCGCGATACTCCAGTTTGTCGAGCATAGCGATGATGTAGGTAAAGCGTAGGGTTCTGGTGTTGAGTTGGAGCATGAGCTGGTCGAGCGGACCAGCCATGTGAGATAGGCTGAGGCTATATCGTCCATACCCCCAATTGACATAGTCGCGTCCAAGTTTAACGCGAAACATTTCACCGTGATACGCAAAGAATGCTTGTTCTGTGTAAGCTGTTGCGCCGGCGTATGGACGTGCTGGCACAAGATCGAAGACACCTTGCTGTTGCACAATAGAAGCATTGTAGAGCACAAAATCGCGCTCAAAGTATAGTGCCAGTCTACCGCGTCCACGAAAGCGTGGGCGAAAATCAATGCCTGTTTGATTTTCAGGTGGCAGTTGCAGTTCAGGGCGCGGACCCTCACGTCGTTCCGCAATCAATTCAGGACGGGCGGCTATGCGAACTGCTGCCTTAGGAAAAACCTCATCACGCAGCCAGCCTAATTCATCATCCAACTCTTGCTCCAGTTTATTGAACAACCAGAGTGTAACGCGGTCTTCAATAGCAAACTTATCGGTCTCTAAAATCGCGCGTGCCACATCGAGCCGCTCATAGGGGCGAGCCACGTCGTAGAGCCGCGTTAGGTATCCACGCACAATTAGTTGGTCAATGATGTCATATGCCCAGTGTCCAGCTGGAAAGGTCTCGCCGCCAGCTTTAAGTAAAGATGGGAAAAATGCCGCAAGTAAAAGCAAAGCCCCAGTGAAAAATGTTGTGTGCCGAAGCAAAACTCGTCTGCGATTTGAAAAGCTCATAACTCTTCAGTTCGAAAGAGTGCAAAGAGGAATGAGAATCATAAAGAACAGGGTAGAGATCAGCGGCGCACGAGTCGAACGGCGTAAGCCCCATCCAAGTGGTGTAGATGGGGAAGAATCTCGACAGCGCCTTGTGTATTGACAAGGTGATGAAGCGTCGGCGGCAAAACTTCCTTCGCATCTTGAATCATCCAATCAGGTCGGTCGTGGAGAAAAGCGTCAATCAATTGCTGATTTTCCTCTGGTTCAATAGAGCAGGTGGAATAGACGATAACGCCGTCGTCTTTGACGCAGCGTGTAGCATTATCCAGAAGCTCGCGTTGTAGCTTTGCCATGGTGCTGATGTCGTTGGGTGAAAGTCGCCACCGCAGTTCTGCGCGACGCGAAAGCACCCCAGTGCCCGAACAGGGTGCATCGAGCAAAACTCGGTCAAACTTTTCGTGAGGCTGGAAAGTGCGTGCATCGCACTTGACTGTTTCAATGATGGAGATTCCAAGCGTGTGGGCAAGTTTCATCAAGTCCTGAAGCTTGTTGTTGTAGAGGTCCAGTGCGAGAATTTTGCCTGTGTTTCGCATCTGCTCAGCAAGGTAGGACGATTTGCCACCCGGAGCCGCACACATATCCAAAATGCGCTCATTAGGCTGTGCTCCCAACAGCATGCAAGCAATTGCCTGCGCTTCGCTCTGCACCGAGACATAGCCCATCTTCAACAGCTCTTCCATGTCGAAGAATTTTTCTGGGATGACAAAATTCTCGAGCAGAGACTTTCGGTAAGCAACTTGCTTTTCAGCAAGCATTTGCTCAACTTCTGCAATTGTAGTTTTCAAAGAATTGACACGAAAACTGATTTTTGGCGGCGTGTTGTTGCTAGTCATTAAGTCCTGCACTTCATGCAAGCTGAAGCGAGAGAGCCAGCGTTCCAGCAGCCATTTCGGATGCGAGTATTGCAGCGCAATTTGGTCGGCAAATGTACCGCCCTTGACCTTGAAGTTTATCGTCTCAATGTTGTTGGAAATGTTGCGCAAGACACCATTGACCAAGTTGCCAAGAAATTGGTTGCGCATCTTCTTTGCCAGTTCAACGGACTCGTTGACAGCCGCCCATTTTGGCACCTTGGTTAGGTAGAAGAGCTGATAGACGCCGACACGCAAAATGTTGCGAATATCGACATCCATCTTCTTGTAGTCGTGGTTATAGAATTGCTCAATGATGTGGTCAATCTTAGCGCGCTCGCGCAATGTGCCATAGACCATTTCCATGGCAAAAGCCTTGTCGACGCGCTCAAGTGAGGACTGGTTGAAGTAATTGTTGATGACTGTATCAGATTTAGCTTTGTTAAGTTCGATTTCTCTTAGAACCTTTACAGCGATTTCTCGTGCTGTCATATGTAATGTGTAACGTTTGCCTTGCTGAAGATTTCCCAGAATATTTTGGGCTCTATGTGCCCCGGGCAGGAATTTACAACAAAATCAGAAGTTTGCAACTTCAGTTTTGCGCCAGCGCACAGCGTTTGAGAGCTTCATCCAAAACGCGATGAATAAGCTGCGTGTAGGAAAGACCCGCTTGACGAGCCGCCATAGGCAAGCAGGAGTGCTCATCTGGATTAGGAAGAATTCCGGGAAGCGGATTGACTTCAATAATGTGCGGTCGATGATGCAAGTCTAATCGTACATCAATGCGTGCCCAATCTCGGCAGCGTAATGCATGGTAAGCCTGCTTGCATAGAGCGTTAATTTCATCAGCAAGCGCTGGTGCGATAGGTGCAGGACAGCGAAAGACTTCCACAGGATGATGCGGGTCATCCCAAAGCCACTTGGCTTCATATGAATAAATTTTGCGTGAGTGAGCAGGCAGATGCTCAAATGTGATTTCCACAATTGGCAAGGTCTCTACGCTATCGCCATTGCCAAGCAAGCCCACCGTAAACTCTCGCCCAGCAAGAAATGCCTCCACTAATGCAGGTTGCTTATAGACTGTAAGCACCTCAAGCAATTGCTGAGAAAGTTCATCGGGAGTTGTAACAACAGAGCGCTCAAAGATGCCCTTGCTGGAGCCTTCATGCAGAGGCTTGACAATCATCGGATATGTGTGAGCGCGCTGAACAAACACTGGCACTTCGCTCACTGAAGAGACAAGCGAAAAGGCAGGTGTAGGAATGCCATAGTAAGCAAGAATCTCTTTGGTGCGTGCTTTATCGAGCGTGATGCAAAGCGTAGTTGGGTCGGAGCCCGTGTAAGGAATGCCCATCAGGTCAAGCAGGGCGGGAATTTGTGCCTCACGGCTCGGCGCGCCAATGCCTTCAACCATGTTGAAGCAAATATCTGGCTTGGCACGCTGAAGGGTTTCAACAACCGTGAGAATGCGCTCGGGATGACAGTCAATCAAGATAAGTTCTGAAACCTGTGCATGCTCACGCAGTGCTGCCGCCACTGCCTCAATGGTCTCCGGATTATCCCACTCGGCAAATTCATCTGAAGTGTAGCGAGAAGTAGCAAGAGATGCTTCAGGTTTTTGGTTGTAGAGCAGCGCAACCTTCATGCTACGATGCGGTCGTGGAATGAGACGGCACAGCGGTATCGCGAATCAACGCATCAATGAGTTCAACATCTTTGATACGCTGAACAACTTCAACCGCACGGCGAAGTTGCTCGCGCTGCTCGGGAGCGGCAATGAGCACAACTTTTCGCTGCCGTAGATAGACCTCTACGCCATCGACACCAGAGCGGGAAAGCTCGGCATCAATGCGATGAAGAAGTTGCCACTCGCTCAAGGCTTGTGTTTTAGAAGGCTTAGGCAAAAGCGAGCGAGAAAAAGCAATGCCAAGCGCCGCAACGGATGCAATTCCCAAAATTCCCCAAAACCAGTTGCGGCGTGTTGGGGTAGAAGCATCAGATGTTGAAGTGTCAGGCATGTTAAACAAAAAGTTAATATGCAAATCTACATAATTTTTCGCCTCAATCAATCTTGCAGAATTGAGTCAATAGTGTCGAGCAGTGTTTGCAATTTGAAGGGCTTGATAATCAGACTGGCAACGCCGCTCATTTGAAGCCGATGCTGATATGCTGGTTCTACACTGCCAGATGTAATGATGACCGGCATCTGTGGTGCCTGCTGGCGTACGTGACGAAACAGCTCTTCGCCATTCATGTCGGGCATGGTGAGATCGAAAATGCAGAGGTCAACATCATAATCTTTTTCAGCAAGTAGCCGAAGCGCATCATGACTGCTGGTTGCAGTAAGTGGTATGTAGCCCGCTGAATGCAGGACGCGGCTGATGATGTCACAGAGATATTGCTCATCGTCGACGACCAAAATCGTTCCTCGATTTGAACTTTTGCTGGGTTTAATTTTAACGGGTAAAGCAGGCGAACGATAAGCCGTGTCTTCAGGTGGAGAGCATGCCGAACCAGCCAGCGGAAAGAGAAGCGTAAAATGAAGCCGGCGCTGCGGTTCATATTGCACGCCCAGCGTACCGTTATGCAATTTCATGATGTGGCAAGCAACGAGAAGACTAAGCCCAAGGCTCGGACTACACTCTTTGGCAAATATTGCTGGGTCAGGCGCAGTAATCGGTAGGTCAGCATGCGTGGAAGTATCCCCGATTTTTAAGGCAACATACTGCTTGAGGTCAGGCGAACCAAAAAAAGACGGTAAAGCAATACACGAAGGCGAACAAACTTCCATGGCGACCTTGTTACAAGACGGCACAATGCCTTTGACCATCGTAACAAGATTGAGAATTAATTGATGAAGCAAGCTTTCACTGCCGTAAATGCAGTCGAGCGCTGTCTCGCGCATGAGCCTGAAAGAAAGGTGACCTGAAAGCGACGGCTCTAAGATGCTCTGAGCTGTTTCAACGGCTGACCAGAGCGAGAATGTGGAAAAAGAGGCGATGGAAAATTGGGCAAAATCCAAGATATACTGCGCCGTTTGAAGCCCATGCTCAACTTTAGTTTCTGCCGCCTGAATATCCGAATACGACGCATCGGTAGAGCTGAAGTATGTCCTTAAGCGCTGTAGCGATGCCGCCACCGCCCTAAAAATTGAGTGAAACTCATGTGCAATGCCACTGATGAGCGCATAAGCAGTTTCAACCCGATGATGAGTTTGCCAAAGTGCATAGAGTTGGTCATGGAAAGTGCGACTATCGGTGGCAGACACAGCCGTCGTTGAGGTAATCATCACGGCTGGCTGCTGGTGATACACAAAAGGTTGCGCCATGAGCGTGAGCAAATAAGACCTATCGGGCGAGGCTGAAAAACGAACCGCTTTTTTAAGCGTAGGCATCTCTGAAGACTGTTGCAACGCCGACTCAACAAATGCCGTAACTGAAGCCATTTCAGAAGGCGGGACAAAAGAAGCTAATGGCTTACCAATCACTTGCGACGCATCGGTCTGACCCAACGCCAGCAATGCTGCAGGATTGCAGTAGCAAATTTCAGTTTTGGTGTGTATGACAAGGAAAAAAGGCAGATGCGAAAGTATGGATTGGTGTTGCGCTTCAGCAATTTCCTGCTCTTGAAGTCGTTGATGAAGATGTCGGTAGTGCTGCTGCAAAGAGTGAAGGCGCAGATAGAGCAATCCGCTGATAAGTGCAAGTAGCACAATGACACTTAAAAAAATAGGTAGCCATGCATCATGTTGTATCATGACAGAAATGAGCAAGTTGACAAAACAAATTCATGGTTGTAACCTAAGCGCCTCTTTGTTCAGGTTGCGAAAAGTTGTAATGTAGTTTTTCAAGCCTTTAAGTCTTCTGGTGAAACTGGCAGTTTGCGAATGCGCTTGCCTGTGGCAGCAAAAATGGCATTGCAGACGGCTGGCAATGCAGGCGGTAAGCCGGGCTCGCCAGTGCCAGTCGGTGCATCTGTGCTGGGCACGAAATACACCTCAATTTTCGGCGTCTCGTGTATGCGCAACGCATCGTAATCGCCAAAGTTGGATTGCTCGACACGACCATTTTTGATAGTGATGGCGCGTTTGAACACGCAAGAGAGCCCATCAATGACACCGCCCTCCATCTGTGCCGCAGCCGACAGAGGATTCACCACCAGACCGCAGTCAATAGCCACAACCACACGATGAACCTTCACTTCGCCAGTTTTTTTATCGACGGACACTTCGGCAACTTCAGCGACATAACTTCGGAAAGATTCATGACACGCAATGCCGCGATAGACGCCTGCAGGCAAAGGCTTGCCCCAACCAGCTTTTTCAGCCGCAAGTTCAAGAGCCGCTTTAAGCCGTTTGTTTTCGAGCAAATTGCGCCGAAACTCAAAAGGATCTTTACCAGCAAGGTAAGCCAGCTCATCTATGAAACTTTCTGTAACAAAAGCATTTTGAGAACTTCCCACCGAGCGCCACGCGCCTGTAGGAACGCCCGGATTGTGCATGACCCACTCTACATGCAAGTTGGGAATGCGATAAGGCAAATTCTGTGCGCCCTCGACAGCCGCCCCTTCCACTTTGTCCTTCGGGTGAGACGCATTGAGGGCATCGCCAACAATTTTGTGTACCCATGCCTCAATCTCGCCTTGTTCGTTGAGCGCCGCGCTGAAAACATTGTATGTTGCAGGGCGATAAAGGTCGTGCTGAATATCATCTTCACGCGACCAAATGACCTTAACAGGCGCCTGAATAGCCTTAGAAATCTCAAGGGCTTCGACAATGTAATCGGGATAGAGCTTGCGACCGAACCCGCCGCCCAAAAATGTGGTATGCACTATCACCTTGTCTTTGGGCAATCCAGTGATTTCAGCAGCAAGGGTCTGCACACGGTCAGGCACTTGCGTGGATGCCCAAATTTCACATCGCTCGGCACTGACGCTGGCAACAGCGGCTGGCGGTTCCATCGGTGCATGCGCTAAATATGGCACTTCATAGACCACATTGGTTAGTGCTTTCTTGGCTTTTGCAATGGTACCGTATGCGTCGCCAACCGATTTTGCCACAGCGCCTTTGCCTTGAGCCAGTGCTTCTCGGGTTTTGCGAATTTGCGCGCTGCTTTGCCGAGCAAAACTGCCTTCATCCCACTTGATGTTGAGCGCCGCACGCGCTTGCATGGCATGCCAGTAGCCATCGGCAACTACTGCCACGCCAGATTTGATTTGAAGAATATGCTTAACGCCGGGCATCTTCCTTGCGGCTTTATCATCCACGCTTTTGACTTTGCCGCCAAAGACTGGACAGCGCTCCACAACAGCGACAAGCATGTTTGGCACCTTCACATCAATGCCAAAAATGGCGCGACCGGTAACTTTTTCAGGGCTATCGAGCCGCAGTGTAGGTTTGCCAATGAGTTTGAAGTCTTTGGGGTCTTTGAGCGTAGGGTTTTGCGGCGGCGTAAGTTTTGCGGCAAGTGGTGCCAGTTCGCCATAGCTCATGCGTTTGCCGCTGGTGTGAATCACAAAACCTTGTTCGGTGCGACACTCCTTTTCAGAGACGCCCCACGCGGCAGCGGCAGCAGAAATCAGCATTTGGCGAGCCGCGGCACCCGCTTTACGAAGCACTTCCCAGTTGGTGCGCACGCTGGCACTGCCGCCGGTGCTCATGCGCCCATATTTTTCGTGAGCATCGCCCTGTTCGGCACGAACTTTTTTCCAATCGGCATCGAGCTCTTCAGCCAAAATCATGGGCAGGGCTGTATGCACGCCTTGTCCCATTTCCACTTTGCCGAGTGTAACAATCACGCTGCCATCAGGTTCAATGCGTAGCCATGCATTCGGCTCAAAAGTCTCGCTGGGTGAAGGTTCAGCAAAGAGATGTGCCTTGTCATGAGATTGCAGAAAGAAGCCAAGCGCAAAGCCTGCACCAGCCAGTGAAACAACTTTGAGAAAATCGCGACGCGAAAAATTATCGTGGCAAGATGTGCTCATTTCAGACCTCCTCTATCTTGCAATTTCACCGCACGATGAATTGCCGCACGAATGCGTGGATATGTGCCGCATCTGCACAGCACACTGCTCATTGCCTCGTCGATATCTTGGTCTGTAGGATTTGGTTTTTCATTGAGCAATGCTGCCGCAGTCATAATTTGTCCGGGCTGACAATAGCCGCACTGCGATACATCTTCCAAAATCCATGCCTGCTGCAAAACATGAGAGCCATCAGGCGAAAGTCCCTCAATCGTGGTAACCGCTTTGCCAGCAACTATTGACACTGGACGGGAGCAAGATTTTGCCGCCTCGCCATCGATAAGCACGGTGCAAGCACCGCAGTAGCCTTTGCCGCAGCCGAACTTGGTGCCCGTCATGCCCAGCACATCGCGCAACACCCAGAGAAGCGGCATGTCAGGGTCGAGTGTGAGCTGATAAGTCTGGCGATTGATATGAAGCGTAAATGATGTCATGATGCAGACTAAATAGATTTGATAGCATGCGGTTGCACAGAGCAGATTTCGTATTCAAGACGGAACATACAAAAAATGCACGACTTCAAAGAAAAATATCTCTGCAAGGTTTCTATGAGTTCGTAGGAGTGGCGTTAGAGTGCGGGTAAATGAGCGATGAGCAGTTGTGCAATGCTCTTTCAAAAGACCTCTTTCAAAAGACCTCTTTCAAATCCAGCGTGAAGCCATCTAGCACTTTGGAGCGGATGGTGCCTTTTTCTGCAGCAAATGAAAAAATATCGTAATCGCCTGCTTTCAACTCCAAA
>PHFL01000075.1 GCA_002794105.1 Candidatus Thermochlorobacter aerophilus | reverse complement strand
TCGGAGGCTTTACCGGCGCACAGCGGCTGAATGTGTTTCCATTGTTCGGGTGTCAATTCGTAACGATGCATTGGTCTTTTTTCCAAAATTAAGCATCTCTATTTGTCAACACAACCTAATGTGAGCGCGCAGAGGGGCACGCTCGAGCCGATTGAAAAACACGATTGAAGCAAAAAGCAGAGCACTAACAAAATTGGTGTTGAGGTAAGTCATCACAGGCGAGGTAAGTGAAGTGACCATGTATGCAGTCAGCACGCCCGTTGCTGAAAGCAACACTTGCCTTGCCACAGCAGAAGTGGCGCGTTGAAACAGGCGAAACGCTATCGTCAAGGCACTAAGCCAAAGCGCCAGCAAACACAATAGACCAATCACGCCGGACTTGTGCAGCACTTGCGCATAATTGTTGTGAATAAACCACCAATCCACAATGCCTTCTTTGACATTGGCATCACCAAACCGATAGACGGCAATCGTGGCACCTGCACCTTTGCCAAATAGCCAATGGTTGGGCAGTTCGTCAAGCACAGCTAAGACTTCCAAAATTCGTTCAGCGCTGCTCACATCCAAATCGCCAAGGGCAGATGAGCCGCGGTAAGTAGCTTGCGCAATCACCCTGTCAAAGCTGATTCCTAATACCAGCATCACGCCCAGCACACCCAGCACCAGTGCGCCAAGAGTGAGCACCAACTTGAAAGACCGCTTCAAGCCCAAAGCAAAGAGCATCACGAAAAATCCAGCCACGAAGCCAAGATATAGCCCACGCGTGAAAGTGATAAAAAGACCCGCCAGCATCACCAGCAGCATGATGAGAGTAGAAGGTGTCTTGATGGAAAGCCTTTCGGTAAAAATCTTGGAAAGCAGGGCAAGCGTCGACGCCACAAGCAAAAAGGAAATGCCAGAGTTGTAACGCACAAAGTTGCGAATCAGAAGGTCGTCGGCAAGACTGATGGCAGCGAAGATGAATCCCACTGCAATGAGCGCATTGAAAGCAAAATCAAGGTCGGCTTCGCTTTTGAAACAGTGCAGATAAACCCAAAAAAGTAGGAAGTAGAGGAAATCTCGCACATCGCCCAAGAGGTAAGTCGGCGTATTGCCGTTGATGGCGCCATACACCGCTGATGCCAGATTGACCGCAACATAAAGGGCGAAAATTTGTTCAAGGCGTGTGGGACGAAAAAGCGTTAGCGTTCGTGGGGCATTGAAGTAATCAAAAAGGGCACGAGCAAAGAGTAGCACCAGCACAGCATCTTGCAG
Source organism: Candidatus Thermochlorobacter aerophilus (assembly GCA_002794105.1). Lineage (GTDB taxonomy): Bacteria > Bacteroidota > Chlorobiia > Chlorobiales > Thermochlorobacteraceae > Thermochlorobacter > Thermochlorobacter aerophilus. Next base: position 22,907 of record PHFL01000075.1, on the reverse strand, counting down.
AAAAAATCCACCAGCGCTAATCGGCTTGCTGAAATGTTTTTCAGACACGGGAATCGCTGGACTGATGAGAAAGAAGAGCAGGAGTAGCAGAAGAAAAAGCACACGAAAAGAAAGAACTTGAAAAAAACTGACAGCGACAATAGCGCCAGCAATCAAAAGTGGCAAGATGGTCTGGATGTATGCCGCGGCGCCCAGTAGCAGTATCAGGGCAAAGAGTGCCACATAGAGCCAGAGTTGGCGGCGCGCCGTCAGCGTAGGCTGAACATCTTGCGGAGAAGTTGGAACCATGGCTCACGAGAAAGTTTAGCCAGCTCATGCTGAAAAATGACCAGCGACAGCGAAAGCAAAAGCCCGACAAAGAATCCACCCAGAGTGATGAGCAGGCGCTTGGGTTTATCTTTCCATTCTGGCACATAGCCTCTATCGAGCACGAGCAGCGTTGGCGTGTCGCGTGCTTCTTGCAATTTGGCTTGTTCGTATTGTGGCACCAAGAACTCGACAATTTTCGTCTGCAGCAGCACCTCGCGATAGAGGCGAAGATACTCCATGCCCAAGTCAGGCATTTTCGCCAGCGGAATAATCAAGTCGGAAGAAAGTCCGCCAAACTCAAACTTTTTGGCTTGACGCCGAAGTTCAGCGGCTTTGTCGCGCGCTTGCAAGACTTCGGGATGAGAATCGCCAAGGCTTTTGCGCAGCACATTATACTCGACTTCGCTTTGGACGGCTAAGGCTTCAATTTGTGCAGAGGCTTCCAGACTGGCTTTGACTTGCTCACGCACTTCGCCAACGCGATAGGTTTTCTGAAAAGCATTGAGCCGTTCTTCAGCGGCTTTGAGCTCGGCTTGGGCTTCAGCGTAGCGCCGTTCAATAAACTTGCGTTGATAGCGTGCATTTTCAGTAGCAAGTTCACGATTGATAGAATCAATAAGGGCAATGACATAATTGACCATTTCGGCGGCTTTTACCGAATCGCCTTTGAAGTAGGCGGTGATGGTAACAGTGTTGTTGCGATTGTTTTTGAAGATGAGGTTTTTGTCCAATTCCTCAAGTGTTTTCTTAATCGGCTCTTTTGTAGAGGGCGAGTCAAATTCATACTGCTTGATAAGGTCAAATTTCTCGATGACGGCAAGGCGCAGGCGGCGGCTGTCGAAGATGGCTTCGTAACGGTCAATGTCGTCGGCGCTCTTGCTTTTGCCAAACACACTCTCGGCAGCGCCGCTGAGACTGCTCCCGAATCCTGTGGCGCCGCCCAACAGTCGAGTAAGACCTACCAAATCACTTTGGGGCGGCACCAAGATGGTGGCAGAAGACTTATACCACTCTGGCAAAAGAAAACTCACAACGGTGGCAACCAATGTCGCAAAAAGCGTTCCGATGACGATAAACTTGCGCCATGGATAAATCACATTCAGATATTCCATAAATCGGGAAGGGGTGTAGCCATTGTCTGTCTGCTCGTGCTCGGTGAGTGCGAAAGTACTGACGGCATCTGAGGTACTGGTTACTGGCTGAGTTGAACTGGGTTGTGGCTCTGTCATGCTCATATCGTGTTGTTGAAGGTTACGGCTGCCTCTGAAGTCAGACCCCATGCTTGGTTACGGTTGTCTGAAGACTTGAAAAATCAGCAGAGCAAGTGTGGCCAGCGTGGAGATGATGCTGACCACGGGTGTAATTTCAGCCATTTGTTGTGCGAATGTCTTTTGAAATTTTTTCGGCACAAAAATCCAATCGCCTGATTCCACAGCGGTCTCGTGTGGAAATTTCCATTCGTAACTGCCAGCTTTAAGGATGCGAATATCGCCAGTGGATTCGTTGGTTTCGCCACCGGCTAAAGCAATATACTCTTTGTAGGTGCGTCCGGGAACATACTTGATATAGCCGGGATTGGCAACTTGCCCAAACACATAGACGGTGCCAGCATCGCGTGGCACAATAATCAGGTCGCCATCCTCGAGCACGATGTCGGGACTTTGGTTGTTGAAAATGGCACGAAAATCTGCCGAAACATAGTTGCGGCGGGCGCCAAACTCGAGATTGAAGTTAGCAATTTCTTCGGCATCAAGGTCGCCTGTGCGAATAAGCTGCTGGCGAATGAAATCAAGGTCTGGTGGAATGTTGGCGGGGAGGGGCACGCCTTCGTCGGACTTTGGGCGTCGGAAAATGCGTGCAGCGGAAAGTTGAGCCTCGGGCGTAAATCCACCTGCCATGGCAATGACTTCTTTGAGTGTTGTCTTCTGCGACTCAATAGCAAAAAATCCGGGATAGACCACGGCACCACGCACACTGACATTGCCAATGCGGGCGAAAGATTTTAGGCGAACTTGCACGCGGTCGTGTGGCAGGAGCGGCACATCGGGGGCTTTGCCTGCCAAGATGTCTGCCAAATTGTAGGTCAATCGCTCAAATTGTCCATTCTGCCAGCGCGTGATTTGTACATGCTCCAAGTCAGCATGTTTAGTTGCGCCCAAAGCAATTTTGTAGAGTGTCGAAAGGCTATCGTAGCGCGAGTATTCGTAGAGGGCAGGCAGTTGCACCGCGCCATCGATGCCCACCAAATCCATGTTCTCGGGTTGCAAATTTGGCACTTCAATCACATCGCCTTCACGCAATCGCGGGTTGAAGCGTCGGTCGCCAGTCATGAAATAGCGAATGAGGTCTACTGGCTCAGTGGTGCCATCACGGTGGCGCAAGGTGATGTTGCGTAGCGAGGCTCTCAGTGGGGGTGGCGTTTCAGGGTAGAGCCGACGGGCGGCAAGTTGAGCGGCATCTGGGGGCGGCGGATCTTGTGCATTTGCCAGATAAAAGACCTTATCTACACGGTCTAAGGCTGTGGCTACATGTTGCCCACGTTGTGAGACTGCCCCAGAGACCATCACGAGAAATGAACGAGGTTGGTAGAGCGATAGCCCAAGGCTGGACGCCTTGTAGAGACGTGTAACGGCTCGTTCAAGCTCTTTTTTAAGCTGGGTAAGCGATTTGCCTTTCGCCTCGAAAATCCCAATGGTTCTAAGCGAAAGCGTGCCTTCGGGCGAAATCATGCTGCGGAGCGTAATCGGCACGCTGCCAAAGATATTGACTTCAAGCACATCGCCTGCGTTCAGGACATACTCATCGGGATTGATGGCTTCCTCCAGTGCAAGAGTAGGGAACGATTCGGGCAGAAGACTAAGTGCATTCAGGCGCTCTATTGAACTTTGCCCTTGACTGCCAAAAGCTGAAAAGTAACTGCGCATAAGAGCACTGCGTCGCTCATCGGCGCCCGATGTGGCAGGCGTTTGACCATATGAAATTGCAGCGCAGGAGAAAACCAAAGCGAAAATAAGACAGCGATTCATCAAAGGACAGGTTCGTTTTTAGGAACACAAAAATAATCCATACACGGAAAAGTGCATGGTAAAGAAGCGGCGCATGTAACCTGTTGCATCATGGCAGCGCGCAGCACAAGGCTAAAAGAGAGCACTTGCGCGAAGAGCAATTTTTTCATATATTCCAGCCTTTTTTGAGAAAAACCCATGCGCATCTCTAGTAGCTGGATAGTGCAAGCACAAATCTACAGGAAGCGGCTTGCAGATAACGCTCCTCCAAGTACACATAGGTCAAAAAAGTTTCTCCTCTAAAATCAAGTTTAGAAAAAAATATAAAACCTATTGAGAATGAGACTTTCTGAATTTCGTTACCCTCTTACAAAAAGTGCAATTGCTACCGTGCCCAAAGAGCCACGAGACAAGTGCAGACTTATGGTACTGGACCGGCGCAAAAAGACTATCACTGATGCGAAATTCACAGACATCGTGGACTACCTGCAGAAAGGCGATGTGCTGGTCGTTAATGATACTAAGGTTTTCCCAGCCAAGCTGTATGGGCACAAGGAAAAAACATCAGCAAAAATTGAAGTCTTTCTGCTACGCGAGCTCAATAAGCAGGCTGGGCTGTGGGATGTATTGGTTGAGCCAGCCCGCAAAGTGCGGGTGGGAAATAAAATCTACTTCCCTGAAGACCTAGTGGCAGAAGTGGTCGATAACACGACCTCACGGGGGCGAACCATCCGCTTCCTGAATCCAGAAGTGGATATTTTTCAAGTCGTAGAGCGTATCGGGCAAATGCCAATTCCGCCTTATATCAAGCGCGAGCCAGACGAAAAAGATAAGGAGCGCTATCAGACCGTCTATGCTCGTGTGCCAGGTGCGGTAGTAGCACCAGCATCTGGCTTACACTTTACCATAGAACTGCTAAACAAAATTAAGCGCAAGGGTGTAGAAATTCTTTCTTTGACTCTGCATTCAGGTCTTGGCACCTTCCGTCCCGTCGAGGTAGAGGATATTTCCAAGCACAAAATGGAGTCTGAATACTACAACCTGCCTTACTCTACGGCGCAGCGTATCAATGAAGTCAAAACAGAACGGTCAGGGCGGGTTGTAGCAGTAGGTACCTCGGTGCTACGCGTCATAGAAGCTAATGCAACGGTCGAGGGACGAATCAAGTTTGGTGAGGGGTGGACAGACAAGTTCATCTATCCGCCTTATGACTTCAAAGTAGTCGATATGTTAATTACAAATTTCCAGCAGCCAGAGACAACACCGCTAATGGCAGTGAGTGCATTTGCAGGACATGAGTTTCTGATGAAAGCCTATAGGCAAGCCCTAAAGACTGGTTACCGGTTTCTGGCATACGGTGATGCCATGCTGATTTACTAGTGCCAACTTACCGAAGCATCTGACAAGTAGCCATGCGCGGATATGCAATCATTGCGGCTGGTGGAGTCAGCAGTCGCATGAAACTTAAGTCAGGTGAAAGTAAGCAGTATCTGCGGCTGGGGCGGTATCCTGTCATTTACTGGACCTTAAAAGCCTTTGAAGAGGCAAAAACTATTCAGCGCATAGTTGTCGTGGCGCGCCCCGAGGATATTGGGAGACTCAATAGGCTAACAAGACGCCATGGCTTCTCGAAAGTGTGGGCTGTGCTCGAAGGCGGCAAAGAACGCCAAGACTCGATCTACAATGCCATAGAGTGGCTGGCTGAGCAGACGGAAAAGACTCTTCAACGAGGACAAACAAAAGCTGTAGTGCTTATCCACGATGGGGCACGACCCTTGATTCAAGCACATGAAATTGATACAATTGCAAAATTAGCCCTGACATTCGGGGCTGCTGTGCCAGCAACCAAGTTGAAAGACAGCATTAAACGAGTCGATACCGAGCGTCAGTGTTTCGGTGAAGCACTCGATAGGGCGACGCTGATGCAAGTGCAGACGCCGCAAGGTTTTTGGGCAGAACGCATTATTGCCGCACATCGGCTAGCCAGACAAGATGGATTCTATGCAACAGATGATGCTGCCTTGATTGAAAGGTTTTTCCCAGAGCAATGTATCAAGATTTTTGAGACAGGGTATCACAACCTTAAGATAACAACACCAGAAGATCTTGACCTGGCTAAAGCAATGCTCAAACGTCTTCAACGCTTACGGGTGTAAAGATGGAAAGAATCTCGGCAAGACTCATTGAAAAGTATGACCGCAGCGAAATGCGCGAAAAACTGCAAAACTTGTACATGCAGTTTGAGACAGATTTCGAGACACTTCATGCGCGCTCGCGTCCACGCAAAGAGCGCATTAGAAACGTGGTCATCGCTGGTCTTGGCGGTTCTGCAATTAGTGGCGACTTGTTACGCACCTACCTCAGCGATGAGTGCCCAATACCCGTGCTGGTCAATCGCAATTATACCCTGCCCGAATTCGTAGACGATACCACACTGGTGCTAATTTCATCCTACTCTGGCAACACTGAAGAAACACTTTCTGCCTACCAAAATGCCATCCAGAAAAAAGCAAAAATATGCTGTGTAACCTCCGGCGGAGAAGTGCTTAACATTGCCAAATCGTTTGGACACTATACACTCAAAGTGCCAGAAGGATTCCCACCTCGTACCGCCGTAGGCTTTATGTTCTCAGCCATGTTGCGCATCTTCACAGAGCTCAGACTTACTACCGATAAGACTGATGCAATCAAGGAAACAAGTGCCTATCTCAAAGAAGCCTCAGCACGATACGCCGATTTCAAAGATGAAAACAATTTGGCGCTAGAATTAGCTCGTAAGTCAATCGGCAAAATGCCCATCATCTACACCAGCGACGACTTTACCAGCGCCGTAGGCACACGTTGGAAAGGACAAATCTGTGAAAACGCTAAAACCTTAGCCTACGCCAACATCTTACCCGAGCTTAATCACAACGAATTGGTAGGATGGAAACTCAATGAAAACTTGCTCAGACGCCTACATGTCATTTTCTTGCATGACCGAGACGACCACCCACGCACAGTTCTACGAATGAAAGTCACTAACCTGATTATCAAAAGGTATGCAAAGAATATTTCTCACGTAGAAAGCGAAGGCAACTCGCTGCTAACACGCATCTTTTCACTTGTCTTACTGGGCGATTGGACTAGCTACTACTTGGCACTGATGAGCAACATTGACCCAACGCCTGTCAAGGTTATTGACCAGGTCAAGGAAGAGTTGGCAAACTTTAAGTAAAAAAGAACTAACTTAGGCGAACTGAATGTGCTAAGTGAGGCGCACGACAGTAGCAAAACACGAAGTTAAAATCAAAAACTATGGCAACGGTTCAAATCGGACATCGCAAAGTGGGCGACGGCGAGCCCGTATTCGTGATAGCGGAAATTGGTATCAACCATAATGGCTCAGTTCAACTGGCAAAAAAGCTGATTGATGGAGCAGTTTTAGCAGGATGTGATGCCGTCAAGTTTCAAAAACGTACTCCAGAGCTGTGTGTGCCCAAGGACCAGTGGCATCTGGAGCGCGATACGCCATGGGGACGCATCACATACATTGAGTATCGCCACAAAATCGAATTCAACAAGGAAGAATACGTTGAAATTGACCGCCATTGCAAAGAGCGTGGCATCATGTGGTTTGCTTCATGCTGGGATGAAGTGGCTGTCGACTTCATCGAGCAGTTCGACCCACCCTGCTACAAAATTGCTTCTGCATCGCTGACGGACGCAGACCTGCTGCGCAAAGTGCGCCAAACTGGCAAACCTATCATTCTCTCCACAGGGATGTCGACCATGGAAGAAATCGAGGCGGCAGTCGAGCTCTTAGGTACAGACAATCTGCTCATAGCGCACTCGACATCCACCTACCCCTGCCCACTTGAAGAATTGAATCTACGCATGATTCACACCCTGAAGGCGAAGTATCCAATGTGCCCGATTGGCTACTCTGGACATGAAACAGGACTGGCACCAACTTGGGCAGCAGTGGCATTGGGCGCAACATTCGTCGAGCGCCACATTACCTTAGACCGCGCCATGTGGGGCACAGACCAAGCCGCTTCCGTGGAAATTCAAGGCATGATGCGGCTCGTTTCGAACATTCGTGACATTGAAAAATCGCTTGGCGATGGTATCAAGCGCGTCTATGAAAGTGAGTTGGCACCGCGCAAAAAATTGCGTCGAGCCCAGACCCTAACCGTAAAGGCACTGGATACACTACCCAAATAGCCGCATGGACTGTGCTATGCATCAAGTGAAGCTTTTTCAGCTTCAGCTTTTTCTTCCTCAATAGATTTTTGAGTAGCACGCAGCATGTCGTAATAGATGCACTCTGGCATAGACTCAAACATGTTGTCAATCAAAACTGGCTTGGTGCTATTTGCCACAGGATGCATGAGCGGATAATCGGCGCAAAAATGAGGGCGGAACTTGTAGATACGGCACTTGTAATCACTGCCTAAAAAGATGCAAGGTCCGTCAGGGGTCTGGAGAGCCGTGCCCACGCCTTTTCCTGAAGGAAAGTAATCAGGGTCTTCATCTTCTTCGCTCCACAAGACCTTGCCATGAAGATCAGCCAGTTCAGGACTGGCAAGTACCAAACGCTCGATTTCTTGAGCTTCCTGCGCATCGACCCAAACCCCATTCTTGCAACAATTGGCTTTGCAGATGTGCAGATTGGTCAGGCAACTGCGATACATGCGCGCTCCTTTGTTTCGATGGAAGAGTTAAAAAATTGTTGCAAATATGCAAAATGATGTGTCCTGTTCAAAATTGCAGCTTAGGTTGCATGTGCAGATGAAAATGCCTATGTTTCTGCCTGAAGAAGCGTCAGGCGCTTCGGGTAGTATTGCTAATCAAAACCAAGTTGTAGTATGTTTCAGTTTTCTCGCCGCAGTGCTGCGACACTGGAGTGCTCGCAGAGTTATCCAACCAACACCAACCATGCTCACTCAATAGCACCAGACTGGGCAAGAAAAGCTTGGCATGATACAAGCGCCAAAATCATTGCGCATATTCACATTGCCGCTGCATGCCCATTTTGCAACAACTATAACATTGCCACGCACACCTGCGAGCTATACGGCGAGCCTATTCCGCAGCATGAAGAGGCATCTAACCCATGTAAGGGCAACACCTTCAACCGAAGGCTCTATAGTGGCAATCGGTTAGCACAACTGCGTGCCTTGCGCGGCAAATAGCCTATAACAACATAGCTAAGCGTACGAGTAACCATATAGCTAATAAAGCATCCATTCATGCTCATCATAGATGGAGGGGGCACGGCGCTAAAGGTGTGGAAACACACCGAAAGGGGCAAAATGCACCTGCTAACTTGCATAGCAGGGAACTTTAATGTACAAACTGGCCGACTGACTCATGTCTTGAAAGCACTGACAGAAGCAGTTAAGCATTCGTCTGAGCACACCATACTGATAGGGCTGGCAGGACTTTCGGACGAAACTGAAAAACATGCTTTAGAAAACAAGCTACGCACCAGAGCCGCTTTCAAAGGCAAAACCATCTGCTTGATGAGCGACTGGGAACTGCAACTGGAACTTCACTTTCCGAGTCAAAACGGCATGATTGCCGTCTTAGGCACTGGCTCAGTATTTGCCGCAAAAGTGGAAGGAAAACGGCTTAGAGTAGGCGGCTATGGGCGATGGATAGGCGACAGGGGTAGTGGCATGGCAATTGGCTTTAGTGCACTTTGGCACTACTTGCGGCTGTTAGATGGTTTCTTTGAAGATGAGCATTTCTGCAAAGCCATGCGTCGCCATTTCAAAGACCGCAAAGATACGCTGCGCAAAGTCTATCAAGAACAGTTTCAAGTGCAAACGCTGGCGCCAAAGGTCATTGCACTGGCGGCAAAAGGTAACTCAACAGCACAGGCAATTCTTGAAACTGAAGCTCACTTCGTTGCAGATTTTGTGAAGTTGTTGAAAAAAAAGACAGCACAAGTGCATTTGCCGCTCAAACTCTGTGGCGGGTTGGTCGAAAAGCCCAACTACTACCGAAGTTTAGTTGAGCAAGTCATTGCACAGCATGCATTGTGAAAAACGAAAGCGGCTTTGCTGCTTGCAAAGCCGCTCGCTGAAGTTCAAGATTAATTCAAAATTTAATCTTTGGCGATGAAGTTGATGAGATCGACCACACGGTACGAGTAGCCCCATTCGTTATCATACCAGCCAATGAGCTTGAAGAATCGGCTGTTGAGCTCAATGCCAGCGCCTGCATCGAAAATGCAGGAATGTGGGTCGTGGATAAAGTCAGTGGAGGCAACTTCATCTTCAGTGTAAGCCATAATGCCTTTGAGGTAAGTTTCACTGGCGTGCTTCATGGCGGCGCAGATTTCCTTGTAACTGGTTTCTTTGACTGTGCGCACAGTAAGATCGACAACAGAGACCGTGGGTGTGGGCACACGGAAGCTCATACCAGTCAGTTTGCCTTTGACTTCAGGAATGACCAAGCCGACAGCTTTGGCAGCACCAGTGGTGGAGGGAATGATGTTGATAGCCGCAGAACGACCGCCTTTCCAGTCTTTCTTGGAAGGACCATCAACAGTCTTTTGAGTAGCGGTATAGGAATGCACGGTGGTCATTAAGCCTTCTTCGACACCGAAACCTTCTTTGAGCAGAACATGAACCATGGGTGCAAGGCAGTTGGTAGTGCAGCTGGCATTAGAGATAATTGAGTGCTTTGCTGCATCATACTTGTCGTGATTGACACCCATAACAATAGTAATATCTTCACCTTTTGCGGGTGCCGAAATAATAACCTTCTTTGCTCCAGCGGTAATGTGCCCTCTAGCTTTTTCTGCATCGGTAAACAAGCCTGTAGATTCAACGACAATATCTACACCCAAATCTTTCCATGGCATAGCGGCTGGACCTTCTTTGATAGCAAGGCACTTGATTTTGTGTCCATCGACGACCAGTATATCATCCTCGGCTAATGATGGGTCAGATTTTTCACTATGAACGGTGCCCTTATATCGCCCCTGTGTAGAGTCATACTTCAAAAGGTATGCTAAGTTATCAGCAGGGACAAGGTCATTGACCGCCACAACATCAATGTTTTTGCCCAAATGACCTTCTTCGGCAAGAACACGCAAAACCAAGCGACCGATGCGACCGAAGCCGTTGATGCCAACTTTGAGAGCCATAGTGTGTTACTCCTTTTTCGGTAGGTTAGAATTGGAAAAATAAAGAAAACGGCAAACTTCTTAAGAACCTTAAGAAGGGCTTGCTGTTTTATAGTCGATAGAAGATACAATTTTTCTTTCAATCGAGTGTATTGCAGCAGTGAAGCAAAGCACCAGTCAAGGAATTTCCCAAAAGGAAAAGCAAGCTGTGCAGTGTATATTGCTGTTCTAAACGTTTGAACGAGATATGAATGCACTTCTGACAGCTCTGTTTATCAATCGCAATTTAGGCTTGCTGTGGGTAGGGCAGATTGTCGCCAAGTTTGGAGAATCGCTATTTCTGATGGCGCTACCGTTTTTAGCCTTGGACCTTACAGGTAGCAGTGTAGCAGCAGGGCTGGTGCAGATGTCGAGCTACCTGCCTATTCTCTTATTTGGGCTCTTTGCAGGGGCATACATTGACCGCACATCTCGCCAGACGGTGATGCTAATTTCAGACCTTATGCGTGGTGCATTAGTTGTGCTGATTCCTGTCTTAGCAGCGTTTAATCAACTTAGTGCACTGTGGCTGGGATTGATTGCATTTGCCATTTCTGGCTTTAGTGCCTTTTTTGTGCCTGCGCGTAATGCATTAATTCCTGAACTGGTAACGGGCTCAAGATATGAGCGAGAAGTAGCATTGCTCAAAGCAAATTCACTGGTGCAAACATCGGAGCAGATTGCGTTTTTGATAGCGCCACTGGCAGTGGGGGTACTAGCAAGTCTGATGCAACCTGTTCATCTCTTTGCTATCACGTCTGTGACGTTTTTCATCTCTTACGCTTTTATCTGGTCAATTCGCACAGTGTCGCTGCCGAGGGCAGAGCAGGCTAACTTCAGAAAAATTCTCGCCGACACAAAAAACAGCCTCATGCGGCTAAGCCGCAACATACCGCTACGAAATATCTTGCTCATCACTTCGCTCAATAATTTGTTCCTGATGGGCGCCGCTGTGGTGGCAACACCAGTGCTAATTAAAAATGTTTTAGGCAAAGGGTTGGAAGTCTTCGCCCTCATTGAACTGATTTTTGCCGTAATGATGCTGCTGGTCGGTTTTCTGATGAATGTGTTTGCAAAGCAGGTGCGTGAAATTGGCTATGAAAAAGTGTGGGCATTTGGTTTGATAATGGATGGCATTTCATATGCGCCGTACTATTTTTGCCGCTCAGTCGAGGAGCTATGTCTGTATGCGGCAATTCATGCGTCATTCATCATTTTAATTATTGTGCCACGAAGTGCCATGATTCAAGCACTTGCGCCCAGTGATGATTTGGGCAAAGTGTTCAGTTTTCTCAACGTAGCAGTGGCTGGCATGACTGCCCTCTCGTCGGCAGTAACAGGATGGCTGTGTCAGCAAATCGGCGCACCAGCCGTGTTTCTGGGGGTGAGTATTTTGGCAGGACTGACAGGTGTCGTAGCATGGCAGCTTGTGGCAAAACAGGCAGGGCAAGTCAGTGTTCAACAGCAAGTCAATTGATACCAAAATAACCATCAACGGTGTACAAAGCTGCTCATTTTCACACTGGCAGACGACTCTGGCTGGCGATACTTATCGTGAGTAATGTGCTTATCATCAACACGAGCTTGAAGGCACAACTTGTGCGCATTGACCCCGATAGCCTGACATGGCAAAACCGCCGATATGTGGTAGCGCCATACAAAAGACCTTTACGCAAAAAAGTCGGCTTGATACTCTCTGGCGGTGGTGCAAGGGCATTGTGCCACATTGGTGTGCTGAAAGCCTTTGAAGAAAAAAATGTGCCAGTCGATGTCATTGTCGGGACAAGCATGGGCGCCATCATAGGCGGATTGTATGCAAGTGGATACCGTGCAGACCAATTGTGGACGCTGGCACAAAACCTCAAATGGGATGAATTCACTGCACTCAGTGAGGGCGAAGAACGGCGAAACCTTTTCTTAGAGCAAAAACGCCTGCGCGATAAAGCCGTACTGACTTTACAATTCAGCGGCTTAAAACTCATTATTCCAAAAGCACTTTCGGCGGCGCAAAAACTTACTGAAGCACTGGATCTCTTAACGCTAAGCAGTGTCTATCAACCACAGGGTGCAGATTTCAATACGCTGGCAATTCCGTTTCGGGCTGTCACTACCGATTTGGTCTCTGGCAAGCGCGTAGTTTTGGCAAGCGGTTCGCTCTCGGAAGCCATGCGAGCCAGTTCAGCCGTGCCGTTGCTCTTTGCGCCTATTGAGCAAAACAATATGCAATTGGCTGATGGCGGTCTGTTAGCCAATATCCCCGTCGATGTGGGCGATTCGTTAGGCGCTGAATACAAAATTGCTGTCAAAGCTGTAAGCCCACTCTATGAAAGCCCGCAAGATATTGATTTGCCTTGGAAAGCGGCTGACCAAGTGATTGGAATCATGATGCAGGAGCCGAACGAGCGACAGTTGCGTATGGCAAATTGCACCGTTGCTCCAAATCTGAATGGGCTTAGCGCAACGAATTTTGAACGCATCAATGAAGTCTTGCAAGAAGGATACCGTGCTGGACTGGAAGTTGCTGATAAAATCAAAAAAGAAATCCGAGTAGCGCAAACCCATGATTTGAACATACAAGGCTACTACAAAACCATTGTAGGCGTAGAAGCCTGTGCCCCATTTAGAGAGAAAATTGAGCAGATTGTGGCGCAGGCTACAGGTGCAAAAGCAGCGCTGGCAGAGTGCTTGGAAACCGATTTCTTCACCGATGCCTTTGCAGAAGCCGATACCGTAAATAGAACTATTGTTTTTCATCTGAAACCGACACCTAAGTTTTATGCTGTGCATGTGTGTGGCGTCTTGCCCGATGAAGCCGAAGCTATAAGAGAGATGTTCTATGGCGAAATTGGTCAGTTCTACACCAACCAGCAAGGCACAGCACGCTTGGAGAGTGTAGTAGCATACCTACGTCAGCGTGGGTATTGTTTGGCTTATTTATGCAAAGTGAGTGTTGCTGACGATACACTCCGCATAGAAATTGAAAAGGGTGAGCTCAAAAGTATTGAAGTGCAGCAGAGTCGTGGGTGGGCACAGCGCTTTGTCATAGAGCGAGAATTGAGTGTGAAGACTGGAAAGACCTTGAAGGTCAGTGAAGTCAAGTCCTCTATTCATAGCTTGTATAATACAGGTATCTTTAATCGGGTTTCGATGTGGGTAGAGCATTTGAAAGATTCTAATGCCTACCGCGTGTCCACATTACGGGTAAAGTTGGATGAGCGCTTCTTTGAGCTCCTGCGAGTAGGGCTGCGCGTCGATGAAAGTTACGCCGGGCAGATTTTTCTTGACTTTCGCAATGAGAACTTTTTGGGTACAGCCAGTGAAATAGGCGCTTGGATGATGGTCGGGCAGCGTAACTTTGCAGTACAGGCAGAATTTCGAGCGCATCGCTTGTGGAGTAGCTACATCACATTTTTTGCGAGGGCATTTTTGGAGCAACGCAATTTATACCAATTTCAAACGCGCTTTACCGAGCCCAGCATTGCTCCGGAACGCAACATCTTAGGTGAGTACGGTCAGCGATTTTGGGGAGTGTCAGCAGCGCTGGGCTGGCAACTCTACCGCGATGGCAATGCGATGATAGAATTCACACGCTGGCGTAATGAAATTTTCCCGCTCTCAATGATGCCTGCATCCGAAGCCGTGTGGCTAAGCACACTGCGTGCTCGATTTACTATCGACACGCGCAACTTCCCAATAGGAGCAACTCAAGGTGCATATACTAACATCTACTACGATTTTAGCCCGAGTTTTTTGGGTAGCCAAATCAGCTACTCCAAGCTATTTTTCTTACACGAAGAAAATGCATCATGGCTTGGCGGTAATCTGATTGGGCGGTTGCGCCTCAGTGCAGGATTTGCAGATAACACCACACCCTTCGCACAGCAATTCAGCTTGGGCGGAATAGGTTCGCAGTTTAGCACCGTCTTCTATGGTCTAAGGTTTGACGAATTTCGCGGTCGTCAGCTTATCGTGGTAGGGCTTGAAGCGCAAGCCCCATTGCCAATTCAGCTTGTGGTACCAACATTTTTTAGCCTGCATTACAATGTGGGTAACATTTGGCCATTTGTGAGCGATGTCAAGCTACGAGATTTTCTGCATGGTATTGGCATTGAGCTTTCGCTCAAAACCCCAATCGGCTTGGCACGACTGGCAACTGCCATAAGTTTTCGATTCGGTGAGGTGGAACGCACAACCTTCGTCCAAACCGCACCGCCTGTGTATTACTTTTCCTTAGGCTATGAATTTTGAAACTGACTTTTTCAAGCAAATTTCAGCCCATGAAAGTGCGTCTGATTTCTCTGACCGTGCCAGTGCTCAAAATCGATGGCAAAGAAATGACCCCAGAGGGTCTAATCGCCTACTGCGCACGGGTCTCAAGCCCTAATCAAGAGAACCCTGACTATGCTAAGCTCCTACGCTTTTGCATCCGAGAAAAACACTGGAGCATTTTTGAAATGGCAGATATGACGGTTGAAATTACCACAACACGCGCCATTGCTCAGCAGATTTTGCGTCACCGTAGCTTTTCGTTCCAAGAGTTTAGCCAGCGCTATGCCAAAGCCGTAAGCTACGAAGCCTGCGAAGCACGGCGACAAGACACAAAAAATCGGCAAAATTCCCTAGATGATATAGATGAAGAAACAAAAGCATGGTTTAGGTCAGCTCAAGAAGAAGTGGCAGCATTAGCCTTCAAGCGCTATGAAGAAGCCTTAGAAAAAGGCATCGCCAAAGAATGCGCACGTATGCTACTACCACTCAACACCGAAACCCGACTCTACATGAAAGGCTCTGTGCGAAGTTGGATTCACTACCTGCAAGTTCGATGCGACCCAACAACACAAAAAGAGCATCGCGACGTTGCTAACGCTATTCGTGAAATTTTTATCGAGCAATTCCCGACTATAGCTGAAGCGCTGGAGTGGAAAAAGCAAGAACCGACAGCGGCAATTCAATCAGTCCCATAGTGATGTATCTGGCGTAAAAGGGGCAAGAAAGAAAGAGACATACATGTTATTTTTGTGGAGAGATTCAACCTCAAAGGCAAATGGCACAAAAACTGGCAAGCTTTATCTCCAATACGCTTCATCCAATTGTGTTACCAGTACTCACTTACTGGGCGGTATTGTTTTTGGGCTATGAAAACTTGGAGAACCGCTATCTGTACCTGTTTGTCGCTTTTCTGATTTGCACGGTAACCCCAGCGATAGTTGTGATTTTCTTGCTCAAACGTGGAAAAATTAATGACTACGACATTTCACATCGAGAGCGGCGAACCGTACCGTTCCTTATTGGCATCGTGGTGTATTTGATAGGCGCGCTCATTTTTGAGGCGCTGGGCGCACCGCGTATCGCTTCAGCATTCATGATTTGCTATGCCCTTAACACGTTCTTTGTCATGCTTATCACATTTGTCTGGAAAATTAGCGTGCATGTAACATCGCTGGGGGGACCAATTGCTGCGCTCTATGTCGTCTTTGGTAGCCCGATGCTGATGCTGCTGATACTACTGCCGCTGCTGATGTGGTCAAGAGTGACACTCAAGGCGCACACGCCCATGCAGACTGTTGCAGGAGCAGCTTTGGGATTTTTCCTGACACTCATTGAACTGCGCCTGCTCATTTAACGCTCTTCAGAAACTTCGGGCAAAAAATTGTAGTTTGGCAAGAAATTGATATATTATTAGCTACCTAAACGGAGAGGTGGCCGAGTGGCTTAAGGCGTCGGTTTGCTAAACCGATGTAGTATCGTAAGGTACTACCGGGGGTTCGAATCCCCCCTTCTCCGCAGAGAGAAGAGGAAATACAGCAAAACAGCATCGCAATGCCAATGCACGCACCGTTTTGCAACCGCCCCAAAACTAAAGCAAAGTATGCCAAGAAAATCTGCTACTGCAACTCGTGCTAAGGAGCATGAAAAGTCCCTCACCACTCGCAAAAGCGCATCGAAAAAGAAAGCCGCAGAAAAATCCTCATCTGCAAGTCACACCAAAGGCCGCATAAAAGCTACTCTGGACACGAACCAACACGAACCCTCAAAGCTAGAAACTCAGCCTGAACAATTCACAACAACCGCATGGCACGATGAACAAGAGCTATCCCCAGTCTTTGCAGAAGCAGATAAACTCGATGATGAAGCCTTAGAACTAAGCCCAGACAGTGAAATAGAAGACTTAAGTGATATTGAGGAAGCCGATGAAGTAGAAGTAGCAAGCGAAATTGAACTGCCAAAAGAACTGGCTCCAAAAGATGAAAAACCTTCCTCGCGAGAAGAAGATTATGCTCTTATTGATATAATCCGTGAAGGCAATCGGTATCAACAGCAACAAGCCTTCAAGAAACTTTTGAGCAAGTATCGCGGGCAAATCTATAACCTTATTCTCAAAATCGTGCATAATCCAAATGAGGTTGAGGACTTGGTACAAGAGACCTTCTCCAAAGCATTCAATTCTATTGCGAACTTCAACAAGGAGTATGCTTTTTCAACATGGCTGTATCGGATTGCGACCAACAGCAGCATTGACTACCTCAGAAAGCGGCGACTGAAGACATTTTCTATTGACAATCCTATCAAGACGAAAGATGATGAATACACTGTTGAGATTCCAGACAGCAGCGATGAGCCTGAAAAAAATGTCATGCAAAGCCAGCGTGATGCCTTAGTGCGTGAAGCTATTGAGCAGCTACCTCCAAAATATCGCATCGTGATTGAAATGCGTCACCTGCAAGAATTGAGCTACGAAGAAATTGCCGAGCAGCTCAAAATCCCTCTAGGAACAGTAAAAGCCCACATCTTCCGCGCCCGTGAAATGCTCTACAAAATGCTGCGCAATAAGCTGCGCATCTACTAATCAAAAGACAACATCACGGCACTAAAGCCAAAGTCCTAACGCCCGAAATAAGTCCAGCTTAGCGTGAGCAGGAAGAAAGTAAAGGCAATGGCAAAAACGCCATACCACTTGCGATACTGCAGAAGCGAACATGGATAAGTGAGCGGGCGAATATACTGACGGATGTAGAACATCGTGGCAAGAAATTGCACCATGTAAAGAGAAAGCTTTACAAAGCTCCACACTGACCAACCGACAAAAAACTGGGCAAGTAAAATTCCAGTGACGAACACGCCAAAGAAAGCCACATCAACAAGTTTGACTTCCTGTCGGATGTAAGCGCGCAAAAGTTCAGCATCGTGTGCTCCAGAACTGGCATTGGTCAGTCGCGGTTGTAGCGTGCGAATAACCAGCGCTGAAGCCGCTACAGCGCCAAACCATAATGCAAAACAGCTGACATGTAAAAGCAAAAGTAAGGAATATATCGCAGTCATAATGTTTTAAGGTTAGTTTGTGTTTTGTATTTTTGGCGCCAAATTGGTAGTCGCTAAATCACAAGACAATGACGGACACCTTTCAGGCACTCCTCAGAAAACTTCCAAAAGAAAAACTCCGCAAAGCAAAGGAACTTGGATTCTCCGATTTGCAGCTGGCGCATATTTTCGGGGTTTCACAAGCCGACATTCGCAACTTGCGAGAACACTACGGCATTAAAGCCGTCTACAAAACTATTGATACATGCGCCGCAGAGTTTGACGCACAAACGCCCTACTACTACTCCAGCTACGAGGAGGAAAATGAATCTAAGCCAACCAAGAAAAAGAAAATTATCATTCTGGGCAGTGGTCCTAACCGCATCGGTCAGGGGATTGAGTTTGACTACTGCTGTGTGCAAGCCGTCTTTGCGCTCAAAGAAGCTGGCTACGAGACCATCATGATTAACTGCAACCCTGAGACGGTCTCCACAGATTATGACGTTGCCGATAAACTCTACTTTGAGCCGCTCACCTTTGAAGACACAATGAACATCATTGAGCATGAAAATCCAGAAGGAGTGATTGTCAGTTTCGGTGGTCAAACGCCCTTGCGGCTCTCTACACAACTGGCAAATGCAGGTGTGAAAATTTTAGGCACACCCTCAAAAGGAATTGACATTGCAGAAAATCGCGAGAAGTTTGGCAAACTCTTAGATGAGCTCAACATTCCGCATCCAGCTTATGGCGTAGCGACAACATATGAAGAAGCAAAGCTGGTAGCAGAGCTTATTGGCTATCCCGTCTTGGTGCGCCCAAGCTATGTGCTTGGTGGAAGGGCTATGCAGATTATCTACAACGACGACACCTTGAGACGCTATATCGACCAAGCCTTACATGTATCGGATGAGTATCCACTTCTCATTGATAAGTTCTTGGAACATGCTGTGGAATTTGATGTAGATGCCATAGCTGATGCAAAAGATTGCGTGGTAGCAGGTATTTTGCAGCATATTGAAGCGGCAGGTGTGCACAGTGGCGATTCTACATCCGTCTTGCCGCCAATCAACACCCCGAAGCATATTATCAAAACGATGAAAGAATACACGCGCAAGCTGGCAAAAGCCTTGCAGGTCATTGGGCTGATGAATGTGCAGTTTGCAGTGCAAGGTGAGGGTAAGGATGCAAAAGTATATGTGCTTGAAGTCAATCCACGCGCGAGTCGAACAGTGCCGTTTGTGGCAAAAGCCACTGGTATGCCTATTGTAAAGGCGGCATGTTTGGTCATGATAGGTGAAAAACTCTCCAAACTGAAAAAGAAGTTTGGGCTCAAGGATTGCGACGAGTTGAAACTGCCCTACATCTGCATCAAAGAGCCAGTGTTCCCGTTTTCAAAGTTCATTAAGTCAGGTGTATATCTTGGACCTGAAATGCGCTCCACTGGTGAAGTGATGAGTTTTGCAAAAACTTTTGGCGAAGCCTTCACGAAAGCGGCATTAGCTGCAGGTAGCAAGCTCCCGACAAGTGGCACCGTGTTTGTCAGCGTCAATGATGCACACAAGACTACGCATACTGCTGAAATTGTGCGACGATACTACGACTTAGGCTTTGACCTTATAGCAACCAGCGGAACCGCAGAATTTTTGCGCAATCACAACTTAGAATGCAAAACCGTCTTCAAAGTCGGTGAAGGCAAGCCTAATATCTTTGACATCATTCGCTCAGGTAAAGTGCAGTTTGTTATCAATACACCACTTGGTGAAAAAGCCCGCTACGACGAAGAAGCTATCGGTACTGCCTCCATTCTCTCAGGCGTGCCTTATGCAACAACTATTGAGACGGCAGAAGCTGCCATAGCTGGTATAGAGCAACTACGCAAAGAAAAATTCGGCGTCAAAAGTCTGCAAGAATACCTGAGCTACAAGAAAGCTCGCAAGAAAAGCAAGCGTGGAAGCTAAATCGTTTTAGCAAACCGTGCTAGCAAAGATTCACTACAAAGGCAGAAGTATCGTTGCAAAGAAAAGGCTGGGCCAGAACTTTCTAGTCGATGAAAATATCGTGCGCAAAATCATAGCCTTTGCACAGCTGAAAAAAGACGACCATATACTGGAAATCGGTCCCGGGTTTGGCGCACTAACCAAGGAACTGGTCAAAATACTGCCAACTTTCACTGCCGTAGAGCTCGACAGAACCTTAGCAGCATTCATTCGAGCCGAATTTCCGCAAGTGCATCTAATAGAAAAAGACATTCTGCAAGTGCCTTTGTCGGAAATAGCAGGAGAAAAAAAGGTAAAAGTCTTGGGCAATATCCCATACGCCATCACTACACCAATTCTCTTCAAATTGCTTGATGAAAGAGCCGCAGTTCACTCAGCAATACTAATGATGCAAGACGAAGTAGCACGGCGTCTGTTAGCCAAACCGAGCACTAAGGAATATGGAGTCTTGGCAGTGCAACTTCAGGCTTTTGCAGAAGTGGAGTATGGCTTTAAGGTCAAGCGAGAGGTGTTCAAACCCAGACCAGAAGTAGACAGCGCAGTAGTACGCTTGACAATGCGACCACATACGGGCATCATGCGTGAGACCGTGTTCAAGACCCTTGTGCGCACGGCGTTCCGCATGAGACGAAAAACTTTAGAAAACAATTTGAAAGACATTTTTGAACTCAGTGGTGTAACGCTCAACCTCAAACAAAGAGCCGAAGAGCTGTCAGTGCAAGACTTCATTGAGCTAGCTAACGTCATTCAGCCCTTGAGCGAGCTAAAAAATTCCATAAATACGAGCCAAAAAGGAGCAGCGTCGGGGTGACAGGACTTGAACCTGCGACCTCTGCGTCCCGAACGCAGCGCTCTACCAGCTGAGCCACACCCCGTTTGCAGATGAAGATCGCAAAGTTAGAAAAAATCAAGGATGTCCAAAAATCTTTTGAATAAAAAGTTGCGCACTACTCGAGCGAGTGCTCATAAGGTGACCAAGTTTATTTTCTTTGGTAGCTAAGTAGCTCTTGTTTATCTCATTAGGGTCGATAACAAGTGGCACCCGTTCAACAACCTTTAACCCATAGCCTTCTAGTCCGACAATTTTTTTGGGATTGTTGGTCATAAGCCGCATGTATTTGATGCCCAAATCGTTGAGGATTTGTGCGCCGATGCCATAGTCACGTAGGTCAGCTTTGAAGCCTAAGCGTTCATTTGCTTCAACGGTATCTAAGCCTTCGTCTTGCAGGTTATAGGCTTTGAGTTTGTTAATGAGGCCAATGCCGCGTCCTTCCTGCATGAGATAGACCAAGGCGCCGCGTCCTTCTTGTTGAATTTTTAGCATGGCGGTAGCAAGTTGTTCACCGCAATCGCAGCGTAATGAACCGAAAAGGTCGCCTGTGGCACATGAGGAGTGCATACGCAAAAGCACAGGTTCGCCGTTTGAGACATCGCCTTTAACAAGGGCAAGATGTGTCTTATCATCAATAAGAGTTTCATATGCAATCAGTTTGAACTCGCCAAAATGGGTAGGCAGGCGTGTTTCGACGGCGCGGCGCACCAGCTTTTCTTTTTGCATGCGGTATGCCACGAGGTCTTTAATCGTGATGAGCTTAAACCCGAACTTTTCACGCAGTTTCATAAGGTCGGGCACGCGCGCCATGGAGCCATCATCTTTTAGAATCTCGCACAGAACACCGACAGGACGGAAGCCGGCAAGGCGAGCCAAATCCACAGCCGCCTCAGTATGACCAACGCGGCGTAAGACTCCGCCATCCATAGCGCGCAGGGGGAAAACATGACCGGGACGAGCAAAATCACTGGGGCGAGCCGCTGGGTCGGCAAGGTGACGAATCGTGATGGCACGGTCGTAAGCCGAAATGCCTGTCGTAATCCCAGCCAGTCGGGCATCTACCGATACTGTGAAGTTCGTCTCATGCATGGAGGTATTGACGCGCGTCATCGGCTCGAGCTGAAGCTCTTGTGCGCGGGCACAAGTAAGCGCCACGCACAGCAACCCTCGCGCCTCTTTGGTAATAAAATTGACCATCTCAGGCGTAACATTTTCCGCTGCCGTGATAAAATCCCCTTCATTTTCGCGGTCTTCGTCATCGACGACAATGACAAGTTTGCCGTTACGAATATCAGCTAATGCTGATTCAATAGTATCAAACTGCAGTTCAGACATAGAGCGAAAAAACTTTTTGTTTCAGGGATTTAAATATAAAAGGCGAACAATTTGTTCGCCTGTTCTGGAAGACTTCAATACGGACTTATGGATGACTTTGTTTGATTTACTTCATTTTGTTTTGCAAGTTTCTGAAAAATTCGCTACTGCTTTGCGGTGCAGCTGCAGGGGCCGGTTGCGGTGCGGCTTGTTCAGCGGTTGAAGCACCAGTACCAGTTTTCTGACCAATCCGCTGCAAGGTGATTTTGCTAATAAGTTTCAAGGTTTCCATAAGACCAACGCCTTTGAAGGCAATGGCTTCAGTGTAAGGGAACCCGTATATGTTTAGCTCACGCTGGAGTTCTTCAATGGAATAGACGTTGGGCAAATCGCGCTTATTATACTGCATGACAACAGGGAACTTTGCAAGGTCAATGCCATACTCGGCAAGATTTTCTTTGAGATTCTGAAGGCTTTCTTTATTCTCGGGCATTTTGCCTTGCTGGGAGTCAGCAACGAATACGATGCCATCGACACCATTGAGCACGAGCTTGCGCGTGGTATTGTAGTAGACTTGTCCAGGCACAGTGTAGAGCTGGAACTTTGTGTTAAAGCCCTTGACCGACCCGAGTGAAAGGGGAAGAAGGTCAAAGAAGAGTGTGCGGTCTTGTTCCGTAGCCAGCGAAATCATTTTACTGGCAGCCTCCTGCGGAACCATTTGATGAATAACTTGCAGATTGGTGGTCTTGCCGCTCATGCCAGGACCGTAGTAGACAATCTTGATAATAATCTCCCTATTTGCGTAGTTGATATTCGCCATTGTCGTCTTATGTTTTAGTGTTTTGAAACTCTGGCTTAACAATATTCAATATCTGCTGCACAGCAGCCTCAATTGTGGACTGTAACTTATCCAAGTTGGTCTTTTCTGAAAAAACAACTAAAAACACATCAATATTGGAACTGCAATGATCAGGCGAGTGTCTTGCACAATG
>PHFL01000074.1 GCA_002794105.1 Candidatus Thermochlorobacter aerophilus | reverse complement strand
TTCAATCCCACATTGGTGCAATTAGATCCGCCTGACAAGGCGGAATTTGATGCAAATCTGCAACTTTTGCGCACTTTTCCAAATCGTAAGTCGTCAGGCGGCGATAGCCGATAAGCCCCCGACCTCTGACAACCTCAAAATTTGCATAAAATCACCGAAAATGCCCTTTTCACGGCGTCATCTGCCCTCTTTTTGTCGCTTTTCACCCCCATGAGGTCTGACTCTGACAACCTTGCCTGGTTAGACTTTTGAACATAAGTATAGCTTTTGCAAGACTTTTTGCTCATTTCCGTTGTGGTTTGTCCTGCGGTGCTATGTTCCAAACAATCTATCGCCAGCGTCGCCCAGTCCGGGAAGGATATATTTGTTGGCATTGAGTTCACGGTCGAGCACGGCGGCGTAGATGTGCACATCGGGATGGGCGTCGCTAAAGCGCTTGACGCCTTCTGGAGCTGCCACGACGGAGACGAGCGAAAGCTGTTTAGCGCCTTTTTCTTTGAGCAATTTTACCGCCATGGTGGCACTGCCGCCTGTGGCGAGCATGGGGTCGAGCACAAAGCCGTGCAGTTCGGCAATGTTTGCTGGGATGTTGGAGTAGTAGAAGTGCGGCTCGTGGGTGGTCTGGTCACGCGAGATACCGACGTGTGAGACGGTGGCGTGGGGCAGAAATTTTAGAAATCCATCCTGCATGCCTAATCCTGCTCGCAGGACGGGCACAATCAGAAATTTCTCTTTTAATCGGTAGCCGGTGGTGGTTTCCAGCGGGGTATCCAAGAGGAAAGTTTCTAAGGGCAATTTTGCGCAGATTTCGACCGCCATGATTTCGGCGATGCGTCCCAGCGAGGCTCTAAAGAGTTCCTTTGGTGTATGCTTATCGCGCAGCACTGATAAATCGCACTTCAGCAGCGCATGGTCGAGAACGGTAAGTTTCATTGGTGTTTATCCGTTGTGACGTGCTGATATTCAGCGTTGTTCAGTCACATGTGCTGGCTATGCCGCTTTTTTTGGCATAGCCAGAGTTGGTTAATAGGCGATTTTTATTTGACTGAGCCCAGTTTTGCTAAGGCTTCGGCTTTTGGAAAGAGCTTAATCGCTTCTTGAACGATATTATCTTCTTCGGCAAAAATCATGCGTTCATATTTTGAGCCCCAGATTTGGCGGGCGATATTTCCTTTGATAGCATTTTTGAGGTATCGCTCGTCGCGAGCATACTCGGCTTCATTGAAGGGGATATTTTTCTTAGTGGCTAAGGCGATAAATTGCTTCATCATGTCGCCTGAGACTTCGAATTCTTTGCGGAATTTTTCGAAGTTTTGTTCATACTTTTTGCGCAGGATTGGATTTTGTTCAATGTAGTGCTGCGCAAATTCTTCAAACACTCGTGCGGCGCGCACTTGGCGGTAGTAGCGAGTAACGGTATCGGGCATGATAAGATAGTCAGGCATAATGCCGCCGCCCCCTAATACGATTCTACCTTTATCGGTTCTGTAAGGTTTATGAATTGAGTCAGGTTTAATAAATAGGCTGGTTTCAATAGGTTCTCTACGGTTACGCATTTCTTGGACCCTTTTTCTTACTTCTGGGTCGGGGCTATTGATGCCTAATTCATTCCAGCCACGTTCGTGAATTTCGTTGTAATATTCTTCGCGTCCGCGTTTGCTGATGTCGTATGGGCGTTGGATGGAGCGTCCAGATGGCGTGTAGTATCGTGCAACGGTTACACGAATTTGTGAGCCATCAGGCAAATCAAATGGGCGCTGCACCAAGCCTTTGCCGAATGTGGTTTCGCCGACAATTAGTCCGCGGTCGTGGTCTTGCACAGCTCCTGCCACAATTTCAGATGCTGAGGCGCTGCCACGATTGACAATAATAATCAGTGGTTCTTTCTCAAACGAATCTCCGGGCTTGGAATAGACATTTTCTTCGGGCGAGCTGCGTCCTTTGGTGTAGACGATTTTCTGTACTCCGCCTAAAAATTCATCTGAAATTTTAATTGCTTGGTCTAAGTATCCACCTGGATTTTGGCGCAAATCCAGGATGAGTTTTTTCATACCTTTTGCTTTCAGCTCTTTGAGTGCTTCAAGAAATTCATCGTGTGTGGTTTGAACAAAGCGGTCGATGTAGATGTAGCCGATGTCGTCTTTGAGCATCATGGAGACGCCGACGCTATAGGTCGGAATTTTATCGCGTGTGATGACAAAGTATAGCGGTTCTTTTTCGCCCGGTCGGATGATTTTGACTTTGACTTTTGTGCCTTTCGGACCGCGCAAGCGTTTAATAACGGCTTCGCGTGTAATACCAATTGCAGAAGAATCATCAATCTCCACAATCTTATCACCCGACATAATGCCCAGTTTATCGCTTGGTCCGCCGATAACTGGTGCTACGACAAATAGCGTATCGTTTAGCACGTCGAACTCTATGCCAATCCCCTCAAAATTTCCTTGAAATTCTTCTTTCGACCGTCGATTCTGCTCGGCAGAAAGATAAGCAGAGTGTGGGTCGAGTTTTTCGAGCATGCCTTCAATAGCGCCTTCCGTGAGCTTTTGCGTATCTACGTCATCGACATAGTACTTTGTCACGTAGAGGAAGGCTTGCGAGAATTTTTTCTGTTGCTCGTAGAGGTTATCACCAGAAATACTCGCCTTTATTTGGGTGCCGACGACAATGCCAAATACTAATACACCGACGATAAGTATGCCAAATGAGAAGCGTCCCATAGTTTGTTTCTTAAATGTAGACTATGGTTTTATTAAAAATGAAGCAGAACTTTTTTCATATTACTACAGGTGTGCATTGTGCATTATTAAGAAGCACGAATGCTGTTGCAAAGCTATATGCACTTGGAATTTTTTATCGCCCACCTTCGCCCAGTGTTTTGTTTAGCTGTTCGTCGAGCAATGAGCTAAAGTTGTCGTCAAAGATATTTGAGAGATCGACTTGCATTTCTTCAGAAGCGATAATTTCCAAGAGCTTTTCTTTCGCTTTCTTTGCGTAGATTCGGATGGTGCCCGGAGGAATACTAGACTTGAAGATAATTTCTAAGATGTAGCGTTCATTGATGCTCACCAGATAGATGCTACGCGATTCGCCTTCGTGAAAGAGAATTTCAAATGAGGTTTTTTCGCCGATTTGTTTAGCCATTTCTGCTGTGGCTGCAAAGTTAGAGGCAGCCAGCACACTGAAGACCTCTAGGTCTTTGTCGAGCAACCCGCCATGCTTTGCCAGCACCTGCCCAGTCATGTCGCCCAGTATCACAGCTGTTGTGCCCGTCTTAGTGGCAAACTCCTTCAAAACTTTCTCAGCTGCATTGATTTGATTTTCAGTCAGGTAAATCTTGCGGAAGTCGTCTTTGCCTGGAAAGCTCATAGTCGTTTAAGCGGTTTTGTAGTTGTTCAGAGTTACCGGATTTACACTCTCCTTACTTGTTCTTGACTGCTTGAAGTCTTCTACAGCGCTTTATGCTACTGCAAACAAAGTACTGCCTTACAACATTCTTTGCCGTGAGCGCTCAGGCTTGTTAGCAAGTGTGAGCTTCACATGCAAAGACTTCAAGTAATGAACTCACTTAGCACTCTTTAAGTTCGCCATCTACTTTCTGCATGCTGCCGTCGCTGGAGGCCTTCAGAGTTGCTTTTGGAGTTCAGGTGCCAACTTCGCTACTTGATAGCGAATGTTGCCCAGCATAGCGCTCTGGTCTGCAATGACGGTCAGGATGACATTTCCTTCAGGGAGCAGCTTGGAGAAGATGATACCATTTTCATACTCTACCATGCTCTGCTCTACCTTCCCTACATTCAGCTCCGCTCCGATAGCCTCTGAGCTATGCAGCCCGCCGATGACAATTGCACCGACAGTTTCCATGTCAATAGATACCCCATCTCGCATTTTTTGCTCAATCACAAACCCATCTTTGCCTATCAAGGCTGATGCCTTCACACCATCGACTTTGGTCAAATTGCTCAGCAGTTCGGCTATTTCTACCATATTTGGTGGTATGGGCTTTTCTTCCCGTTTCGAGGAGTTTTCCGCGAGCAATATATCTAGCTATGCTCTAAAATCCAAAACCTCCCTATGCAGCTTTCAGACCAAGCTACCCCAATTAGTAGTCTGGCAAGTTAATTTTGTAATGAGTGTTACATTTTTTAGCTTACCAAGCAGCCCATACACACACGCAGTTTTTCTTTGCAGTTTCACCTTGCTGCAAGGCAGAATGCACTTTGTCAAACAGGGGATGTAAAGCGGTGAAAACTAAAACTTGACATAGCGTATGGCACAATTTTCTCTTCGTGGCATTTTCTCAAGTGCAAGCCTTAGAGGGAAATTAGTTCGCGACTTTCTGCTCTCTGTTGGCTTGCCAATTCTCATTGTTGGCGTTTTACTAGTGTTCGTTGTGTATTCTATGCAGCGCTCTCAAGTCGAGAGTTATGTCTCCGACATAGATAGTTTTGTACAGTCGCTGCTTGTGGAGCAAGAGCGTGTTTTGAAGACGGTTCTGGAACAACATCTTCTCCGTGTAGAAGCCAGTCTTAAAGACGAGTTTGCACGTGCCGAGTATCGTGAGGCACTGACACGGCTGGCTCTTGCACCAAATGAGGCGCGGCAGAAACTTAGTGCTGCCGTTACCGATGCCATGCGCCGACACAAACTTAGTATGCTTACATTGGTCAGTCCCAGCGGCGTTGTAATTGTACGCGCAACTGACCCTAATAGATTTGGCGACTCTACATTTGCTTTTGACTACGACAAGGCTGTGCGTCCCGCTGCTCCACTGCGCCGCTTTCTTGAAACTGCTCTGCAAGGCAATACCATCACCTCTTTTGAGCTCTACCCTGTTGAGGTTCTTAAGCTTGAAGCTGTCAATGCATTTAATGTGATTGAAAACGTAACAATAGCTGGCAGAAACTCTTTGGCTGACCAAGCTCGAGTAGATGGCACAAAGAGCGACCCAAGTCATGGCGGTCTTGAAGAGCGTGGTCTGATGCTTAGTGTGGTCACCCCCATTCGTTCTCAATCAGGTTCCGTTGAAGCAGTTGCCTTTGCAGGTCAGTTGCTCAACAAAAACGACGACATTCTGCTCAATGAGTATCTCTCCTTTGTGCCCAAAGACATGTTTTCAGTCTCGTTTACGATTGATAGCATCCGAGTGCTGACTTCTGAGCAAGTCTCCAGTGACATTCCCGCTTTTGGCTATAAGATTCCTCTGCCTGCTTGGGAGAAGGTGCGCAATGAAAAGACGGCATTTATCAAGGATGAGACGACAAATGTGACTCAGCATGCGGTTGCACAGTACAATGCGCTCAAAAATCATGCTGGGCAGACCATTGGCGCCACCATGATTTCACTCGACTATGAACGATATCTTTCTATGCAGCAGCAGCAACGCAGTTTGGTCCGCACGATGCTTTTTGTAGTGATTGGGCTGCTTTCGCTTATGCTTGTGAGCGGTTTGGTTCTTGCCTTCATTATGGCGCAGAAACAAAGCAAGAGCATTCTTTCTTCACTTGGTGAAATCAAGTCTTTGATGGAAAGTGTGCTTGCTGGTGACTTCAATGCTCGCTCAAGCATTGCCACAGGTGACGAGTTTGAAGAAGTTGCTAATCAGTTCAATGAAATGATTCGGCGCCTGTCGACACTTGTTGAAACTGAGACGGAACGCGATGCAATGCAGAAACAGCTCACTGACTTGCTAATTGTGGTGTCTAACGCTGCCGAGGGCGATTTTACGCAGCGCGCCGTCGTTACTGAAGGCGCTTTGGGCGCTTTGGCAGATTCTTTCAACCTGATGGTCGACGACTTAGGTAAGCTAATTGAAGAAGTTCAAACCGCTGCGCTGCAAGTCGGTGGCGCCGCATCCGAAATTTTGGCTGCAACTGAGCAGATGGCACGTGGCGCTGAAGAACAGTCCGTTCAAGTGGCTAATGCCTCTGCAGCTGTAGAAGAAATGGCTGCTTCTATCCGTCAAGTAGCCATGAATGCCGACTCGGCTGCTGAAGCGGCTCAACGCGCTGCGCAAGTGGCACAAACTGGTGGAAACACGGTTTTGGAAACGATTGAAGGCATGAGACGCATTCGTGCCACAGTGCAAGACTCTGCACAGAAAATCAAATCGCTTGGCGAATCGTCACTTGAAATTTCTAAAATCGTGCAAACAATCGAAGATATTGCCAACCAAACTAACCTTCTGGCGCTCAATGCGACCATTGAGGCGGCGCGTGCTGGTGAAGCTGGTCGCGGTTTTGCCGTCGTTGCTGAACAAGTTCGCGAGCTTGCTGAACGCTCCTCCAAAGCAACCAACGATATTTCCCAGTTGGTACAAACCATTCAGTCAGAGACACAAGACGCTGTGTCTGCCATGGAACGCGGTACGCTGGAAGTGGAGCGCGGTACCAAGCTTGCCGACCAAGCCTCACGCGCACTGGAAGAAATCCGTAGCGTGGTGCAGCAGTCCACCGAACTTATTCAAGAAATCTCATTGGCTGCTAAGCAACAAGATATTGCCTCCAGCGGCGTTGTGAGCGCCATGACAGAAGTGTCCCAAATTGCCAAGCAATCGCTTCTGGGCTCTAGACAGTCAGCCCAGCTGGCCATGCGCCTCAACGCTATTACTCAGCAACTTGCTCGCTCTGTCTCTCGCTTCCGTATTCCTTCTGCAGTTGGCGTCAAAGAAAAAATCGGTGAAGTCGTATCTGACACAACAGATACTCGTTCATCTGCTGCCACTACTTCACCAGCTGCTTCCAAGCTCGATGATGTCATACTGCCAGCACTTCAAAGCGAGGACGATCTGTTTCTTGAGGATTCTAATGCAAATCCAAACAACACTAACAAGCGTCCCTTAGTCTAACTTTGGATAGTGTTTTGAGGTTTGCTGAGAAAAAAGAGAAGCTAAACTGGAGAAGAACACAATGGCACACGCAAAGTCCTTTACCCAAGTCTCTGGCTTAGATAGAACTGCGCACTCTCTCGATGAGGTTACAAAATATGTCGAAGATGTTATCCGCCTGTTTCTTTCTGACCTTGCAGGTCAGGTCAAGGAGTTGCGACATAAACAACGCTCCCGCACGAGCAAAACTGTCGTTGAATTCTTCTACACATTGGCTAAATCTGCACATCCTATCACCGACTTGCAACGTCTTGGTATTGATGTGCTAAAAGACTTTGGAGATTTTCTACACAGCGCCAGTCAGACCCTGAGAGATGAATTACTACATGGAAGCCTAAAGTCACACGATGTACTTATCCAGAACTTGGAGCCAACCGCTCAATTTTTGAGCGAATCGCTGGCTGCTCTCGAATCACGCAAAGATGTTATCAAAATCCTAAAGCACTACATTGAACATGCGTCTGAGCCGGAGCTGGTTGGTGAGACAACTCCGACAACTGCGCCAGATGCTACTGCTACACCATTTCCAAAGGTAAAACGCACACCGCCTGCCTTTGTAAAAACGACCTGCACGCCATACTTTGGCTTCAGTTTTGAGTCGCTTTTTGCGAATACTGTTTCTGTTGCACACTATGCTCCCTTCAACGGGCATACCAAACCAACCGTGGCACACTCTTCTGCTTCCACAACAGCGGCATCAGAGTCGACTGCTACACCTGCTGTTATTCGTCAATTTGTTAAGTACCTTTTAGAAGCAGCCAATGTGCGTACGCAACATGAGCGTATCTCTGGCACAATTTTGCGCACTTTGGCAAAACTTTCGCAGGCACCAGACATCTTCTCGGAGCTCTCCACGCTTAGCTTTGTGCCCGGTCTGAACGATTTCAGAGACTTTTTGCTCAGCCAAAAACATGCTTCCAGTCACGCACTTTCTCGCGAACTGGCAGATGAGGTACTTACCCATCTGCTCAGCTTGTTCAACTCAGCTCTAAGCCAAGATAGCACAGCGGCACAACTTATCAGCTACGCAGAAAGTGCACCTGCTGAAGTCAACGAGGCTCTTTCTCGTACCGATGTGGCCACACCTTCTCCAGCCACTTCTGCTGAACCGCCTAAGCTTGATTCTTCAGAGAAGGCTCCCGATTCGGCGTCAGCCTTACCCAGCAGCGCAGCTACTCCAACTGAGTCAGACTACATCAACTATGTCATACACATCCTAAAGCGCACTCAAGCTCAAGTTAAGCCTGACTCGGAGGGCTATCAGCAACTTTCGGCACTTATTCACTCTTCTGACCTTTTGGCTACGCTCAGTCAGACCAACCACGAGTGGCTAAAAGAGTTTGCTAATTTTATTGTCGAATCGTGGCTGAATCGTACTCCGATAGAAAAGCTTAATGCTTTAGCCGACGACATTGTCAGCTCTCTTGCTGCAGCACTTTCTGCACCTACTTCTCATACTTTGACCGAACCAATTGATAGCGAGTTAGAGCAATTGCTTTCTACACTTCAACCGCCACTGGTTACTGATACTTCTGAAGATTTACCGAAACTTTCCCCAGAACAACTTGCGCAATTGACTGAGGAAATAGAAAGTAGTATTGCTTTACCTTCATCTACTGAGACACACCCTGAACACATTTCGCAAGTCATCTCTCCGCCAGCGCCCGAGACTCTTGAGACAGCTACCACATCAACGTCTGACACTGACATCGCTTCTGAGGCAGTCGATACTGTATCAGCTGACATGAACACAGCCCTTGACCAGCTGGCAACAGATAATCCAGTAGATTCGGAACTTTCTGACACACTTGCCCTGCTTGCCAATACAGATGATTTGAATTTTCAGCTTGATACATCAGATGAGTCAACACTTCCTAATTATGTCGAGCTCGCTCGCCATGTTCTTCGCCAAGTGCAAGCCTCATTGCCTCGTACCGATGCAGGCAAATTTGCTTCTGACTTCTTTGAAAATCTCTTAACTAGCGAAGACTTGCTTGAAGCCCTTCAGATGGCATCTCTTTCACCCATTCGCGACATTGGTAATTATATTCTTTCCGCTAACCAGTCTAAGCCGACTGAAGAGCTTTTCCGTTCTCGCCTGACTAGCAAAGCCAATGAAGCAATTGGCATACTCTTTTCTGAATTTGAGCAGCATCATCTGCAAAACCAGCTACGTGATGATGAGACATTTTCACCCTCTGACCTTCTCGATGACTCAAACCTTGATACCTCTAGCGATGTAGCTTTGCCTACACTGGACGACCTTCTGGTTCCTACTTCCTCCAGTCACCAAACAGATGGGTCCGCCTCGGAAACATCTGACCTTGAGACCTTGGACGACCAGCTGTTCAATAACCTAGATGTTTTGTCAGATGAAATTTTACCTGAAAGTCTCTCTGTCCCTGATTCGCCCTTTGAGATTGGCTTGACATCATCGGAGAGCTCTACGCCGACTGCATCCGAATCAGTAGCATCAGAGGCGCCAGCATCGCTTGAGTCATCACCAAACCTTTCAATATCAGCCAAGGAGACTACACCTGCTGTGCCAGAGTCTGATACTTCTGCATCATCTTCTGACACCGATGTAGGTCATGAATCTTTGGATACCGACTTGCTTACAAGTGAGCTTCTTTTGGATGAATCGCTGCTGACTGACACAACTCTTGAGCCGCTCGATACATTGAAATCCGAACTTTCTTCGCTACATGACCTTTCAGCGCAAGTCACTACACCAGATGAAGGTCTTGAGACGCACCTAGATGACTCATTGCTACTACTTGACGACTCGGCTTTTCTTGCTCCGGGTACCCTTCTTGACGATTCATCTTTGTTATCCGAAACGCTTGATACTTCAACCCATTCAACACCAGCCACATCAGAGAGCGACATTAAGTCGCCTTCTGAATCTGCAATAGATTTGTTATCACTTTCTGAACCTCCCGCTGAAGCCACTTCAACCGTTTCTGAAAGCACTCTGCTCGACGACTCTCTGCAAACCCCACAGGATACTTTTGCGGGCATCTCGTCTGGCACCAGTGCTTTAGATTTCTCTTTGCCCGACCATACTGACTTGCTTTTGGACGACACTCCTGCTCCAGCACAATCTGCACCAGCACAGGAGTCAGCGACAAAATTTGTTCCTGATGAGCTTCAGCAGATTTTTTTGGAGGAGGCGACGGAATATCTTGAGAAGCTCAATGAGGATTTGCTTGCGTTAGACAAGGTTGCCGATACGCAGCAGCCTGACCTTGTCAATCGTGTGCTGCGCGGTTCGCATACCATCAAGGGCTCTGCGGCGATGGTGCAGCTAAGGAACATCAGCGACCTTGCTCACAAGATGGAAGATGCTCTGCAGTTGGTGCGTGATAAAAATCTCAAGGTTCCCAAAGCTCTCATCGATGTGCTTTTCCAGTCTGCTGATGCCATCGGTGATATGCTCAAGACCTTCCGCACCACAGGCAAAGATGACCACCCCAAAAAAGAAGACCTTGTCGCCATCCTGCAAAACTACACCCAACAACTCGAACAATCCGGCGAGATTCGTGCAGAGGATGCTCCAGAACCCAAACCGAAGTTTGTACCAAACGAGCTTCAGCAGATTTTTTTGGAGGAGGCGACGGAATATCTTGAGAAGCTCAATGAGGATTTGCTTGCGTTAGACAAGGTTGCCGATACGCAGCAGCCTGACCTTGTCAATCGTGTGCTGCGCGGTTCGCATACCATCAAGGGCTCTGCGGCGATGGTGCAGCTAAGGAACATCAGCGACCTTGCTCACAAGATGGAAGATGCTCTGCAGTTGGTGCGTGATAAAAATCTCAAGGTTCCCAAAGCTCTCATCGATGTGCTTTTCCAGTCTGCTGATGCCATCGGTGATATGCTCAAGACCTTCCGCACCACAGGCAAAGATGACCACCCCAAAAAAGAAGACCTTGTCGCCATCCTGCAAAACTACACCCAACAACTCGAACAATCCGGCGAAATTCACTCCGTGCTTTCTTTGGCTGAGCTGAAAGAAAGCCAAGCTGTTGAAGCTGTCGAGACTGCTACTCAGCCCCGGCGACTGCAGACCGTTGCCGAACAAACTGTTCGCATTGATATTCGCGCGCTCAATAGCCTGATTAACCTATCAGCAGAACTTGTCATCGCACGTAACCGACTCAACAATGAGCTTTTGGCATTCAACAAATCCATTAACCGGCTTAGTAAGGAGCGGCTTCATCTTGCGCAGATTAGCAAGAAAATCATGACCATGATTCAGAAAGGCAGCAAGGCATCCGGTGCCTTTGCCAGCTATAGCGATGTGCTGAAGGAATTTTCCGACACCGAATTCGACCGCTTCAGTGAATTGGATATCATCTCGCGCGATATCAAATCCGCTATCTTAAACTTCGATGAATCCATCTCTGAGCTTAAAAGCATTGGTAGCATGCTCAGCCAAAATGTTGTCAAGGTCAGCAGCATTGCCAACGACCTTAACAGAGAGATAGTGGGCATGCGCATGGTGCCTGTTAAGCAGATGTTTACTCGCTTCAGCCGCTCTGTACGTGATATTGCAAAAGTCGAACAGAAGGAAATTAACCTTGTTACCGAAGGTGAGGATACCAAGCTGGATAAGACGGTGATGGAAGAAGTCATTGAGCCTATCATGCACATCGTCCGCAATGCTATCGGTCATGGCATTGAAACTCCTGATGTGCGTCGTGCTCACGGCAAACCGCCAGTAGGCACCATTACACTACGCGCTTACCAGAAAGGCAGTCGAGTCATTCTTGAAGTCGAAGACGATGGCAGTGGTATCAACATCGAAAAAGTCAAAGCCAAGGCAGTACAAATTGGGCTTATTACTCCTGAAGAAGCCGAGAAAATGACTCCTGCACAAGCCACCGAGCTTATCTTCCGCCCCGGCTTTAGCACTGCCGATAAAGTTACAGAATTGCAGGGTCGTGGCGTAGGTATGGATGTGGTTCAAAATACCATACGCCGCCTGAAAGGCACAACTAACATTGAAACGGTATCAGGCAAGGGTACAAAGTTCATCATCTCCCTGCCACTGACGCTTGCTATCAGCGATGCCTTGTTAGTTACTGCACTCGACCAAACTTATGCTATTCCGCTTGAGCCAGTTTTAGAGACGAGCTACATTTCCACCGACACTATTGAGCAAGACGAAGACGGCAAACGCTACATCACGCTTCGTGATGAACGCATTGAGCTACGATACCTCAACGATATTCTCGGCTATCAGTCCGATGTTATGCTCTTCAAAGCAAAGGTAGCCGTCGTCATCGTTAAGCTCGAAGAAGAGCAGAAGAAAATTGCAGTAGCTGTAGAAAAGCTCATCGGTAAGGAAGAAATCGTCGTCAAAACCCTAGGTAAGCACTTGCGCAATGTGCGTGGCATTATCGGCTCGACAATCCTTGGCGACGGTCAGGTCATCATCATTTTGGACATTGTATATCTACTGCGCTCTGAAGAATCTCGCTCCCGCGATGTATATGTGTCTGTAGATAACTCTGCAGTGGAGACCCTTTCTCCAAGCACTGAACCTGCTGTACCGACTGTCAAGCGCCGTCGCCGTAAAGGTGCTAAAATTACTGTTCTCCATGCCGATGATTCTCCGAGCGTACGCAAATATGTACAGTCTGTTTTGAAAAATGCTGACATCACGGTCATCTCTGCTGATGATGGTCTTGCGGCTCTCAATCGCTTACCCTCAGCCAACGTCGACCTTGTCATTACTGACCTTGAAATGCCACGCATGAACGGTTTCGAGCTGATCTCAGAAATTCGTCGCATGCCAGAGTATCAAGACCTTCCTATTATCATCGTTACTGCTCGTGCTGGAGATAAACATCGCCGCACAGGTCTTGAACTTGGTGCAAATGCATTTTTGAACAAACCATTCGACCCACAACAACTTATTGCAACAATTGAAAGCTTCGTATCTTGATTTTTATCCATGATTTCAGCTGACCAACACTCAGTTTCCACATACTCTGGGGAAGCAGCGATTGTGGAAATTGGAGGCAGGCTGTTTGGTATTGATACCGCCGCTATTAAATCTATTTCTGAAATGGCTTTGCAGGACGAACGGTTAATTGTTGAGCCGTACTTTGGCTCTTATCTCTATCAGGGAACGAAGATTCCTTTGCTTAACCTTGCTGACTTTTTCTCACTCAAGTCCTCTCTACCTGAGAAAATCTTTGTGATTGTTACCTCCACCGAAATACCTTTTTCAATTCTTGTGTCATCTATCCTCGGTCGTTTTCGTTCTGAACAAACTTTTGAGCTTCCACAAGAAGCCTTTCGTTATCCTCAACTTTACCCATTTGCCTTTGAATTTAACGGGTCTCATCTTCTACTCATTGATGTACGGCGAGCTTTTCAATGCATGACAGAATATGTTCAAGACCTTGGCCAACTTTAAGCTTCTGCTATGGAAGAATTTTTTGTGGTACGCATTGGTCGCTTTTTCTTTGCTATACCTCCTGAATACGTACGCCGTGCTCTACCAGTTATTCCACATATCAATGTGCCGCTGCTCAAGCCACATTTCGGTGGAATTGTGCTCTACAATAAACGTTTTATCGCAAAGTTGTTTTTGGATTCTGTGCTGGATATCGACATTCATCGGCAAGCTGTTACAGCAGTTAGCACAGACTCTACTGTCATTTTTGAAGTCTCTGGCATTACATTTTGCGCTACAGTCAACGAAGTTCTTCCTGTGATTTCTGTAGAGAAAAATCAACTTTTACCGATTGATGAGGCCTGTAGCATCCAAGAACACAGTTTTCCTAAACGAGAGTATCTTATGGGATACTTTGAGTATCGGCAAAAGCATGTTTATATTCTAAACATGCCACGCATTCTTCAAGAGCATTTTTCTGCACACCACTAAAACCAAGCATTAATAGAGTATGTCCACACAAGTTGCAGATTCGGTCGCTCAAAGGCGAGTGCTTATTGTCGACGATGAAGAAAACATTCCAATTGGAATTCTAAAGACCCTTTCTCGCTCTGGGCGTTACTATGCTAAGCATGCGCACAGTGGTGACCTTGCTCAACAGATTCTCGCTCAAGAGCCTTTTGATTTGGTCATCACAGATCTCAAAATGCCAAACAGCAAAATTCAGGGCATTGACTTGCTACGCTACATTCGCACCACTTACCCTGACATTGGTGTCATTGTCATGACCGCATATGGCTCTGCCGCTGTTCAAGAAGAAGCTTCTCGCCGCGGCTCGTTGCTCTATATTGAAAAGCCCTTCGACTTAGAAAAACTCTTTGCTGTTGTTGAAGACTTCTTTACTCGCCGTGAACAGGCTGCAAAAAGCAACACAGGTTCCTCTTCAGAAAGTGTACAAGCCGTTATCCCCGGCTTGCAACTTCTGGATGTCATTCAAATGAATTGCCTGTCACGTGTTACCTCAACGCTTCACATCAAGCGTGGCGATGGTGGTGCTGAAGGCATCATCTGTTTTAATAAGGGCAATATCACACACGCTGAGACCAGTACCCCACGCTCTGGCAAAGATGCTTTCTTCGAGATTCTGACATGGAAAGGGGGCAGTTTCGATATGATTGAGCAGATTCCATCGACTGTTACGATCGTCGACAGCTGGGAACAATTGATGATAGAAGCCATGAATATGGATTTAGTTGATACATCGGCTCCCGATACTTCTGCTCAGCAGACGACCATTCGTGTGCAAGCACCCGCCGCTCCCAAAGAAGAGGTTGCCGACACGTCGCGTATGCTAGACCGTGTGTTGGAGGGCGCAAAAGCTGAGGCTGTTTTCTTGGTTACTCACACAGGTTTTGTTTTAGATAAACGCACCAGTCAATCCGCTATCGATCTGACCAAGTCAGGCGATGAAGCCTCCAAGCTTCTGCCCAGCATCTTTGCATTTGGTAAATCCATCATGGGCGGTTCACTTAATGAAATCGTACTGCGCTACAGCGATAAAATAGTAATGATACGTAATGTACAAGGTAGTGACATTCTATTCATCGTCATCTCACCTGCTCATGTTCCTTCGGGTGAGATGTTCAAGGCTATTGAACGTGAATCTGAAACCATCAAGAAAATTTTGTAGTGTTTTACTAATTCTTGTAATTTTTGTAAATTTTTGCTCTGAACTGTGGGCTAGGGTATGCACAATTTCAGCGAGGCGCTCTCACTTTTTTCATCTTTGCCTTCTGTAGAGGGCGCTCTTATCGCCGATAGTGATGGTCTTGCGCTTGCCAGTTCTTTTAAACCCAAAGACGCTCATGTTGCACTATCGCCCATATTTCATACTTTGCTCAACGGCGTCTTTCGCCAGCTTCAAGAGCTTGGCCAAACCGCAAATC
This sequence comes from Candidatus Thermochlorobacter aerophilus, assembly GCA_002794105.1. GTDB lineage: Bacteria > Bacteroidota > Chlorobiia > Chlorobiales > Thermochlorobacteraceae > Thermochlorobacter > Thermochlorobacter aerophilus. The sequence goes on along the minus strand of PHFL01000074.1, from coordinate 411 downwards.
AGATTTGCATTGTGCAAGACACTCGCCTGATCATTGCAGTTCCAATATTTGATGTGTTTTTAGTTGTTTTTTCAGAAAAGACCAACTTGGATAAGTTACAGTCCACAATTGAGGCTGCTGTGCAGCAGATATTGAATATTGTTAAGCCAGAGTTTCAAAACACTAAAACATAAGACGACAATGGCGAATATCAACTACGCAAATAGGGAGATTATTATCAAGATTGTCTACTACGGTCCTGGCATGAGCGGCAAGACCACCAATCTGCAAGTTATTCATCAAATGGTTCCGCAGGAGGCTGCCAGTAAAATGATTTCGCTGGCTACGGAACAAGACCGCACACTCTTCTTTGACCTTCTTCCCCTTTCACTCGGTTCGGTCAAGGGCTTTAACACAAAGTTCCAGCTCTAC
>PHFL01000073.1 GCA_002794105.1 Candidatus Thermochlorobacter aerophilus | reverse complement strand
ACCCTGACCCCGACCCAAAGGGTTTCGGACGATGCACCTGTGCCGCATAGACTTTCACTTGCAAGTCAATCACTTCTAACCGGTTCGCCCGCTCAATCTCTATGCGGCGTGTGCCGACCACTTTGGCGGTGTTCATCCCCGCCACAAGTCTTGTGTCGGCGCACGATGCTGTTCTGTCTCCGCCGATGCCCCCGCTGTCGTCCGTCGCGCTTGTGCGGCCCGCACAATTAAACTGACATTGGCACGGCGCGGCGCACTTAAATACTCATAGACATCGCCTTCTCGGTCGGCAACTACGATGACCTGTGTCGCTTGCTCCGACAACCGTTCCGCCCAACGCCATCCTGCTATCCACTTGTAACGCTCTTTGGCTTCTAAGGGCATCTGACGACGCCGAGCCGTCTTGGCAAAGTCCGCGTCCTGTCGCACCCAACCCTTCTGTCCAATCACACCCAGCGGCACCCCGTCGCGTCCGACGGCAAGTGCTGTATGCACCAGCACGCCACGCAGAGACTTGACTGAACCAATGTGCCCTAATCCTGTCTTCGCTCGGTGTGTGGTGTAGTTCAGCTCCGTCGTGTCTTGGGCGACGACCACCGTTTTGCCCGAACTGCGTTGTGTCGTCTGCTCGTAGTGTCCGTGTTGGAGTCCCTCGCCCGTGGTCTTCTCGTGGGCAAATAACCGCCCGCCACTCTGACGCAAACTTCCTGCACACGCCGCTGAAAACGATGTGCCACTGTTGGCTTCCAGTGCCGCACATATCCGACTGAAACTGTCTTTGGCGCACCCATCGTAGAGGCGCGCTCCCTGTAACTTGTTTCTCCAAAACTCGATTTGCTCCATCGCTTGCTTCTCTCTTTTAGTCTTATGCTAATCTCGCATTTTTATGCGACAAGATTAGCCTTCAGAAGGAGAGGGACGTCGCAAAGCGACAGGGTGAAGTGGCTACGCTCTGTTCGTTATGTGCCCATCAGATTTGTTGCCTTAGCGTCCTTTCCACTGTGGTTTGCGTTTTTCAAGGAAGGCTTGCATACCTTCTTTCTTGTCTTCTGTATCGAAGAGCAGGTAAAAACTTTTGCGTTCAAAGGCTAAACCTTGCTCCAATCCGCTTAGCGCAGCAAGCACAGCTTCTTTAGCAGCGCGCACCGCTATAGGTGACTTAGAAGCAATCTCACGCGCTACCCGCTTGGCTTCTTCCAAATACTCTGCAGCGGGCACAACCTTTGACACCAGTCCTAATGCAAAGGCTTCTTGGGCATCAATAGTTCGTCCAGTCAGAATGAGCTCCATTGCCTTGAACTTTCCGATAAGATGTGTCAGGCGCTGTGTGCCACCGGCTCCGGGCATAACGCCGATATTGACCTCGGGCAGACCAAGCTTTGCCGTCTCCGATGCGATGACAATATCACACATAAGTATCAACTCACAGCCGCCACCTAAGGCATAGCCAGAGACTGCAGCAATGAGTGGTTTTGGGAATTTCTCTATGTGCTGCCACTTCTCGAGCGGATTTTCTGCAAGCATTTGTGCCGAGTTCCTTGCGGCAAACTCTTTAATATCTGCACCTGCCGCAAAGGCTTTCTCATTTCCAGTTAGCACGATTGCTAAAATTTCTTCATCACGCTCTAAGGTTTGCAGTGCATGCAGCATCTCGTTCATCAGTTCAAAGTTCAATGCATTCAGCACCTGCGGTCGATTGAGTTGCACCACAGCAATTTTGCTTTCCGTCTCTTTGGAGACTATAATGTGATTGTAAGTCATGGCTTGTATTGTTTAGAAGGTTTTTGATTGTGGTTATTCAAAAGCATTAGGTTTTTTCTGCCTTTGTAGGCTTTGCGAGAGTTTCTTACTCGGTCAGCACGGGCTTCATCTGTTCGGCATGAAGTTGTGCACGCAACTCGGCAAACTTGGGCTTGATGACGTTAAAAATGATGTCGACGCGTTCACCGTAGGGGATAAATGCGCTTTTCATGGCGTTAATGGAGAGCCGCTCCAAGTCGTCGAGCCCTAAGCCGTAGACTTCATGGGCGATTTTATACTCTTGCGTCATGGTGGTCTGGCTCATCAGGCGGTTGTCGCAGTTGAGTGTAACGCGAAATCGATTTTTATAGAAAATCCAGAAGGGATGTTCTGCAAAGCTACGGGCGGCACCTGTATGAATGTTGGATGAGAGACAGATTTCAAGTGGGATGCGCTTATCGAGCACATATTGCGAAAGTGTGCCGAATTTGATGACCTCGTTGTTGAGCACTGCCATATCATCAATCAGCCGTGTGGCGTGTCCGATGCGATGTGCGCCGCACCACTGCAGGGCTTGCCAGATGGATTCTTTGCCAAAGGCTTCGCCTGCGTGAATAGTGATGTTGAAATTTTCGCGCTGGCAATAGTGGAAGGCTTCAACATGCTTCTTTGCTGGATAGCCGCCTTCTTCACCTGCCAAGTCAAAGCCGACGACGCCTCGGTCTCGGAAATCAACCGCTAACTGCGCCATATCCAACGAGTGCTGACTATCCAAATTTCGCATGGCACAAATAATCAATCGTGCCTTGACGCCAAACTCTTGCTCGCCGCGCTCCAATCCTTTTAAGACCGCTCGCACGACTTCTTCCCAATGCAAGCCCTTCTGCGTGTGAAAGACTGGAGCAAAGCGCGTTTCCACATAGCAGACGCCATCACGGTACATGTCTTCTACCATTTCGTAGGCAACACGCTCTAAGGCTTCTGGTGTCTGCATAACCGCACATGTGTGCGCAAAGCCTGCCAGATATTCAGGCAAACTGCCTTTGTTTGCCCCACGGAAAAACCATCTTGCCAGCTCATCGGCGTCGGTGGTCGGCAATTTTGTGTAGCCCTGCTCTCGTGCCAACTCAATGATGGTTTGAGGACGCAGCCCGCCATCGAGATGATCGTGCAGCGCAACTTTTGGCATTTGTCGGATAATTTCTGTGGTCAGCATCGCACTCTCTCTCCTTTCATAACCTTTATGTTTTTATGAGTTTTGAAACCTTTATTCAGTTCAGCACGCTTTTTGTTTCAGCCTCACTCCAACGGCAGTCGAACTTGCACTTCTGTCCACTCGCCTGCTTTGCTTTCCAGTATCATTTCACCACGATGACCTTTGATAATTTCATAGCTGATAAAGAGCCCCAAGCCGTGATGGTCTGTGCCAGCTGGTTTTGTGGTAAAGAAGGGCAGAAAGACTTTTTCTTTTATTTCGGGTGCGATGCCTATGCCATTGTCGCGAATGCGGATTTCCACCATGCCATTTTGGCGCACGGTCTGCACACGAATTTCAGGCGTGTAGGTTGTGCCCATTAGCCGTTTTTGTTTTTCACGCATAGCGTCAAAGCTATTGCTAAAGAGGTTGAAAAACACGCGACTCATTTCTTGCGGCGCCAGTTTGAGCTTGCTAATGCTTGGGCTCAAATCTAACGACAATTTTGCTTCAAACTCTTTGTGTTTTTCCTGCCATAGGTTGTAGGCAACTTTAAGTGCATCAGTTATCAGGGCGTTTAGGTCAGTTTCCACCTTTTCGTCTATGCGCACGCTCGAATACTCTAACACGCTTCTGACAATGCTTGATGCGCGCTCACTATGATGCAGGATTTTTTCAGAATTTTGCTCCAAACTTTGAACCGCTGTTTGCAATGCTTGCTTTTTTTGTTCTGCCGCCTCTAAGGTTTCAATTTGCCCAGCAAGTTTTTCACATAGCTCTTTGGAAAGTTCTGCAAAGCGATTGATGACATTGAGCAGGTTTTGAAGCTCATGCGCCATGCCTGCTACCAGCTGTCCAATCGATGCCATCTTTTCGGCGTAGATGAGTTGAGCTTGCGTATCGCGTAGCTGTTTGAGTGCTTGTTGCAACTGTATATTTTGTCGCTGTTTGGCACGGTAACTTGATGCGACAAGTATGACAATTACCCCCAGCAAGATGGCGCCGCCGATGAGCGAATTGCGTACCAAGGCTTGCTGACTGCGCTCCAGTTCCAAGGCTTTAATGCGCTGCGCTTTCTCTTCGACAGCCAGTTTGGTTTGCAGATTTGCAATGCTGCTTTGCACTTCTGATGAGAGCAAGAGGTCTTTCATTTCCACATACTTGCGGTAGAACATCAGGGCTCGGCGCGAATTGCCTTGTGCATCGTAAATATCGGCTAAGGTGCGAGCCGCCTCTTTGACACCTTTCTGCATCCCAATTTCATCAGCGATTTCATATGCTTTTTCAGCTTGTGCTGCTGCCAGCTCATAGCGCTTTTGTTCGTAGTAACTTTCTGCCATAAAGCGGCGCGTGTTGACTTCAGCTTGTTTGTCACCCAACTTTTCAAATGTGCTTAGGGCTTTTTTGTAGTAGCTTAGTGCTGTCTCATAATCGCGCCGATTGTGATAGACCCTGCCCAGATAGCGGTTCGAGGTTGCTACATCCCATGCATCACCCTTCTCTTGCATAATGGCTAATGCTTTGGTAGCATACTCCAAAGCTTGTGCACTATTGCCTTGCTTATCCAAAAGCTCGCTCAAACTGCGCAGCGCAATAGCCATGCTGAGCTCATCATCAAGTTCTTCAGCAACCTTTAGGGCTTTGCGGAAATACTCCATTGCCGACCTTTCATTTTCTTGGTCGTTATAGACAAAGCCGATGAAGCGCAGCATATCACCCACGCTGCGTTGGTCTTCAAGTTGCTGATAACCTTTCAAGGCTTGGAAGGCATAGTCGAGAGCTTCGGCGTATCTGCCTTGCGTGCGTTGAATAAATGCCATGCGTTTGGCAATTTCGGCTTGACCGCTGGTGTTGTTATCACTTTCGTAGATGAGTCTGGCTTTGTCGTAGTATTCCAGTGCATTTTCGTAGCGTGCTTGAGCATAGTGATAATCGCCGAAGGCACGTAGCGAACGCGCCACACCGCTTTTGCTGCCTAGCTTGATTGCCAACTGTTGTGCTTGGTCGGCAAAGTAGAGCGCGCTGTCGTTTGGCGTTTCTTCAGCAAGCTTGATGTAGAGCTCATAGCGCAGGCTGTCCGTGGCAGTCTGCAACATTTGTTTGAGGCTATCCAAGTTGATGCGTTGCGCCTTGCTGTCAGCAGCTCCAACCAGCATCCATAGCACGGTCACCAGCACAAACTTATGTATCAGTTTTTCCTGCATAGTTTAGTATGCCAGTTTTAGCACAGTGCGCGGCAAGAGATACAATGCTTTCTCTGTCAAAAGATAGAGTGTCTCGCCAAGTAGTGCTACATCGACCAGTTTGAGTTGCTTTGGCTCTGCTTGGAGCACTTGGCTAAGTGTCTCAACGGTAATTTTTCCAAGAAACTGAAAGCCTGCTTGTTGCTCTGCTCGGAACATAAGTAGCGCTGATTCATCTACTGCGAACAGCCATTCTTGAATTTCTTTTCCGCTCTCGGTTTGTTCAGTCACTAAGCCAATGCCCAGTCCTTTAGGTGTATTCAAAAGTCCCTTGCCAATTTGTGTAACAAAATTGCCAAAGAGGTCATAGACGAAAACTGCCTTTGCGGCAGCATCGCTTACGAAGACTTTACCGCTACGGCTGGTTTGTACATGACATGGCTCAATCAGGTTGCCAGCGCCCGCATCAAATCCGCCAAACTGGAATTGCGCTGGATTCTGGCGCTGCTGTATTTCAGCGGCAAATGTCAAAGGATTGATGCGAATGACCTGTCGCTGTGCTTCATCCAAGATGTAAAGGTCGCCTTGTCCTGAAATAGAGAGGCTTATGGGTCGCCAAAGCTGTCCTACCGATGTGTTGGGCTCACGCGCCAGACCCGGTGTAGGCAACGGTGTTGGGCGATTTTGCAACAGCGTAACAAAATTGAGATTGCGGTCAAATTGCACCACACGCTGATTACCTCTATCGGCTACGAAGATATTGAGTCCGTCGGTGGTCAGGTCAAGTGGTGTATCAAAAGCTTCGCGGTCTATGCCAAATCCTCCTACGTTTGCAATTTTTTTGCCACTTTGGTCTAATTTGTAAAGACGTGAGAGTGCGCCATCGAGCACGAAAATTTCACCCAGCGGCGTGATAGCTACAGCACGTGCGGCTTGAAATTCTGCAATAGGTAAAATTTTTCTTTCCGTCTCTTGCGCCAGCACTACATGCGCTATCGCTACCACACTGCACACCACACACCAGCCTCTCATTCCTAAGGTGCAATCCGAAGTTGCTGTCCAACTCTGATGGTCTCTCCATCTTTGAGTTTATTGAGCACGCGCAGTTCGCTTACTTCCAGCCCACATTGATTGGCAATGCTCTCCAGCGTGTCTCCCTCTCGCACGATGTAAAAACCTTTCGCCTTGTTTTCCGCATTTTCTTTATCCATCGCATAAGTGTATGAGTCAATTTCGGGCAGCGGGTTTGCATCTTTTGGTATCAGAATCGTGAATGACTTGGTTTTCGCTGGCGGCGCATGCACCGAGCGACCGCGAATCCATGGGTTGAGGTATTTGACCATTTTGAGCGAGGTGCCTTGCTGCTTTGCCCACAGCGCAAGGTTTGGAATTTCCTTCTTTACCTCTACGGCTTTCGTCTCAAGTGGCTTGTAAGGCACTACGTCGCCGAAGCCGTAATAGTCTTTATTTTCCATGATTTCTTTGATAGCAGCAATGCGAAAGACATATCTTGCCGTTTCACGATTCAGGTACAGGTTGAAGTAATCTTTCTCGGCTTGATAGTCTTGCTCATCTTTTGCGCCAAACATGCCCATGTTGTATGCGGCAGCAACCATTATCCAATTGCCAAATTTCTTGTAGGCATCTTTGAGGTAGCAGATGGCGGCAGTAGTGGCTTTCTCTAAGTTGTAGCGCTCATCGATAGTAGAATTGACAATCAAGCCATAGCTTTGCGCTACGGCTGGCATCAGTTGCCAAATGCCTGCGGCTCCTGCTGGCGAGCGTAAATCCATCAGTCGGCTTTCTGCCACTGCCAAATACTTGAAGTCGTCAGGTATGGAATCAGCTCGGAGTCTTTGTTCAATGTAGGGGAAAAAGCGTCCAGCGCGCTTGATATACATAATCATCTGTGCGCGGTCGTTGATGTTGTAGATGTATTCGCGCTCGAAGCGCTCGAAGACCTCATCGTCTTCGAACGGCAATCTTTCTCCGAACAGATACACGGCACGCTGGCGTGGAAACTGCGCATATGAAAAGTTCGGTTGCTCGGTCACTGAAAACTTTTTCCCCGCAAGCGAATCGGATTTGGTTGCCTGACCTTCTTCGTGTTTTGCTGGTTGCGCTTGCGAAAAATGGCAGGCTAATTCCATGAGCAGCAGTAAAAGTAATGCACATCCTTTCCATGCTACGCTTGGTATCACTTTCTTCATCGGCATATTTGTTTGGTTAGTTTTCCAGTAAAGCACTTCTTTTCTTCTCAGCTCGGTGGTGGCCCAATTAGTCACGAGCGCTTTGCACGCCACTTAGCTTATACTGATTGATTTTTCGGTATAGTGTGCGTTCTGTGATGCCTAAGGCTTCTGCGGTTTTGCGTTTATTGCCACTAAACCGCTTGAGTGTTTCTTCAATTGCATATCGTTCCAAGTCTTCCAGTGAAGGGATTTTGCCATCTTGTGCCAGTGTTCGGTAAAACGAGTTGAGGATTTCTCGCAGATTTTCGTTGCCTGCTGTGGCTGTGGTTTCTGGCAATTTGTCATGTGAGCCTTCTGGCAAAAGCAAAGGTTCTTTTTTTGCGGTGGTTTTTTCCAGTAGCTCGGCAAGCATGGCTTTGATTTGAGCGATGTCGGTTTGCAAACTTAGCAGTGCTCGGTAAATCATTTCCTGATGCGATATGGTGCTGGGTTCTGGCAGTGTACGATTTGCTGGAAACACTGCAGGCAACATCACAGGCGCTTTGACTTCAGGTGCTGGTGCTTGCTGCAATCGGCGCATCAATTTCTCTGGCGTGATTTTGCCCTCTCGCTCTAAGACAATCAAGGACTCAATGATGTTGCGAAGCTCACGCACATTGCCCGGATAGTGATAAGAGAGTAGCAGTTCGGTCGCTTCCGCTGTAAAGCCCAAAAATTTCAAACCATGCTTACGCTCGAAGTCATGGACGAATTTTTCGGTGAGCAGCAAAATATCGGAGCGTCGCTCTCGCAGTGGCGGAATGTGCAGTTCTACCGTGCGCAGGCGGTAGTAGAGGTCTTCTCGGAAGCGCTTCTTGGTGATTTCTTCGGCAAGGTTGCGGTGAGTGGCGGCAATGACACGCACATCGCAGCGCAGCGTTTGCGAGGAGCCCACTCGCTGGAATTCGCCGGTCTCAAGAATGCGTAGCAGTTTGACTTGCACCTCGAGCGGCATTTCGCCAATTTCATCCAAAAAAATTGTGCCTCCATCGGCACTCTCGAAATAGCCTTTGCGCTGACGGTCTGCACCAGTAAATGCCCCGCGCTCATGACCGAACAGTTCCGACTCCAAGATGCTCTCCGGGATGGCGCCACAGTTGATGGGAATAAAAGTCTTATCAGCACGGCGACTGTTTTCGTGGATGAACTTTGCAAAGACTTCCTTACCCGTGCCGCTTTCCCCTGTGATGAGCACGGTTACATCTGTGCGTGCCACTTGCTTTGCTAACGCTATCAGCCGTTTGATTTCTGGCGATTCGCCAATGATAACGGTTTGCGACATAGCTCATTTGCTTTCTTCAACCACGAAAAATTCTACGCCCAGCGATTGACCAAAGGCACGTGCTTCATCACGGTTTTTGCTATAGTCTGCCCAACGCACCTTAAACGATTTGCGACCGCTATCGTCTTCAATCTCTAACACTCTCGTTTTGACTTTCGGTTTCAACTCGTTCATGCGCAGTTCTGCGGCAGCGCGCGTGCTAAAGCTACCAAACTGCAAGGTGTAGCGCGTGACTGGATATGCTGCAGCTGGTGCAGGCAGTTTGGCGTCTGTCTTTACTGGTTCGGGTTTTGCAGCTTCTGGCGCTGACGCCGTCAGCACAAGGTGGGCAAAGTTTTTCGTTGCACTCTGGTATTCAGCCAGTCTCTGTCTGCACATTGGCGCCAGTGCAGAAGTTGGATAATCGGTTAGGAGTTTCAAGTAGAGTTCAGCGGCGCGCCGACCGTTTGCAGTCGTCAGGGCATCGAGTGCTAAGCGTTCATCATTTGCCAAAGGTAAGGCTTTCAGCGTTTCGAGGTGTTCAATATCGCCAGCTTCGGCAAAGTGCAAGATGTTTTCGGTGAATTTGCCTCTTTCACTTTGGGCTTGCAAGGATGTTATGCTGAGGCAGAGCATAAACGCCAGTGTCATGAGTTGTTTTACCATTTGAGAGTCTCCTTGTTTAAGAATGCGGCAAGACCTTTTTTCAAATCGTCCGTCTGTCTTGAGAGCGCATTAAGATGCAGGGCAAAGTTCATTGCATCGTCAAGACTCATTGTTTCAATTGACCATAGCAGTCGTTTGGTTAGTGCAATCGAAGTTGGGCTTACCGTATCGCAAACTTCCTGAGCGACTTGTTCTACTCTGGCATTCAGTTCATGGCTTGGCACGCTGTAGTTGATGATGCCTAAGCGCAGAGCGTCATCGGCAGTGAGCACATTGGCACGCAAGAGCATTTCACGCACGCCCGCCTGTCTGGAGCGCCGCAAAATGAGTGCGGCGACAATAGCTGGCACGAAGCCGATTTTGGCTTCGCTGTAAGAAAACTTTGCATGTTCTTTGTCGGCAATCGTTACATCGCCAGCACACGCCAGTCCGCATCCTCCAGCAAATGCTGCACCTTGAACCTTGCAAATCACAAATTTGCTATGCGTGTATATCTCACGAAAGAGTGCGGCGAGCATTTCAGAATCGTAGAGATTTTCCATCACAGATTTGTCTGTCAGTTTCCTAAGTTCATCTAAATCTAATCCAGCACAAAACGCTTTCCCTTCAGCTTGCAGAATAACGACGCGCACACTTTCGTCATGGTTTGCTTCTCTAAAGGCTTGGCGCAATTCACTAACGAGTGTTGGTGTTAGCGCGTTGCGTTTTTCAGGTCGATTGAGCGTGATGTAAGCTCTGCGCCCGCTCGTCTCATATCTTAGTTGCGTAAAGTTCATGTTGATGTTGCCGCTTACATGGCTTGAAGATATGATTTTTCTTCAACTTTGTTTTTTGCCTATTCATGCCTAGCCGTTGCAAGGTCAGGCACTTGCACAGCGGCTCTGCAGTTCGCATCAGAACGTTGCTTTGCGTGATTATGTTTTTGCCCGTAAATCAATCAACTCCAACTTGCCCAAAAGTCATGAAAGCCATTTGGAAAGATACTGTCATCGCTGAAAGCGACCGCACGATAGTTGTAGAAGGCAATCATTACTTTCCGCCAGAATCGTTGAAGAAGGAATTTTTTCAGCCAAGTCAGACCCGTACAACTTGCAGTTGGAAAGGCGTAGCCAGTTACTACGATGTGAAGGTCAATGGAGAGGTGAACAAGGATGCAGCGTGGTATTACCCTGAGCCCAAAGCGGCGGCGGCGCACATCAAAGGGTATGTGGCATTTTGGCGCGGCGTCAAGGTCGTGCCCTAAGTCTCCAGCTTAGATGAACGCCAGAATCACGAGTGCAAGCAAGACGCCGAGCATGTCGGCAATCATATCTTTGATGCTGAAGATGTTGTTGTATTCGTGGTCGTCGATGACTTCGCGCATGAAACCGATAAATGTGGAAAGTCCTCCTGCGAACACATTTGCGGCATTTTTCTCAAAATTCAGGATAGTAGTTGCTGCCAATCGGCTGGAGCAGGTGATGAAAAAACAGGCGGCAAAGTGTTGCACTTTGTCTTGAGTGAACCAGAAATCCTGCTTTAGTGCCCACGCTTTGAGCGCTGCCGAACTTGCGTGGGTACGTGCCAGCGGATGCGCCCTGTTGTTTGTCGAATCCAGCAGGGCACTTACCCAGCACACTGGAAGCAATGTAGAATCTTTGGGCTTAGGTACTTGCCATGCAATCTCGTCAGGCTTTATCTGAGCTTCTGCTTCACCTATGCCGAACACATAGATGAGTAGCCACAGCAGTATCAAGAATCTTTGCCACATCTATTTTTTTAGAATGGCAAATCGTCTTTTTGTGCCTCTTCTGCGGCTTTTGCGACTTCTTTAGCAGATGGCTGCGGCATTGGTGCTGTGATTTCAGCTGGTGGGACATCAGATGTGTCAACTGGTGGCATCTCAGTTCCGCTGTCGCTTCTGGAGCCTAACATTTGCATCTCTGCACAAATGATTTCGGTGCGATAATTTTTCTTGCCTGTCTCTTTGTCTTCCCAATTGCGCGTCTGCAAGCGTCCTTCAATGTAGACTTGTTTACCTTTCTTGAGATACTGGCGACAGATTTCTGCTAATTTGCCATATGCAACAATGTTGTGCCACTCGGTGCGCTCTTTGAGCTCCCCATTTTGGTCCCTGTAATACTCGTTCGTTGCAATACTAAAACTTGCGACTGGCGAACCATTTGGAAGTACGCGCACTTCTGGGTCAGCTCCCAGATGTCCAATCAGCATCACTTTGTTCAAACCGCGTGCCATAGTCAGACCGAATTTGATTGGGTGTTAGGTGAAGTTTTCCTCAAAGAATAAAATTTTTGCGTCAAACCGCCAACTCTTTAGCGTAGTTGAATACTCAAATCTGTGACACCTTGATTTGGCGGTCTAAGTCGCTATGCAACTTAACTTGCTTTTTGTTCGTTCTTACGCGCCTTGAGTAAATGCTTGTGGAGGAATTTTTCCATTGCTCTGTAAAACTCAAACTGATTTTCTTCATTGCGAAAACCATGTCCCTCATTTTCTTTCACCAGATACGGGACATCAATGCCGCGTGCCTTGAGTGCACTAACAATTTGATTAGACTCTTCGATATTGACTCGCGGGTCTTTTGCGCCTTGTGCCACAAACAGCGGCGCCTTGATACGCTCTACATGAAACACAGGAGAAGCTGAATACAAAAGTTCCTTATCGGCTTCAGGATGACCAACCATTTCGTACATCATTTCCAAGTAGGGTTTCCAATACGGCGGGATGGTCTTCATAAATGTAAAGAGGTTCGAGACGCCCACATAATCGACGCCGCAAGCATAGAGGTCTGGCGTGAAAGCCAATCCAGCGAGCACTGCGTAGCCGCCATAGCTACCGCCATAGATGCCAATGCGTTTTGGGTCAGCAATGCCCTGTTCAATTAGCCACTTGACACCGTCGGTGATGTCGTCTTGCATTTCTTTGCCCCATTTTTTGAAAGAGCTTTCCCAGAATTTTCTGCCGTAGCCTGTCGAGCCTCTGAAGTTCACTTGCAAGACCGCATAGCCACGATTTGCCAAGAACTGCACTTCTGGATTGAAACCCCATACATCTCGTGCCCACGGTCCGCCATGCGGGTTAACTACGACGGGCAAATTCTTTGGCGGCACATCTTTGGGCAGTGTGAGATAGCCGTGAATGGTTAAGCCATCGCGTGCAGTGTAGGTAATTGGCTCCATTTTACACAAGTCCTCTTCATTAAGCCATGGGCTCACATCTGCTAACTTCTCGAGCGAATCCGTATCTGGTTCATAGAGGTAGTAGGCGCCAAGCGAACGGTCGCTGTAGGTGCGCACAATGTAGCGGTCTTCATTTTTGGTTTTGCTTGCCAGCACAATCTCGACTCGGGGAATTTGACGCTGCAAATTGCTAAACATCCGTTCAGTTTGCTCATCTAAGAACGCATACTCTCGCTTCCAAGTAATGAACGAGACCATCGTGAGCACCTTACGCTTGCGCGAGTAAGAAAGCTCATAGACATCGACTTCAGGATGCTGGAATATGACTTCTTCTTCTTTAGCCGTTTCAGGGTTAAAGATGACGATAGCGGATTTATCGCGCCCTAAGTTCGAGGCAGCATAAATTCGTTGGTTGTCGAATGTGAAAAAGAGCGGCACCAGCGATTCTTTGAAATTCGTGGTCAGAATAGGCTTAAATGTGTCGGTTACTTCGCGACGGTATAGCAGTGTTGTATTGACGCCATCGGTAACGGTTGCCAGCCTTAGCTGTCCAGCGTGGTCAGTGCCCCAATTAGTGATATTGCCCGGATTTTCAAACAGCAGTTTCAGTTCGCCAGTGTGCACATTCAGTTGGTAGGCGTCGAAGACTTCTGGAGTGCGGCTGTTGAGTGCAATCAGTATGTGGTTATCATCGTCAATCAGTTCATCTATTACCAAGGTGCGTGTGTTTTCGAAAGGTGTTAAATCTCGCACCTGTTTTTCGTGCAGACTGACGGCAAAGAGATGAAAGTTTTCATCGCCTTTGAAGTCTCTTAGGTAGAGCAGTGTATCATTGCCTTTCCAGAAGAATCCAGCGATGTCGCGCTCGAGCTCGTTTGTGAGGCGCACTGCTTTCGTGCTATCAATACGCTGCACATAGATATTTTGCCTACGCTTGTATGGCTTGAGAAACGCCACATACTGACCGTCTGGTGAAATTTGATACGCCGTGCGTTCAGGCTTTTTGAAAAAATACCGAAGCGGAATTTTTCGGCGCTGCGCCTCAACAGAAGTGTGTGACATGGCTGTCGATTTCATACTTTGCTCTCTAAATTGACACGGAATTTACGCAACTTTTTCAGAAAACTTGGCTGACACTTGGGGAAACCGTATTTTTCCGAGAAAACACGTTTTGCTTTGCCAAAGTCAGGTCTACGGCGCACTGCATGGCTTTCGACGCTTACACTTTTCTTCCGCTCGACCTTCTCCGCCCTTAAGCACCGCGACTACCGCCTTCTCTGGATTGGGGCGTTTCTTTCGAACATTGGGACTTGGATTCAGAAAGTGGGTCAGCCTTGGCTCATTTTGAGTTTGACCGGCTCGCCTTTGCTCTTAGGACTCGATGGCTTTATGCAAGATATTCCCCTACTGATGCTGTTACTTGTTGGCGGCGCCATCTCCGACCGCTTCGATAAGCGCAAGATTCTGATATTTTCACAAATTGTGCAGGGCTCCAGTGCACTTCTTATTGCCGTGCTGATTACGATTGGGCACATTGATGTTTGGACGGTGATTGTGCTGTCGTTCATTGTTGGCTGTGTTCAGTCGCTCTCGACCCCAGCTTATCTCTCGGCACTGCCTTCATTAGTCAGTCAAGAGCATATCAGCAATGCCATTGCCCTCAACTCCATGCAGTTCAATCTCTCGCGTTTTATTGGACCTGCAATTGGCGGCGTCGTAATTGCCTCGCTTGGCGTTGCATGGTGTTTTGGCTTCAATGCGCTTTCCTATCTTGCGTTGCTCATTGTCTTGCCCCTTATCCACTTTCCTGAAACAGCCACGGCAGAAGTAGCATCTCGCTCGCTGAGTGAAAGCATCAAAGAAGGTGTGCAAGAAGTGCGTCAGCGACCGGAACTTTTCTCTGTGGTGATTGTGGTGTTTTTTGTGAGCTTTTTTGCCGGACCTATTTTGAACTTCATTCCTGTCATCACCAAAGAGAATTTGGGTGCAGAAGCTGGCGGATTTAGCTTGATGCTTTCAGCATTTGGGGCGGGTGCTGTGTTGGGAGCATTGCGTGTTGCCGCTTTGAAGAACACCGCCAATCGGCACTACATTGTAATGCTGGCTTCTGGCACACTTGCAATTACCGTCTTGGGCGTATCGCTCTCGAAGGTGTTCATCTTATCGCTGGGGCTTATGTTTGTCGGCGGGTTTGCTTTTGTCAGTTGTGGGTCGGTGGGCAATACCATCATGCAGATGGGGGTGTCAGAACACTTGCGTGGTCGTGTCATCAGCATTTATGCTACGGCGTTTCGTGGTGGGTTACCGTTAGGCAGTTTGGTGACGGGCGTGGTGTCAGAGCATTTTGGCGCTTCTCTTGCGTTGATGCTCAATGCACTGTTGCTGCTTGGCGTGCTCTGGACGGTTTGGCAAGTGTTTTCGCTGGCATCGCTGACCGCACACGATTAGTCGCTTGCCACAAGATAGTGCTCCGGAATGAGGTTACCGAGATTCAGGATGAGGCGTCCATCGAATACTTTTTTGACTCGCACCATTTCTCTGATTCCCGCTTCGCCAAACATCATGACTAAATACTCGGCTTTCAATTTGCCGATGCCATGCTCGGCGGAAATAGTGCCGCCCAGTTCCAAAGTTTTTTCAATAAACCGGCGATAGAGTGCCTTTGCACGTGCCGCTTCGTCAGCATTCTTGGGCAGAATGTTCAGGTGCAAGTGCGCATCGCCAATATGTCCGAACAAAATGTAATCCAATTCGGCTTCGGCGCAGCCTTTTCGGTAGGCCTGCAGTAACTCTGGGAAGCGCGCATCGGGCACAGCCATGTCAGTAGAAATTTTGCGCTGCTTGAAGCGCGCATACCACTCATTCACCAACACAGGCAAAGCATGCCGAAAATCACGAATTTGCTGCTGCTCGTCAGGACTTAGCGCAATCCAGCTTTGCTCCAAGAGTGCATGATGTTTTTCCAACAAGGCATACCACTCGCCGAGCAATTCGTCTTCGGTTTGTGCTGTGGTTTCCTGCTCAAAGAAAATGGCGCCTTTTGCGTGTTGCGGGATGTTCGGATACTTCTTGCGCAGGAAGTTGAGAGAGTGCTCATCGAAGTATTCCAGAGCCCGTGCGCTGATGCCTTCACTCATGCGTGAGCGTCGGCGCGCTTCACTTACAAAAGCCATTAGGTCTTCATCATTTGCAAAATAGACGAGCGCACTAAAAATTTTTTCAGGTTTGGGCAGCAGTTTCAAATCTGCTTCCAAGATAGCCGCCAGTGTGCCTTCCGAACCGATGAATAAATCGATGAGGTCCATTTGCGGTTTGCTGTAAAAGCCCGAGACATGCTTAGAGGTGTTGGGCATGGTGTAGTTTGGAATTCTGAAGTGGTATCGTCGCCCGCGTGGTGTGGTAAAGTCAATGATGCCATCAGCATTTGCGAAAATTTTTCCGCGTGGCAAGTCTATGATTTCGCCGTCGGCGAAGGCGAGTTTGAGTCGCTCAATGTAGGGTCGGGTGGCGCCATACTTGAAGGTACGTGCGCCAGAGGAGTTATTGGCAATGGTTGCGCCAATGAAGCAATAGCGTTCAGTAGGGTCAGGCGTGTAGAGCAAGCCCAACGCTTCTACTTCGCGCTGAAGGTCATGCAGTAGCACGCCTGCTTGCACGGTGGCGCGTCCGGTGCCATCTGCAAATTTTTCGATGTTCAGGATTTTATTCAGTCGGTGAAAGGCTACGACCACGCCGCCAAACGGAATTCGCCCGCCCGTGGTGCCAGTACCATTTCCAGAAAAAGTGACGCGCTTGCGTTGCTGGTAGCAACTTGCTAACACTGCGGCAACTTCTTCGTAGCTTTCAGGCAGATAAACTCCTTCTGCGTGTCCGCCTTGTAGCACGCTTGTATCTTCAAGAAACGCTTGAATTTCCGCATGGTCTGTTTTGAAAATCATAGCTCAGACGCGTGTAGATTCCATGAGTGTATTGGCTTGCAAAGCACGAAAACCTGTATAGCCCCAATGACGTTCTGTTAGTTCCAAGACGGTGAAAGCTATGCCATGTCTCATTTCTGGCTTTGTGAAAATTTGCCGCAGTGCCGAACCGCGCTCGCCAGTGATGTTGCCCGCAAACTCAATTCCATGTTTTTGCAATGCGGCAATACCTTTTTCGATGTCTGCCACATTGACAGCAATGTGATGCAATAGCTTATCGCCAAAGGTTTCTACCCATTTTGGAATCACGCACCCTTCGCCGCGCTCGCCCTCATAGGCTTGGTCAATGAAAACGGCGGGAAGTCCCGGACGGCGATAGACTTTCGCCCACCAGTTGTCATACTCCACAATCCCCAAGTTGATGTCTTCTATGAACCCGGCGGACAAGAATTCTTCTGCGCGCTCTTCTACATCTAATGTGCGAATGGTAATATGGTCAATAAGTGGGCGCAAGCCGATGCCAATATCGTCTAAGAGCGTGCGCAGCACTTGCGCAGCTCGATTGTTGGCAACATACTCTTCCACATAGCGTTCAATCAGCGCTTCAGCCGCTTTGAAAGCATGATACGACATACGCAATACGGTTTTGAGTTGATGAAATTTTAGCACCGCACAGCCTAACGAATTGAACCGATTAGCCACTGGCGCTTGCCGATGCACTGCCGTTCTGAACGGAGATGGATTCCTCGCTGCGCTCGGAATGACATTGCAACCTCACCCTGTTTCGGCTATGCCGAAACGTCCCTCTCCTTACAAAAGGAGAGGGACAAGAGCGGTTTGCCATCCCCGATTTGTCCTTGCTGAACACAGCGCATCATCCATGCTGGATTCCTCGCTTCGCTCGGGAATGATAAAATACTCGTCATATCTTGCAACAAATGACCCAAAAAGTGCACAGAACATTTGTGTTCTGCCGTATGGCAAAGTGCGAGCAGTGCACAGCAAATCCTCGTATTCATCTTTCAGTGCTACCTCACACGGTTGCCAGTGCTGTGCGGCGCAATCTTTACCAGAGCAATTTAACAAGCTTTAATCTGCCAGCGTGGATAAATCTCCCGCATCTTGACCCAGTGATTCTGCTTTGAGCAATCGGCGGACGATTTTGCCACTGCGAGTTTTTGGCAGTGCGGTGCGAAACTCGATTTCACTTGGTGTGGCAATAGGACCCAGTTCGCGGCGGACATGGTCACGTAGCACACTTTTGAGCGTATCAGTCGGCTCGTGGCCAGCTTTCAACACAACGAAGGCTTTGATGCGTTCGCCTTTGATTTCGTCTGGCAATCCAATCACTGCCGCTTCTGCTACAGCTGGGTGTGTGATAAAGGCGCTCTCAACTTCGGCTGTACCAATGCGATGCCCAGCTACATTCATCACATCGTCGGCTCTGCCCAGCACGCAGATGTAACCCTCTTCGTCATAGAAAGCTACATCTCCTGAGGCGTAGCAACCTTCGATATCTTCCCAGTATTTGCGGTATCGTTCATCGTCGCCCCAGACGGTGCGCATCATGTATGGCAATGGACGGCGCAGGACCAACAGCCCGCCTTGATTTGGCGCCACTGGCTTGCCTTCTGGGGTTACGATATCGACCACAGCAGTTGGCAATGGTTTGCCGACTTTACCAAGTTTGGCTTTGAATGCTGGGAGCGTCCCAATCACGGGTGAGGCAATCTCCGTTTGCCACCAATTATCGACCACGAACCCTCTTTCGCCGACGATATGGTCTTGCGCCCACTGATGCGCTTCAGGATTTAATGGCTCACCTGCACAGGCAATTAGGCGCAGTGAACTGATATCGAACTTTTTGATATGCTCTTCGCCATACTTCATGAAAAGGCGAATCGAGGTTGGTGCAGTAAACATGAGATTAACGCCATAGCGCTCAATGGTTTGCCATACGATGCCCGGATGTGGATAGTCAATTGCGCCTTCTCGTGCCAGCACCGTTGCCCCGTTGATAAGCGGTCCATACACAATGTAACTGTGCCCGACAATCCAGCCGATGTCAGAGGTTGACCAAAAGATGTCTGTTTCTTTGATGTCGTAAAACGCATGCGAGAGATAGTAGGTGCCGACCATGTAGCCACCATGAACATGCACCACGCCTTTAGGCTTGCCTGTTGTACCACTGGTGTAGAGAATAAACAGCGGATGTTCGGCATCGACAATTTCGGCTTCGCACCACTGCGGTTCCTGCTCAATAAATTCAAAGAAATCTACTTCACGTGTCGATGTCAGCTCTTGTTTTGGTTCTTGACGACGCAAGACCACAATTTTCTCGATGAACTCGATATCTTTGACGGCTTCATCGACAATACTTTTGAGATTGATGGTTTTGCCTGCGCGGTAAGTAACATCGGCACAGAACACGATTTTTGCCTGACTGTCTTCAATGCGTGTTCGCAAGGCGCTGACGCCCATGCCAGCATATACGACCGAGTGCAATGCCCCAATGCGTGCACATGCCAGCATCACATACATCCCTTCTACGGTCAGCGGCATGTAGATAATGACCCTGTCGCCTTTCTTTACGCCTGCCCGCTTGAGCGCATTGGCAACCTGACAGACACGCCGCAACAGCTGGTCATATGTGACCACAACTTCTTTGCCGCTTTCTGTTGTCCAAATTATTGCAACTTTATTGCGCCGATGGCTACTTACATGCCTATCCAGTGCATTGACCGTGATGTTAGTCTTTGCACCGACAAACCACTCGTGATGCGGCGGCTCAAACTTCAGCACCGTGTGCCACTTTTCCTGCCACCACAGTTCGTTTGCAATGCTTTCCCAAAACTTTTCAGGCGCAGAAATGCTGTAGCGGTAGAGTGCCTCATAATCTTGAATCACCGCGTTTTGCCGTAGCCACTCTGGTGGTGTAATTGTGCGTCGTTCTGCCGCAAGGGTCTCAATCGAAAACATGGTTCATAACTGTCTTAGTTAATTGGAAACTGGACATTGATGAGTGTTTGTGTGTGCCGAGAAGTTAGGCACCAGACAGGTGAAATCAAAAGTGATGACTTAAACTCTGCTGAAAGGTATCACATGTGTTTGCTAAGTTCAGCGCTATATTGTGGCGCACGGTCTCAAACGATTCTTGCATGGGCAGTGTTTTCTCGGCAGGATGTTCCAACAAACTTAAACTTGGCAACATGAGTCAGAAAAAAAAGGTTGTGGTCGGCATGTCTGGCGGCGTGGATTCGTCAGTTGCAGCATGCCTGCTTGTCGAACAGGGCTATGAAGTGATTGGCATTACGATGAAAACATGGGACTATGACATGGCTGGCTTAGGCAAAAGTTCGCAGAAAGAGACCGGTTGCTGCTCGCTGGAATCTATCAACGATGCGCGCAGTGTGGCGATGGCGAAGGGATTTTTGCACTACACGATTGATTTCCGTGATGACTTCGGCGCCGCCGTCATAGAGTATTTCAAGGAAGAGTATTTGCACGGTCGCACCCCAAACCCTTGCGTGATGTGTAATACCAAAGTCAAATGGGATTCACTTTTGCAACGGGCAGAACTCTTAGGCGCCGACTACATCGCTACTGGACACTATGCACGTGTGCGCTACGAAAATGGTCGCTACCGACTCTCGAAAGGTAAAGACGAACACAAAGACCAAAGTTATGTGCTTTGGGGACTTTCTCAGCGAGCTCTGTCCAAGACGATTTTTCCACTTGCTGAAATGACCAAACCTGAAGTGCGCGAGCTTGCGCGTCAATTCGGCTTGAAGGTTGCTGACAAAAGCGAGAGCTATGAAATTTGCTTTATCCCCGACAACGACTATGAGCGTTTCCTAAAAGAAACCGTGCCCGGCTTAGCTGAAAAAGTCTCTGGCGGCAATATCGTCGATGAATCCGGTCGCATCTTAGGCAAGCATCGGGGCTATCCTTTTTACACCATCGGTCAACGCAAGGGCTTAGGGCTCACAACACCGGAGCCGGTTTATGTAACAGAGATTCAATATGAGACCAATACCATCGTGGTAGGCAAGCGTGAATCGCTTCTGCACCGCGGTCTGATTGCCTCGCAAGTCAACTGGATTGCCTTTGATGAGTTGAACGCTCCAATTCGTGCTACTGCCAAAATTCGCTACAAAGACACGCCTGAACCTTGCACCATTACGCCATTGCCAAACGGCATGATTGAAGTGCAGTTCGATGCCCCAAAGCGCGCCATTACACCAGGACAAGCCGTCGTGTTCTACGACCAACAGGATGTCTTGGGCGGCGGCTTTATTCACAGCGTTTTGAAATAGTGCAATTTTGCATCAAGCAGGCGACATCGTTCTATGGTTCCACAAATAGGAATCTTTGCCAAGCGGAAAAGAGCACTTCGCTGACGCCACGGATATTTTTAAGTTCTTCTACACTTTCAAAGCGTTTGTATTCCTGACGGTAGCGCAAAATGTGGTCGGCAAGTGCTCGGGTCATTCTGGGCAAGCGCATCAGGTCTTGAAATGTTGCCGTGTTGAGATTGATGCGCTCTCCTTCTTTGATGGGCGGCTTGACCATGAAGGCTTCGTCAATGAGTCGGTCGAAGTCGTCTTGCGCGGTTTCGCTGGTGCCGCCCAGCCGCAGCGACAGCGTCAGGTGATGCGAAAGCCCCAGCTCAGGATGGGTCAGAAACGCATAGTCTGCATCAACCATAGCGTAATGCACGCCGATGCCGCCTGAAATGCGTTGCGGTTCGGTGCTAAATCCTGCTCGCAGCGAGACATACTGCACGGCATCGAACTCCAAGCCAGATTTGAACGAGAGTGGATAGCGAATATCTTTCTCTACATCGAGAAATGCTCGCAAATTTTTTAGCAACCGATACGACAATCCTGCCATATACACTTGCGCCAAGGGTTCGCTCGATATGCCCATTGATGGGCGATTGAGATTGATAGCCGATACGCCCAGCGATAACTCTGGCGTAATCAGCACCAAAATGCCTGCATCTACACCGAATGCACCCGCATTGCCATAGCCTTGCACGGCAGTCAGTTGATAAGAGAGATTCACGCCGAAAAAGAAGCGGCGCTCAAAGACATTTGCATACGCTATGGATAGTGCAGTCTCGTTGTAGAGCTCAAAGCCGAATCGTCGCACGGCGGCGCCAAATGCCCCAAACCCTTGTGGTAGCGTCTGCGGGTCAGCATAGACGGCACAGAAATCCGCCAACTCTGTCAGTCCAAAAGGTTGAGCGTAGAAAAAACTCACTTCGCGTGAGGAGAGTAGCATCAAGCCTGCAGGATTGTAGAACAGGGCAAATGCCGAATTCGCCAGACCTGTAAAGGCGCCGCCGACTCCAATTGCTCTTGCCCCTTTATCCAAACGCACCGACTGTGCTGCAAGCATCGGACATATCCAGAGCCACAGGCTGAGCAGCACTAAGCACTTCATGAAGTGTTTCATAGCACGCTTTTGAGTTTGTCTAAGCTTCGCTCTGGTCATCTGACCGTGCATGGTCATTAAGTCTGTTCGGCTCATGAAGTTTGCGCATGATTTTGTAATATACTCTGGGATTCAATGTAGTTACTTAGGTCCAATTCTATTGCCATGCTTCAACCTGACCAAACCGCCCTGCTTGTCATTGATGTGCAAGGCAAACTTGCGACCTTGATGCATGAGAAAGAGACACTGTTTCTCAATCTCAAGCGCTTGATACAAGGTGCACAGCTTTTAGGGCTACCGATTTTGCTAACGGAACAATACCCACAGGGTCTTGGTGAGACTTCGCCTGAAATTAAATCGCTCATTCCCAATCTCCAACCGATTACGAAGATGAGTTTTAGCTGCTGCGGGGCGCCTGCGTTTAATGAGGAGCTAAGCAAGCTCGGTCGCAAGCAGCTGTTGGTAGCCGGTATTGAGTCGCATATTTGTGTCTATCAAACGGTGGCGGATTTGCTTCGCAGTGGGTATGAGGTGGAGGTGGTTGCTGATGCGGTCTCATCGCGCACGCCAGAAAACCGTCAGCTTGGTCTTTCACGCATGAAAGATTTGGGCGCCAGACTAACCAGCACAGAAATGTCGCTCTTTGAGCTGCTGCGTGTGGCTGGCACCCCTGTTTTTAAAGAAATCTCAAAGCTCGTTAAATGACTTCGTCAAATGCTCATGCGGCTAAGCCTATTCGCATCCTGTTTGTATGCTTAGGCAACATTTGCCGCTCGCCTTCTGCTGAAGGTGTTTTTCGCAAACAGCTTGCTGAAGCAAATTTGCTCTCTTACTTCGAAGTTGATTCCGCTGGCACTGCCAGCTATCACATTGGTGAGCCTGCCGACCCTCGGGCAGAGACTGCGGCGGCTCAGCGTGGTATTGACATTTCCGCCCATCGAGCCCGACAAGTACATCGCAAAGACTTTGACACCTACGACTGGATTATTGCTATGGACCGTAGCAATTTGGAAAACTTGCGTCGCATGTGTCCCTCTGAGTATCAGCATAAGCTGAAGTTGATGATGAGCTTTTCGGCTCACCCTACTGTCGATGAAGTGCCCGACCCTTACTACGGCGATGAGCAAGATTTTGAATACATGCTCGACCTTTTAGACGACGCCTGCAAAGGGCTACTCAAGTGGCTCGTGCATACATATCAACTTCAGCCAGCTGTTCGCTAAGTGTTGCTACTGCCTTTTTGAATGCCTTGCCAGATGAGGCTTTTATTTTGCGATAACTTGCAGCGTTTCTACGCCCATGAACTGCAAGACGCGCTGGCAAATGCTTTGTGGGTCTAATCCCACCTCCTTGTGTAACTCTGCAGGTTGACCGTGGTCAATGAAGCGGTCTGGCAAACCAATCACTAGCACCTTGTTACTGTATCCTTTTTCTTGCAAGTACTCTATGACGGCACTGCCGAACCCACCTTTGATGGTGTTTTCTTCCACAGTTACAAGGCGTTCATACTTTCCGCAAAGTTCATCGATTAGTGCCGTGTCGAGCGGTTTGACAAAGCGCATGTTGGCTACAGCAGCAGAAATGCCTTGTTCAGCAAGTAGGTCTGCGGCTTTCATGGCGTGATTGGTCATGACGCCGATGCCCAAAAAGGCAATGTCGTTTCCATGGCGCAAAAGCTCACCTTTGCCAATTTCCAGCAGTGTAAATTCTTTTCGCATAGGTACACCAACGGCATTGCCACGCGGATAACGCACCGCAATTGGTCCAGCATCATACTTAACAGCAGTGTAGAGCATATCGCGTAGTTCCTGCTCATTCATTGGTGCCATGATGACCATGTTAGGGATGAGCCGCAGGTAGGAGAGGTCAAAGGCACCATGATGGGTTGGACCGTCTGCACCTGCCAATCCAGCCCTATCCATGGCAAAGATGACATTGAGGTTCTGCAAAGCCACGTCGTGGATAATCTGGTCGTAGGCGCGTTGTAAAAATGTGGAGTAAATTGCTACTACTGGCTTAAATCCTTGTGTTGCCAAGCCTGCAGCGAAGGTTACTGCATGTTGCTCTGCAATCCCTACATCAAAGAAGCGTTCAGGAAATACTTTTTCCAAGAATTTCAAGGATGTGCCTGACGGCATGGCTGCTGTGATGCCCACAATGCGCTCATCCATCTTTGCCAGCTCGGTAATGGTGTTGCCAAACACATCCTGATAGAGCGGCGGTGCATTAGGGTTCGGGGCTTTGAGCGATTTACCTGTAATTTTATCAAATGCTGAGCTTTGTGCATGCCACTTAAGCTGGTCTTCTTCCGCCAACTTATATCCTTTGCCTTTGATGGTTACAATGTGTAGCAATTTCGGATGTGGCATCTCACGCAATTCGCGCAGCAACTCTACCAGGTGTATCACATCGTGCCCATCCACTGGTCCGAAGTAGCGGAAGCCTAAGGCTTCGAAGAATTGTCCGGGAGTCAATGCCGCTTTTAGTCCCTGCTCCAGACTGCGGATAAATTGCCGTGCTCGTTCTCCCAGCTCATTATCCATACGGCTAAGAATGTCCCAAATATCACGGCGAATTTTGTTGTAGGTCGAGTTCGTTGTGATGTCCGTCAGGTATTCTTTCAATCCACCTACGTTGGGGTCAATAGACATGCAGTTATCGTTAAGGATAACGAGCACATCAGTTTTGAGATGCCCTATGTGGTTTAGTCCCTCGAATGCCATACCGCCTGTCATGGCACCATCGCCAATGACGGCTACGATTTTATGATCTTGCTTGCGTAGGTCGCGTGCGACAGCCATACCTGCCGCCGCCGAAATAGATGTAGAAGCATGCCCTACGCCAAATGTGTCGTAAATGCTTTCGCTACGCTTTGGGAAACCAGAAATGCCTTTGTATTGGCGATTGGTATGAAAGACGCTGCGCCGTCCCGTTAAGATTTTATGCACATACGCCTGATGTCCCACATCCCAGACCAGTAGGTCTTTCGGCGTGTGATAGACATAGTGCAACGCCACCGTAATGTCGGTTGCCCCGAGATTGGCACCAAAGTGCCCGCCATATTGTGAGACAACGTCAATGATAAACTCTCGACACTCTTGAGCAATGGCTGGCAGCTCTTTGAGTGGAAATTTCTTCAGGTCGTCAGGAGAGTTAATCTTGCATAGGTATTTACCGTAGTTGGCAAGTTCTTCCGAAGGCTGTATGTGTTCAATCATAGAGATTAAAAGTTTTTCTGAATTTTAGGTTCAAAAAAATACTAAGCTAAGCATTTGCTCTGCATTGTAAAAATCGGTTCAGCGGCAGAGACTGGCGACTGCATGGTTTGCCCCTGCTGCTCAAAAATAGGGGTCCTTGTGTTGCCTCCTCTTGTGTTCGTTTTGTTGTTTTGACTTCACGCTTTGCCCATTTCACTCACTTGAAGAGCTTGCTAAAGAAGCCGAAAAACCAACTCTCATCGGCTTTGACGACTTTTTCGATAGCGTGGTCGACATTTTTCGCAAACTTTTCCAAATCCCTGACCACTTGACTGAAATTTTGGTAATCTTCACTTTCTTCGGGTTTAACATGCTTCACTTCATCAATGACTTTGAGTAGCGGCTCAAGCTCGCGTCGTCGGCGTTCTCGGGCAATAAGTTTTGCCGCCTCAAAGATGTTTTTTTCAGCAACGAAAAATTCTTTTCGCTCTCCCGGCTTAAGTTCGCGATGCACCAGCCCCCAATCGATGAGCTCGCGCAGTGTCATATTGACATTGCCTCGCGAAATGCCCAAGGTTTGCATAATGTCTTCGGCACTCAGCGGCTCTACCGAGACCAGCAACAGCGCATGAATCTGCGCCATCGTTCGGCTGATGCCCCAGTTCGACCCCAGTACACCCCACGCCTGAATGAACTTTGCTTTTGCTTCGCTTAGCGTCAAATCCGTCATTGCATCTTTCAAAACTTTCAAAATGGATTGAAAGTTCTACATACGCATTTTTCTACCACTCACCACAAGTCTACGCTGAATTAACATCCAGTTAACTTTGCAAGCCATATCTTTGCTGCATACACATCATGCAAAATGCAAAGTTATCAACCGTTTTCCTGTTATGACACAAACTTTCAAATTTTTTACCCTTAGCTTCTTTGCTTTCAGTTCGCTTTTCCTCTGTGATGTGCCGAATGCTGTAGCACAACTTTCTCCTACTGTGCTCGGGTCGTGGGGCACGGGGATTTACCGTAGCAGCGACCCGCGTTCGGCTGAGATTTTGGCTTACGACCCGCCTTCCCGCCGCTTGTTCGTGGTTAATAGCGTTGGCGAAAATGTCTATGTGCTTGACTTTCGCAACCTGCCACGCCTCGCCTGATTGATTCAATTCGTTTTACAACAGGCTCACCGAACAGCATTGATGTGCGTGATGGCGTGCTGGCTGTCGCTGTCGATTCCACTAATCGTCAGCAGCCCGGTAGAGTGTTTTTCTGTCGTGCCGCTACGGCTGGCGCAACCACCCCACCGCTTGCCTCAGTTCAGGTAGGCGCCTTGCCTGACATGCTTACTTTCACGCCCGATGGACGCTATGTGTTGGTTGCCAACGAAGGCGAGCCCAATAATTACAATGCTGGCAACATTGACCCTGAAGGTTCTGTTAGCATCATTGAGATTCCAGCGGCAGGCGTGCAAGCTCTTACTCAAGCTAATGTACGCACAGTTGATTTCCGCTCGCTCAACGGTCAGGAAGCGGCTTTGCGTGCTCGCGGCGTTCGCATCTATGGTCCTCGTGCTACTGCCGCTCAAGACTTAGAGCCAGAGTATATCGCGGTTCAAGGCGATACTGCCTATGTGGTCTGCCAAGAAAATAACGCCATCGCACTCATCCGCATCAGCACCGCTTCTTTGATTGGGATTCGTGGCTTAGGGCTGAAAAACCATAATCTCCCGGGCTTTGGGTTAGACCCCAGCGACCGCGATGGGGTTGGCGGCACGGGCGCTATCAACATTGCGCCAAGACCAGTGTTTGGAATCTATCAACCTGACGGCATTGCCGCCTACAGCGTGGGCGGACGCACCTTTATCGTTACTGCCAACGAAGGCGACGCCCGCGATGGCTACGCTGGCACCAATGAGCCTGAAATACGCGCCGGCGCCCCCAGCATCCGATTAGACCCTGCCGTATTTGGCGATACCTCACGCACTACTGGCATTCGCCGCGATTCCTTGCTGGGACGCCTGAACATCTCTATTGCCCTGCCCGACACTACGCCCAACGGACTCTATCGCAGTTTGCAATGTTTTGGCGGTCGCTCCTTCTCCATCTTCCGCGTGGATGCAGATTCCTTAGTGCGTGTCTATGACAGTGGTGATGAGTTTGAGCGCATCACTGCGGCACGCTTTCCCGCAAATTTTAATGCGACCAACACCAGCAATGCGCTCGATAACCGCAGTGATGACAAAGGTCCTGAACCTGAAGATATCAAAATTGCACGCATCGGCGATAGCACATACGCATTCATTGGCTTGGAGCGTATTGGCGGCGTGATGATTTACAACATCACCTCTCCCACTGCACCACGCTTTGTTAGCTACATCAACAATCGCAATTTCAATGTAACGCCCAGTGCCAGCACGGTGTTGGTTGGCGCTGCCGCTGGTCCTGTGGCTGCTGACCGCGTAGGTGACTTGGGAGCAGAAGGTTTGCTTGTCATTCCGGGCAATTTGAGTCCGAACGGTCGTCCGCTCTTGGTTGTCGCCAATGAAGTCAGTGGTACGGTTACAACGATTCAGCTAACTGACATCGCTTCTGTCGAGCGGCTAAGTAACGAGCGTCCGTCAGGGTATGTGTTGGAGCAGAATTACCCCAACCCCTTTAACCCCAGCACCACGATTCGGTATGCGATTCCACAGTCTTCACAAGTAAGCCTGAAGGTCTATGATGTGCTCGGTCGTGAAGTGGCCACGCTTGTTAATGCGCGTCAGCCGGCTGGGGTTTATGTTGCAAACTTTGATGCAACCGCATTGCCCAGCGGCATGTATTTCTATCGCTTGCAGGCTGGCTCATTTAGCGAGACTCGCAAAATGATGCTCATTAAGTAATGACCAAGCAAGAGCGTTCAGCAGGACTGCCCCTATCCTGCTGAACAAAGCGCATTCTCCTTTTTGTCATGCTGAGCGAAGCGAAGCATCCACAACTGGATTCCTCGCTACGCTCGGAATGACATCGCCTCGTCATGCTGAACGGAGCGTCAGCGCAGCGAAGCATCCACGCTGGATTGACCTCACCCTGTCTGCTGGCGCAGACGTCCCTCTCCTTTTGCAAGGAGAGGGACAACAGGGTGAGGTTTACCATCCTCAACTTGTCATGCTGAAGAAGCGTAGCATGATGAAGCATCCATGATGGATTCCTCGCTGGCGCTCGGAATGGAATGGTAAGAGAACAGTGCAGCGAAACCTACACATTCATTTTTCAACACGACTTAGCTAATCAAGCGTAGGTATTCCCAGCCTTCGCCTGCAAGGTCTTCGTAAGAAATTCCGTCTTGTTCATTGCCGGGCATGATGTAGACAGCATCACCAAAGCAATACTCGAAGTCGAAGTAGTTAATAGCGGCGATGAGTTTAGCAAAGGTTTCTCGGTCGGCGAAGGCTTCTTCAGGAATTTCATCAATGAGTGCGGCAAGGTCGTCGAGCATCGGCGAGGCTTCCAGGAGAAAAATTAACGAAATGACCACATAGTATTTTGAACTGCTAAGGCGCATGACCTCATCGACCTTTTCAGCAACTTCTTCTTCTTCGGTAGCCATATTGGCTTCAATGTCGTTAATCCAGTGGTTGAATTCGCGCTCGGCAGCTTCAGCATCGGTGATAAAATCCCAGTAGCCATACTCAAAATAGGGTATGGCTTCTTGCAATTTTGAGGTCAGGCGCTTGAAGAAACGGCGTTTTTCTTCAGGCGTCTCATCATGAACACTTTCTGCGATGAGGCGATGAAGTTCGCTGCGAAGAGTTTCTTTGCCGTAGTAATTGAAAGCGACTTGGATGGCAAAAAAAGCCATTTCTTGCGGGCGGCGCGTACCGAAAAGTTTTGACAAAAATCCGCGTCGAGTCATGGCTGAAAGAAGGTTTGCAGTTTATGAAAAAGAGCTGCTACGACTGCGTCCAAACGAGCCGAATCGCCCAGCGCGAATCCCTGTAATGCGTCCTGTGCTTGAGGAGACACGCATGGAGACCCGACCAAAACCAGTCGGTTTAACACGTCCGATGCCACTGACGGCACCTGTCGCCCGTCCGGAGAAAATGGTCGGTCGGCGAACAGGCGTGTAGTTTGGTTGCGAAATAGAAGAAGGCGAAGACAGACGGCTATAGTAAGCAGGGTCGTAGCGCGGATAATAGATAGGCGACGGTATAAACATCGGATAGTAATAGAAAAACCATGGAGCAAAACCGGGAAAGCCACCATAGTGGTAGGTCGGAAACATGGCGATGCGACTCTCACTAGCTGAACTGCCAGTGCTAAGCTGCGTGGAATCTACTGCTGCCTTGGGCAAAGTAGAAGTTGTGGCATTGGCAACTTCGGCATCAGCACGAGTTTGAGGCTTGAAGTCCGATAAGTTAATCATGGATACAGTCAAGCCATTCTCGGTGTAACTTGCAAAATCCTCATTGAGGTCATCTAACTCCTGCTGCCGACGTTCATCAGGTGAGCAATACAGCACACTCTGGAACCCGAGTTTTTTGAGATTGTCAGCAGAGGGCACTTTAGCCATGTATCGGTTATCGAATTTGGTATCAGCATCGGTATTCTCGTCATAAGGTAAAAGCCGATTGCTATCAAGCAAAAATACTGTCGAGGCTTTCTCGGGACGGTTTTTGGCTTTACGCGAGACTTCTTCGGCAAAATAGAGCATAGCGCCTAAAGTCTGATGCGAGGGCACAACGCCAATCGGATGAGGCCAATTATCAAAGCCAATGACCAAGTGTGCCACATCTGCCAGCGCTGCACCGAAAGCGACGGCTTCTGCCCCAGCAATATCGACAAACAAAGCAATGCGGTCAGGATTTTGACTTTGCTTGAGCAGCTCTTTCATGCCCAGCCCTCGCGAGTAAGCCGCTTGCATATCGGGCGTGAAAACCGGCGCCATCTGACTCCTTAGCGAAGGCTGCGAGAGCGACTGCACTAAAGTTGACACCACAAATGGCTTCAAATCAGCACGCGTAGGTTCGTAGGCTTTCAGTAGGGTTTCAGGCTCTAAGTAAGCTACCCAACTCAGTGAGTTCAAGCTGTCTTGCGATGTCTTGCCTTGTAAGACAAGCGGCGTATCAGGCGAACCTACATTCCAGCCTTCTTGACGCTGCAGTTCAGTGGTGTCGACACTGACTTCGGTCTCATCATCAACGTCGCAGCCTTGAAAAAGACCGAGGCTGGAGAGGACGACAGAAAGTGCTGCCAATTTTGCAAGACGTTTGTTGGCTTCGCGCCGTGAAATCATCTCTTGCCACCATGGGGCGCCAAACTGTGAAAGCTCGTCTTTTTGCATACGCTGCTACTTCGTTAATCAAAGGCTTGAGGTGATAAAAACTGCGGCACAAGGCGTGGTATAGTCAGTCGCTCCGCCAGAGACACGCGTATATAAGCCACAGGCTTTTCCGCCGATGAGATACACACCAAAGTTAGCAATTCCACCTGCTGCCAGAGGTTGCGCTTCAAAAAAATGTTGAACAATCCAATGCTCTTTTATGGCTTGCTCCAAAGAAAGTTTCCACATTTCTGGTGTGACAAACTTGCCGATAATCACCTCCTGACCTTCGCATCCGTAATCGGATTTCAAGACCCATTTTTCCTGCTCACAGAGCAAAGTATCTATGCTCATATCAGCCAGCCGATAGGTTGGAGGAATATACGCCTTGATAGCAGCTTGCGTATCTGGAGAAAACGCAGAAAGATGTGCCCAGAAAAAAGCCATACTGAGCTTGTTTTGTGTCAGTACAGCCCCAAAAGGATTTAGCACGACAGCTTGACCAGCTTCTTCGGCTTCAAGAATCGCTAAAAGCTCGCGATGCATGGGGTATGGGTCAAGATACTCTTCTTCATCGTGCCAGATGGGCTGGCGTTCGCCCCACCAATCAGTTTTGTAGTGTCGGATAACAATATCCACAGGCTGCGAGAAAAGACAAAGTGCCTCTGCCGTCTTGTGCAAATTAAATGGCGAGCCCAACACAACTTTGAATCCCTGCTTCTCAAACCAGCTTTTGTAGAGCAAAATCATAGATAAATCTTCAGGCAAGTCAGTAGGATAGATGATGCCAACGGTTGGTGTGGCTTTCGGACGATTGGCTTCGGCTTGATAAGCCACTTGCAGAGCTGTCATGAAAGCGGGTTCAAGCTGTGTATTGGGGTCGAGAGTACCCGGTGCAAAAGGATGCAGAAGTTTATTGAGCAATACAGCTTCGGCTTCGCCGCTGGGTGTGTCGCTGTTCATCTCACAGATTTTGATACCGCCACCTTTTTCCTGAAAGACATCAAGGCGAGCAATAAAGTGCCAACTGCCGCCAGAAGTCAGCCACATAAGTTTCTGATATGGAGTCAAGTGAAAAAATGTGTCAAGGTATGTAGGCTGCTGCCAGACCAATTGTGCCAGTTCATGATAAGCTTGTCCGATAGCTTCTGCAGCCGCATAGAGCGCTTGCAACTCCGAGTCTGAAAGCAGAATCGGCTCAAGCAAAAAACGCTCTTCGCCATAGAGCCATGGGTCGCTGAGGATGTTGGTGCGGTAGAGCTCTTCGGCAAACTGTTGATAGGCTTCTTGGTAGGCGACCGTGCCGCGTGCAAAGCGAGTCAGTAAGTGTGGCATGACAAACTTGTTTTAACACATTACCAAAGCAAATCCAAGCAGCACACCGGGATAGATGACCTCTTAAAGCAACCGTGTAATGAGCAAAGCCGTGCTAATGTAAGCCATGGCTTCAATTGTTCCCGCTGCAATATTTCTATCACGGCTAATTTCTTGGTCGAGTGTGCCACCGTAGAGGGCAAAACTGCCGCCAATGAGCAACCCTTGCACCAAAAACTGGCGAATAGGGTAGAACGCAATCACTACACTCATGGATTTTGCATACGACAAAAGACCAGTGGCATAGCCAATAAACTCGCCTTTAATGCCTTTATGGATGGCAATGCCAATGCCAATCATTAAACCAGAGTAACTGAGTGCGGCAGCAATGTTACCGCTAGCAAGTTCTTTGGCGTCGTCATATGAGGTAAGAAAGCGAAAGAGCCAAGTGACCACAATCAAAGTCAGTTGCCCAACTAAGAAAAAAACAAACGAAGCCAGCGCTGCGCTACCTTCGGTCACTAGAGCACTACTTGTCGTAGTGTTCTCGCCTGAGACGGCAGCTGCAATAACCATGGATGTGGCAATGAAGCGGGCTGCTGCTACGATGCCGACTGCAACATTGCCTTTTTGCACCTCTTGCATGTAATCGACGCCATGAAAGAGTTTGAAGCCAAAAAGTGACAGGAGAGTTAGCAAAGTAATGCCACCAAGTCCCCAAAGCGCCACAAGTCCTGCATCAACCAGCCAACTCTGATGTCCCTCGCCTGCTAAGACTTCTGCCGTGATATGCACCACACCAAACAAAAATCCGGCTAAGGCAATACCGAGTGCACTCTTATCTTCTTTTGAAATGACTTCCGTCATGCTCGCCTTGAAAATGAACTGATTGACAAGCCGAGCAATCATGAGCATGGCTACTAAGGTAGCACCAATAAAGAGGATAGATTCCCACGCCATAGATGCAAAAATTAGAGTGGATAGGTTTTTAACACAATGAGGCGAAAAATTATAGAACTTGAGTACCGATAGCAAGTTTAAGCCTACTCCATGGATTTGGCTAAGAAATTTTTTCGCAATAACTTGAACTTTGCACCGAGAAATCGCAGACGAAAATCAAGAAAATCTCAACAACTATGCTTTCTATTGCGACTATTCTCGTTGTAAGTTACCTGATTGGGTCTATCCCTACAAGCATTATTTTGAGCAAGTGGCTGAAAGGTATTGACATTCGTCAGTATGGAAGCGGTAATGCAGGTGGTACAAATGCGTTTCGAGTGTTGGGCTGGAAGGCAGGGTTACTGGTAACGCTTGTTGACATGTTCAAAGGCATCGTGGTAGTCTTATGGGTGGTTGGATTTTTTACTTACAATCAGCTGGATAAGCTACCAGAAATGAACAAAGTCGTGCTGCAGTTGCTGGCAGGCACAGCAGCAGTGATTGGGCATGTCTATACGATATTTGCAGATTTTCGTGGTGGAAAAGGAGTGAGCACTGCAGCAGGGATTATGTTTGGCATTGCACCTGTTACGATGGCAATTACGATGGCGATATTTTTCATCATCATGCTGGTCTCACGCTATGTGTCGGTGGCTTCCATGTTAGCCGCTTTGTGTTTTCCGCTGATTGTAGCGCTGCGCAAACATCTGGTTGGCACAGACGGCATTGACTATGAAGTGCATCTTTTTGGCGCATCGCATCTTATTCACGACAGCTTGGATGTAAACTTGATTATTGTAGGCAGCGCCATTGCATTAGGGATTATCTACACGCACCGCTCAAACATCCAGCGCCTACGATTGGGCACAGAAAATCGTGTAAACTTCTTCTCCAAGCAAAAGTAAAAAGCTTTTGCAAGCACAGCACTAACACAGTCAGCGCTACTATCCCTAAGGAACACTGATAATAAGCCTGATAGCAAATCAGCTAAGACTATGATGCTGTCTTTGGCGGAAAGAAAAATTGCAGGGGATGAGTCTTAAAGCGTTGCCATACTATATGGATAAGGGCACGTCCCTGCTTGAAATTGGCGCGGCGAGAACTCAGTGCCAGCACGAGTGATAACCCAAAGCTAAACAAAAAATTCATGAGACCAACGAAAAAGACGCCAAGTGCAATCATTGCATAATCCCATGCAGTAAGCTCTTTCCACAGCTGTGCAACTGCCATCGCTGAGCCGCCTGCGGCAATCGTAACATGGCGAACATCAAGTGGTAAGCCGGTAATGACGCCAATAATTGGTGTCATGCCCAAAGCAAAGCCTAAGAAGAGATTGCCCATCAATCCACCTAAGTTCTCCTCAAGGTAGTGAGCAGCGCGCGTAAGCCAAGCCGGTGGCAAGATTCTTCGCAAAACACGATGCTGTTCAACCCGCTGCCGAAAGTCCGAGTATGCAACGAAGTTATCAAAGTAGCCTGTCACAAAGCCGCCTAGGTAAAGAATCCCGCCAGTGAGTGCTGCATAAAATACGGTCAGAGATTTGAACGGATGAAAGGATGCCAAGGTGCTCAAAGCTTTTTGTTCATTTGCGATATGAGACCCCGAAATCAAATACCACAGCCAAGAAAGCGCAAAGGCAAGCGGAATGACAACAATCAAATTGCCTAAGAATGAAGCAAACTGACTGCGAGAAATTTTGGTAATGAGGTCTGCCGCCGTCTCAAGATTAAGTTTTTCTGAATCACTCGAGTCAAGGGAACGGGCAAGGGCGGAAGCCGTCATGGCAGGCTGTTTGGTTGCCAGAGAAAAATGAAAGACTTGCATGGTAATAAAACTGCCCGCATAGTTGATGCTGTAAAGCAGTCCGCTGATAAGCGGCGCTGCATTGAGGTAAGCAATGATAAACTTTACCCAGTTTGTAAAGGCGATGACAAAACCACCGCCCATTGCAGCAAGAATAAATTCTATGTACTCCCGACGTGTAGTGGTGATGTAGCGTTCACCTGTTTGGCTGGTGTGCTCAGCAATCTTATAGGCAAGCAGACTGGTATTTTCCCGAAAGTGCTCCCCTAAATTGCGCCGAAGATTGATTTCACGAATCAGTTCCTTGAAAAAGTCGACGACAAGTGTGGCGCGGTTGGCTTGCTCAAGCGGCGAAGTTAAACGCAAGAGCATCTTCAGGCGCTCTACAGTGCGGCGAATCCGATAAAGCAGATATACGCGCTGAATGCTAACACCCTTGACAATTTGACTTTCACGAATTGCCTCCAAAAGCTCACAACAGGCAACAATCGTGCCAAGTGCATGTTCATACTGCGACACCAGTTGTGACTCTTCAACTTTTTCAGGTGAAATCAAAAATTTCTCATACAGCTCAATGTAGTTTCCAACCTCCTGACCCAAAAGGATAAATGGGGAACGAGCATAGTCAAAAGATGGCATGCAAGCAAGAAGTTCTGGCTCTAACCCCATAGATACAGCACGATATGAAAGAATAAGGATAGATTGAGCCAGAGCAAACTGCAGTGTGCCAGACGAAGTCATTACCCCGTCTGCATCTAACAGTTGCCACAATTCAACCCAAGTGGAACTTGGAATAGCCCTAACCCATTGGTGGTCGGTCTTCTCTGGGAAACATTCTTCCAGAAAGTCCAGCATGTCGTTAGGATGAGCCAAGGGTGGCAAAAATGTTCCGCCAATGCGCCTAAAAACTTCCGAGATGAAACTGGCATGAACAGCTACACCAACCTCAGTAAATAGACGCACATAGTTGCACCGCTCAACTTGAAAACGCACATAGTTTCGCACATGAAGCAGTAGCTCTGGCGAAGTGCGCAGCGTGTAGGT
This sequence comes from Candidatus Thermochlorobacter aerophilus, assembly GCA_002794105.1. Lineage (GTDB taxonomy): Bacteria > Bacteroidota > Chlorobiia > Chlorobiales > Thermochlorobacteraceae > Thermochlorobacter > Thermochlorobacter aerophilus. The sequence goes on along the minus strand of PHFL01000073.1, from coordinate 1,049 downwards.
CAGCGTGGCTAAACGTTTAGCAGATTCTTCAAAAGCCTCTCCTTTTTTCGGACGTAGCGCATCAATGAGCGTTTGCAACCACTTCCCGCTATCATCTACCGATGCGTTCGGTATATTAGCCAAAACCTGCTCAAGATTAGGCTGAGACTGTGGTGATGTTTTAATCAATGAGAACATTAAAATAGCAGTTCGTTTGACAGAGAATTTTTGGACAAACGCAACGTCAAAAAAGCCCAGCGCACCTGCTGGCTAAGACCGTGATAATGCGCCTAACAACTTACGCAAGCGTAAAGCCATCGGTTACTTTATCAAAGCTGCATTAAAAATACGAACATCATCTTGAAAATGGGCATTTCAATCGCAGTGCTCGGTGCAGGCAGTTGGGGAACGACTTTAGCGATTTTGCTTGCCGAAAAAGGACATGATGTCTTTCTTTGGGCACATCGCAAAGAGTTTGCCGATGAACTGAATCGCTGGCACGAAAACAAGCGCTACTTATCTGGCATCACAATTCCAGACAGTGTGCAAATCTCATCAGATATTCATCGTGCAGCCAAAGCTGATATGATAGTGGTGGCAACCCCCGCACAAGCTGTGCGAGAGATACTCATGCAGCTGAAAGCACACCCGTTCAACAACACCATTTTCGTGAATGTCTCTAAAGGAATTGAGCTGGGCACAGGCATGCGAATGTCGGAAGTAACGCAGAGTGCCTTGCCGCAGGTAAAGATAGAGCAGATTGCCGCATTGTATGGACCGAGCCATGCTGAAGAAGTCAGCCGACATCAGCCCACGACAGTAGTTGCAGCCAGCGTAAGCAAAGAGACCGCAAAGTATGTGCAAGAAACCTTCAGAACAGCGATGTTTCGTGTGTATATCAATACCGATTTGGTCGGTGTGGAAATTGCAGGTTCGGTCAAAAACATCATGGCAATTGCCGCTGGTATTGCCGACGGTATTGGCTATGGTGATAATGCCAAAGCGGCTATCGTTACACGAGGGCTGGCAGAAATCTCTCGCTTGGGCGTGCGCTTGGGCGCCAACCCGCT